>JAVHPJ010000168.1:0-36014 GCA_036170535.1 Leptospirales bacterium | reverse complement strand
GACCTGACCTTCAACGCCGAGTTTCCGGAGACGCGCCGGAGCGTGAACCTTACCGGGCCTGGGTGCGGAGCCCATTTCAACGTGACCGGCGGGGAGGTCACGTTCTGCTGACCGCCCTCGCCGTCCACGCGCTCGCCGCCTGGCTGATGCTCAACTGGCTATCGCCCCGCGCCCCGGGGCGCGCCCCTGCCGGCGGGTGCGGCGTATCGCTTCAAGCCGGCGCTGCCGTTCTACGGTCCCGGGCAACTCGGCGAAGTCGTATTTGAAAACACGAACCAGCGCACGCCCCGCACGCTCTTTTATATGCGCATCCTGGGCCGGCAACCGGACGGCTCCCTGCGCCTGCGACAGTACGAAGGCGAAGTCCATCGCCTGGGAGCGCGCGCGGAGTTGCGCAGCAAACGCTGCTATGTGTTCGGTAAAGATCAGTTTGAGGATCGCCTGACGCCGCTGGAACGCTGGGACTGCGAACACCTGTATTTTGTTTATGAAAGCCCGTCCGCCTTCGCCCGACGCGATACGCTCGCGCCGATCGCAACCGAGCGCACCATCTACGCCGATTGGTTTGCGCCCGCGCCGCTCGAGCCTCTGCCGACGGTCGGCGAGTTCGCCGATCGGCCGCACTTCGCGGGTCAGATTGCGCCCCTCCGCCCGCAAGAAAGCCCCGGCGAAAATGCGGACGCCGTCGTTTGGGGCTATGACGCCGCACGCCGCCTGCGCAATGGAAACATACTGGAGGCGCTGGACGAGCACGGCGCTGTCGTGGGGCGGCTGCGGGTGGTCGCGCGCCCCGGGGATTTTATTCTGTGCAAATGGATCGAAGGCGACCGCGAAGCGGGCGTCATCGCCTACACGCGCCGTTCGCAAATATCGGCGGACGGCCTGTTCTGAGTTCCCGTTTTCGAAACATTAACTGAGGAGAAACTTATGCCCATTAAATTGCTGCGGATTGCGACCGGCGTATTCTTCATACTGCTCGGTCTCGCCGGAGTGCTGACCCAGGTCGAAGAAGCCGGATTTTCGTTGAACAACAACAACATCCTGCTGGAACAACTGGTCGGCCTGGTGGAAATCGCCTGCGGCGTTGTGCTGCTTGCAGGCCTGGGCGGCTTTCGCACGCGCACCCTGGCGACTGCCAGCCTGATCGTGCTGATTTTCTGGATACTGCGAATCGTCGTTACGAATTTCGTATTCTCCAGCCCGTTTGCATTGGGTTGGGCGAGCCTGATCGGCTGGGGCATTCACTTTTCGATGGAACTGGTGATCGCTGCGGCCGTTTACATCCTGGTCAAAGTTTACGATTGATCCAGGCCGGCCGGCGATCACTGCCCTTCGATTGTTTTCGCGCAGCGAAAGCCGAGATGATGGAAGGGCTGATTGCTCGGGAAATGTGCGCGCCGGTTTGAGCCTTCCGCGTATTCGGCGTCCCACCACCACGAGCCGCCCTTGATGACGCGCCGGCGGATTCCGGGACATTGATCCGCGCCGGCGCAGGGTCCCTGCGGGTCCTGACCGGCGCAGGCGGCGCCGCACCGCGCATAGTCATCGCTGTACCAGTCGTTCACCCATTCCCAGGAATTGCCGGCCATATCGTACAGGCCGTAGCGATACGCCGGTCGCGACGCCACATCCCAGGTCTTGCCCGTGCCGCAACCCTTCTGGTTATTTTCCTGAATAATGGCGCGCTCGCAGGTCGCGGATTCATCGCCCCAGGGCAGTAGATCCCCGTCGGGACCGCGCGCGGCCTTTTCCCATTCCGCCTCCGTGGGGAGGCGCTTGCCGCGAAAGCGGCAATATTCACGCGCCTGAAACCAGGTCAGACCGACCATCGGCATCCTGGGACCATTGTATCCGCGATAGTTCGGACCGGCGCGCGTGCAGGCGCCCGCGGCGAAACATTCCTGATACCGGGCGTAGGTGACTTCCGTCGCATCAATCAAAAAGGCGCTCAGGGTTACGATCGCAGCCGGCGCCTCGTCACGGATCGGGCGTCCGGTATCCTCTTCCTTCGCAGTGCGATCGCTGCCGCGCGTAAAGGGTCCGGCTGGAATGCAGCGCATATCTTCCGGAATCTCGATGTCTTCGCACTCTGCCGGATCGCCAAAAAGCAGGCGGCAACCGGCGGGCGCCAGCGCCAGACAGGCGACCAACGCCGCCCGTTGCAATGTTAGATAATTCAGACGGGGAATCGAGACTCTCACACGCACAAACAAAAAGGAGCGCCTGCGGCGGCCAGCGGTTTTTGTCGCAGGATGTTTCGCCGCGCCGCCGCAATTCAGACTGTACGTTCAGCGCTTGAAACGACGCAAAAGCACAATGCACCCGAGCGCCAGGGTCAAAAGACCGGCCTCGCCCAGGCCGCCCCAATTCTCGGGACGACACGCTTCTGCAAAACTGGAAGGGACTTCAGTAAACGAGCAACCGCAGCGATTCATGCCCGAACTCCAGTTGGCGCAAAAAAAATGTAAAGCCAATTCCGCCGATTCGACTTGCCCGTCTGTACGGCCCGGACCTCGTCGCACTATGCCCGCCTTGCCGCCGATCGTACTCGCCTCAGCTTCGCCGCGCCGGCGCAAGCTGCTCGCCGGGCTCGGTCTGGTTTTTGACGTTCTACCGACTGCCGCCGATGAGACGCCGCCGCCCCACGCAACGCCGGCTGAGATCGTTCAGGAACTGGCTCGACGCAAAGCGCAACTGGCTCGAGCGGCGCGACCCGACGCGCTCCTGATCGCGTGCGACACCCTGGTCTTTCTGGACGGCGCGCCGCTGGAGAAGCCGCGAGATCGCGATCAGGCTCTGGACTTCCTGAGGCGATTGGCGGGACGCAAGCACAGCGTATTTTCGGGTCTCGCGGTATATCATGCGCCGCGGGCCGACTTGCGAGTCGCCGCGCGCGAAACGCAAGTGATAATGCGCGCCCTCTCCGAACACGAGCTTGCGAGCTACGTCGATTCAGGCGAACCCTACGACAAGGCCGGCGGCTACGGCATTCAAGGTCGCGGCGCCCTTTTGATCGACTCGATTCAGGGCGACTATTACAACGTAATGGGCCTGCCCTTAACACTATTGGATTCGATGTTACATGAGTTCGGGATAAGCTTACTGGACTGCTAGCGCGGCGTCAGGCCGATCCCCGGTTCGTCCGGTCACAGCCGCCGCCGGGCGCTTACGCCCAGGTCCTCGAGCAGGATGCGGCAGCCGAAAGGCGCTCCCAGATAGCCGCGCCGCACGGCTTCCAGAATGTCGCGACAACCCGCGGCCCGCTGGCCCGACTCAATGCGCAAACGCCCGCGCTCAAAATACGGCTGAAATGCGCCGCCGGGACGCAGGAGGAACAGCTGCGCATTCTGTCGGCGCTCGCGTTCTGAGTCGGCCTGTATGGCGGCCGTAAAATGCTCGTGCGCCGCTCGAAGATCGCCGCGCGCCCGCGCAGCGAGGCCGCGGTATACGAAAATCGGGGTGTACTCCGGCCAGGCCGCGCCAGCGGCGGCGAAGTCCGCTTCCGCGCCGTTCAGATCGGCGCGCTTCGCTCGCGCCAGGCCGCGGTAGAGCAAGGCCGGGGCGGCGCCACGCGAAAGTCGCACGGCGAGGTCCAGCTCGCGCAGCTTCGCCTGAGGATCCGGATCATATTCGGCCAGGGTCCAGCGGGCGACTGCGCTTTCGGGAAGCAGCTCCAGAATACGCTCCGCATCGCGCCGGGCGCCGATCCCATCGCTGCGCAGTCCGCGAGCGCGCGCACGACGCTGCCAGAGCCAGGGCTCGTCCGGTCGCAGTACGAGCATTTGCGTGTAGTGCGCTTCCGCGCAGAGCCAATCGCCGCGCTCCTCGCACAACATCGCCTGTTCGTTGTATAACAAAATTCGCTCCGCGTCGTCAGTCGCAGTGCAATGAAATGCAGCGGCGCAGCAGAGCAGCGCCGCCGGAACTCCGCAGCGCCGCCTCATTGCTCCACGCAGTAGACGCGCAGCGCGGCGTTGCAGAGCGCCGAACCGGTATTAAGCCAGGCCGAGTTCAGCGAGGACGGGTCGCCTGTAGATCCAAAGACCAGCGTGCCCGAACTGGAGGTCCAGTTGGCGCAATTCGACGAACCAAAGCCGGTCCAGACTGCCGCCCCGGCGCCGACGGCGTTTGTCAGCGGGGTTGCGAGAACGGCGCTGGCGTTGGCGGTCCCGAGCTCGGTTACGCCGTCGCCGCGCACGTACGCCTGGTTGGCGGCCAGCGCGCCATTGCCGGAGAGCAAAGCCTTGTAAGTTCCGCCATTCGGATTATTGGCGTCCGCGGTACAGAACGCGTTGGCGCCGGCGAGTCCCCCCAGATTGCCGCCGGAACTCGCGGCGCTGACAAAGATGCGCTTCACGCTGGTCGAACCCACGCTGAGCGCCTGCGCCGTCGTGGTTGAGGCATTGCCCGCTCCGTCGCATGCTCGAACACGCAGAGTATACGCGCCGTCCGGCAGGATCGTCCCGCTTGCATACGCCAGACCCGCCGTGACGCCGCAGTCTGCGTCGAAAGCCGGAACAACGCCATCGGTGGAATAGGCGCGAGCCGCACAACCGGCGCCGCCGTCCGTGCAGGCGAGGTCCAGAGTCTGGCCGCTGGGCCAGGGGCCCGCCGAAGTCGGCGCGTTCAGAGTAAGCGTCGGCGGCGTATCGTCGCGCGTAATAACAAAACTCCGCGAACCCGTCAGGCCGTTCAGGGAGTCTGTAACGCAAAGTATAAAACTGCGGGCGCCGGCGCTTGCAAAATCGACGCCTGCCTGAATGACGGAGTTTTCCGGCGCGCCCGCGGACACCGTTCCGCTCTGTGCAACATCGCCGCTGGAACAATCGCTCGCATTGCGCCGGAGAACAAAGGTCCCATTGCGCGAAGAAGTCCATTCGATCAAGGTCGAATTGCGCGCGCCGGACGCGGTCGACAAATAGGCCGCCGGCGCCGAGTTAAACGCAATATCGGGCGCATTCGAATCCAGCGTATACGCCGCGCTCGCCTGATTGCTGAAGTTGCCGCGCGCATCGCGACACGCATATTTCAACAGATAGCCGCCGTCGCCCGCCAGACCGACTCCAACCGCAAGCTCCGGCGGCGCGCCGAAGACTCCGACGCCGGCGGCGAAGTTTACATCCGGACCGTTTATCGAATAGCCGATGGCGCCCGGCGCCAGATTGTCCGTGCAGCTAATGCGCACGACGAACGCACTCGCGTACGTTCCGCCGGCGACATCGATCAGAACGACCGGCGCAGTCAGGTCGGATTGGATCTGGCCCAAAAGGTCGTCATCGATTTGCCCGTCGCCGTCCGTATCGACGCCATCAGGCGTCCCGTCGCCGTTCGCATCCATCAGGCGCGCCGCCGGACCGGAGCAATCCGCCAGCGCATGCAGAGCGATGCGCTCGCCCGCCGGACAAAACCAGTAGTCGACCGCGCCGTCCCCGTTTTGGTCCAGGCCGTCCGGCATTCCATTGCCGTCGCCGTCGGGCAGATTGGCATCGGCCTGGCCGTCTCCATCCCAATCGATCCCGTCCGCAAGCCCGTCGCCATTGCGATCTCGCAGGGTTCCGTCCGCAGCCCCGTCCCCATCGATATCCGCCGGACTGTCCGGCGCAAACACGGCCGACGCCTGGCCGCCCGGCGCCAGCAAAAACGCCAGCCAGAGGCCGGGACCGCCCCCGCCGTCCCGCGTCTGCGCGGACTGCAACACGCCCAGACAGGCGAAGTGCAACAGACCGGCGGCGCACGCCGGCAACGACATCAAACGGAAGCGGTTATTCATAGAATCGACCTGAAACGTAATATAGTTACGTTTCAGGTCGCGCCTCGAGGAGGCGGCAATCAGGAAACAGACGCCGGGCGTGCGCGAATCGATAAACGGTTGCGTGCGCCAATCAAAAACTGACAGGCGGCGGCCGGACGCTTACTGGAAAACGCGCACTTGAATGCCGGTAATGCGTTCGTGTCCGGCCTCAAAATCGGAAACAACGACGATGTTTTCACCCGCTATCACGCGATTGCGTTCGCGTAAGCGTTCAAAGGCCAGACGGATTGTCTTTTCCGGATTACGCGAAAAATCGAGCAGGTAGGGCACCACCGAGCGATTCAACCAGAGCTTGCGACGGGTGCTCGACATGTTTGTGAAAGCATAGATGATGGCGCTCTGCGGCCGAAAGCTCGCCACCAGATTGGCCAACAGCCCGCGTCGGGTAATGACCACGATCGCGCGCGAGTTCAAACTGTCCGCCAGGCGGCAGGCGCTGCGGGCCAGCTCGGAACGGACGCTGTCCGGCACGCGACCCCGATGAAACTCCAGCCCGCGCTCTTTCTCAATCCGCCGGATAATCTGGTCCATGATCTGGATCGATTTTTCCGGATAGCGACCCATCGCCGTCTCCGCTGAAAGCATGAGCGCGTCGGCCTGTTCATATACGGCGTTGGAAACGTCCGTCACTTCCGCGCGCGTGGGCATGGGGTTCTGAATCATCGATTCCAGCAGGTGCGTCGCGACAATCACCGGCTTGCCGGCCAGAGCGCACAGGCGCACCATATTGCGCTGAATAACGGGCAACTCATACAGGGGGACTTCTACGCCCAGGTCGCCGCGCGCAATCATGATGCCGTCCGCGACTTCAAGAATGCTTTCGAAATTATCAAGGCCTTCCTGATTTTCGATTTTTGCGATTATGCGCGAATTGCTATCCTGCTCTTCGATCATCTTGCGCGCTTCCAGAACGTCGTCGGCCGACCGAGTGAAAGACAACGCGATAAAATCGATTTCCTGTTCCAGGCCGAACAGTATGTCACGCCTGTCTTTTTCCGTGATGCTCGGCAGGTTGACGCGCACCCCGGGCAAGTTTATGTGTTTGCGCGAACCCAGCACGCCGCCTTCCAGCACCCGACAACGCAGACGTCGCTCGTGCACCTCGAGCACTTCAAGATTAATCAAGCCATTGTCGACCGTAACCTTGTCGCCCGCCTTGAGATCGGTGATCATGTGTTCATAGTTAACATGGACGCTGCGTTCCTCCGGGTCTTCATCCGGGCTCACCGTAAAGGAGAACACTTCGCCGACCTTAAGGTTCAGACTCTCTTTTAATTCGCCGGTGCGAATTTCGGGCCCCTGCAGGTCCATGAGCGTGGCGATCGGATGGTTCAGCTTTTTGTTGAGGTTTTTAATGCGGCGAATGATCGGCAGCACGGAGTCCGGATTTCCATGAGACATGTTCAGCCGCGCGATATTCATCCCCGCGAGGGCGAGTTTAGAAATGACTTCGGAAGTATTGCTGGCCGGCCCGATTGTGGCGATGATTTTGGTGAAACGAAAGTCCCGAGGTGCGGCGGACTGATCCATAAGTCATACAACGAACGGCGCCCCCGGCCGGGAAGAAAAAAGCGCCGCTAGAGTTTTGGCAGGATGCGTCCCAGGAAATCTTCGATTGAGACGGCCACATCGAATTTTTCCTGGTTGGGCATGTTGGCCTTGCGTTGTTCGTTCGCCTCGTCCTGAACGCGGCCCAGGAGGCGCTTCCCGTAACGCCGCAAGTAGCGCCGACTGATCAATACCGGCCAGACGTACTCGGGTTTGTCGTGACGGATGCGAAAGGAGTACACTTCCTTACGACCGTACTTTTTCAGGAACATAATCAGTCCGTCTTCGTCAAGTTCCGTGACATACTGTTGCACGTATTCGCGGTTTGGCAGCAGGCGCTGGTCCCAGGCGCCGTCCAGCGTATCGACGATTTTGCGCAGCAGATCGCGCGCGCGTTGCTCATCCTGGACTTTGTGGTATTTCTCTTCTTCCGAAACCGGTTCCGGCGCTTCGAACGCGCTCCGCGGGCGTTCCGCGGACTCGGCCGGGCCCGGAGAAGCTTCCTCGCCAGCGCCCCTTTCGTCTGCGGCGGAGCTTGATTCGCGCTGCTGCTCGTTCATGCGCTCACTGACCATTTGCTTGCGAGCCCGCTTGAGTTCCTCTTCGCGCAGACGATTCTTTTCGGACTCCTGTTCGCGCAGCACCTTCTGTTTGAGCTGGTAGATTTCCTTTTGACCCAGCTTCGATTTTCCGACCAACATGCGCCACAGTCGAATCACCAGCGGTAATCGAAAAAACAGCACGCGCTGTTCCAGGTCCAGGAAGGCCTTGTACTGGTCCTTGTCCAGGTAACGCTCGAGGCCCATGGCCGAAAGAATCATCACGTGCGAGTCGTCTTCCGTTTTGTCGAAAGCCTCGCGCGCAAATTTGACGGCTTCTACGACGTTGTTCTTATGCAGAAAGAAGTCAGTAACACGACCGCGATACGGGTATTCGGCGTGCAGGACGCCGCCCACGGCGCGCAACTGGGCGAGCGTTTCGGCAGCCGCGTTGCGAAACACGCTGGCATCCGCCACACGCGGAATTTTGGCCAGTTGTTCCAGCGCCTGTTCCAGGCTCTGCCGCCGAACGGTTTCCGTTTGTTCTTTGCGCACCCGCGTCACGGCCGGCGCGATCAGCATCAAGTCCTCATAGATCTGCTTATCCGTGTCGTTCAATCCGGCGTAGTTGGGCCCAAAAGCGCGCAAGCGTTCCTGGAGTTGGTGCGGCTCGGCGCCTTCCGGACTGACGGCGCCGGGATCGATGTGTTTCTGATAATAGTCGGCCAGGATTTTGAACCGTTCTTCCAGTTCGCGCGAGCCCGGGAAATAAACGCCGTTCACTTTGCGCCCATCCGGCGTCTCGCCCTGCAGATAGAGCAGTTTGCGCTCTTCGATCAGAGCCTGGATTAAAGGCCGGGCGAATAGGGTATAAGCGAGCTTGCGGCGCTCCGGCGTATCGTCAAAGTCAGTGTAGAATAGCTTTACTATTTCAGCGCGAGCCTGCGTCTCGCGCAGCTTGCCTTGCTGAATCGCGCGCATCAGGTGCTCGCGGAGTCGATTCGCATCCACCGCGCCCCGGATGCCGATCCATTTTGCGAGGGCCTGTTTGTTCTTGTCGTTGTAGAGCTGCAGGTAGCGGCGCGCGTTGGATCCTTCGTTTTGCGTGGGCCGACAGAAAACCGTCATGGACGAGACGCGGGCGCCGGCGCCGGCGATAAACTGCAAAGCCGGTAACGCGAACACAATGCGTTGCTTGAGTCCGCCGCGGCCCATCAGCTCCAGCAGGTACAGTCGAATCTTGTCCTCGGGAAGTTCACAGTCGCGGGAGATCTGCTCGTAGGAGGGCAGAATGCCGCGCTGATTAAAGTTCGCCGTCCAATCCCGAATCAGATCATAGACGCGCTGGATGCCGCGAAACTTGAAATCGCCGCGGGCCTCCATCGCCTGGACGGCGTCGTTGGCGCTGCGGGCGTCCAGCAATTCGAGGACATCGTCCACGGGCGGGGCGGCATTTTGGTTGTCGGCGGACATGATGCCTGGCTAGTGTTCAGCGGGATCGGTTCGCCAGTCCGGCGTAGGCGATTTCCAGCGCTGAATCAAAGGTGCTGGAAACTGGCCGCCCTGACAAGCAGTTATGCTGCAGGAACTTCGCGCAATTCGGCCGGCGCGCGACGACCGTCCCGCCCGGCGACGCACAACAAACTACCATGAACAAGACCCGGTCCACGCAAACCTACGCCCTCCCCGAACGCTCGGAGCGCGCCGACTACATCCGCCGCAATTTTGACGCGATTGCGTCCAACTATGATCGCTTCAACGACTGGATCACCTTTGGCGCGCATCGCCTGTGGAAGCGCCGTGCAATCGACCGGACCGCGCTCCGGCCCGGCCCGGTCGCCCTGCTCGATTTGTGCTGCGGCAGCGGCGATCTGTCCCTCCAGGCGGCGCGCCGCCTGGGGCCGGAGGCGCGCATTACGGCGCTCGATTTTTCGGAGGGGATGCTCGGCGTGTTGCGCGATCGAATGGCGCAATGGAGCGCAGCCGATCGGCGGAGCTTCGGGCGCATTACGACCGTCGCCGGAGACGCCACGGATCTGTCCGCCTTTGCCGACGGGAGTTTCGACGCAATTACGATCAGCTTTGGCCTGCGCAACGTGCAGGACCGCGCGCGCTGCCTGAGCGAGTGCCGACGCGCGCTCAAGGATGGCGCGCGACTTGTCATCCTGGACGTGGGCCAGGTAAAATCCGCCTTTGTATCCTTTTTTCATCGCTTGTATTTTGAACGCATTGTGCCGCGCATCGGCTTTCTGACCCACCGCGGCAAACACGAGATGTACGAGTATCTGCCCGCCTCCGCAAAAATCTATCCGGATCAGGAGACGCTCAAGGGCGAGCTGATGCAGGCCGGCTTTGCATCCGTGTCCTACCGCAATGTTATGCTCGGCGCCGCCGTGATTCACGTTGCGCAAAAGTAAGCTTCGCGAGGCCGACCGTGGAACGCGTGCTGATTGTAATGAAGCGGACCAAGTGGGAACGCGACCTTGTGCGCTACGGCTCCGCAACCACCGCCAAACGCATCTACGATCGGCAGAATTTTGCGTTTGAACGAGTGCACGACTCCCATGTGCGCCAGGTCGATCACCTGCGGCGCTTGCGCGAGGAATTGCCGCGCACGCGCTTTATCTACCGGGAAGAGCTGCCCTTTATCGAGCACGACAGCTATGACATCCTGGTAAGTTTCGGCGGAGACAATCACTTTGTGCATGTGAGTCGCTTCGCCTTCGGACGGCCGGTGCTCGGTCTCAACTCAGATCCGGCTTCGTCCACGGGCGCCCTGCTCTATTTCGATCCGGCGCGATTTCTCGATAAGATTCGGCGCATGCGCGGTCCGGAAAATCTCGTCATCGAAGAATGGACCCAGGCGGAAGGCGAGATCGAACTGCCGGAGGGCAAGGTCGTGCAGGTTGGCGCCTGCATTTCCGAAATCAGCATCCACAGCAAGTTTCACGATTACATCAGCCGGTATAACATTCGTCTGGCCGGCGAGGAATGGGAAGAGCAAAAGAGCTCCGGGCTCCTGCTTGCTACGGGCGCGGGATCTACGGGCTGGTATCGCAACTGCCATCCCCTGAACGAGGACGCGGTATTTCCAAAAGACGCGGAATTCTTTCGCAGCATCGCTCGCGAAACCAACTGGCGGGCGCGCGGCCGCAAACGTTATCTCGATGTAACGGTGCCGCGCGGCAAAACGTTGCAGATTATCTCGGCCATGGACGGCGAGGTCACCATCGATGCGGAACCTGAACGTAATTTCGACTTTCCGCCGGGCGCCATTGCGTCTTTCCGGTTCAGCGCGGAGCGTTTGCGGGTGATTCGCGAGATTCGCGACTGAAATCGAGTCGATTCAGCGCCAGTTGGGCCTGACGGCGCACAACCGTCGGGAAGCGCGAGTGCATCAAGCGGAACAAGGGCGTAAAGCTGCGTCGGCGACCCAGGGCGCCAAGGGCGCGCGCCGCGTCCGCCGCTACATACACATTCGAAGGAGCGGCGCCGCGCGCGAGTTCCTGATACAGCAGCTGGATTAAGGGCGTCGCCGCCAGATCCGCATGCGCGCTGAAACGCGCCAGCTGGCGGGCGGCTTCGCGACGAAGGTCTTCTTCGTTCTCCCAATCAAGCAGCGCGCGGCCCAGACTGGCAATTGCGGCGGGCGCGGCGGCGGGCGCGCGGGACGCGGCGCCCAGTGCGACGGCGGCCGCCACGCGCGCATCCAGATCGCGACCGGTGCGGTCCTGTAAAATCGCCGACGGGTCCGCCGACGCCGACTGAGCAAAAGACGCGGCGGGCGCGAACGCAAACGCAAAAATTGCAAACCCGCACCAGGTCGCCCGGCATCTGACGCGACTGTTTGGAAGCCCAGGCGTCATCGCTTATTTCACTCGCTTTTCGATTAACTCATTAATCAGTTCCGTAAGATCCTGGAACTGATCGCCTTTGCGGATGCGAACAGGACGCGCCTCGCCGCTATCGATAATATCGCGCAGGGCGCGCTTGATGTTGAACATGGGCCCGGCCATCGAATGGGAGTAAAAGAGCGCGAACACCGCAATGAAGACGAGGTTAAATGCGGATACGACTGCAATCGGCCGCCAGTAGAGCTCGAAGGCGTTAAACGCACGGCCCGGACGCACGGCGGGCAATTCCTCGCCGTCCGGCAGCCGGCACATGGCTCCGTCCGCGCCCGGCGCTTCTTTCAAGACGAACAGCGCCGTTGCGGAATCCGGCAGCAGGCCAAAGGCGTTTTCGTGAACCAACCACAGCGCCGCGAGCGCAAAGATTGAGACCATCAATGCCACCGCGCTGAATCGGAAGAGAAACTGGTTTTGAAAGTTTCGATCAATGTAGTAACGCCAGCGCGCACTGAGCTTAGTCTCTTCTTCCATAAAATTCCTTGCTGCGACCGCAGTCGTCGCCCGCCTGTCAGCTTGCAGGCCCTCTCTCAAGCTGCCTGCTAATAAAAGATCGTATACGCGGACTGAATTTCCGAACCGGCTGGAGTTCGGCCGGCGGCCGGCAATGGCGTGGACCAGAGTTTCCGGCCCGACGCATCCAGCGCGTAAATGGTTCGATCGCGACCCAGGAAAACAAGGCCGCCGTCCGCGGCAAGGCGAAAGGCGTCGCTGGACGCCGCCGCAACCGGCAGGGTTGATTTGCCGATCGCACGTCCGTTAATCGCGAAGATGCGCAATTCCATATCGAAGATTGCAGCAAGAGTCGGCTCTTCACCGGCCAGATTGACCCGGACGCTGTTGACGCCGCGAGCGAGGGCGATGCGACCCAGCAATTCCATGCGCGTCGCGTGAACGACCGCCGCCTGGCTTCCCGGCGCAGTGAGCACCAGCAGTTCGCCTTCGGCGCGACTTTCGGGCAGGCGCCCGCTGCGATCCCAGGGCAGTTCCAGGGCGGCGCCTTCCGAAAGATCGTCATTGAGGCGCGTGAGTTTCAGTTTTCCGGCGCGCGCCTCCATTTGGACGAGCCCGGCGCCGGCTGAGCGAAAGTCCGCGCTCGGGCTTGCAGCGCGTCGCGCGCGCAAACGACCGACCGCATCGTACAGCAAGAGCTCGGAGCGCGCCGCCTGGCCGCGCCGCGCCGGCGTCCGCGTCAGAGCGCCAATCCGATCGTAACTTCCAAAAATACGCACCGTCTCGGCCGGCACGGCGAAACTCGAAAGTTCGCCGCCGTCCGCGAGATCATACAGCGCCACACGACCCGGCGTGAGCGCATGCAGAACCGTGTCGATGAATACCGAACGCGGCGCCGCGTCAAAACGCACCGCCCAGCGCCGTCGGCGACCGCTGGAATCATAGGCGGCGATTGTCGCGCCCTCGCGGATAATCAGGTCGCGGTTCACCAGGCTCGCCTGGCTGGCCGCGGCGGCGAAGGCGTACGGCTGCACAATCCGCTCGCCGGGACGCAGGGCCGCCAGTTTCGCGCGCGCATCTTGAGCGTAGGTCGAGGATGGAAACCGCGTCAGGAGTTCGTTCAGAGCGTTGCGGTAGGTCTCGGCGTCCGCCGGATTGCGCGTATTGGCGTAGCGCTTCTCGCGGATCTGCGCCAGCGCCCAGTAAAAGCGATCTTCCTGACGAATCTCCAGGCAGGCGCGCATTTCGCGTTCGGCGTCGTCCAGTTGGCCCTGCTGGAAATAGATATACGAGAGCTGAAAACGCGGATCGGTGAACCCGGGCATCTCGCCGGCCAGTTCAAGAAAGATTTTTCTGGCCTGATCCAGGAGATTCGCGTTGTAATAGTAAACTCCCAGGTTGAAGGACGCCAGAGTCGCTTCCTGATCGCGCTTCAGCGCTTCTTCAAATTCATTTTTTGCCCGATCCCGTTCGCCGGTCTCATACAGCGCGACGCCGCGCGCAATGTAGGCCGGCGAAAAATCGGGCTTATACACAATGGCCCGATTGAACTTTTCAATAGCGTCCGGGAACCTGCGTTTCATCAATTCGATAACGCCCAGTTTGTACCAGGAGTAATACGCGTCGGGATGAGACTCGGTAATGTCGCGAAAGCCTCGTTCGGCCCGATCAACTTCGCCTTTCTGTAAAACGTAGTTGAACATCGCTTCGGATATTTCCACCGCACGACCGTTCGCTCCGTCCGATTCCGCGGCTTCCAGCAATTGCAGGGCTTTGCGCTCCTGACCTATAGCGATGTAACACTGGCTGATTTTAACCAGAATCAGGGGCCGCTTCAGTTCGCGATACACGGACTCGTACAGCGGCAGGGCGCTGTCGTATTCGTTGCGCGCAAAATGCCGTTCGGCCTGCTTCAGCTTTGGCAAAAGCGCGGCGAAGCGAATATTCTCGCGCACGGTCGACAATGCGTCCGGCAGTTGGGGAATTTCCGGATTAAACTCCTGCGCTTTTTCGAAACGAGCCAGGGCTTCGCGGTAGCGCTCCCCGCGGTTATGCTCGAGGCCCATCTTGTAGTAGACAAAACCCAGTCGGTAGCGCAGCGCTTCGCCTTCCGGATTTGCACGCAACAAGTCCTGATAATAACGCTCCGCTTCCGCCAGCTTGTTCTCGTCCTCTTTGAGCCGACCGAGCGCAATCGCTGCAGCGAGATTATTGCGAGTCAGGGCTTTCAGGCGATCCAGAACCTTGTTCTGTTCACGCGTGTTGCGCGTGGCGCCGTACACGCGCAACAGACCCTGCAGGGCGCCCACATTATTCGCGTCCAGTTCCAGAGCCTTGTTGTAATGGCGAACCGCTTCCGCGTAGCCGCGCCGCGCAAATTCCGCCTGCCCCAGGGAATTGTGCACCAACGGAATGTCCGTGCGCACCGCCAGGGCTTTTTGATACTCGGCCAGGGCTTGGGGCACGCGGTTTTCCTGAAAGAAGCGATCGCCGCGATCGAGCGTCATGTAGATCTCAACCAGCTGGGCGCCCTTGCTCAATTCCGCATCGCCGGGCGCGAGGCGCGCGGCAGTTTCAAATTCGCGCCGCGCGTCCACGTAGCGGCGATCTTCCAGAAGAGCGTAGGCCAGATTCTTGCGGGCCGGCGTGTAATTCGAGTCAATCGCGATAGCGCGATAAAACGAATCGATCGCGCGCCGGACTTCTTCGCGGTCGCGATACACAAGGCCGATCTTATTGTAGATTTCGTAGTTTTCCGGCGCAACCTGCACGCCTTTCTCAAAAATCGCAAGGGCTTCGCGATAGCGATTCAACTTGTGATATGCTGAACCGAGCAGCGAGTAGCCGCGCGGATCGCGCGGATTTAATTCCACTGCGCGGGCGAGATCTTTGCTGGCTTCTTCGTAACGTTCGAGCGCAATGAGGGTCGAGCCGGACAGGAGCAAGGGGCTCGCCTGATCCGGCGCGCTGGCCGCGGCAGCGCGGAATTTCGCGAGCGCTTCTTCGTAACGATTTTCGCGCAGCGAGACGTTGCCTTCGTCGAGCAGGCGAGCGATATCGCTGGCTGCGCCGCCGCGTTGGGCGTCTTTGAGTTCGGGATTCAGATCCTTAGCTTTGTCGAAATAGGCTTTGGATTCGTCGTAACGCCGCAGTTCCAGGCAAACGTCGCCCAATTGAACATAGACCTGATCCAGGAAACGAAAGCCCGCCACGTCCGCTTTTTTTAAATATTCGTACGCCCTGTCATACTGACGCAGAATCTTGTATGTGATGCCGGCCTTATACCAGTACACCGGGTCTTCGGGATAAAGCTCGACCAGGCGCAAATAACGCTCCTGCGCCTTGTCCACGGCGCCGGTTGCGCTGTAGACCGTCCCGAGCGTCATGAGCAGTTGCGCATCGCCGCTGTTCAGCTTCTCCGCTTCGAGGTAATTCGTCAGGGCCTCGTCTTTCTTGTTTTGCTGATAAAGCGCGGTCGCCTTGAGGTAGTAGCCCTCGAAGGTCTCATGCTCGCCCAACGACTGATCGGCCAGCCGCAGGGCGCCGGGCAGATCGTTGCGCATGAGCAGGCGATTGCCCTCGTTTACCAGGGCCTGCGCTTTTTGAAAGCGCACCGGATCGCGAATCACCTGACGCGTCGCACGCTCCTGGGCGGAGGAAGTGCGCTCAGGCGGGCGTTGCAGCAAGGAACAGGCGGCCGTCAAAAGCAGCAGGCCCGCCAGCGCCGCATTGCGCACGAGCCGCATTCCGGATTTGTTGCGAGTAACGTAATAAAACATGGTTCAAACTCCAGCAGATTCGGCTCGGTCGGCCAACGTCAGTCGTACAAACCCGGTCCGGTGCGCACGGAGAGTCCGGCGGCGAGACTGCGTCCGTCGGCGGATGTCGGCCGGGTGACCAGGATCAGTCGGGCGAAAGGTCCGCCGTTCCAGGGACCTTCGTAGACCAGCGAACCGTCGAGGCGCACTTCCAACAGGTTTTCTTTTTTGTTGTAACGATATCGAATTTCGTAAAGATCGCCTTCGCGTTGACGCAGGGTCGTGAACGTGAGCGGCGAATCCAGCATGCGCGCTCCGTCAAAACGCTGCAAAGTATAGGTGCGCGATTCCATGCGCAAGAGCGTCGTGTGCGCGCGTTCGTTTAACAGGCCGACAAGCAGCGCGCCGCCGTCGCTTTGCCGGGCCTGGAGACGAATGTCAAAGTCGTCATCCAGAAACACCGGCCGCGACATGAGCCCCATCCACGCGCTGGAGCGGCTCTCGCTCGAACGAAAGGCGAGCCCCTGCCCCGGTTCAAAGCTCACCGGACCCGCTTCCGAAGCGAGTTGCCAGAAATCCGAATCCAGCAGGTTGGCGCCGAATTTTTCTTCGTAGTTAATGAGAAACAAACGACTCAGCGAATCGCCGCCGGCGATTTCGAGCGGACTCTCCGCGGTAATCACATAATCGCCCGACGACTTCGCGCGCGACAACTCCAGTTGGTACGAGCCCGCATCCAGCCCGGTCAGATAGAGCGGCGTCTGGCCGCGCACCGCGCCGTCCAGGGAGACGCGTTGAGCGCTCGGCGCCGAAAGCATGGCCAGCGAACTGTTGTTGCGATCATCGGGCCAGGGCACAAAGACCACGTCCGTGCGGCCGGCCCGCACATGCACCGGAAAACGCGCTTCTTCATAGCCCGGACGCTTTACGGAAAGCACGTACCGTCCTTCCAGCAAGGCGCGTCCGGTCAAGGGAGCGCGACCCAATGACTCGCGCTTGTTCTCCTGGATGGACACGATCTCCGCGTCGGCGGCGCTGGAAAAAACGGAAACAAAACCGGTCACCGCCTTGCGCGCGAACTCCTGCATGGCGCTCGCATTCACATTCTTCAAACGCACAACGGGAACGGAGACCGATGACAACAGCGATACGGCGCCGTCGCGACGCTGTACAAAATCCGCCTGACGATCCGGCGCGGCCGGCGCCGCGTCATACTCGAGTTCCTGGTTAAGGCGGCCCAGCTCCTGACCGTTATACGCGTCGAGCAAAGCCACTTCGAGTTGACCGCGGCCGCGGGGTCCCTCCGCAACAAGCTTCAGCAACGCAACCGCGTCGGCGTCGACGCGTTTGAGATATTCGCGCGAGGCCTCGCTGGCCGTAGCGAGATCCGGAGCGTTCGCCTCCGGATACAGAAGCGTCACGCCCGCCGATTTCAGAGCGCGTTCCATTTTCAGACAGGCGACGGCCGCCAGCGCAGACGGCAATTCAGCCGGAGCCGGCGCGCGCACCGCGACAATGCGGATCGACGCACGCGCCCGATCACGCAGTCGAAAATCATTCGCATCGACGACGCGCTGTTGATCGGCGCTGAGCGCGCGCAATTGCGGCGGGGCGTCAAGGGCGGGCTCGAGCGCCTGGGCGGGACCGATCGCTGTGCAGCGAACGAGGCCCCACAGCGGGATGAGAATTAAAAGAACGCTTCGCAAGGGCTTCATGCTTGATTCCAGTCTCCGATCGAGGGCGACGCAATTGGGCCGCCTGCCCCAGTCACGGTATGGCCTGTACTGAGAACCGGTCCACAAAAAAAGGCCGCGGCGGCGCGGGCAAAAAAAAAGCGCGAGCCCGGGGCCCGCGCTTTTCCTGCGCATTTCCGCTACGCGAACTTACTGTTGCGTGTAGCTGGACTGGGGTTGCAGTTTGATCGGGTCGCCCTGGGTATCCCGGCGCACCGTCCGCGATACGTCGGCGCGGGCGGCGCGGTCCACGTTATCGAGGCCGCCGCGATCCGCCGAACGCGAGTCGCGATCGCCCAATGCGGAGTCGGCCGTCGCGTCGCCCTCGAGAATCTGCAGTTCAGGGGTGATCCGGCTGACTTCGTCCAGAAGCGTGTTAAACTCGGTGATGTTGTTGCGATGAAATACGGCCAGCTTCTTGATTTCATCCAGAGACTCGCGGGACAACGGGCGCACCATAGAACGAGTGATCGCCTGAAAGCCGTCGATGGCGATCTGAGAGTTCTTTTCCAGGACCACCGCTTCCTGACCGGGCAGGTTAACCGCAACCTGACCGTCGAGGACGGAAACCTGGACGCGATGGGCGTCGGCGTTTTTGGAGACCGAAACGAGGAAGGCCGTCCCGCGCACGCCCGCGATAGCGGTCGGGGTTACCACGGCGTATTCCTGATTGGCCGAGCGACGATTTACAAAAGAAGCCACGTTGCCGCGCTCAAGCTTAATTTCGGCGCTGGAGCTGGAGGCGTCCTGGGAGATTTTCTGAATCTGAATGCGCGTCTCCGCGCCGACTTTAACCAGGCCGTAGCCTTCGATCGCCAGTTCCGCGGTAGAGTCCGCGCCGGTGACCAGTACGTCCGAGGCTTGCAGGGGCAGACCCGGCGCCGCCGTCAGGGACTCGGAGCCGCGTTCAATGCGCACGTCGCCGCTTGCATTGCTGAGCAGGGTGCGGATAACGCCGGGGCCCGCGGATTGATCCGATTTGGAGCCGCAGTACGTCAAAGCGACGGCCAGAGCTACGGCGGACAGAAACGCCAATTTCTTCATAAGATTACCTCGCGGAGACCCTGGGGCCCCATAATGTTAAAAACAAATGAGCGCCGCGGAATTTTCAACCAATTCCCGGGCGATTCATCAGGCCGCGTATTTTTTTTCGATGCCCGCCAGCCAGCGCGAGAAATCGCGATGGTAGTTCACCAGGCGTTTCAGGTACGGGCGGCGCTCATCCAGCAGAATGCGACGGCCTTCAGCGATAATGTCGGCCACAATTTCGCGATGAAAAGACATGTGGCTCAAATAAAATTTGCGGGCGTCGTCGTGCATGGTCGCCAGATCCCAGGTGCGGGCGTCCGAGGTGAAGCGTTCCATCCCCTCAAACGCGGCGTCGAGATCGGTCTCGTAGAGGCTGTTCACCTGCGAAACCTGATCTGTGATGTCGGAAAGGATTTCAAAGCGCTTCTCGACCTCGGGCAAGGACGAGGGCTGCTCGGCGTCCGGGGTCGCGTCAGACGGCGCTACTATAGATACGGTTTGCGTCTCCATCTTAAAAGCCAGTTTTTTTCGAGCCTCCCTGGCGTCAAATAGAATAAGGTCTCCGGCGCGCGGATCGACAAGGCCGAAACAGGCCTGGATACGGTTTTTGCTATGCACGCGCCTCTCCCTGCCAAATCTGGCAGGTGCGCAGCGTTCTGCCGCTGGCCGAACGGCGCGCTGACTCGGGATGTAGCGCAGGGGTAGCGCACCGCGTTCGGGACGCGGGGGTCGTTGGTTCAAATCCAATCATCCCGACACTTCCCGCCAGGCGAGTCGGCAGGACTCGCCCCTGCGCGGGCCAATTTTCAGCTTTCCCTGATTCGGCCCGAGAGCGAAAAACGATACATGCTCGTCAAGCTATGGGGCGTTCGAGGCTCGATCGCGACGCCGCTGCGCAACGCCGAATACCGCGAGAAACTCCAGGGCGTGCTGCGCTCCGCGATTGATGCGGGCCTTGGCGCCGGGTCGGATATCGACGCCTTTATCGATCGCTTGCCCGCCAGCCTGGGCCGCGTGTACGGCGGCGACACCACCTGCGTCACCGTGAATACGCGCGCGCAAGATCCCATTCTGATCGTCGACTGCGGCACAGGCGCGCGGGCCCTGGGCGACGAACTGATGAACGGGCCCTGCGGACGCGGCGAGGGCGAAGTCTTTTTCTTTTTTACGCACACCCACTGGGATCACATCCAGGGCCTGCCCTTTTTTAAGCCGCTCTACATACCCGGCAACGTAATACACTTCTGTTCGCCGATCGAAAATCTGGAAAGTCGTCTGGTGCGCCAGCAGATCGACATGTTCTTTCCGATGCCCTTTGAAGCGACCGCATCGCGCAAGTACTTCTACACGCTGAAGGAAAGCGCGCCCTTCGAAGCGCGCGACGGAAGCATGGTGGATTTTTTCCCGCTTAAACATCCGGGCGGAAGTTTTGCATATCGCTTCCGCCAGGGGAACAAGCGCTTCATATTTGCGACGGACGCTGAGTTCACCGGTCAGGATCTTGAACGCAAAGACGACCAATATGAGTTCTTCGAAGACGCTGATTTGCTGGTGATGGATGCGCAGTACACGCTCGACGACCATTTTACAAAATTCGACTGGGGCCACACCAGCGTGACCATGGCGGTGAACTGTGCGGTGCGCTGGCGGGTTAAAAACCTGGCGCTCACGCATCACGAGCCCTCGTACACCGACGCGCGCTTGCTCGATAATCTGAGCGTCGCGCTGGATCACTTAAGCGCGCTCGGCGTGAAGTCCGGGCCGCGCATCGTGATGGCGCGCGAAGGCATGCAATTCCAACTCGGAGCGCGGCAGTGAGCGCCTTCGCGCGCGTGTGCGGCGTCCTTTTGTTTTTTTCTTTTGGCAGCGAATACCTGGCGCTCGCCTGGCGCGATCAACTCGTGGCCGATGCAGAAAGCCGTCTGCGCACGGATGGTTCCGCCGTATTCGTCACTCTGACGCGCGCTCAGGTCCGCCGCGGATTCATCGGCGATCGGTATTATTATTCTTATTCCGGCGCGGCCGGCGCCGTTGAGTTTCACGGCGTCGAGGAAGTGAGCCCCTTTTACTTTCACAGTTACTCCGAGGGCAAAAACGTGGAGGCGATCGTCTACATCGACGCGAGTCAAAACGCCTTTGTGCGCCTGCGCGGCAATGATCTTCCCGGCGAGCGGAACTCTCCGGGCCTGAATCGGCTCAGCGCCGGCGCCGCCCTGGTCGGTCTCGGTCTCATGATCGCCGGCTGGTTGGGCGCGCTCGCCCGCCGGCGTTCACGGTGAATGTATGCGCCCGCTCCGGCCGGCGAATCGCGCCGACGCGCCTGTGTCCGTACTGATCGCGCCGGATAAATTCAAGGGCACGCTCAGCGCCCGCGCGGCCGCCGAGGCCATGGCCGCCGGGGTGCGGAACTTCGCTCGCGCAAGCGGCCGACCGGCGAGAATCATGCTGCGGCCGCTGGCCGACGGCGGCGAAGGCAGCCGCGAGATACTCGCGCAACTCCGACCCGACTTACGGGAGCTCGGCCTCGCCGCGTTTGACGCCCGCGACCTGCCAATCCAGGCGCCGGCGCTCGTTGATCCGCCAGGGACGCCAGGCCGCCGCGCGTGGCTGGAAAGCGCGGAGATCATCGGTTTGCTTTTGCCCGGGGCCGCCGCTGCTCCCATCCTGGAACGCAGCACGCGCGGCGTGGGCGCGGCGATTCGCGCCTGCGCAGCGCCGGCCGGGCCGGACGGGGCCGGTTCCGTCCGGGAAATCGGCGTGTTTCTGGGCGGCAGCGCAACCAGCGACGGCGGCTTTGGCCTTGCGCTCGAACTGGGCTTTCGCTTCCTGGATGCGGCGGCGCGCAGCGTTACGCGACTTCAAAATCTTTTGGAGGTTCGGCGCGTTTTGCGACCCGAACGGCGCTTCGCCGTCACGGTAGTGTTATACACTGACGTACAAAGTCCGCTCTGCGGACCCTCCGGCGCCGCCCGACTCTTCGCGGCTCAAAAAGGCGCAAGGCCTGCGGAGATTGACGGGATCGAAGCGCGTATGGAACATCTGGCCCGACTTTTTCAGGCAGAGTTTGGCGCCGACGCGGAGACGCCAGGCTGCGGCGCCGCCGGCGGTCTGGGTTTTCCCCTGCTCGCCCTGGCGGAAATGCAGACGCGCTTCGCATCCGGCGTGGATTTTTTTCTCGAAGCGGCGCAGTTGCGAACGCTCATTAAAACGGAACGTCCGACGATTCTGTTGAGCGGCGAAGGGCGCACGGATCGCGGCAGCCTGGGCGGCAAGGTCGTGGCCGGTCTCGCGCGACTCTGTCGGAGCCTGCAGCGCGATCCGTCGGATGGGACGCCCGCTCTCGGGCCGACGCCAGTCATCGTCAGCGGGCAGGTTGAGGATCGCGAACTCCTGCACGCCGCCGGACTGGACTGCGTGTATTCCACCGTTGACGTTTGCGGCGCAATCGCAAGCGAGGGGCTGAACGCCGCAACGGCGGCCGCGCGCTTAACCTTGACGACGGAACGCGCATTGGCCCAACTATGCCAGCCTGCGGAGCCGAACCCATGAACGCGATCGATCTGGCGATTTCGCCCTGCCCCAACGACACCTTCATTTTCTACTGGCTCAAACAACGCGGTCTGGCCGGACATCCGGTGCAGCTGGAATTTGCAGACGTCGAGGAGTTGAACCGGCGCGCGCTGGACGAGGCGCGCCATATGATCACCAAACTATCCTTTTTCGCGATGTTGCACGTTCAGGATCGCTACGAACTCTTGCCGACGGGCGGCGCGCTGGGCCGCGGTTGCGGACCGCTGTTAATCACGCGCCGCGCCGGACTCGCGCCGGATTCGGCGCAGAAGCTGAACCGCATCCTCATCCCGGGACGCTACACGACTGCCAATCTGCTGACGCGCCTCTTTCTCAAAGCGCAGGGCCTCGACCCCGGAGCTGTCGAATTTATACCGACCCGCTACGATCGCATCATTCCCGAACTGCTGGCCGGCTCAAGCGACTTCGGCGTTATCATACACGAAGAACGCTTCACCTACCAGGCGCGCGGTCTTCATGCGGTGCAGGATCTGGGCGAATGGTGGGAACAAACGACCGGCGCGCCGATTCCGTTGGGTTGCATCGCTCTGCGCAAAGATGCGCCGGCCGACGTGCGCGCCGCTCTCACGCCGGCGATTCAGGCGAGCGTCGCCGCGGCGTGGGCCGCGCCGGAAGATCCGGGCCTGCGCGCATTTATAAAGTCTTATTCGCAAGAATTGGCCGACGAAGTGATTCAGGCCCACATCGACCTGTACGTGAATGACTTTACGCGCGATGTCGGCGCAATCGGCGCGCAGTCGATTCAGGAACTATTCGCCCGCGCCGGAACGGAAATGGCTCGCTGAAAATTGG
This sequence comes from Leptospirales bacterium, assembly GCA_036170535.1. GTDB lineage: Bacteria > Spirochaetota > Leptospiria > Leptospirales > Leptonemataceae > SSF53. Next base: position 12,851 of record JAVHPJ010000168.1, on the reverse strand, counting down.
ACGCGACCCTCACCAGGAGCTGCGCAGCAAGCGCCCGTCGACTTTGATGCAAAACAAAACTGTGGCATTTTCCGATTCGGTTTCGTAAAAGAAGGTTTCGTAATAGCGATTCGAACGTCGTTCCTGGATCAACGCCTTGCAAACGCCCTTGGCCGTTTCCTGGGGACAATGCTCCTGCACCACCGGCTCGCAGTACTGCGGGATCTCCGGGCCGCGCTCGGCGGCCGTGTCCGACCCGTAATAGTCGATACATTGCCCGGTATACTGATCCGTGCAGCTGAAACGATAGGTAAGTCCGTCGATCGGCAAGAGCCGCGCCGCCTCTTCGGGCTTTACGGGCCTTTGACAGGAGCTGCAGGCCGGCATGGCGAGCGCGATTCCCAGCGACAGCAGCGTTACGAACAGGACCCGCATAGCGATATTAGACTCTGGCAGATCGAGCATTTCCCTGACAAATCCGATTTCTCGATCGAGCCCCTGAGAAAATTAATATCAGGGCGCTGAGCCGCCGCGCGCCGGCGTCCGGTGCGCCAGCCATGCCAGCAGCCGATCCGCAAGCTGATCGGAAAATCGCTCTGCGCCATACCGGCTCAGGTGATGATAGTCGTAGAAGGCCTGCATGGGGAGCGCGTCCGTCATGTCCAGGTAGTACGCCTGGCCGGGTCCGGCGGCGCGCGGCGCGGTCGCCAGGAACGCGCGCAGGCCCGCGCGAAAAGGCGAAGCGGCATACCATTCAAAACTGATCGGATTTTCCGGACTATCGACGGTCAGCACATCCGCGCCGCGCGTAAGCGCGAGAGCGCGGAAGTCGTTCAGCAGGGTGAAGGTCGGGTATTCGGGATCAAAGGGGCGCCGCGCCCAGGTTTCCTTTGCAATCTTGAGCGCTTCCAGGTACTGCATCCCGCTGCGATCAAAGCGCAAAACGCGCGCTTCGAAGGAGGCGCGATACTCCGCATCGCTCTGCCGACGATACAGCTCGTCCTCGCGACGCAGGGGGCGGCGCTCGCTGCGTAACGCCGCGCGAGCCAGTCCGGCGTTGCGCGTGAGCCGCACTCCGACCGGACAGGCGCAGTCCGGCGAAAGCCATTGAGCGTTCAGTTCGCCCGTCACGCGGTCGCCCGCGCGCGCAGCGGCCGGCGGGCGGTAACTGCGCCAGCCGCGAGTCAGCTCAAAGTCCTCGACGGCGTACGGCGCGGAATCCCGACCTCCGTCCGGCCTGAAGTAGCGCAGCCGCAGACGCGGCGCAGGATTCGTCTGAAACAATTCCGCCGGCGCTTCCAGATGCAGGCCCCGTTCCAGTTCGCGCGACGACAGCGCGAGGGAAAATTCCGTTCCGGTCCAGCCGCGCTCCGTCGCGCCCTCGCCGCCGATTTGTGCGCCGGCGAAGGTATGATAACTGCGGCCGGCCGAATATCGATTTTCCAGAAGCAGGGTCGGCGCATCCAGGGCGAACCAGCGATACCGATACACGGCAAGACCGGTCGCCCACAGGTGCGCCGCGCGCTGCTCCCAATCGAGTTCTAAAAAATAAGCGCTGAGCGAACCGGCGGGAGCGATGGATCGAAACTCCGGACCGTCCAGCAGGTACTTCAGCGCCGCGCTGTACGCGGCCGTGCGCCGCGTCGGATCGCCGGAGTCCAGATCCGCCAGGCGCTGCTGCATGATGGGACGCTCGAGGCGAAAATCGACAAAGTTGATCGGCAGCACGATCAGATCCGGCGTCGTCGCCATAACGCGTTCGCGGTAGGCGTAAAGATGCGCCGGAGTGAGCCCCTGATGTGCCAGAAGGTCCACGCGCACCTGCGAATAGCCCGCCGCCGTCAATCGTGCGTGAATCCGTTCCGGCAATATTGAGTACAGCGCGATCGAAGAACCGACCGCCAGCACGCGCACTTCTTCGGGCTCGCGCTCGCGTCCGGCCAGCGCACGAGCGCGGCGCTCAAAGTGATAGTGCGGCAGTTCGCCCCAGGCGCTTTCATCAGGCAGGCGCCAGTACAACCAGCGAAAGCAAACCGCATCGCCGAGAAACAGCGCGCCCAGAAACGCGACGAGAAAGATCACCAAGGACCGGGGCGGAAGCGAGTATGTCGCCATGTGGAATCGATGCTCCGCACGCGAGGCGTCAGACGTCCACGGCTTCGCTCCACGCGCCCGGGCCGGCTTGATTCAAACCGCGGACGCGATAGCGATTGAGATTGCCGGGCAAGGGATGCTCGTCGCGAAACTGCGCGCCTTCGACGCAATTGTTGAGCGTCAGCCAGGCGCCAGTCGAGGGTTCAAAGCGCACAAGTTGGTAGACGACGCTGCGCTCAGCCGGCGTCCATTCCAGTCGGATTGCGGCGTCTTCGCGGATTGCGCGGCAGGCTGAAACGCGTTCCGGCGGCGAACGCTCATTGTCGACGGGCCGCGGCGCCGCTTCCGGCGCGCCGCTCGGGCTTTCGTTGGCGCGCCCTGCGGCCAGCTTTTGAACATGGTCGGCGAAATCCGGAAAGTTGCGCAAAATGCGCTGAAACGTGTCCTTGTCCAGAGTGTAAAGATCGCAGTAATCCAGCGCACGAATGCTCGCTGTACGCGGCGAGTTCAACAGCAGCGCAATTTCGCCGAAGAAGTTGCCCTCGCGCAGCGTCGCGTAGACCGTCCCGCCGTCGTCGGACACGACTTCCACGGCGCCGCGCGAAATGAAAAACATGTTATCGCCAACTTCGCCTTTGCGAAATACGTAGTCGCCCGGAGTGTAGACGACCGGTCGCAGGTTCATCACAATTTGCTGCACCAGATCGTCATTGGCGCCCTGGAAGATCGGCACCTTTTCAATAATGTCCTTGTTAAGAAAAAGCGAAACCTCGACCTTCAGCGAACCCGGCAAATCCGTTAGCACGTTCGATTCGTCGTAGCCGCGCCGACTCTCCCACAGATAGGCGTAATAACTCCGCACGCGTTCCTGCAGACCTTCGGGGATCTTGCGAAAGCGCATGAAGGTATTAATCTTTTCCAGTTTTTCCAGATACTGTGCGCGCGCCACGTCCAGGTTCGCCAGTAGCGACGCGACGTTACCAATCACATAGCCGTACATCGCCGCGCCGGCGATCTCGATAAACATGGTGAATATCGTCTGGATATTGGTCTGTGGCGTGATGTCGCCATAGCCGATAGTGACGATCGTCGTGATGGACCAATACAACGAACGAATATAGAACCGGAGCGGCTCCTGCTGGTCTTCAATCGGTATGTTGCCCGCGCCGATCGACATCCAGATGCACGCCGTCCAGTGCGACAGCAAAAGCACCCAGAATCCCAAAAACACCATGCGCAGCACGCTGATGTTCATGTAATTCGCCTGACCCAGACGATGCATAAACTGGGCGAGACGGACCAGGCGAAAGAGGCGCAGCAGCCGGAGCGTGCGCGCGGCGTAGGTCAGCGTGGGAACCAGACCGGAAATGAACAGGTCGAAGGGCAAGGCCGCGAGCAGATCGACGACGAACCAGCCTTTCAGATAGCGGGCCGCAATCGTTCGCTTGTCCGTAACCAGTTGGCCGTTGATGAACACCGCGGTGAAGAAATTAAATATGATGTCCAGACTGAAGATTGTCACTACGATCAGATCAAGTGCGAGAACCAGGCCCTCAACGTGATAGCCGATAGTCAAACGTAGCGGAATCTCGATCGCCGCAAAAACGGTGACGATCAGGACAAGCCCGTCCCAGATGCGCTTCCAGCGCTCTTCGGGGAGTATAATCCAATCTTTAAGCATAAATGTCTGATCCGATCACAGTTACACAGCTTCGCGGGGCGCGCCGGCCAGATCCCAGCGCAATTGATCAAACAAGGCGTGCCCGGCGATTTTTCCTGGAACGACCACATGAATTGCGCCGGACTGCTTGAGCGCTTCCGCTTCAACAGGATCATCCGCGGTCATCACAAAACGCGCCGCCGGCGCCAGCTGCTTTAATTGCGCAAGCAGCCGCTCGTTAGTTACGCCTTTTAGAAAAACGTCCGAAATCGTGCAGATCACAAGTTCCGCGTCTTCGACGCCCGAATGTTGCAAACTCTCCGGATGCGCGAGATCTCCGTAAACCCAGTGGAAGCCGCGCGCCTCCAGCCCTTCGCGCAGCGCCGGGTTGTAGTCCACCACCAGAATGCGCGGAATGAGCGCGGGCGCCTCGCGTTCGATTCGATCGAGAAAGCCCTGGGCGATGCGATAAGCGCCGAGCACCACGATGTCGCGTCGCTCGCCGCCATGGCCGCGGCCGCCGGAGTCCGGACCGCCATGCGCGCCGTCGCCGGTTTCGCGCAGACCGAGCAGAGCAAAGACCTTCAGCAGTCCGCGCGTAATGCCGCCGCTGAACATGATCGTATAGGTGGAGGTCACCGACGCAAGCAGCATCGCAGTCAACACGAGATTCGACAATTCGCCGCTGATATGTCCGTAGCCTACGCCGAGCGCCAGGATAACCAATGAGAATTCGCTGACTTGCGAAAGGTTAAGCGCAGTATTTATGCCGGCCCGCAATCCAGAGCCGGTGAAAATCGTCGTCGGTGCGATCGTGAGGAAACGACTGGCGTAAACAAAAACAATCAACAGCACGGCGATCACGGCGGTTTCCAGAGAGGGCGCAGCGACCTTCAAGCCCAGCGCCACAAAAAACAGCGTGATAAAGAAGTCGCGAACGCCGGATAGTTTCGAAATGACGTCGTGACCGTACGGGAACGCAGCAATCGCGAGGCCCGATACCAGCGCGCCCATTTCCAGGGACAGGCCCGCCCATTCGGCGAAACCCGCCACGCCAAAGCACCACGCAGCGGCCGTGATCAGAACCAATTCCGGACTGCTGGCGGCCGCCTGAAAGAGTCGGCCCAGAACAAAACGCGAAATTAGAAACGAGGCCAGCACCAATCCGACGACGCCGCCGAGGGAAAACAACGCGGTTTTCAGGCCCGGATTCGTGAGGTTGGGCTGAATACCCATAAAAAGGATCGCCCAGAGATCCTGAATGACAAGCAGACCGACCGTAATGCGACCGGCCGTCGACTTCAGTTCAAATTTTTGCTGCAGCAACTTTACCACGATCAGGGTGGAACTCAAGCTGCCGGCGATCGCCAGATACAAGACGTCAAAGCGACCCTGGGCGGAATCGAAGTAGCGCAAAAGCAGCAGCCCCAAGGCAACGCAGCCGACAAACTGCAACACGCCCAGAATGAACAACTCCTTGCCAAGCTTGCGCAAGTCCGGCAGGCGAATTTCAAGACCGATAATGAACAAAAGCATGATCAGTCCCATTTCGCTGATCACTTCGACGCTGGCTTCGTCTTTAATGAGGCCAAAACCCAGGTGCGGCCCGAGCGCTATGCCGCCCGCGATGTATCCGAGCAACAGGGGCTGTTTGAGCATGCGGGCGATGAAGGCCAGCGCCGCAGCGAAGATAATACTCAGACCGATATTGTGAATGATCTCTACGGAGTGCGCTTCCATGTTTGCCTGCCAGGTGTCGCGCTGAATGACGCCAACGCCATCAGAAAACGTCGTCCAGAGAAAGCGCCGACTTCTCCTCGCCCGCATCGCGCCGCCGACGGAATGCGCGAATCTGGTTTTTTAAGCTGAGCCAGCGCTCATTGTAAGCGTGAGCCAGCTGAAAGACCTCTTCACTTGCAAGTTCTGGCGGGATCCGAACCTCGAGATTGTACTCCCACTGACGCAGACCGCGGTTCATGACAAACAGCGGATCGGCGATTTGCTGCGCGAAGGTGCGCGCATAAATTAACATAAAGGCCAGCGTGAGCGCCAGAATCGCGACCATTACAAACAGGTTCAAGCGCGCATGTTCCGCATCCGGAATATGATAGGAAATCTGGGCCGAATAGCCGCTGTCGCCCAGCTTGATCCACTGGCCGGCGCCGTACGCATAGTGCATCAGCTCGTTAGCACGCGGGTTCAAATAGAGGAGCTTCTCATCCTTGTTGCGCAGTCGAATCACATCCGACTGAACAGCGGAGCTTTCAATGTACTTCGCAAGCCACTCGAAATCCGGAGCGCCCGGCGCGGCCCGGTCCGCGGCCTGGACCAGGTGCGTAAGATCGCCCGTTCGGGACTCAAGATAAGCGGCCCGATCGCCCACATGCATGAAAGGCGCGAACTGCGAAATCAAGAGAGCGATCACGATCGCTGTAACGCCCATCGTCGCGATCGAGCCGACATGCCGATTCGCCATGGGCGATTCCGCGTTCTGGATTTTTCCGAACAATTTGATAATTCGGATCAAACGCAAGATGCGCGTAACGCGGACGGCCTTAGCCGTTTTTAATATGGAGAGGAACGCAAGCGACTGAACGCCGCCGCCGTCCTGGGCCAGCAGAATATACAGCGCGGGACCGGAAATTAAAAGCAGCAGGGGGAAGGAGCTGATAAAATCGATCCAGCCGCGTTGATGTTTGATGTAGTGCCAGAAATAACCGCGCCGGCCGGTATGGACGGCGCGGGCGGCGAATTCGAGCGAAAAGACGGCGTCGAATATAAACGCCGCCCAGACCAGATAAGCCAGCTTATCGCCGCTCCACGCGTAGATAATCGCCAGCTCTTCTACAAAAATGAGTGCGATCACCAGTATGATCAAGAAGAGGATCGCGTACTCAATCGGCTTTGGAAAATGATCCAGCCCAAACTTTCGAGCGTTCATGTTACCACCCTTCCTCGCCGGCGATCAAATACAACTCTTCCAGGAACTTGCCGTCGTACCCGTAATTCTTCGCCGTCCGCCGGTTGATATTGAACCACGACTTGTCGGGCGACTCGGCGCCGCGGTCCTGTTTCAGATCGGGGTTGTACTCCACTCCGCGCATCACGAGTATCTGGATCATGCGCGCTGCGCCGGAGATGTCCGGGAAGTCCAGACTGGACAGGTTGCTGTCCAGCCCCGGCTTGAGCAGTCCCTCCGGCACGCGCCCGATTTCGCGCTCGAGCAATTCCTGCAAGCCAATCAGAACGCTCCGCGCGGTGCGCGGATCTTTCGCCACGCCCGCCAGACTGAGATTTTCCACCGGCCCCTCGCGCAGCTTTAAATAGAACAGCGGCCGAAAAAGGGACGCAAGCTTGAGATACTCGGCCATGTAAGTTGCATCGATGGAGACCCGATCGCGGCGCACGAGTTCATTGTAGATAAATTTATGGCGAGTCATGGCCGCCGCGGCGTAACGATCGTAAAGTTTATAAGAGATTGCGTCCAGGGTCGCCATGTACTGATCGCGCAACTGCTTCTGGCGCATTGCGTCGAGGATAAAATCTCGAAAACGACTGGTCTCAATCTCGAAGCCGCCGTGGCTCTGGAAGTAGGATCGGACTGCGGGATGAATGGCGCGATCGATCACTTCGTCGAGCCGCGGACGAAGCGCCTGCTGGGTCGTTTCCGTCAGCTCGGTTATCAGCAAACGAACCGCAGAATCCCAATCGAGGCCCGGGAAAAAGTCCGGGCGATGGAAGGCTTCCTGGAGATTGCGCTGATTCTCCCGAATGAAACTCAGGATTTGCGCCTCCTTTTTCTGGATTGGCGTGTTCATGATCGCCGGATTTGTCCAGAGCTTCTGGACGAAATCCCGCATTTTATCCCGATACCGTTCCATCCCTATCCGCAGACGCCGCCGGCGCCGCGCCGGACATGCCTTAACAGAATCGGCCCACGGGGCAAGGAAATCGAAGGTCGCCGGGTCAAAAATCAGTTTGAACGCTGGAAAGCCAGCTCCACGTCGTAGGGCGCCAGATCGCGATTGGTGATTTCGACGCGGCTTTCGCCTTCGCGGCCGGCGATCAGCTCCATTTCAAAACCGTCCGCTTCGAGGCGGCTCAGACCATAAATCAACTCGCCGCTGAAGCGCCGCGCCGGATTCACGCCAACCCGATAGGCGCCCTCAAAAGCGGCGCCCCTTTGCTCAATGCGCATCTCGATGTTCCGCGGACCAGCCTCCCCGTCCCAATCGACGGCCGTCCACATGCCTTCAAACTGGCGCGCGGGACCCTCGTCCCAGAGCAGGCGGCGCTGCGCCAGGGCGCGTTCGGGATTGATAAAGGCCGCGGCGGCGTTTGAGTCGCCCGACTCCGGCGGCGACTCGCCGGCGCCGGCCGCGCGCACAATGTAGAAATAAAGATCGGCCCCATGGGCGGCCAGGGCGTCGCGATAGCTGAGCACGTTTGCGGGAACATTCTTTATAAAACTGTAGTCCGCATCGCCGGCTCGTTTGCGCAGAATGAAGTACTGAGCAGCCCCGTCCACGCGCCGCCAACTCAAGGTCGTCGCGCCGCCCTGTTGCACGGCGCGCAGGTCGGCCGGCGCCGTCGGGCGATCCGGACTGGCAGCCGGAATCGGAGCGGCGTAGACCGGAGTTTCATTAAACTCGCTGACACCGGCGGCATTTTCGGCGGCGACCAGGTAAGCCGGCCAGGCCCCGGCCAGCGTCGCGGCTTCCGACTCGTCGATAAATTGCGGCGCCGTCACACGAAAGGGTCCGGCCCACACGCCCCGCGGCGAATCATAGCGCAGCACCTGATACGCCGTCGCCCCGTACGCCGGACTCCAGGCGAGCGTTGTGCGCACGCCCGGCGTTACGCGCACGCTCAGGTTTTGCACCGGCATGGGCGCCTGCGCGGGGCCGGCGATGCGCACGCCGATCGTTTCGCTCCACTCGCCTTCGCCCGCCGGATTTAAAGCCTGCACGCGATACAGATTCTCCCGATTGCGCTGGGGACGGCGATCGGCGTAGGCGGTCGCTCGAACCGCTCCAGCCAGCAAGCGCCAGGCGCGCCGGCCGGAATCATAGCGCATCACCCGATACGCCCGCGCGCCGTCGGCCGGCTGCCAGCTGAGTTGCACAAACGGCGCATCGCCAGACTCCGCCTGGCCGCGCAGGCCGAGGGTCATGGCCGGCAGACCGGTAGGTCGCTGGCCTTTTGCGTAGCCTTCCGCCCGCGCGAGCCGGGCGCCGGCCGGCGCGCGCCCGACCGCGCTCTGCGCTATTACGCGATACACGTAGGCTGCATCCGGCTGAACCACGCTATCGACAAAGCCCGGCGTCAGAGCATAGCCGATGATTTGAAACTCATCCTGGTCGGCCCAGCTGCGTTCGATGATGTAGGCGCTTGCGCCCGGAGCAGTCGTCCAATTCAGAACAACTTTATTCGCGTGGGCGCCGCGCGAGGCATAAACCCGGCCCACCGGCGGCAACGCAGCCTCACCGAACTCCCGCATCGCCGCGGCGGCACGCGAAGCGGCGTCGCCCGGCGGATCCAGGGAGACGACGTGCAAAGCCAGACGACGGAAGGCGCGAAACGAAATCCACGCGTAGCCTTGCTCGCCCCACTCCCGACCCCACGAATTCATAACTTTCCAGGCGCCGCGCTCGGCGTCCGGACCCGCGTCGCCAATCTGACGGTCCGCGTCATAGCCGACCAGGGTCAGCGCCTGAACGCCGAGAAAGCGGCCTTCGGGCCGATCGTAGACGCCGCTCCCGACATCGAAAAAGGAAGTATAGAGTTTGAACGAAAGCGCCAGCGGGCGACCCTCGGCGAGCAGCGCCTGCAGGCCAGGCGTATCGTGCGGGTCCAGACGTCGCACCGCGCCGCTGCGGCGTTCCAGCGCTCGCACACGTATGGCCGCGTCCGGGCGCCGACGAAAGTCGCCTGCGTCGTAGGGAAAGTCGGCGCACGGAACGGCGCCTTCGTCGGCCAGATACTGCGCCGCCTGAAAGAGACTCAACCCCTCGTCCCGGTCGCGGTTCAACTGATTGTAGAGATACGAGGGAGAGTAGACGCGCGTGGACCCGGAAGCGCAGGCGGCGTCGGATCCTGGATCGTAGTCGCCTCCGCGCACTTTCCTCATATTAAAAGAGTGCAGCGCGTAGGCCAGCGTCCAGGCGGCGCCGGATGCGCTCGCACCCTGAAATCCAGGCGGCGGCAACTGTGCACTGAGATCGACGCGCGCCGGCAGAGGCCCGGAACGATACGGAAGGACGACATACGGAATCGCCTGGACCTCGTCGGGCGCCGCGGGCAGAACGCCGCAAAAAAAACCATTCTGCCCGCATCGCGGCGCCTGCACGCGCTCCGCCGGGAAGCGCGTCTGGGCCTCGGTTAAGACCCCGCCCCCGAACCACAGGCCTGCGAGCAGGATGCCCGATAGTTTTACCAGTATTCTTTGCGACATAGTTACGGACCTTGCAGGGCCTGCGGCCCCCGGAAGTAGAGGGCGCCGGCCCCAGGAGCGTTCGTCATTTTTTTTCCGCTGCGCGGCTGAATTTCCGGCAATATTGCGGCGCCGGGCCCCCGGATATCCGAATTAGGATGGACTGAGGTTTCGCCGCGACCCATACCGGCGTACTTCTTGCTACTCAGGCGAAGAATGTTTCGGCGCATTTGCACAATTGGCGCATGGGTCCTGGGCCTGGCTCTCGCTCCCGGCGCCGCCACGGCTCAGCCGTATAGCGATCCTGTTCCCTCAGCAGGCGGACTGGTCGCAAGCCCGGGCCTGGGCGTAGCCGGACTGGTCGGCAGCCAGGTCGCCTACGATCAAATCGGCAGCGACGAATTCGGCGATCTCAGAACTTACAGCATTCCCATTATCCTCCCCCTTGAGGTTACGCTTGGCCGCCTGCAAATGGGCGCTGCTTTTGAATACGCAGTGCGCGAATACCGGGTCGACGGCCGCCGGCAAACCGAACAAGGGCCGCGCTTCGCCACCGTCACCGGTCAGTTTAACGCCTTGCGCAATCGTCGCTGGCAAGTCAGTCTGTACGAAGGCGTAAATGTCGCCATCGGCCGACGGCAGGGCGAGATCGAAGGACCGGAAACCGCGCGGCTTGTAAACGAAACCTACCGGCTCGATACCGGCGCCGAGATCCGATATTTTTTTGATCGCTCCGACTTACGCCTGGGCCTGGGACACAGCTATCGCAGCGCGCGCGGCGACTACGACCCGGGCGAGGCTGTCTTCGGCAGCCTGAGTTTCGGCGTCGGACTGGGCGCGTATTCGCCGGACGCGGCGGCGTATCCGGTTACAATGTTGCTCGGAATGGGCGCGCGTTATAACTACTTTGACCGCTCCCAGGGCGAACGGGTCGTGGGGACGGAATACGGCGCCGTCTTTGTCGCCCCGGGCCTCGAGATCGCGTCGCGCAGCCTGAATCTGCAGGCGATGGTCGAGTTTCCGGTGCAGCGCCTGAAACCGGAAGAGCAGAGTCTGCAACAGGAAGTGCGCGCCAACTTCGGGATGAAGTATTACCTGCGCTGAGCGGGTTTACTCCTCCTCCCGCACCGCCGCGACGCCAGGCCGGGCCGGGCCTGAAGCGTCCGGGCGGTTCCCGGCTCAACGTTGGGGCCCTTCTTCCGAGCTCAGCGCGGGAATGGAATAGCGACCGGCAATCCGCCGATTGATCGCATCCCGATTCGCCAGATCCAGGTAAATAATCCGTCGACCGGCGAGTTCCAGGGCCGCTTGCTTCTTGCCGCTGGCCGCCAATGCAAGCAGGCGTTCGCGGAGCGCCTTTACGCTCTCAACTGGTTCGCCTTCTACGGCCAGCACCGGCGCGACATTCAAGCCCTCGTAGCCGCGCGTCGCTTCGTCCGGCAGAGCGGTAATAAACAGCACAATGCGACCGTCGCCCGGACCGCCTTCGTAGAAACGTTGCGAACGATACAGCTGCGCCAACTCCAACGCTTTGGAGTCCCAATCCGATCCATAGATCTGTTGCGCCAGAGCGACGGAAAATTCCAGAAACAGCGCGCCGCCCTCCACAAGGTAAGGCGGCGCTCCGTCCAGACGCCACGGGATGCGCTCGCCGCGCCCGGTATAAGGACGCAGCGGCATGGTCACGGTCTGCGCGCGGCCCTGCCGAAAAATTTCCAGGCGCGCCTGTTCGCCCGGCGCGCGCGGACGTCCGTCCTTCAGGCTCAAAAGCAGCTGCGCTTGCTGGCGACCCAGCCGGCGGTCTTCATAAAATCCCGCTTCGTCAATGGGCGCCCCGTCGATCGAAAACAGCACGTCTTCCGGTTGCAATACGCCCCAGGCGGAGGTTCCTGGAATAACGCGTTGCACGAGCGCGCCGCGTTTGTCGGCCGGCGCGCCGTAGTACTGACGTTGCACCGGATCAGCCAGGTCGCCGAGCGTAAAGCCCTGGGAAACAAAGCCCGCATATGCTGGAGCGCGCGCACGCGCCAGGAATGCAGTCAGGGTCGACACGGGAATCACTTCCGTGCGCCGATCGCGATCCGAAAACGCGACAAAGCCGCATAACTGCAGGCCGCACATCGCCACTCCGGAGTTAAACGGCTCGGTCGACCGAAACACCAGCCGCGGCAGATACACCACGCCGGTCTCGGTGGACGCATTCACTTCTTTGATCTGATTGGTTTCGCGATACACGCGAAATGCGCTGTCGATTTTCGCCGCAACCACCGAGCCGCCGGGCGCCGGATCCTGCTCTGAGAATGCGATCGGTTGCAAATCGTCAAAGAAACGTTCATCCTTCACTGTCAGGAGCGCAAGCCCGGCCAGCGGGTCAATGCGCACGACCTCCGCCAGACTGCGACTGTAAGAGGAAAACTTCTGCACTTCGAGCAAGGACGCGTCGCGCACGTGATCGGCCACTACGAGCAATCGTTTGCCGTCAACAACCAACGCGGCCACGCTGTACGGCTCGCCCGCCTGCTTGAGCCACGGCATGGTCTGGTTGTAATAGACTGAAGTTACCCGCACGATCGCAATAGACCGACGCACGCTTTCATCCGGGGAAAGCGCGGGCGCGACGGCCGGCCGAACGCGCCGGGCGCTCAATTCAGGAACAAACAGGCCCTGCGCGCCCGTAAACATCAA
>JAVHPJ010000167.1:0-1779 GCA_036170535.1 Leptospirales bacterium | reverse complement strand
ACTTTCGCACGTATCTGGGAACCTACGTGCCGGACGTGACAGCGCAGGCGAACCACCGCGTGAAGCTGTTGCTCAATCGGCTCGATGACTTGCGCGCGGCAAGCGCGGCCGGCGCGGATGCGGCGACCCTCGATGCGCGCTGGACAAGCTTTCGTGCAACGCTGGGCGGCGTGGAAGGCGAGTTAAACGCGCTGCATGCGGAATTTAATTTTGCGGCCTTTGACGCCAATATAAACGAACTGCGCACCCAACTGACGGCGGCGACCTTGCCGGAGCTGCTCGCAAGCATGCAGTCCCAGGAGCAGGTCGTGCGCGATCGGGCGAACGAACTGTCCACGGCCCGCGCCGCGCTCGATGTGGCGCGCGCCGAATACAATCGGGCCTATCTCGACTGGCGCCTGATTGGCAGTCCGGAAAAGGCGCAACTGGCGGAAGCGGAGCTTTTGTCGGCGACCCAGGCGTTGTCCGGGGCGGTGAACCGGATGGAAAAAATCGAAAACGCGCCGCAGTTTGCGGGCCGCGTCTTTACCCCGGCCGAAAAAGCGCGCTACGAGTACATCGACGTGGTTTCGCGCGGCGAAGCGGCGAACGAACGCAGCCTGCGCGCCACGGACGCGGTCAAGGCATTGCAGGGATTGGAAGCGGCAAAAACGCGCCGCGCCAGCCTGAACGGCTTTTTGACGGCGAATACAAACTTCGACGGGGCGAGCGCGGTGACGCTCGCCGATGCGATTATTAACAACCAGGCGACCCTGGTAACCCGCAACGCCGGCGAAACCCATCTGAACAGCCACGGCCTGGCGGTGCAGGCGCTCGATCGGATCATCTCCGCGCGCACGGCCCATACGGCGAAAGCCACGGAGCTCAGCGATTCGCTGGCCGATCCGGGCGCGACGCTCGCCCAGCGCGCCCGCCTGCGCGCCCAGTTGTCGCAGCTGGAAGAAGAACTGCGCACGGCGAGCGAGTCGCTTTTCGCCGCGATCCGCGCCGAGGAAGATGCGCGCCGCGAGGGAACCCATCGCCTGCTCGATACGCGCGCCGCGGACAACAGCGCGCGCACCGAGCTCAAGGCCTTTACCGAAAGCCTGGAGGAGGACGCAAAGGCGCTCCGCGAACGCAAAAACGATCTGAACCAGGCGGCCTTTGACGCCCTCGGTCAGTTCTTGAGCGACAATCGCGAGATCGAATACGGCGAACTCCTGCAACGCTTGAACGACCGCATCGACGCCGCGCCGCGCAGCCTGCGCACGAGCAGCGCGGGCTTTGCGTATCCGGCCGAAACGACGCCGACCGAACATGCCGCGTTGGAACTCGCGCGGCGTTGGCTGCTCGGGAATCGGACCGCGGTCGATAACGCCAATGATGCGCCGGACGCCTACGATCGCCGCCCGGTCGCGGAAAAATGGACCAGCCTGATCGACTATCTGGGCGATCTGGAAGACGACTCCGACTATTACGCCGAGTACCTGGCCACGTTGCCGGATTCCTATAACGACGCGCGCGTGCAGAGCTACGAAGATGCGCGCACCGAGTTGCTGAATCGATTGAATACGGCGCTCGCGGCGAGCGATGGCAGCCTCGCTGTAACCTATGCGGCGCTCTCGGCCGGGGATCGCGCGACGCTCGAAAGTTACGGCCCGGTGGCGGGCGAAGGCGCGCTGCTCCGCAAATCCCTCGAAGCCCTGCGCACGGCGCTATCGATCGAACTGGCGAGCCTGCCCGCACAGTATAAGGAAATTTATAAACGCGAATTATCGTTAGAAAAAGGCCGCGAACTGG
>JAVHPJ010000166.1:0-8155 GCA_036170535.1 Leptospirales bacterium | reverse complement strand
CCTTTGTTAATGGTGGTAATTGGTTTGCTCATCGGTGGAGTGGTGATTTTGATGTCTATAGACGGACGGAAGACGGAGGGCCTCAGCTTTGAAGAGGCGCTGAAACTGGTCACCGGCGAAAAAGGTTCCGTGGTGGAACTCAGCATAGAGCGGCCGGGTTTGCCGGATGCATTGACCTACCGAATTGTCCGCGACGAGTTCGCACTGGAATACGTGCACACGCGCTGGTTCGAAACCGAACGCATTGGCTATGTGCGGCTTTTGCACTTCTTTGGCGAAGAGTCAGGCACGCTGGAAAAAATTCGCGCGGCGCTGGAAGACTTTCGCGGCCGCGGCGCGCGCGGCGTGATTCTAGATTTGCGGAACAATCCTGGCGGGCGCCTGGAAATGGCCGGTCGCCTGGCGGCTTTTTTTCTGCAGCCGGGTCAGGAAGTAGTGAGCGCTCGCGGGCGCACGCCGGAGTTTAATCGACGCATACTTGCGGAAGGCTCCGGTCCGATTCTGCCGGCCACGGCGCCGTTGGTTGTGCTGATCAACGAAGGTTCCGCCTCGGCCTCCGAGATTGTGGCCGGCGCCCTGCAGGACCACGGCCGCGCAAAGCTGATCGGCGCACGCAGCTTTGGCAAGGCCTCCGTGCAGCGGATCATTCGGCCCTTGCCAGGCGACGCCGCGGCTCTCTTAACCATTCAGCGCTATTACACGCCGCGCGGCCGCGCCATTCATGGCGTGGGTCTCGCGCCGGATATCGTCGTCGAGGCGTTGCGTTTTACTCCGGCGGAAACCCTCGCGTTCCGGGCCCTCGACGAGGAGCGTTTTGTGGAACGTTTTCGGACAGCCCACCCGCAGTATTCCGAGCGGCTGGTCGGCCAGTTTGTCGCCGCTGCCACAGAGCAGGGCTACCGCTTGCGTCCGGAAGCCGTCCGCCTGGCGCTGCTGGATCGGTATCGGCTGCGTAACCCGGCGGCGATTGATCCCGCGCTGGATCCGCAGCTGGCCCGCGCCATCCGGGAATTGGCCGCGCCCTGAGCCTCCGGGCGGTGCAATTGACGGTGCCGGCCCGCGGGCTTGCCGCCCCGGGGGCCTTTGCGCCGCACGCTCCGGGCGGGGGACTCTTGCGGTTTTTCCCTTCCGGGCGCCGGAAACCTGGCCGGATAGCGCAAAGCGCGCACGGCCTGCTCGACAATCGGGGCCGGAGAGCCCGATACTGATACTATGAATCTGCGTCCCCGGCGGCGCGGCCTGTGGGCCGTATGCATCTGCCTGTTTGCAGCCAGCGCCCCCGGCGCGCAGAGTCCCGGTCCCGCGGCGGGCGGACGTTGCGAAAGCGGCGATTGCGCTAACGGCGCCGGCGTGTATGTCTGGGCGGGGCGCGAACGCTACGAAGGCGCCTTTCGGAATTCCGCGCCCGAAGGTCGCGGCGTGTTCATCGATGCGCGCGGCGTGCGCTTCAGCGGCGCCTTCGTGGGCGGGGAACTCTCCGGTCCCTTTGAGGCGCGTCTGGCGGGCGGTCTGGTCGCCGGGGGCGAGGCCGCCGGCGGCCGTTTCACGTTCCGTCAGCTGCGCTTTGCCGATGGCGGACGTTATGAAGGCGAGTTCGACGGGCTGGCGCCGGAGGGACGCGGAGCGCTGTACTTTCGCAACGGCGACGTGTATCGCGGCCAGTTCAAGAATGGTCGCATGGAAGGCGAAGGCGAGCTGCGCTACGCCGACGCTCGCATCTATACCGGCGAGTTTGAGAATAATGCGCCCGCCGGCCGCGGCGTGTTGCGCGTCCCCGGCAAGTACACGGCCACCGGCGAGTTTCGCGCCGGCGCGCTCAACGGCCGCGCACGCATCGAATTCGCCGATGGTCGACGTTACGAAGGCGAAACCGCCGACAACGCGCCCGCCGGCGCCGGCAAACTCACCTATGCGAACGGCGCCGTGTACGAGGGTGAATTTAAGGATGGGTTGCCGGAAGGCCGCGGAGCGCTAACGCTCGGCGCGACGCGCTACGAAGGCCAGTTTCAACGCGGGGCGCCGGCCGGGCGCGGCGCCTACACATATTCCAACGGCGACGTCTATGAAGGCGAGTTCAAGGCGGGCCTTCCGGATGGTCGCGGCGAATTGCGCTATAAAAACGGCGGCTCGTATCGCGGCGAATTTTTACAGGGGCGGCGACACGGTCGCGGCCTGCTCGAATCCCCGCGGGGCGTAAAAACGGAAGGCCGCTTCGCCGCCGACAATTACATCGGACCTGTTGAGTCAAAAACCGAGGAGCTGCCGAGCCCATGACTGAATCCCAATCAGACGCTAAGAAGCCCCTGCCGCGCGCCTCGCTGCGGTTGGTGATCGGCATCCTCTATGGTCTTTTGGCCCTGGGTAACATCATCGTCGCCTCGTCGATGATCGTGGAAAACCAGATGGACCTGGTCTTTACCAACATCAAACTGCAATCTCAGGCGATTGCGCAAAAGGTCGTCGACGAGTTGGCCGGCCTGACGATCGGTCGCGAAGCCGACGAAAACTACAAGTTGCTCGAACAGAGTCTGCGCAGCTACGAAGTTTCAGAGTTTATCGTCTTTGGCGCAGACGGCAAGGTGTGGCGCCGCTACCCGGACGCGCCCGGGCCGGAAAGCGTCGAGCGCGGTCTGATTCAACGCACGGTGGAACTTACCGCGCAGGAATCGCTGTTTCGTTCCCGCTACGAAGTTGATTTGAATCAAAAAGACTATTCGATCGAACTTTTGATGCCGCTGAAAAGCGAAGGCGCCGGACCCGCATTTTTGTTTTCGCGACTGAGCGTCGCGCAGGTGCAGGAACGCATATTCCAGATTTACATCCAGATCGCCTGGGCGGTCGCCGTGGGCATCGTACTGCACCTGGTGTTCGCTCTGTTCGTCTACCGACTGATTTTCCGCCGCGTGGAAACGCTGAAAGAAGCGAGTCTGAAAATGGCGGGCGGCGAACTGCAAACGCGCGTCGAATGGAAACGTCGGCGTCAGGATGAACTCGACGACCTGGGCGACGCGTTTAATTCCATGGCCGGCAATATTCAGGAAAACGTAGATACGATTACGTTGTTGAATGACCAGATTCAAGAAGAACTGCAAATCGGCAAAGAAGTCCAGGAGCTCTTCCTGGGCAATATGAAGAAAATTAAGGAATACAAACCGGCCCTCTATTATCGCCCGCTGCGCGAGGTCAGCGGCGACTGCTACAAATTCTACAACTTCCGCGGCGGCTATACCGGCGTGTTTTTCGCCGATGCGTCGGGTCACGGCGTGTCGGCGGCGTTGATTACGACGATTACGATTCTGAGCCTGGAGGAAGTTCTCAAGCGGAACATGAATCCTTCCAAAGTTTCCACACAGCTGAATGCGTTGCTTGCGGATCGACTCGATACCACCTACTACGCCACCGGAGTTTTCTGTCTATTTGATAAGGAAGGCCGCACCTATGTAACGAATGCAGGTCACAACAACGTCATTGTGTTTTCCGATCGCGAGGAAGAAGAAATTCAGATCAAGTCGCATGGGCCTCCGCTCGGTCTGATGGATGGCGTGAAATACAAGGCGAACATGATTAATACCCGCAAGGGCGACCGGGTCTTTATTCACTCGGACGGTTTGCCCGAGACGACGGACGCCGAAGGCAACCAGTTTACCATCGAACGCGTGCTTGAGATTCTCAAGGAGAACAAGCGCGAAGATAACGAAACAATCGCGCGGATCTTGCGTGAGGAGTTCGTCGCCCGCTCGAAAAAGTACCACGATGACGTTACATTCTTGCTGCTGGAGATTCCCTGAATGCGGCGAATCTTCCCGGCGCTGTTCGCTCTCGCCCTCGCGGGCGCCTTCGCCCTGTTCAGTCAGGCGATTGTGAGCGTAAAGTTGGTCGATCTGCAGATTCAGATCGCCCGGGACCGTCTTTTCAATTACGAGCTTTCCTCGCGCATTTTGCGCGAACGTTTTTTGCAGCTGCTGGCCGAGCGCGATGACGTGAATGGCGAGATTCGTAAAAACGTGATCGAGTCGGCGGTTATGAACGAGGCCAATCCGGAGCGCCTTGAACTGAGCTATTTCCAACTGGCCGGTCTGGCCGCCGTGAATTCCGTGCGCACCCTGAGTCTTAAACCGCTTTTGCGTTTGAGCCAGGATCAAGAGTTGCTGGTCCGCGTAAAACTTGCATTTTTGTTTGAACGCAATCGGCGCTACGGCGCAGCATCGGAAAAATACGCCGAACTCTTGCCGGATCTGGCCGGATCGGCGCCGGACCTGCACGGGTTCGCGCTTTTGCACGACGGCTATTGCCTGGCGGTCAAAGGCGATCGGCAGCGCGCACTGGAGCGCTTGCGTGAAACGCAGTCCCTGCACGCCGGCACGCACTTCGCGGAAACGGCCGCATTACTCGAACGCCTGCTCCTGGAAAATCAGGCGCGCATTGACTCCATTGAGTCGGCGGAGCTGAGCGATCTGGATCGCGCGCGCGCCTTTTTCAGCGCCCGACTCTATGACCGCGCCCGCGCGCTGCTCGAAAAGCTCAGCGATCTGAGTCCGATGGACCAATACCGACTGCATCGCAGCGAAGAAGAGACCGGCGCGCTGGATCGGGCGCTGCCCGGCTACAAGCGCATTGTCACCGAAAATCGCGACGCGGAAGCCGTGCGCCTGGCCAATCGCCGCTTGATGCTGATCGGCAATTTTTACGGCGGCGATCGCGAGACGCGTCGTTTTGCAGAAGAAAAGGCGCAGGAGATCGGCGATACGGAGACGCTGGCGCAGGTTCAACAGGCGGCGCGTGAACAACGCGAGGCGATTGTAATACAGGAAATTGCGAGCGGCGAGGGCGCAGAGTACGAGTCGCTACGGCAGGAAGTGCAGCAAGAAATCGCGGCGCCGGAACTCAGTGCGCGCGGGGTTGCGCCAAAACCGTCCGCGCCGGAACTGGCGCCGCCGCCGGGCTGGCAGGCCCTGGGCGCCCGGTCCGCCGCCGGTGAACCGCTGCGCTGGAATCCGCCCGACCTCGCACGGCTGGAGCTGCCGGCCCCCGCGCCGCCGCAGTTCCCCGGCGTTCTGGCGGTGCGTTTTCGCGATGGGCGCTTATTTGAGGCGCGGAGCGTGAGCTTCGCCAACGGGCAGGCGATGGTGGAGAGCGACTTTCCCGTCCGTATTCCGGCCAGCGAGCTGGGCGCCGTATCGAACGGCTCCGGCGCGGCGATGATTCTTGAGTTGAAAGACGGTCAGAAACTGGACGTCCGCCGCGTCCAATTCAGCGGGGATCGCGCAAAGCTGGAACTGGCCGACGACGGCGTCGCCCGCGAATTGCCCGCCAGTCAGTTGTTGCGTTTGACCGTGCCATGAAAGCAGGCTTCGTAAAATTCTGCGCAGCGCTGCTGGCGTGCGGCCTTTGTGTTGCGCCGGCCGGCCTGGCCGCCGACCTGTTGTTGTTAAAAAACGGCGAAAAACTGGTCGGCTATTTCGAAGAGGAATCGGCGGACGCGGTCCAATTTGTGAGCCTGGACGGTCAACAGCGCACCGTGCAACGCTCCGAAATCGCGGAACTGCAGTTAGGTTTCACGGGCGCTCCGGCGTGTTATACTCTGGTCGCGAATCCGGAGGAGCAACTTTGCGGCGTCCTGGTGCACGAACTGCGCGACGGCGCCGTTGTCTTTGCGGAAGGCGAAGGGTTCACGCAATTGCGAACGCTGAACTCGCAGGACGTGCGGTCCGTGGAAATCAGTCGGGTGACGCGATTTCATAAAGTATCTTCAATCCTGCGTTCGGGGCTGGAAGTGCGCGTGCGTTCGGGCGATGAAGTGTCCGAAGGCGTCATCGACTCGATCGAAGAAGGCCGCATATTCGTGCGTCTGGGCGACGGTCAATTACGCGAGCTGGGCGACGATGCGATCCAGATCGTGTTCTTCCAGCCGCCGCCCGCGGTCGAACCAACGCCCGTTCCCGGCCGCGATTACGGACTTTATGCGCTGATCCCAGGCTACCCGCAACTCGATTCCGGGCGCAGCGCCGTCGGCTGGACGATGTTCGGCGGCGTGACTTTCACGATGCTCGGTTTTTTTGTGGAGTACCGCGCGGCTGTGCAGGCGGCCCAGGCCGCCGCGTCCGACCCGAGCGTCTTGTTGTTTAACAACACCAGTCATCTGGAAGCGTTTCAGAAACACCAGACCAACCAGGCGTACTTTATCGGTCTCGCTGCCGCGCTGTATTTGTGGCATCTGGCCGACTATTTTTATCTCTCGCCGCCGGCCGCCGCGCCGGCGCCAGGACCTTCAGCCGCGCCAGCCGATGGCGCGTTCTTCGACGGTCGTCTGGAGGGATCGGGAGCGCGGCAGGAACTGATTCAGCGGGCGGGCTATGTATGGCGATTTTGAAAACTGCCGCGACTTTTGAGTTCCGCAGCCGGGATGAGCGCGAGCTCGATAAGCTTGGCGCGGAATTGGGCCGCTTTTTGCAAGCCTACAAACGCGAGTCGTGGACCGGCCCGCTTACGCACATTGTGCGTGAATTGGTCTTTAACAGTCTGAAGGCTAATATCAAGCGCCTATTTCTGGAAGAACGCGGTCGTACGGCGCTCGACGATTTACTGCCGGCCTTTCGCGAGGCGCTGGAAACCCGGCCGGACGAGTTGCTGGCGGCGCTGGGCCGCAGCCCCTATTGCGTTCAGGTCGAGCTTTCGCCGGGTCCGGACGGTTTCCTCGTGACGGTGCGGAATAACGCAGAAATGCTGGCCGCAGAACGGAGCATCGTGGATCGCATCCTATCCGGCCAGGAAAACTACACGGACCCTGCGGAGGCGCTCGAACGCCTGCGCGAGGGCGGCGGATTGGGTTTGCGCATGGTTCGGCGTATGCTGAGCTCGGCCGGATTGGGGCCCGCGGCCTTGACCTATTCGTCCGGTCCGGGTATCACGGAATTTCGTCTGGCCGTGCCCGGGGAAAACACTTGAAATTCTGGGCGAATGCAATTTCGACTATTCGGGAGATCGATACATGGATTTGAACATCCGCAAACAAGGCCGCCACACCATCGCAGCGCTAACCGGCGAACTGGATCTCTACAATGTTGGCGATCTCAAACGCAAGATGCAGGAATATCTCAACGACGACGCGATTCAATCCCTCGTGGTGGATCTTACCCAACTCAAATACATGGACTCGTCCGGCATTGCGCTCATGGCCCATTTGCGCAAAAAGATGCTCGAGAAAGATAACGGGGAATTTTTTCTCCTGGGCGTAAGTCAGGACATTTTGAACGTTTTGCGTCTCGCCGCGCTCGATCAATTTTTCACATTTATCGATAACGAAGCGAAGCTGCCCGCCTGAGCGCGGCGCAGCGCATCGGCCTGTGCTCGGTCTTGGAATCGAAAGTTCCTGCGATGAAACCTCGGTGGCGGTCGTGCGGGACGGCGCCGAGACCCTGGCCAACGAAGTATTCAGTCAGGTGGCGGAGCACGCCCCCTTTGGCGGAGTGGTTCCTGAAATCGCCAGCCGGGCCCATCTCGAAAAGATAAACGCAGTGTACGCCGACGCACTGCGGCGGGCGGGCGTCACGGCCGAGTCGCTCGACTACGTGGCCGTCAGCGTGCAGCCCGGCCTCATCGGCTCCCTGTTGATTGGCGCTCAATTTGCGAAGTGCCTGGCGCTCGTGCACGAGCTGCCGACCGTGCTGGTGGACCACGTCGAGGCGCATCTCTACGCGCCCTGTCTCGAAGGCTGGATTCCCGAGTATCCTTTCCTGGGGCTTTTGCTTTCCGGAGGCAATTCCGCCATCTTTCGCGTAAACGGGCCGCTGCAACTGGACCGCATTGCGGACACTCTGGACGACGCCTGCGGCGAAGCCTTTGATAAAGCGGCGGCGATTCTGGGACTGGGTTTTCCCGGCGGCCCGGCCGTCGAGGCCTGCGCGGCCGAATATGCCGGGCGGCTGGCGCGCGGCGAGGCGCAGGCGGAAGAGTCCCTGTTTGGCAAACTGCTCCGCAAACTCACCGACGACGAACTGGCTTTTTCCTTTTCAGGCGTGAAGACCGCTGTGCTGCGGGCGGCGCGCGAGGGTCGCGCCGCCGGGCGCATCTGCTACGATTTCCAGGAGGTTGTGTTTGAATTGATCGAGCGCAACTTACGCACGGCCGTGCGCCGGACCGGCATTCGGCGGGTTGT
>JAVHPJ010000165.1:0-36513 GCA_036170535.1 Leptospirales bacterium | reverse complement strand
CCCGGTTCCTCAGCCCCGCAGCTGCGCGGGCGCGCGCCCGCGTGTTTTCGCAACGGCGGGCGCGCTTTCAGCGTTCCTTTGTTCGCGTCGCCGCACAGCGGACGCGGCGCGGACTCTCCCTGGTCGAGATCGTCGTTGTCATGATGGTAATGGCGATCATACTTTTGATCTTCATACCCCTGACGAGCGGCATCTTTACTCGTTTCAGTGAACGCGACCAGGCCTCGCAGCTGGGCGCTCATTTAATTTTTTGTCGCAACGCCGCCATCAAGTCGAATCGCACCGTCTACTTTCGCATTGATCTCGGCGAGAAGAAGTACCGCGCCTGGACGCTCGAGCGCGAAGGCGCGACTGTCAAGGAGCGCGGATTGGTGCACGAGACGCCGATTAATGTCGCGTCGCTCAGCGCCGCGTACGGCGAACGTCTGCGCGACGGCGCCGTCGTGGTGAACTTTCTGCCTTCCGGAGTCGCCGAAGAATTGGCGGTTTATTTCGGGGAAGGCGATAACATCAGCCAGACCTTGCTCTTTTCACGCTACACGGGCGAGATGAAAGTCGTCCAGGGCGAAGCGCCCTTAATGCCGGATAGTCCGGACTGGAAAGAAGACCTGGAGGACCAGTGAGTTCCAACGAGGCGATGCGCCCTGGCATGATTGAGTCGTCGCGCGGTCCGGCCCCGTCGGCGCGGCGTTCGTGGACTCGTCGGCTGCGTCGGCTGAACGCGCGCGCGCGCCGGCGCTCGGGTTTTACCATCGTTGAAATGGCCCTGGCGATGGCCGCGGTCGCGACCTTTATCGTGCTGATCACCTCCTTTGTGGGCGACGGCCTGCGCATGCAGGCGGAGGCCGGCAAGTTGCAGGCGGCGATGGTGTTGGCGCAATTGCGCATGGCGCAGCTGCGCGCCGATCCCGCTCTGGCCGATAAACGCGAGGAGGAAGAAGTCTCGACCGGGATCTATAAAGGCATGAAGGTGCGCGTAGAAGTCTCCCAGGATCGCATCGACCTGGCGCAGGCCCAGCAAACAGGGGATCTTTCCATGCCGGCGGTCAACGATCAGTTGCCGACGAGCATCCAGAACGAAGGCGCCCGGCGTGAATCTCTCGGAACCAGCGAGCGCAGTCAGACGGGCGGCCTGATCGACGTGCTGCGCATCAAGGTGGTCGTGTCCTATCCTCTGGGCGCGGGGTATCGCGATTTTACCGTGCAAACCCTGTCGCCGGCCCGGCGCACGGAGGCGCAGAGTTCGCCATGAAGGCCGCGTATTTGCGGGCGCGCGGGGGGCCGGGGCGACGCGGTCTGCGGCGGGCCGGGCTTTCCGGCGGCCGGGCGGGCGTGACGCTCGTTGAAATTTCCATCGTGATCCTTTTGATTGGCGTGTTGTTCATGCTGCTTTTCGGCGTCGTTATCGGCCTGACTCGCATCACGCGCATCTCCGCCCCGGTCAGTCAGGATCGCGCGCGCGCCTTTCTGGCCCTGGAAAATCTACGCAGCTCTTTCGCCATGACGTACTTCAATCGCGACGTTAAGCGCCTCGTGTTTCGCGCGCGCACCAAAGGGCCTCAGGATCAGCGCGAAGACTCGATCACCTTCAGTTGCGTGCATCCCAATTCCGAGAGCGTAGGCCAGGCGGATGTGCGCGACGTGAGTTATTACGTGGTGCGCGATCCAGAGCCCGAGGATCCCGCCGCGCCTTTTGTCCTGTACCGCCGCGAAAACGACGTGGTACGCGAAAAGCCGGGACAGAGCGGAGCGCATTATCCGCTTTTGCGGAACGTCGCCTCGTTTCGGCTCCGCTACACGTTAAACGGGCGCGAGTGGGTGCCTGAGTGGAACAGTCGCGAAAGCCGCCGCATTCCGCGGCTCATTGAAATCCAGCTGCGCGTAAAGGTCGGTGCGCGCATCGACTACTTTGAAACCGTGGCTGCGCCGGGACTCTACATCCGATGACTCGCCGCCGCAGCATATTAAAAGCGCCCGGCCGGGCGAGTCCGGCGGGCCCGCGCCCGTTGCCTCGGCGCGGCGGGGTTGCGGGGCGATTGCAGCGCTTGAATCGCAGAGCGTCGTCGCGGCGCGGCGCGATCGTGCTGCTTTCGATTATGATTGTCAGCGTGAGTTCGGTTCTGATTGCGCAGCAATTCATTGAAGACGTGACTGATCAGTTTCTGGCGATACGCTCGGCGGCGGACGGCATGCGTGCGCGCGAGGTGGCGATGGCCGGCTTTCAGGCCGGACTGACCGCCGTAAAAACCGTCCCTGAAGAGTATCTTTATTCTACCGGCCTCGTCGCCGAGCCGCCGGACCTCATGCTCGCCAGAGATTGCCAGGAGGCGAATCCGGAAAACTGCACGTACTACTTTGTGAGTCTCCGCATTCAGCCGGAAGACGGCAAGATCAATCTGAATAATCTCGTGCGCTTTGACGGCGAACCGGATGACGTGCATCGCCGCGTTGTGAATCGTCTGTTCTCCGAGCTTAAAATCCCGATTGAAAATACCGACAACCTGATCGATTGGATCGACGAGAACGACAGTTCCGTCGGCGGCGCGGAGAACAACTACTACGCGGGTCTCAGGCCGCCGCGCGAGATCAAGAACTTCCGTTTGTTCAGCCTTTCCGAGGTTGGTCTGGTCAAGGGCTTTACGCGCGAGATGCTCTATGAGAATCGCGCGCCCGAGGGTTGGGCCGAAAACCGCGAAGAGGCGGCTTTCCTTACAGAAGACGAGAAGACGATGATTCAGCTCGACGACTGGGTGCTGGCGAACAACGTCACGGCCTTCCTGCCCTACAGCGAAACCGTCGATACCAAGGTCAATATCAATGCCGCGCGCTACCATACGCTGATGAGCCTCTCCGACGGCATGACCGAAAAGGCTGTGGCCGACCTTTTTAAATTGCGTCGGCGCTATAACGGCTTTATTAAAAACCTGAGCGAGCTGCGGGAACTGGCCAGCTGGCAGCAGCAATCCACGGACAAACTGACCCTGTACGAGGAACTGGCTGGCACCGGGGGGGACATTTCGGGCATGATGAAATCACAGGGCGATTATTATCGCGTCGTGGGTGTAGGATCGGTGGTCCGCAAGTCCGATAATCAAGACAGTCAGATTCTGGCCGTCCGCAAGGTCTGGGGGATCTGGGATAAGTCAAACCGCCAGTTGATTTACTACTCCGAGGACTGAGTTGCAGCTTTTAACGGAAAAGGCTCTGATTATCGACTACGGCTCCACCCACATCAAGGGCGCCCTGATGGAGTACGGCCCGGGCGGTAAACGCTTGTTGCGTCTCGAAAGCCTGCCGATCGTCAGCCTGCGCGGCGAGTCGCTGGAAGGCGGCGAGGGGGCGGAGGAACTCGGCGAATACGAGTACAACCTCATTCGCTATGTGCAGTCCTTTTTCCCGGAGGAGCTGAACTTCGTTTTGAATCTGCCGCTCGAGCGCTTGTACGTCCGCGATGTCAGCGTCCCCACGGTGAATCAGAAGCAGCTGGCGGAAGTCATACCCTTCGAAGTGGAGAACATGCTGCCGGTCTCGCTGGAAGAAGCGGAGGTGGTCGGCCAGGCCTGGGAAATAAAAGAGGAAAACTCGTCCGTTATCACTTTTACGGCGCGGCACGACACGCTCGAGTCCGCCGTGCAGCCCTTAATACGCGGCAATGCATCGCTGCGCATGTTGTCTCTCGATGCGGCCGGCCTGGCCGGGTTTTTGAATCTGCTGGGGCCGGAAGAAACGCGCGAGCGGACGGTGGCCCAGATCGACATCGGCGGGCGCTATACGATCTTTAACGCAGTGCGCGACGGAAAGCTGGTGTACACGCGCAGCATCCCGATCGGCGGCGCAGAAGCGACTGCGCTCGTCGCCGAGCATCTGGGCATTGATCTGGTCCAGGCCGAAGAAAAGAAGAAACAGCTCGAATTAAATCTGCTCTACGACGAGAAGCGTGCGGAAAAAGCCGACGCCTTCTTTCGCTCACGACGCGTGGAGAAAAAGCAATACGCGCAACTGCACGCCGGCCTGCGCGAACTCTTTCAGGAACTCGCCGCGGAAATTGAGCGCTCGATCATGTCGCTGCCGGCGCCGGAACCGGCCGTTTTATATGTAAGCGGCGGCGGTTCGCTGATCGGCGGCGTCGTCGAATTTCTGGAACAGGAAACGGAACGTAAGTTTCGTAGCTACCCGGTGACGCTCAGCACCGGCGACGATCCGGCATTGTGGGCGACCACGCTCGGCACGGCTGAGCACTATCGCCTCAAGTCTCAGGACCGCTTTGACTTTCTGACCGGACCATTCGGATCGACGCTGCGCGGCGGACGCTTTCGCGCCAGCGTTTTCGCCACGCCGATTCTGTTGATTGCGGTTGCGTCGATTTTTTTCCTGATCGCGTTGCTGCTGAATATTCTTCAGGATCGCGGCGCAAAGAACGACTACATGGGCCAGCTGGTGCGGGTCGCAAAACAGATCCCCGGCATGCCGACTTTGCCGGCGAACAGCAAGCCCGAAAACTATCTGGCCGCGGCGCGCAAGATCTGCCAGAATCGCCTGGGCGCAGTGCGCGGCAAATCGGGGTCCCAGCGCGCCCTGGACATTTTTAAGACTCTGAGCGAGAGTACGCCGTCGGATGTGGATTTCCGACTCAGCTCCATCCAGTACGACGGCAAGACTGCGGAAGTTGTCGCCGAGATGCTCAACGTGGGCCAGGCCGCCCGGCTGGAGGAAGAATACAAAAAGAATCGCGTATTTTCGGACGTTAAGGTTTCTTACAACATGCTGCCGAATCAGCGCGTGCGCATTACCATCCGGCTCACGTTGAATCGCGCCAATCAAGCCCAGGCTGGGAGCTGTTCCTGAAATGCTCGAAAAATTGGAGCCGCGCGAACGGCTGTTTGTAATTATCGGCGGCATTCTGGTCGCAGCGGCGCTGGTGGTGGCGCTGGGTACGGCTGTGCGCAAGGCGCGCACCGGCCTCGCAGCCGAGGTGCAGGACGCGCGCACCGGGGTGCAGCGCCTCACGGAGCTGCAGGGTCAAATCGCGGGAATGCAGGCCGCCGATCCTCTGCCCGTTGAAACGCAATTCGTATCTAATATCACCTCCCAGTTGCAGCAGTACAGCCTCAATGCGAGCACCTTCAATACGCTGCCCGGCCAAACGCAACAGGGGCAAACCACCTACGGCGTCACGATGACGCTGCGCGCGGTGCGGCTCGAAGACGTGATCAAGTTCTTGCACGATGTCGAATACGCACAGCGTCTGCCGGCGCCCGTCGTTGAAAACATCCGCATCACCCGAGCGATTTCGGGTCGCGAAGTATACGACGTAAATATGACCATCTCGCTGACCGGCACGCCGGCGCCGCAATAAACGTCATGCCTGGAACCAACCAAAGACTGCAAGACGAAGACGCGCTCGATGAGGAGCTGGAATTCGAGTCGGGCCCGGCGGTAAGCGAGGCGGCGCCCGCCGGAGACGAAGACGCGCCGCTGCCGGAAGAAGAGGAAGAGCACCGACTTACCTTTCGTCAGAAGCTGATCGCCGTCGCAGTTACCGCGGCGTCATTTGTAGTTTTTTTTGTGCTCTTTTTGCCGTATGGCGACATCATTCGGTATTCCCTCGGACGCGCGCGCAGCGCCGTCGCTGTCGATTACGCCGAGCTGGACCTCAGTCTGTTCGGCGCGGATACGGCGACGGGCCTGCGGGTCACGCTGCCGGGCGGCGCGGCCAACCTCGACGCCGCCGCGGCGAACTCGACGCTGTCCTGGCGCGGGTTATTAACCGGTTCTCCGCGCGGCGTGCTTCAGCTTACGGACGTACAATACGCCGCACAGGGCCTCGCTTTGAAGGCGGGGCAGGCGGCGCTGGATCTCTCCCTGAATGGCGTCAATGGTCCGGCGAATCGTTGGGAGGGCGAGGCGACGCTGGCTGCGGCTAACATCAGCTTCGACTCGTCTCCGTTGCCGGCTTTGCCGATGGTCGAAATTCGTCCCGAAGACCTGGCCATCAAGGCGCTGCGCCTGCGCCTGCAGTTTCGCGCCGGGACGGTAAGTTTTGATAATTCAAACTTAACGAGCGACTTGTTCACTGCGCGGCTCAGCGGCGCCGGGCGCCTGGGACAGACCTTCGGGGCGACCAGTCTGGACGCGCAACTGTGTCTGGTTCCGTCGCAGCAACTGGAAAGCAAAAACGAGAGCCTCTATCAGGCGTATTTGCTGGCGGGCGGTTCGATGGGCGGCGAGCTCTGTGTGAAAATCACCGGGCCCCTCGCAAATCCGCAGTTTGCCAACGCTTCCGCGAGCGGCCTGAATACTATGCCGGGCGCGCCTTTGCCAGGTCCGGGCGGCGCTCCGCCAGGCGCGCCGGCAACGCCCGACGCGGCTCCGGGGCCGTCGCCCTGAGGAAGCATGCCGGCTTCGCGATCAGCCATCCTCTATATTGTTTCGCTGGCGGCGACCGGTCTTGCGCTCGCTGGCGGCGTCGCGCTGCCGGCCCGGGCGCAACCCGCGCAAGCTGCTCAACCGGCGGTTCCGTCGCCGACAGCGCGCGGATTTCCCGCCGCTGATGTGCAAAATTTTCTGATGGAACTGGAGCGTCGTCGCACAACGGCCGCGGCATCAAGCGCGGAAGAGCTTGCGGTCGAGCGCGAGGAACTCAAACGGCGTCTGGCTCAGTTGCTGCCGGTGCGGCGTTATACATTTGGCCTGAGCTGTCCGCTGGGGCTCCGACCGGCGGCGGAACAGGCTCTCTACTACGAACTCGAAATTTCTTGCTGGAATCCCGAACTGCGCGAGCAGCGGGCGATTCGTATATATGCGTCCGCGAACAATCCGGCGGGGCGCATGCTGGCGAATGTCGATCGTGCGCGCGAGCTGATTGGCGAAGTGCAGCTGGAACGCGTCGAATTGCGCGATGATCTGCGCCTGGACTGGTTCTTTCGCCCGGCGCGGCTGGGCTACGCAAATCCTTTTCTCGAGCTTTTGCGCGTTCGCTATCCGGCGCCTGCTGAAGCGCAGCTTTTAACCGAAGCGCGCATTAACAGCTATGCCAGGGAACTGTTGCTTGAATTGCAAGCGCGCACTCGCGATTCCGAATACTTGCGCCTGCGCAGCCTGGTCGCTGATTTTCAGACGGTCGTGCCGCCGGGCGCCTATCTCCAATTTGGCGGCGCGTGCCCCTTGCGCGTAGAAAGCGCCCTCCGCCGCGAGGCCGGCGCCGAGCGCAGCCGCTTGAACTTGCGCATCACCTGTCTGGCCGGGGCCCGTCTCGGGGCGGCGGATCTGCTCTTACCGCCCGAGCCGCAAGGCGATCGGACTTTTCTTAAGCTGAACGTGGGCGAGACTTTGCGCGCCCGCCTGCAATTTGGCGGGATTCGTCTCGACGGCCTTCAATATCGGCTGGCGTGGGATACGATAAGAGATATGGAGCGCTTGCCCGCGCGCTGATGCCGCTATGATATCCACCTCCACTCCACGAGCTTTTTCGAGACTGCGCGGCGCGCTGGGCGCCGGTCTGTACCTTTTCGCCTGGGCGTTGCTGGGCCAGACTCCCGATCCAGGCCAGGCGCCGGCCGCGGCGACGACCGAGCCGGCGACCTCTGTCCAACCGCAGCCGTCCCCAACGGTCCAGCCGGGCCAGGCGACGGAGCTGACGCCGCGGGCGCGACTCGCGGCCCTGCGCCTCATGCGCGCGCAGCCGTCCGTGACCCAGCCCTGGGCCCAGTCTGCACTGAACGAAGTGCGCGGCGCCGGCGTGCGTATTAATGAACACTACATCCTTACCGATCTGGAACTTGTCCGACACGCGCGAGCGATTGAGCAGCTCGACGGCGAACGGGCGATTCCGTTGCGAATCGAGTTTGCCGGCTTTGATTGCGGCCTGGCATTGCTGGCCGTCGTGGACGGCGCAGCGCGGCGGCCGCCGCCCGCCCTTGCCGAGCTGAGCTTTCTTGGCGCGCGCAGTCCCGGGGCGGGCGACGAAGTCGAACTCCTGGGCTTTGATCGCGACGATCTGTCGCCGGCTGCGCGGCGCGCGCCGGTGCGCGGGGTCGGCCTGGCGCGTCTGTCTGGCAGCGATGTGGATCGCCGTATGGCGTATCATTTACAAGAGGTCTACGATGCGCCCGGCGCCTTGTTCGCCGGCGGGCCGGCGCTCTTTGAGGGCAAGATCGTCGGGCTCCTGCACCTGAGCGGCCAGGGGCCGCCGCGCCGATTTTATGCGCTGTCCGGGAGCGTAATCCAGCGCTTCTTCGCCGACATTCAGGACGGACGCTACGAAGGATATCCGCGCGCCGGCTTTGATTACCAGCCCTTAACCAACGCGACGCTGCGGCGCAGTCTCGGGTTGGCCGGCGAGCAGAGCGGCGTGTACATAACACGTCTGGACTTTCGTGCGCCGGCGGCCGCCGCGTTTTCAGCCGGCGACGTGCTGGTGGAGATCGACGGGCAACGCGTGCTGAATACCGGCGAGGTGAGCGCAGCGTCCGGCCGTACGCCGCTGGAGGAGGCGCTGGCGGCGCCGGGCAAGCGGCGCGCGATCGTGTTGCGGCGGGGGGCGCCGGTAAATCTGGAATTCGAGAATCGAATTTATCCCGGACCCGAAATGCAGCGCAGTTCGCTTGAGCCCGTGCGGCGTTATTTTCTCGGCGCGGGCCTGGTGTTTCAGGAGCTGGACTATGATCTGGCGCACGGCGGACCGGCCGGCGAGCGCAGTCTCCTACGGTATCGGTATGAACACTTTTTGAGCGATCGTCTGGGCGAACAAAGCGATCGCGATGTCGTTTTGACGGCGCGACTGCCCGATCCCCTGAACAACGGCATGGACCGATTTCTTTTCGAAGTCGTGCACTCCGTGAACGGCCGACGCATCCGCAACCTGGAAGACTTCGCCGCCGAATGGCGCGAGACGCGTACGCGCTATTTAACCTTGCGTTTTGTCGATCGCGAAGATGAGTTGATCCTGCCTTTTGATCAGTCGGTCGAAATGAATCGACGCATAGAAGCGCGCTATCAATTAGAGGAGCAAGGCCGTGTCCGCTGAATCAAAGGCGATCCTTGCGCTGGCTGGCTTACTGATTCTGATCAGTTCCGGCATGGAGGCGCGGACCGCGTCGACGCCGGGCGTATTGCCGCGCGCGGCCGAGGTGCGCACCTTGTATCGCGATGCGCCCCACCGCGAACCGTGGCGGCGCGATCTCACGCGCAGCATATCCGCTCCCGGAGCGTATCTTGGCGACGAGCGCGTGCTGGCCTTTGCACCGCGCATCGAACGCGCGCTCGGCGTAACTCTGCGTCCGCCGGCGGACATCGAACTCTCGTTGAACTACCTCAATCACGATCGCGAACTGGGCCTCGCCGTGTACCGTCTGGACCGGCAGGGTCCGCGTGCGTCGCGACCCGGCGACCTGGCCGAGACGCGCTTTGCGCGAAATTTTGACTACAGTCGCCGGGGCCAGGAACTGCGGCTCGTCGGCTTGAAGGAAGGTCGACCGGAGGAAGCGGCGCTTTTTTTTGAAGGCGTCACGGCCGGGCGCGTTCCGGGAGGACGCTGCGATCTGCCGGCGCTCGAAGTCAGTACAGTCGGCGGAAGTCTTGCGCCAGGCGATCTGGTATTTCACGGCGCGGAACTACTGGGCATCGTGTTCGCCGCAGAGGCGAGCGGTCGGCGCGGCCGGGCCTTGCCGGCGGAATTACTGGAAGCATTTGTGCAGCAGAGTCGCGCCCTGGGCGACGCGGCCGGACGTCCTGTGCGCGTGAGCGATTGGCGCGACGCCGGACTGCAAGAACGCAGCTCCTTCATGGTTCATCCCGGCTTTGAGTACGCGGAACTCAGCGACGCCGTGTCGCGGCGCTACTACGGTCTTGCGCCGGATACGCAGGCGGTGTATGTGACCCGCGTGTATCGTTGGCTGGAGGCGGCCGCCGATCGCCTGCAGGCGGGCGATATCATTGTGGGCGTCCGCGGTCGGCCCCTGCTTTCCGGCGGACTGGCGCCGGACGCTCGCTTTGGTCGCGTACCCCTGGCGGTCGCCCTGAGTCTGCGCGACGGAGCGCCGACGCCGCGCGGGGCGCGCGTGCGCCTGGATCTGATTCGCGACGGTGAAAAACGCAGCATTGAAATCAGTCTCCACCCCTTTGATCCGCAGGCGCTGCGGGCGCCGGAGGAATTCCGGGAACCAGCCTACTGGATTGTCGGCGGCCTGGTTTTTGTCGAGCTGAGCGGCCGCTATCTTGCGGAGGGCCCGGCGTCGGCGCGCCTGCAGTACCTTTATGAGCGTCAGGCGGTGAATGAAGGTCTCGAAACCGAGCGTTATGTAGTGCTGCACCGTATTTTACCGACGCGCGCCAGCGAGGGCTACAGCGGCGAAGGTTCGTTGGTGTTATCTTTGAATGGCATTGCCATCCGAAACCTCCGTCACCTGCGCGATCTGGCGGGCGAGCGCATTCGTTCCGGGCGCGAGTTGGCCCTGGGGTTGGAAGGCGGGCGTCTGTTGGCGCTGTCTCCCGAGGAACTCAAAGACGCCGATCGCGAGGTGCGCGAGCGGCACGGCATTCGCTACCTTGAGGGCGGTCTTGACGATGCACGCGCGCCCTGAGCCGGCGGAGGCGTCGCCGACTCCCGAACGCCGAACGCGGCCTGGCCGCTGTGTTAGAACTTGACCTGGCCGGCCACGGCGGAATACTGTCCGATCCGGCGCGCAGTATTTCGCCCGCGCGGAGGCCCCTATGGCCCGCAAGGAACAGGAACGCAAAGGCCCGCCCGTAATCGAGAACCGCAAGGCTCGGTTCAATTACGAGATTCTGGAAACCCTGGAGGCCGGCCTGGCGCTGGTCGGCACGGAGGTAAAGAGTCTGCGCCTGGGGCAGGCCAATCTGGTGGACGCCTACGCGGTCGCCCAGGGCGACGAATTATTTCTCTTGAATCTCCGCATTCAACCGTACCAGAACGCCAGTCACTTCAATCACGAGGAAGCGCGTACGCGCAAGCTGCTCGTGCATCGTGCGGAGATTCGAAAACTGCGCGTGCAGATCCAGGAAAAGCGGCTCACTCTGATTCCGCTCAAGATTTACTTTAATGACCGCGGCAAGGTAAAAGTCCTGCTGGGTCTCGGCCGCGGCAAAAAGCTCGCCGACAAGCGTGAAACGGAAAAACGCGCCGATGCGGACCGTGAGATTGCGCGCGCGCTCAGCGAGCGAGGATAATTCGTATGACCGTTGCATCGAAGGGCCTTGTGCGCGTTGCGCTTGTCGGTCGTCGCAATGTGGGCAAGTCCACATTGTTGAACGCGCTCTACGGTCGTCGCCGGGCGATCACCGATCCGATTCCCGGCCTGACCCGGGACATTCTCGAAGTTGAAATTGTACGCGGCCCGTATCGCTTTTTACTCTCCGACACGCCCGGTCTGGATATTGACGATCCGGGCGCGCTCGATCGATCCATACTGGAACGCGCTCGTGCGCACATCGCCAGCGTCGACTTGATACTGTTCCTCTTCGAAGCGCCGGCGCCGGCGTCGTTTGACTATGAATTTCTGGATCTGGTGCGCCGCGATCCCGCCGGTAAGCCGGTCGTCTTTGTTGTGAATAAAGTTGACGGACCCGCGCGCGTCGCCGACGCCCTGGCCGAATTTTACTCGATGGGCATACCCGATCCCGTGCCGATCAGCGCGCGCGGCAGGTTTAACCTCGACTTGCTTTTGCGTCGACTGGCGACGGAAAATCCGCGCATCAAGCGCGTGTGGACGGAAGCCGACGAGGCGGCCGAAAAGCAAAAGCGCAAAAAGAAAACGCGCCGGGAACTCCGCGAGCTCGAGGCTGCGAAAAACGCGGAACAAGCGCTCGTGGATGCCAACGCGGACGCGGCGCGCGCCGGGCGTGCGAGCGACGAGTCGGACGCCGAAGGCGAATATGACCCGGACGAAGAGGCGATTGTATACGAATTTGAAGAAGACGGCGAGGCGCGCGAGGTTTCGCAACCCCGGGCGCGCCGGGCGGAAAAAAACATACAGGCCGCGCCGGATCGGCGTTCAGCGGTCGACGCCGAACGCGATGACTCAACCGTCTTCCCGGAACGCAAGCCGGGCGAAACGCGAATTGCCATTGTAGGTCGGCCGAACGCCGGCAAGTCGTCCATTTTTAACCGGCTGGCCGGCGAGGACCTGTCGCTGGTCTCCGACATTCCCGGCACCACGCGCGACACTGTCGATACGCTGATTCGCGTCAAGGGACGCACGGTGCGGATTGTGGATACGGCCGGCATGCGCCGTCCGGCTAAATTGCTCGCGCAGAACGCGCGTGTGGATTTTTTTTCCGTCACGCGCGCCAAACGCGCCATACGCGACGCGCGCGTGGTCGTGCATGTCATTGACGCCGTCGCGGGCATCACCGATTTTGATAAGAAAATTTCGGCGTTGATTGAAGAGTACCGTCGCCCGGTTGTACTGGCGTTGAATAAGTGGGACGCCGCGCCCAACAAGGATCACAAGACTCTCGATGAGTTTCGCGATCGTCTGGAATTTTTGTTTCCCCACGCGCGTCATATGCCAATCGTTTTTTGCTCCGCACTGACCGGCCAACGCCTGCCCAAATTACTGGATGAGTGCATCGATCTGGATGAACGCATGAAATTCAGGGCGCCTACGCGCGAATTAAACGATCGGGTGCAGCGCTGGTTTCGGAATGCGCCCGGCGCGGCCGCGGGTTTGAAGATACTCTACGCGACGCAACCCGAGTCGGAACCCCCGGTAATTGTATTATTTGTAAATCGCAAGAAGGATTTTCGCGCGAATATTACAGCTTATATAGAAAACAAGCTGCGCAAGGAATATCGACTCGACGGAATACCCCTGAGGGTCTACATCCGTGAAAGCGGAGAAGCGAAACGCGCATGACGGGAATTGAGGCGGCATTGTGGGCTGCGCCGGCGGGCGCTTTTCTGGCGGGCGCCTTGCCGTTTTCCTATTTAATCGCCCGAGCTTTCGCCGGCATTGATATTCGCGAACATGGGTCCGGAAATCCCGGCGCTTCAAACGTGTATCGCGTAGTCGGTCCGCTGCCAGGCGCGCTCTGTTTCGTGCTGGATACGGCCAAGGGCGCGTTTGCGGTCTGGCTCGCCTTGTTTTTGCGCCACGAATTGACGCCGGACACGCAAGTCTGGTACCAAATTCTCCTGGGCTTTTTTGCAGTGCTGGGCCATGTTTTCAGTCCCTTTCTGAACTGGCGCGGCGGCAAAGGCGTGGCGACGTTTCTGGGCGTATTCCTGGTTTTGTTTCCCCTGGGAGTGCTGGCGGCATTCGCCTGCGGCGTCGCCGTCATATGGATTTATCGTTATTTTTCCCTGGGCAGCCTGGCGGGCGCGGCGGTGCTTCCGGCCGCCTATTTTTTGTTTGTCGATGCGCCCTTCGCCTCGCGTAATTTGCCGTTGTTGTATCTGTGTGCGGCCGCAGCGATCTTGACTTTTCTGCGCCACCTGGATAACATCAAGCGCCTGTGGCTCGGCGCCGAACACGGTCTGCGCAAGGGCTGAAGCCTCCGGCGCTCGCCCGCAGGCGAAAGAGGATTGCGTGGAAGACGAACTGCCGACCCGAGTCGACCTCGCCGAAATTAGCTACGAGGAAAAGGTCTTTATTGCCGAGCGTTTCCTGGACGCGTACTCAAAGGCGGAAGCGCGCGACGTCTATCGCTGGCTCTGGGAAGGCGAGTTCGGGCCCGGGGCGAGTTCGCCCGAGCTGACCCTCGAGGGCGTCGCCCAGCATTTGCGTCGGGCGCGCATCCATCGCCGGCGTACGGGACTGCCCGTGTGCGAGAACGCGGGATTGGCCAATTTATTCGTTAAGGTGAATCTGGCGCCGTACGCCGATGCGGGCTGCCCGCTGAAGCGCCTGTTGATTCTGGAAGAACGCGTGAAAGACGTGCGGCCCGATCCCTTGCGCTTCAAGCGCGACTGGGCGTTTATGAAGACGCAGTTGATACCCGGGATGAGCCTCACGCTGGAAAAAATGAACCAGTTCGAACACGAAATCCCGTTTCATATGGCGCCGGAGATGGAATACAGCGAAGTCTGGAAAAACGAGTACGGTCAGGGTTACCGGCTGGCGCCGCGGCAGACCTTTTTCCAGTATTTTCCCGAATACGAGATCATCAACGGTTGGACGCGCACCTGACCCGGAGCATTCGTGAACCTCGCACTCCGCCGCGGCGCGGCGCAACCGCCGCCACTTGCTCAATGCGACTCGTCGAGCGCGGGCCGGCCAGGCAAAAGGGCGAGCAGGCGTTCGCGCGTGTTAAGCGCCGGATCGCGCAGCGTTTGATCCAGCAACCAGCGCAGACTTTCGCCAATCGCCTGTCCGCTGAGTCCAATTTGCATAAGGTCCTGTCCGCTTAAGGCCAGGTCGCGTACGGTAATCGGGTCGCGCCCCAGTAACTCAATCAACCGGTCCACGGGAAAAAACGTCTCGGGAAACGCTCGCGAATCTTCGAGCAGACCGACTGCGTCTTCGCGGCAGGCGTCTTTCAAGCGAGACAAAAACGATCGTGCTGCATAAGCGTCGGCGGAATTCAGTGCGCCGGGCGAAGCCGCGCCCGCGCTTTCTTTAAAGCGGCGCTGAAACTGGAAATGGTTGCAGTGCCATTGCATATCGCGAATTCTTCGATTCGCAAGTTTCAGCGTGCGGCCCAGGCGTTCAATACTGGCGGCCGAATTGACGCCGAGATCATCCCACCAGAGGGCGAGCTTCAGATCGACGGACGCCCCGTACAGCGCATCCAGAGTTGCAAGCGCCCTGGCCGAGGTGCGTGATACGCGCGCAAATTCCCCGCTGAAAAACAGGCAGAGCAGGCCGCTTGATTCCAGCAACTGAATCATGGGCGAAACCCTTGCCGCAGCAAAGCCCTTGAGCAGTTCATCCGTGAAACGCTCCACCGCGACCAGCGCCGTTCGGCGCTGAACCTCCGGATCGGACAGGGCGCGTTCCGTGCTGGTTTCGAGCCGAAATCCCAGAGTGGCGGCGAAGCGACAGGCGCGCACCGGCCGCAGACCATCTTCAAAAAAACGATCCTCCGCGCGCCCGATCGTGCGCAAAAGCCTGGCGTCCAGATCCCGCCGACCGTCATATAGATCCACAAGCTCGCCGCGTCCCGGTTCAAGGGCGAGGGCGTTCACCGTGAAATCGCGGCGACTTAAATCCTCCGCGAGACTGTCTGCGTAGCGCACGGCGTCAGGATGGCGACCGTCCGTGTAGGCGCTTTCAGAACGATACGTCGTCAGTTCGTAGGCCGCATTATCCAGCAGGACAGTGACCGTGCCATGTTTGAGACCGGTGGGGACCGTGCGTTTGAAAAGCCGTGCCACATCCTCGGGCCGGGCGTTAGTAGTGAAGTCGAGATCTTTAATTGCGCGCCCGAGACAGAGGTCCCGTACGGCCCCGCCGACCAGATAACATTCAAAACCTTTCGCCGCGAGCGTCGCGTGAATCTGGCGCACATGGGCGCGTATGTTTTCCGGCAGCGCGTCGAGCAGCGCGGCGCCATGTAAGCCGTCGTCGGAGAACCGTTTCGCCGGGGCGTCCATGATCAAATGTATGCGCGGCGGGCCGGCGCCTGAATCAGCTCGCGTGTCCTGACATTCACAGCTGTAAGCGCCCCGCCAAAAACGCAGCCGGTATCAATACCCAGCGACTTCTGCCCGGGAATGGGTTCAGTTTGCCGATTTGCGCCCAGCACGTAGCGCGACGGCGTGTGTCCGTAGTATATTGTCTTGCCGTTCCAGAGATGCTCTTTGCGAATCCACTCTTCTCGAATCCACAGCAAATCATCGCGGTCCTGATCAAGCAGGGGCGTGTTAGGCGATGTGATGCGCACGCCCGCGTGAACGGCGATGAAGCTGTCCTCTTCGATGGCGAGTTCGAGGTTCCGGTAAAACTCCTGGTGGGCGCGCGGCAGGTCCGTAAACTCGGCGTCTTCCGTGAGTCCGTACGAGCGCAGGGTGGCCTGGCCGCCGTTGCCCCAGAAGGTCCAGGCCAGTCCTTCGCGGCTGTCCGGATCATCGTAGTAGGCGAGCATCATGGACTCGTGGTTGCCGAGCAGGTACCGGGAACGATCGCGTTCTTCCAGTGCGCGCTCGACCACGCCGGCCGAATCGGGTCCGCGGTCTATATAATCGCCGATAAATATCAGTCGATCCTTGCGCGGAATACGATCCAGCAGCAGCTCCAGCTCATCGAGGCAGCCGTGGATATCGCCGATGATCCACATTTATAAATAGTCGCCTGCGCGCTGCGGCGAAAGGGCCGTTGCGGCGCGCAATCGACGATAGTCCGTCCTCCGCCGGGCGCCACAATCCAAAAATCCCTGGAAGAAAAAAATAATTTCCCGGTGAAGCGCCGCCCCTGAAGCTGCCGGAAACACTTCCGGAGCTTTTCGAATTTATGAAAATCCATGAGTATCAGGCTAAGGAGCTGCTGCGCCGCCACGGCGTGAATGTTCCCGAGGGCCGGGTCGTTTCGCGGCCTGAAGAACTGGGACCCGCCTTTGACGCATTAAAAGCCGAGATTGTGGCTGTCAAAAGTCAGATCCATGCCGGCGGTCGCGGCAAGGGCGCCCTCTACAACGGAGCCGATCCCGGCGCCGCGACTAAAGTCCAGGACGGCGGCGTCAAGGTCGCGCGCACACGCGACGAAGTGATCCAGTACGGATCGAAAATGCTCGGAAACTATCTCGTCACCGAACAAACCGGCGGCGTTGGCAAACAGGTGCTCAAGGTGTACCTGGAAAAGGGCACTAAAATAGCCAAAGAACTCTACTTCAGCATCCTGGTGGATCGCGGCCTCCAGAAGCCGATCATTATGGCCTCCACCGAAGGCGGCATGGATATCGAAGAAGTCGCAGCCCATCATCCGGATAAGATCATCCGTCTTGATGTTGAGATGAATCTGGGGCTGCAACCCTGGCAGGCGCGCGAGCTGTTGTTCCGTCTGGGCGCTCCCATCGAAACCATGAAGCAGGGCGTCGATTTTCTGATCAAGCTCTGGAACGCTTTCGAAAAAGAAGACGCGAGCATGCTCGAAATCAATCCGCTGGTTATCACAGCGGACAATGAGTTGATCGCGCTGGACTGCAAATTTCAGGTCGATGACAACGCGCTGTATCGCCATCCGGACATTGCCGAGATGCGCGATCTCACTGAAGAAGATCCGCTGGAGGTCAAGGCCTCTGAGTTCAATCTCAACTACGTGCGTCTGGACGGCAACGTCGGCTGCATGGTGAACGGCGCAGGGCTGGCTATGGCGACTATGGACATTTGCAAGCTGGCCGGCGCGGAGCCCGCCAACTTCCTGGACGTCGGCGGCGGCGCCAATCCGACGACCGTGGCCAACGGTTTTCGGATTATTCTGGGCGATCCCAACGTTAAAGCGATCTTCGTGAACATCTTCGGGGGCATTGTTCAGTGCGACCGAGTGGCCCACGGCATTATGCAGGCGGCGCAGGAAGTCAAGATCAGCGTGCCTTTGATTGTGCGTTTGCAGGGCACCAATGCAGAGATCGCGCGCAAGATACTCGACGAAGCGAATCTCGGAATTCTCGCCGCCAATACCCTCGACGAATGCTCGCAGAAGATTCGTGAGGTGGCCGGCGCGAAGTAATCAACGATCCCGAGCCGTCGGACGCCGCCGTGCGTCTTCCGGCGCCGGCAGGATCAGCTTGAAAGAACAGGAATAAAGACAATGTCAGTACTGGTTAACAAAAATACGCGCGTGGTGGTGCAGGGCATTACCGGAAAGGAAGGCTCTTTTCATGCCGCGCAGATGATCGAATACGGAACAAACGTCGTCGCCGGCGTTACTCCGGGCAAAGGCGGTCAGCATCATCATGGCACGCCGATTTTTAACACGATCCGCGACGCCATGGACAAGGAAGGCGCAAACGCATCGGTAATTTTCGTCCCACCGGCTTTTGCGGCGGATGCAATTCTCGAGTGCGTCGGCGCGGGCATCCCGTTGGTCGTATGTATTACGGAAGGAATTCCCGTGCAGGATATGGCCCGGGTCTGGCCGGTGCTCAAGGCGTCCAACACCCGCCTGATCGGACCGAACTGTCCCGGCGTCATCACTCCGGGCGAATGCAAAATCGGCATTATGCCGGGCTTCATTCACCGTCCGGGAACAATCGGCGTGGTATCGCGCTCCGGCACGCTGACCTATGAAACCGTGCATCAGCTTACGGGCCAGGGTCTGGGACAGAGCACGTGCATTGGCATTGGCGGCGACCCGGTGATCGGCACCAAACATCGCGACGCGATCGAACTGTTAAACAATGATCCGACCACTGAAGGCATCGTAATGATCGGCGAGATCGGCGGTACGGACGAAGAAGACGCGGCGCTGTGGGTCAAAGCGAATGTGAAAAAGCCAATGGTCGGTTTTATTGCCGGACAAACCGCGCCTCCGGGACGTCGCATGGGGCATGCGGGCGCCATCATCTCCGGCGGCAAGGGCACGGCGAGTTCCAAAATGGACGCCATGCGCGCAGCCGGAATTCACGTCGTAAATTCGCTCGCGGAAATCGGCGTAACTATGAAAGGCCTCGTCGGCAAATAAGCCGACGCACAGGCGTGAGTTTGCGATCGAATAATCGGTCGCGAAATACGAGAGGCCGGACTTGCTCCGGCCTTTTTTTATAGGGCGGTCCCTCCAATGAATCCTGGACAGAATCGTCGGCACACGCTGGCGTTTATTTTCATCACCGTGCTGATCGATACGATCGGATTCGGAATTATTCTGCCCGTAACGCCGGAGCTGTTGATGGAACTGGGCGGCGGCGGCCTCAGCGAAGCCTCGCGCATGGGCGGCTGGCTGCTTTTCGCGTTTGCGATTATGCAGTTTTTCTTTGCGCCGCTGATTGGCGCCCTGAGCGATCGGTACGGAC
Source organism: Leptospirales bacterium (assembly GCA_036170535.1). Classification (GTDB taxonomy): domain Bacteria; phylum Spirochaetota; class Leptospiria; order Leptospirales; family Leptonemataceae; genus SSF53. The sequence continues at coordinate 17,607 of JAVHPJ010000165.1, read as the reverse complement.
GCCGCCCGGTGCTGCTGCTTTCGCTCTTCGCATTTGGCGTCGACTATCTCTTGATGGGGTTTGCGCCGACGCTCGCGCTCTTGTTTGCCGGCCGCTGCATCGCGGGCGTCGCCGGCGCGGCTTATATGACGGCCAACGCCTGTATTGCGGACATCAGCGAGCCGGAGAATCGGGCGGCGAACTTCGGGCTCGTCGGCGCGGCTTTTGGTCTGGGATTTATCATCGGTCCGGTGATTGGCGGCCTGCTGGGCGAACTGGGCTCGCGCGCGCCTTTTTTCGCCGCCGCCGCGCTTGCGGGCGTGAATCTCCTCTACGGCTTTTTTATTTTTCCCGAAACCCTGCCGGCCAGTGAGCGGCGCGCCTTTGATGTTTCCCGTGCAAACCCTGTGGGCGCGCTGTTGCAGTTGGGTAAATATCCGTCCGCCCTTGGCATCGCGGCGGCGTTATTTTTATGGACGCTCGCGCATCAGTCTTTGCCGAGCGTGTGGGCTTTTTACACCATGTTCAAGTTTCAGTGGAGCGAAGCGCTGGTCGGCGCGTCGCTCGCTTTCGCTGGCGCGCTGATGGCGATTGTGCAGGGCGGCCTCACGCGAATGTGGATGCCGAAACTGGGCGAGGTGCGCGGCGCCTATCTGGGGCTGGCGGGCGGAGTCGGCGGATTCCTGGTCTACGCCTTTGCGCCAAACAGCGCCGCAATGTATTTCGGCATGGTTGTGGCCGCTTTCGCCGGATTCGTATATCCGTCGATGAACGCACTGGTCTCCAGGCAAGCCCCCGCAAGCGCCCAGGGAGAGCTGCAGGGCGCCTTATCGAGCGTCTACAGCGTCACGTCAATCCTGGGGCCGCCGCTTATGACGCAGCTCTTCGGATACTTTTCGCAGGCCTCCGCGCCGATCGTGTTTCCCGGCGCGGCTTACGCCTGCGCTGCGTTGCTCACTATCGCTTGCACCGTTGTGTTTTATTTCACAAAGCGATAGTGGGTGACCTGCCACTCGCGGCCGTTGTACATGCCGAAGAGCTCCGCGACGGCCATATAGAACACGCGCCAGTAAGCGAACCATTTGAGCGCCTGGTTTTTGCCGTAGGTCTCTTCGAATATCTGAAGGATTTCCTCTCGGTTGGCATCCATGTTTGCCAGCCAGGCCTCGCTCGTTTTCTGATAGTGCGTCCCGTCGACGGACCAGATTCGTTCGATGCGCAGCGGATCGGAAAAGTAAAGGTACAGGTCTTTTGAGGGAATAATTCCGCCGGTGAAAAAATAGCGGCCCATCCAATCATCGGCGGCGCTGGATTCAAAGATATAGGCGAAGCGCTCATGGTTGAATATGTGCAAGAAGAGTTTTCCGCGCGGCGCCAGAAACCCCGCGACCTTTTTGAACAACTGCTCGTAATTGCGCATATGCTCGAACATCTCAATCGATACGATGCGCTGAAACTTTTTCGCCGTCTTGAAATCGTTCATGTCGGCGGTGATGATCTCGACGTTTCGCAGGCCTTCCTTCTTCAGTCGACCCTGTATGTAAAGCCGTTGCGGTTTGGAATTGGACACCGCCGTAATTCGCGCTCGTGGAAACCGGCGCGCCATTTCAACAGTGAGCGATCCCCAGCCGCAGCCGAGTTCGAGTATGCTCATTCCGTCGGCCAGTTCGGCGCGTTCGATGTAGAGGTCGAGCATGCGCTTTTCGGCCTGCGACAGGTTCTTAACATTCGGATCCCAGTAGCAGGCGCTGTATTTCAGATGATCGCCCAAGCAGAGTTCGAAAAATCGCGGCGGTAGTTCATAGTGTTGATCGTTAGCCTCGCGGGTAAAGAGGGCGATCGGCGCCTTGCGTAACGCGTCGCAGAGTTGCGTGAAGCGTTCCTGACGCTGTTCCGCGGTTCCGCGCCCTTCGTCACGCAGACGTTTTCGGTTAAGATGTCGGATCCCCTGACGTATGAGCCAGTCGGGCAAGAGGTTGCGGGCGAGCAGTTTGTCTATCAACACGTGGAAAAGAAAGTAACGACGCGCGCCAGCGTCAATGGTTATATGATCGAATGAGCGAAACTCCCGTTGGCCGACTGCCTGTTAAAGTAAAGGCGGGCTACGCCGCGGCTGAGCTGGGCATCTCCGCCGTTGAATTGCTGCTTCAGGTCTATTTACTTATCTACTATAACACCGTAGTCGGACTTAACGCGAGTCTGGCCGGCCTGGCGCTCGCCGTCGCAATTCTATGGGATGCGATCAGCGATCCGATCATGGGCAACATATCCGACCATACGCGCAGTCGGTTTGGCCGCCGGCGGGTTTATTTTCTGCCGGGCGCGCTGGGATTCGCGCTCGCCCTGATACTCATCTTTAATCCGCCTGCTCTGGACTCGCAATGGACCAAATTTGCTTTTCTCTTGTTTTCCTATTCGTTGTTGAACACGGCCAGCACGGTGCTCGCCATTCCGCACGCGACCCTGAGTGCGGAACTAACCTTTGACAGAGACGATCGTACCGGCGTTTATGCATTTCGACTCCTCTTTAACACGCTGGGTCTGCTCCTGGGCATGATTCTGCCGGCGGCGCTTGCGGCGCGCTTTGGCGGCGAAGCCAATCCGCAGGCGACAGCCCAGGCCACCGGACTATCCGCAGTGTATCTGGCTGTGCCGATTGTCGCTTCGACGCTGGTGAGCTTTCTTGCGACGCGGGGCAGGGATTCGTCCCCGCCTCCGCTCGCCGGACCGCGAACCTTCGACCTGTTCGCAAATACTCTGGCCGCCCTGCGGAACCCGTTCTTTCGCATTCTGCTTCTGGCCTTTGTCATCGCGACAATCGGTCGCGCACTGAACACATCGATCGCGCTCTATTATTACGAGCATCGACTGGGGCTTTCGCAACAGACGACAGTCGTTTATGTGCTGTTGCCGTTTTTCGTCTTTATTTTACTGAGCATTCCGATCTGGGTCTGGCTTTCGCGGCGAGTCGGAAAAAAATGGCCGGCCTTTGCCGGCGTGCTGGCCCTGGGCCTGATGACGATCTTCACGTATCCATTTTTCCCGGCCGGGAGCCTCGTCGGTCCGCTGCTCGCCGCGTTTTTTGGCGGGTTGCTGGGCGGCTCGATCATCCTGCTCGATTCATTTGTCGCTGACGTGGTCGACTACGATGAGTTGCACAGCGGGCAGAATCGGGAAGGCGTGTATTTCGGGGTCTGGCGGATGGCGACCAAGTTCTCGCGCGCTGTGGGCATTGGTCTGGCCGGCCTCGCGCTGGACGGCATTGGATTCCAGGCGGCTGCAGCCGCACAGTCCGAAGGCGTTCGCAGCGGTCTGGCCTGGCTTTTCGGGCCGGGGGTCGGGCTATTTTTCGTGCTGGGCGCCGCCGCGTTCGCTCTTTTACCGCTCTCCGATGCGGCCCATAAGCGGATTCAGGCCCTCTTGATCCGCCGACGCCTCCTCCGGGAGCAGCGGCGCCAGGCTGTCGCAGCTTTCAAAAAAGATTAGACACTTTGACCGAGAGCGCTTACCTTTCTCTCAGGTAACCTTACCGCCGAGGCTCAGCGTGAAGTTTCTGATCAAGGATCTCAGTCGGATGACGAGTTTTTCGCCAGCCCGCATTCGTAAGTGGCAGGAGCGCTACCGCATCTTCAAGCCGCTGCAGGGCGAGAACGGCTACTGGTACTACAGCAATGAGGACTACCTGGTGCTGCGCAGCATCCAGCAGCGCCTCGCGATGGGCCAAAAACTCTCCCAGGTCATGTTGCTGGGGCGCGAACACCTGCTCGCCCATCTGATCAGCGATGACTTTTCGGAGCGGGACTGGCGGATTATTCAGTCCGCCAAAGACGGCGACTACCCGCGGCTGGAAAAAGAGCTCGGGCGCAAGTTGCAAAAACAAAAGTTTCCGCAATGGCTCAAAGCGGAAATTCAGCCCATGCTGGTCGTAATTGGCCGCGCCTGGGAGGCGGGTTATCTGTCGATCAGTGAAGAACACGCCTTTTCGCACTGGCTGCACGCATATCTGATGCAGCTGGCAGCCGAGTTTCCGACGGAAGGCGAGCGCAATTGGCTGGTCGCCGTCTACCCGGGCGATCAGCACGAGCTCGGCGCCATTCTGCACTATTGTCTATTGCGCTATCGAGCGCACAACGTTCGCTTTGTAGGCATGCTGCCGCGCGAGGAACTGTTACGCGAGTTGCGGGACGGCGACTACCGGCGGGTCAGCGTATCCGTAGTCATGCCCCAGCCCCAGACGGCGCTGAGCGCATTTCGCGCCGACATCAAGCGCGTGCAGCCCGCGGTGCGCATATATTTCGGCGGCATCGCGTTGCGCAAGCGCGGTCCCAGCTCGAAAATCTTCCCTGAAGACAATCGTCGCGATGCTGAACGCCTCGCAGAACTCGAAGGCGCTTCCGGGTCTGGAAAAAAGCAAACGGGCGCCGGGCTGAACAACGTAGATACGGTAGAGGCCGGCGCACGGTAAGGCCCATCCGGAGTTCTCCCCGAGCCGTGCATCAGCAACTAACAGAAGGAACTTTAAATGGAATCTCTCGGCATTATCGGCAGCGGCGTGACCGCTCTGGGCGCAGCTTACTATTTGCGCGATCGTTTCGACATAGAAATTTTTGAAAAGAACGACTACGTCGGCGGGCACACTAACACAATCGTCGTCGATGACAATGGATCGCCGCTGCCCATCGACACGGGCTTCATCGTCTACAACAACGTTACGTATCCAAATCTGACGCGCCTCTTTGCGGATCTCAAGGTTAAGACCATTGAGAGCAACATGTCGTTCAGCATGCACAATCTTGACACGGGTCTGCAGTTTTGCGGACGCAATCTCGACGGCATTTTCGCGCAGAAGAAGAACCTGCTGAGCGCGCGCTTCTGGAAGCTGGTTCTTTCGGCGAACCGATTTAACCGGACAGCGCCCGGGCATCTGGAAAGCGGTCTGGCGGAGGGCTCGCTCGGCGATTACCTGAGACGCGAAGGCTATGACGACTTTTTCGTTCGGAACTACATCACGCCCATGGGATCGGCAGTGTGGTCGACCCCCATCGAAAAGATGTTGGAATTTCCGGCGGCGTCTCTGATTCGCTTCTTCCACAACCACGGTTTTCTGGGACTCAACACGCAATTGCAGTGGCGCACAACGCAAGGCGGATCGGTTCAGTACGTGAAGCGAATTCTTGCGGAGTTGCGCCGGCCGGTCCGTACCAACGAAGCCGCGCTGAGCGTGCGCCGGACGGCCGACGGAAAGGCCCTGATTCGTACCGCGCGCGGCGAATATACGTTTGATCGCGTGTTGATCGCCGCTCACGGAGATGAGGCGTTGGCCCTGTTAGAAGCGCCGACCGCCCTCGAAAGCGAACTGCTTTCCGCGTACCGCTACGAGCGTAACACTGCAATTTTACATACAGACGAGTCGGTCTTGCCTCCACTGCGCAAAATATGGTCCTCGTGGAACTACAAGGCGCGGGCGACGCAGGATGGGACGACTCAAACCAGCACTGTCTACTGGATGAATCTGCTGCAATCTCTGCCGACCCGGCGGAACTACTTCGTTTCGATCAATGACTTCGAAGCGATTGATCCGGCAAAAATCATCCGCAGCATCGACTACGAGCACCCATTGTTTGACGGGCGAGCCGTGCAGCTGCAATCTCGACTGTCGGAGCTGAATTCAGGTCCGGTCTATTTTGCCGGCAGCTACTTTCGCCACGGTTTTCATGAAGACGCGCTGACGGCGGGTTTGCGTGCGGCGGAAAGGATAACGAATGACACCCTTAAGCTCGTCGCTGTATGACATAAGCATTTACCACAAGCGCTACGTTCATACTTCGAATGCATTTCGCTATCGAATGTTCATGTTCGCCCTCGATCTGGACGAACTGGCGCGGCTTCCGCACCGGTTGAAATTGTTTGGATTGAATAAATTCAATTTGTTCAGTTTTCGGAATCGAGATCACTTTAAGTGGCGTCCGGATGCACAGTCGGCCGGCCCGCGCGAGCTGGTGGAGCGCCAGCTCGCGGAAATGGGCGCGACCTTCCGGCCGGAACGTATTGTACTCGTCACGAGTTTGCGCATCCTCGGTTACGTGTTTAACCCGGTAAGCTTTTACTATTGTTATGATGAGCGCAACCAGCTCCGGTATGTGCTGGCGGAAGTGAACAACACTTATCTGGAGCAAAAGCCCTTCCTGGTGGAACTGGACCCCGACAACGACGCGACGCGCCTCAGGACGCAAAAGAATTTCTATGTTTCGCCGTTTATTCGATATGATGCGGATTTTTCGTTCTCCTTCCGGCGACCGTCCGACCGACTCTACGTCCGGATTGACTCGCTGGCGAAGGAACAGTTGATTTTGAAAGCCGTCCTCTCCGGCGAGCGCCGAACGCTGAGCGACGCATCGTTGCTGGCCGCGTTTGCGCGATTTCCATTCGCCACATTACGCGTGATTTATTTGATTCATCGGCAGGCGCTGCGTCTCTGGATCAAAAAGACGCCGTATTTTGGAAAAGCCTGGTCGGATGAAAAAATTCGCGAAACTGATGCGAAACAAAAGCACGGCGGACTCGCCGCTGGCGTTTTGCGTCAATAAATTGCAGAAAACTGAATCGAGGAATCATAGATGAAAGTCGCTTACGAAGGGACGTCCGCAGTCGAGGACGCGGCAAAAGGCGAAAGACGCGCCGCCGCGCGAGTTCGACCGGTTACGCGCGGTTTGTACGAAGCGCTCTTCTTTCGCGCCCTCGCAAAGAATACGGATGGTTTGCTTGAGATTGTCCATCCTGATGGACGGCTAAACTGGCTGGGCGCAGAGCGGGAAGGCGTGTCGTCCGCCCGGCTGGATGTCAAAGATCCGGCTTTTTTTGAGAGCGTAGTGTTGTACGATGAGATCGGATTCGGCGAGGCGTATGTGCGCGGCTTGTGGGATTCGCCGGAGCCGATTGAGACGCTCGCCTGGTTTATGCGCAATTCGCGCACAACGCCCAGCTTTTCGCACAGCATTGCGCGCGGTCTGGTGACGGGCCCGTTGACGTTCTGGAACAAGTTTTCGTATTTCCTGCGGGCCAATACGCGGGCGATGAGCCGGAAGAATATTTCCGATCATTATGATCTTTCAAACGAGTTCTTTCAGCTCTGGCTGGACGAGACGATGGCGTATTCGGCCGGCGTGTATCCGGATGAGCGGTCGAGTCTGCACGACAGCCAGTTGATGAAGTTCCGCATGATTGCCGAGAAACTGCAACTGGGGCCGGGCGTTCATTTGCTTGAGATTGGATCGGGCTGGGGCGGATTCGCCTGCTACGCGGCGCGCACCTACGGCTGCCGCGTCACGAGCATTACCATATCACGAGAACAGCTGGCCTGGGCCCGCGAGCGGGCGCTGCGCGACGGCGTGGATAAGTTGGTGGAGTTTCGTTTCCAGGACTATCGCGATCTGGAGGGCGAATTTGACCGCATTGTCTCTATCGAAATGGTAGAGGCCTTAGGGTGGGAGTATCTCGACGCCTTCTTTGGCAAGTGCGCGCGCGTGTTAAAACGCGACGGAATCATGTGTATTCAAGCCATTACATTTCCGGACCCGTATTATCGCCGCTACCTGCATTCCATGGACTTTACCAAAAAGCATATCTTCCCGGGATCGCTGTTGCTTTCGTTGCGTGAAACGCTGCAGAGCCTTGACCGCACCGGCGATCTGCAGGCGGTGCATGTCGAAAGCATCGGGTTGCACTATGCGCGCACCCTTCGCGACTGGCGACTGAATTTCGAGGCGCGGCTCGACGAAGTGCGCGCGCTCGGCTTTGACGAAACCTTTATTCGCAAATGGCGGTATTACTTTCTCTTTTGTGAAGTGGGCTTTGCGCATCGTTACATCAATGATGTGCAAATTGTATTCTCTCGGCCCCAGAATATGGAGCTGGGCAACTATGTCGGGGCCTTGCAGTAAAACGCTGGCTGGGTTCGCGGCCTGACAGGTGCATAGCCCCGGCGCGCGCGGCGCGCATTTCCACAAAAAAACCGGCGGGTGGTTCCCGCCGGTTTTGCTGTTTTTCTGAACGTCGGCTTTGCCGGCTTAACTGCAGCCGGTCGTCGCGCCGCAGGAGACGCACTTCATGCAGCTGCCGTTACGCGTAAGAGTGAACTGGCCGCATTCGCCGCAGGGATCGCCTTCGTAGCCCTGCATTTTCGCCATCTCGATTGACTTCGCTCGTGAAATCGTCATCACGGCGGAGGCCGGTTTGGAATCCACGCCGCTTGCGATCGGCGCATCCGGCATCCAGGACAGCCGATCGCTGGCCGGGCTGGGTTCGCCGGCGCCGCCAAACGCATCGATCGCGCCAGCGTCGCCAGCAGCGAAGCTGGCCTCGTCGCCGCCAAAGATATCTTCCGCGGGCGCCGTCGATTCCAGGCGACCGCGCGGAGCGTCGCGCAGCGCCGAAGCCGGCGAGCGGACCGCATCCGCGCGCAGGTCTTCCGGCTGCACCTGGGCCAGATCGTGACGACCGAGGTAGGTGATGGCCAGTTCGCGAAATACGTAGTCGATGATGGAAGTCGACATCCGAATGTGCGGATTGCCGGTCACCATGCCGTTCGGCTCAAAGCGCGTGAATACAAAGGCATCGACGTATTCTTCAAGCGGCACGCCGTATTGCAGACCCAGACTCACCGCGATTGCGAAGGAGTTCATGAGCGAGCGGAAGGCCGCGCCTTCTTTGTGCATATCCAGGAACATCTCGCCCAGGCGACCGTCTTCGTATTCGCCGGTGCGCAGATAAATCTTGTGACCGCCAACCACCGCTTTCTGAGTGTAACCCGCGCGACGATCCGGCAGGCGCCGGCGTTTGGCCATATAGCGATAGACGATCTTCTCGGCGGCCTGTTCGACAGCGGATTTTGGAGCGGCGGCGGCAACGCTGCTGACTGCAGCTCCGCCCGCATTGTCCGTTTTCTCTTCGTCTTCTTCGTCGCTGTCGTCGGACTTAATGCTGAGCGGCTGCGAAAGCTTGGAGCCGTCGCGGTAGAGCGCAACCGCTTTGTTCATCAGCTTCCAGGAGAGCATGTAGGCCTCTTCGACCTCTTTTACGCTCGCTTCTTCCGGCATGTTGATGGTTTTTGAAATTGCGCCGGAGAGGAAAGGCTGGGCCGCCGCCATCATGCGAATGTGCGACTGCCAGTTCAGGAAACGTTTGCCGTAGCGACCGCACTTGTTGGCGCAATCAAAGATCGGATAGTGCTCCTGCTTCAGGTGGGGCGCGCCCTCGATGGTCATGGTTCCGCACACATGGTCGTTCGCCAGGCGAATGTCTTCCCGTGAGAAGCCCAGGCGCTCGAGCAAATTAAAATCCATGCCGTCGATCTCGTCGCCAAGACCGAGGGTGTTGCGCAAAAAGGCTTCGCCGATCGTGTATTTGTTGAACACGAAGCTTATGTCAAACGCGGTCTTAAGCGCGCCTTCGATGCGCTCCAGGACGTCGTCGGTGAAGCCTTTTTCGCGCAGGCGTGCGTGATTGATCGTCGCCGCCGTTTTGAGCGTGCCGTGGCCGATGCAATATTTGATGATCTCATCGACCTGCGTCGCGGAGTAGCCCAGGCGACCCAGCGCCGGCGGAACAGTCTGGTTGATGATCTTAAAATACCCGCCGCCGGCCAGCTTCTTGTATTTTACCAGGGCGAAGTCCGGTTCAATGCCCGTCGTGTCGCAATCCATCACAAGACCGATGGTGCCGGTCGGCGCGAGCACGGTGACCTGGGCGTTGCGGAAACCGAATTCTTCGCCCATGCTGAGCGCCCGGTCGGATTCTTCGCGCGCAGCTTTTAACAGATAGTCCGGGCAATGGACCGGATCAATGCCGAGCGGTGGAGTTGTAAGGCCTTCGTATTCGGACGCCGGAACGTTGTATGCCGCGCGGCGGTGATTACGAATGACCCGCAGCATGGAGTCGCGGTTTTTTGCGTAGCCCTGAAACGGTCCCAGCTTTTTGGCCATTTCTGCGCTGGTTGCATACGAGTTCATATGCATGATGGCGGTTAGCGCGCCGCAGATGGCGCGGCCGCGATCGGAATCGTAAGGAATGCCGAGCACCATCAGCAGCGAGCCGAGATTCGCATAGCCCAGACCCAGGGTGCGGAATACATAAGAGAGTTCTGCGATTTTCGCCGAAGGATACTGCGCCATGGTGACGGAGACTTCCAGCACGATCGTCAGAATGCGCGTCGTGTGGCGATAGGCGAGATCGTCGAACTCGCCGGTTTCGACGTTCAGAAACTTCATCAGGTTCATCGACGCAAGGTTACAGGCCGTATCGTCGAGGAACATGTATTCGGAGCAGGGGTTTGAGGCGTTTATGCGGCCGTCCGCGGGGCAGGTGTGCCACTCGTTGATGGTCGTATCGTATTGTACGCCAGGATCGGCCGAAGCCCAGGCGGCGTAGGCGATTTCATTCCAGAGTTCTTTCGCTTTCAGCGTGCGGTACGGCCGCGGGGCGCGGTTTTCCGCCTGAGCGCGTTCGCGCTCCGTTCTCCAGTACAGCGACCAATCGCCGTCGGTTTCCACCGTGCGCATGAAGTCGTTGGTGATGCGCACGGAGTTGTTCGAATTCTGTCCGGAAACGGTCTGGTAGGCCTTGCTCTGCCAGTCGGTGGTGAGCTCTTCAAACAGGATCGAGGTGAAGCCCTGTTGCGCCAGATCCAGCACGCGGCGGATGTAGCTTTCCGGAATCTCCACTTTGCGCGCTTCCTTGATCGCCTTTTTGAGTTCCGGATTTTTCGACGGCTCGAAACGGCCGGCCGGATCGGCGCCGGCATGGGCGGCTTTCATGATCGCGTTGAGATGGCGATTGGCGAGCTTTGAACCGGCGACCATCGCCACGACCTTTTGCTCCTCGATCGCTTTCCAGTTGATAAACTCGTGGATGTCCGGATGGTCCATATCCAGGCTGACCATCTTCGCTGCGCGGCGCGTGGTGCCGCCCGATTTGATGGCGCCGGCGGCGCGATCGCCGATTTTCAGAAAGCTCATGAGACCGGAGCTTTTGCCGCCGCCGGACAGCGGCTCGCCTTCGCCGCGCAAATTGGAGAAGTTTGTGCCGGTGCCGGAGCCGTATTTGAAGAGGCGCGCTTCACGCACCCACAGATCCATGATGCCGCCTTCGTTTACGAGGTCGTCCGTGATCGATTGAATAAAGCAGGCGTGCGGCTGGGGATGCTCGTAGGCCGAGTTAGAACGCGTGAGTACGCCGGAGGCCGGGTCTACGTAGTAGTGACCCTGCCCGGCGCCGTCGATGCCATAGGCCCAATGCAGGCCGGTGTTGAACCACTGCGGGGAATTGGGCGCCGCTGTTTGCGATGCAAGCACGTACACGAGTTCCTCGTAAAAGGCGCGTACATCCGCTTCGTTATCAAAGTACTTGTGTTTGAAGGCCCAGTAGGCCCAGCAGCCGGCCAGCCGATGAAAGACCTGTTTAGCACTGGTCTCGCCGATGTAGCGCTGCTCGGCGGGGAGGGCGGCCAGCGCCGCTTCGTCCGGAACGCGGCGCCACAGCCATTCAGGCACATCGTCTTCGGGAACGGCGCGGGTAACCGCGGGGATGCCGGCCTTGCGAAAGTATTTCTGCGCGAGAATATCAACCGCGACCTGGGACCAGCCCTCGGGAACGTCAACGGCGGGAGCTTCAAAGACGGCCTTGCCGTCCGGATTTACAATCTTCGAGACGCGCGCGGCCCAGGGGAAGAGTTCCCAGACGGCCGTATTTAAGTGGGCCTCGCCCGGTCCGCGACGGTTTTCGATGTTCGATGTATAGTAACGTTTGATGCGCATACTGTGCTCCCTTAACTGCCGTGGTTCGGTGCGCGCCCGCTCTGCAAAGAAGCGAACTACTACATATCCGTAAAGCGAATATTTCTTTCGCCTGTCAGGCGCCGCGCTCCCCGTCCGGCGCAGCGTCTGCTGGATTATGTCGCGTTGATCCGAACCGCTGAATCCCTTGCTCGTATTCCAACGATTCCCGTGGAGGCCTGGAATTATGTCACATGGATCGAGTCAAAGTCGAAAAACTTAAAAAATCGGGTCAATGAAAAATGACGAGTTTTGTAAGAATTCCGTGTTCCGCTCTGATCCTTATGTCGTATGCCCGGCCGCGGGGAAGGCAAGATCAGGCCGCTTCCGGCGCCTGTCAACCCTGAAGAATGAGACAGAATCCGATTTGCCGGGAAAAAAAACGTTAACAAGGCCGGGGAAAGGGGGTCAGAACCGGGCCCGCGGCGGCCCCGGGTCAGCTTTCGATCTCGTTTACCTGAAGGTCGCGATCGACTCCGCGCTTGATCGCTGCGAATTCCGGCGACTCCGGCCCAAAGGCGAGGCGCGCATAAAGCAGCAGATGTTCGTTCTTTTTACGTTTGAAATCCATGGCCGAGCGGATGTCCTGCATCCGCCGCGCCAGCACTTCGTGGTAGCGATAACACGCGGCCAGGAGCCGATGCGCTTCCGGATCCCGAGCATGTTCGGGGCGCAAGCGTAAGTAGTTCTCGAGCACCTCGACGCAGTGGGTAAAGTTGCGCAGCTGGAACTGCTGCTTCACGTACTGGCGGTAGATGTTGGTCAAAAGATCCATATACTGAGTCGAGGCGGCGACAGTCGGGTTGCGCACCTGATCCATTGTGTTCATCGCCCGTACCAGATAGCCAACGGCTTCTACGCGGCTGCGGCTCAGAATCTGGTTTTCCCGCCGCCGGATGGAATCTTCGCGATCGATCGCCTGCCAGCCCTGCAGAGTTTTTTCCTGGGTGAGCCGCTGGCGTTCCGCCCGCGCTGCGCCTTCGCCGGCGAGTAAAATACCGCGCGCTTCGTTGAAGAGCCGGCGTGCAGTCTCGAGGCGTTGCAGCGACGACTCAGCGCTGACCTGGTCGATCACCTGTAGATCGGGAAAGAGATTCGTGATGTCGGCGTCGACCCAGCGGCCCGTGTCGGTCGTTTCTTCCTGAACGCCGGAGCTTGAATCGCCGCGATCAAAGGCGTGATTGTAGACGTCGTCGCCGGTGCGGCGATCCAGGTCGGCGCCATCGCCAAAAAAGAAGGACGTTTCTTCCGTTGGGTCGCGGCGCGGCGTTGTGGCGGCGCCGTCGTTTGTTTCTGCAACCAGGCCGGCGCTCAGAAGCAAACCTGCAGCGAGCGCAAGACCGAGCCGGCGGAGGCGGCTCCGGGCTCTGCTTGCCGCGGCCGGGGCCCGGAGCGAAGTGGTCCAGGACGTCGCGGATCGCGCCGGAGCGGTCGGTCGCTGACCGGAAGGCAGGCGGAAGGGCAGCGCAATACGCCGTCTGCTCGAAGCACGGGCTATCATATATAGAGGGTCGGCAGAAATGGCTGAAGCGTTAACCGCTATGCAGGATGTATTGATCAGTCCCCTGGCATATTCGAACGGGCGGCTCGTGATGGACGGCGTGGTTCTGGAGGACCTGGCCGTACAGTACGGGACGCCGCTCTATGTGTATTCGGCGAAAAGCATCCTGGAGCGCTTCGCGGCCTATCGCTCGGGCGCGGCGAGCCGCAAACACCTGATTTGTTATGCGGTAAAGGCGAACTCGAACCTGAGCGTCCTGCGCTTGCTGGCCGAGCAGGGCGCCGGCGCGGATATTGTCAGCGGCGGCGAACTCTACCGCGTTCTCAAGGCTGGATTTCCCGCCGATCGAATCGTGTACTCCGGCGTCGGCAAAAGTCCGCACGAAATCGAAGAGGCCCTCGCTGCCGGCATTTTGCTCTTCAGCGTAGAATCCGTGGCGGAGCTGCACGCCCTTTCCGCGATTGCGAGTCGCGCCGGGCGCACCGTGCGTTTGAGTCTGCGCATTAACCCGGATGTCGATCCCGCCACGCATCCCTACATCAGCACCGGCTTAAAAGAAAGCAAATTTGGCATTCCGCACGGCGAGGCGCTGGCGGCCTTTCGCCTGGCGCGCGAGCTGCCGGGCCTGGAACCGATCGGCATTGGGTTTCATATTGGCTCGCAGTTGTTGGGCCTGAGCGGCTTTCGCGATGCGGCCCGCGTATTGCGACGTCTGGTCGAGGCGCTGCGGGCCGAGGGGCTGCACCTGGAGCACCTGGATGTGGGCGGGGGCCTGGGCATCGCCTACGGCGGAGAGGCGCCGCCGGATCCGGCCGATTATGTGCGCCTTCTGGCCGAGGAACTGCCCTTTCCAGAGGCGACCCTGGTCTTTGAACCGGGTCGGTCCCTGGTGGGGGCGGCCGGCGCGCTTTTGACCCGTACGCTGTACGTAAAAGAGAACGAGGGCAAACGCTTTATCATCGTCGACGCGGGCATGAACGACTTGATTCGCCCCACGCTTTACGAGGCCTATCATTCGATCTGGCCGGCGCGGGAGGCCTTGCTCGCCGATCGTCAGCGCGCTGATCTTGTCGGCCCGGTTTGTGAATCCGGGGATTTTTTTGCAAAGGATCGCGATTTGCCGCGCGCGGGCGCGGGCGATCTGTTGTGCCTGGCCTCGGCCGGCGCTTACGGCTTTGTGATGGCGTCCAACTATAATTCGCGTCCCCGGCCGGCGGAGGTTTTAGTGGAAAGCCCGCCGGACGGCCCGCCGCAGGCCCGGCTGATCCGGCGGCGTGAAAGCTACGCCGACCTGGTGCGCGGCGAACTCGCGGACGAGCTCTGAGCCGCAATGCGGCTGGACTTTTTCAACTCCCTGGAATAATCATCCGATACTACAAGGGGGCGAGCCTTCGCCGCCGCGCGGACAAAATCGTGTTCGATTGGATTGCCACATTCTTGCCGGCCGCGGGTCGCCGCAGTCGCCGGCCGCGCCGTCGGCGGGCCCTCGCACGGCTTTGCTCATATGCGCTCTTTGCAGTTCTGCTCCTGCCGCCCCCCGCCGGCGCCCAGGCGCCGGACCTGACCAACATGGGCATCCTGATCGAGCAGAGTCGTCAGGATATTCGCTTCTTCGATATCGCGCTGTCCAATATGCCGCTGACCATGCCGGACGGTTCGCCGAACGGCCTGCGCGCGGAACTGGTGGAACAGTATCGTAAGGCGCTGACCCACGATTTTTACGCCAACCTCTGGTATCTGCAGGGCAATTACGGCCGCACCTATCGGGAACTGCGCGAGGCCCAGAATCAATTACAGCAGGCCTATCGCAAGCTCCTCGAACGTTATCTCGAAACCACCTGGGCCTTGCTCGAAGAATCCGCTCCGCTGGTCGTGCGTACGCGCGATCAAAGCGCACGGCATCTTTTGCGCCTGGGCTTTCGCGATCTGGAGACCTCGCGCTCGTTTCATACGCGCGGCGCCAATATCAACCCGCGCCTGCACGCGAATCAGATTTCGTTTTATCGCGAGGGCTTAAAACGCATTCGACGTGCGCGACGTTTTGCGTTGCTTGCGCTGGTGGAAGCGAAACTGCCGCGCGAAGAACGCGCTCAGTATCAGGTCGTCACCTACGACGACGTGCGCAATCCCGAAGAAGCCGAACAGCCGAGCGACTTTGAACGCGTGTTGAAGCTCTTAATTAACATGATTGGCCGCCGTCTGATCCCCGGCGAAATCCAGACGCGCAACCTCGCCGTTCCGGCGGAATTAAAACTGCTGGAAATTCACCAGGACAACTACAATCGGCTGATCAGCGAGCGCCGCTCAATCTGGCTGGAAGAGTCGGCGAAGCTCAATACGGATAGTTTTTATAACGAATATTCACTGCCGCGTCGCAACAGTCAGAATCGCGGCGACGTGCCGGCGTCCGAGTCGGATCCGTTTTTGATTCAGGGCCAGCGGCCCAACGAAGGCGCTCCCGGCGGCGCCCGGCCTGGCCCGGGTCAACCGGGCGCAGTCCAGCCCGGGGCCGCACAGCCCGGTGCAACCCAACCCGGCGGCGCGACGAACTAACGGGCGTTGCGCGTTGCGCGTTGCGCGTTGCGCGTCGCCGGAGCATGGCTGGAGCTTTCTGAAAATGCGGGCTAACTCCTTTTTTCCGTCGATTTGCCGAGCAGCAGGTTGAGCCCGGTCTCCATTATATTGGTGCTGTTTTTCGCCATGGAGCGCGCCGTTTCTTCCAGCAGTTGACCGCTCAGCGCCTGGGTCAGCGCCTCTTTGAAGCCTTCGCGCACTTCCTCACGAAACTCGGGCATCAGTTCCTTTCCGGCTTCGAGCACGCCTTCCCGCAGCTTGTCTTTTAAAGTGAGCGATAGTTCGTCGATTTCGGCCTCGAGTTTCGCTTTCAGTTTGGCGCGAAACAAAATGTAGCCGATCAGCAGGGTGAAAGCGCCGGAGAGCACGGAGATCAATACGGCGATCAGGCCGCCAAAAATCAGGAACTCGTTCGAAGGCATGTTTCGCTCCTTTGCGCTGAACGTCTCGCTCAGTCCGGGGTCGATCCAGGGGATCAGGATAAGGACTTAAGTCCGTCCAGAAAGTCGGTCAAGGCGTTTTGGGGTTCCGCGCCGTCTTCTTCGCGCGTAATCCACTCGATGGAATCGGGCGGCAGCTCGTCCAGAAAGCGGGACGGTTGGGTGATTTGCGCCTCGCCAAATTTCCGGCGCGAACCGGCGAGTGTGAGGTACAGTTCTTCTTTGGCGCGGGTCAGCCCCACGTAAAAAAGCCGCCGCTCTTCCGCCAGGGCGGCCTCCTTGTCGCGCGCTTCTTCCAGGCTGCGCGCGCCCGGAAACAGGCCTTCTTCCAGGCCGGTTAAAAACACGACCGGAAACTCAAGGCCCTTGGAAAGATGCAGCGTCAAAAGCTGCACCCGCCCGCGCGGCGACTCGTCTTCCTGATCGTTGGCCATCATGCTGATGCGCGCGAGAAAGTCAAAGATCGTAGGCGGTTCCGATTCCTCCCAGTTGTCTTCCAGAAAGCCCAACATGTTCACGAGTTCCGAAAGATTCAGGGTGCGCGCGCGCACGGCCGCGTCGTTGTCGCCTTCGCGGCGAAACTCCGCCTCAAAGTTCAATTCGCGAATCAGCTCGGCCAGCACGGGCGCGAGTTTTTTGGCCTGACCGAACTTTGTGCGGTACTTCTGTAAAAACTCCATGAACTCATAAATGGCTGCCACCGTGTCCTGACGCAGTCCGTCGATGAGTCCGGGCGTGGATACGACGCGTTCCAGCACGGTCCAGAAATCGAGCTTGTCCTCGCTGGCGTCGTTGATGATGTACATGCCGATTTTCGCAATCGAGCCTTCGCCGATGCCGCGTCGCGGCCGGTTGATAACGCGCGTGAGCGCCGTTTCGTCGCGCGGGTTGGCGATGGCGCGCAAATAGGCGATCATGTCGCGCACCTCGCGGCGATCAAAGAACTTGTAACCGCCCACCACATGATGCGGAATATTGCGATTGCGGAGCTCCTGCTCAAAGGCGCGCGACTGAAAGTTCGTGCGAAACAGAATCGCAAAGTGTCCGGGATCGCGGCCGCCCTTTAAGGTCATGCGCCGGATTTCTTCGCAGACCAGCTCGGCCTCGCGCACTTCGTCGCGTCCCAGAACCCCTTTTAACTTTTCGCCCGGACCCGCGACCGAGCGCAGGGTTTTCCCGGTGCGTTGCGCATTGTTGCGGATCACCGCATTGGCGGCGGCGAGGATCCGGCCCGTGGAGCGGTAGTTCGTTTCGAGTCGCACCACGTGCGTGCCCGGAAAATCGC
>JAVHPJ010000164.1:0-1813 GCA_036170535.1 Leptospirales bacterium | reverse complement strand
AGCGCAATCCCATGGCGATTTGATTGGAAGCGACTCCGAGCGGGAGCGGTATGCGGGCATCCGTGAGGACAAAGCGCATCGTGGTAAAATACTGCGACCACGCGACGCGACGCACATCCAGCGCGACAGTCCATAAACCGAATTGCACGGCCGCGCCCAGGTTGTGCCGATCGGGCCACCGCAGGCGGCGCGAGACGCGCGCGCCGGCGGGAACTTGCGCAACGTTAGAATCGACGCGCATTTCTCCGTCGAAGGGCAAGCGTAAGCCGGCTTCATACGAATACGCGAGTTTCAAATTCGGCGTCGTCTGCCAGACCAGGCCGGCCTTCCAGCCGGGCGCAAAGGCCGGATCGGAGCGGTAGTGCAGGCCGCCGGGTACGGTGCGCAGACCGCTCGCATCGCGCGTTTCGCGATCCAGATACTGGCGCGAATACGCGACATCGAGCGCAAAACCGATGCGCAGCGAGTCGGTTAACGCATACGCTGCGCCGGGCGAGAACTTCACGAGGAGAAAGCGAAAGTCCACGTTTTCGCGCAGGAGTCCCGACTCGCCGGCCAGATTTCGATCGGCGGCAGGCGCGCGTAAAAGGTCGTCATATTGTCCGCCGCCCCCGCCGGCCAGATACAGCGCTGCGCCCCAACCCCAGCGATCGTGACCGACGGTGAAGCCGAGCGCCGGAAAGGGCGCGATCGGCCGCGTGCGCCGACGCGTTTCGTAGCCGGTCCCGCGCACAGGGTCGGCGTAGCGGTCGTTGTATTCCAGTTCCGCGAAGTTCGTCGCGAGGGAGGCGTCAAACCAGCTGTCGTTGCGCGCCAGGTGCGCCGGATTCAGCGCGAGATCCAGGGCCGTGCCGCCGACTGCGGTGAAGGCGCCGCCCATGCCGGCCGCGCGGGCGCCGTAAGCGGTCGGGAACAAACCGTGAAAGGCAAATACCTGACCGGGAATCAGGGACAGGAGGGCGATGGCCCCGACGAACGCGAGCGGCCGCGACCTGCAAACTTGCGACATTCTGACCAGATACTGAGACGCATTCTCATTGAACAAGTCCTTTGGCGCCGACTTCCGCCGGCAGGCGGCGCGCCTTCCACTGCGGATACCCCTCCGCCAGACGACTCGCGCGAAAGCCGGCGCTACTGAGGACGCGCACAGCTTCGACGGACAGCACGCAAAAAGGACCGCGGCAGTACGCGACGATCTCGGCGTTCTTAGGCAGTTCTTTTAAGTGCGTCTTGAGTTCCGCCAGGGGCACGTTAATCGCGTGGGCGATGTGGCCGGCCGCGTACTCGTCGCGCGGGCGTACGTCGAGGAGCAGCGCCTTGCGCCCCTTGACAGCGGCGAGCAGCTCCCGCGCCGACTTGCGCACCGTTTGCTCCGGCGCCTCGTAGTAGGTGCGCAGCGCCGTCTGCACGACGGGCGAACAGGCCGCCGCCGCCGCGCCGAGCGCATCAAAGAGCGCGCCGCTCGCCGGATGCGCGGAGTAGTAGATGA
Source organism: Leptospirales bacterium (assembly GCA_036170535.1). Taxonomy (GTDB): domain Bacteria; phylum Spirochaetota; class Leptospiria; order Leptospirales; family Leptonemataceae; genus SSF53. Next base: position 324 of record JAVHPJ010000164.1, on the reverse strand, counting down.
ACACCCCGTCGCGGCGGGTCTGAACCAGACCGGCGCGGGCGAGTGCGCGCAGGTGCTGGGAGACATTGCCGATCTTCTGCCCGCATTTCTCCGCCAGCCGCTCGACCGTGCATTCGCCCTGGGCCAGAAAATCGAGCAGCTCGAGGCGCACCGGATTCCCGACCGCCCGGCCGATCCGGGAAAGTTCTTCGAACACCTGCGCCTTTATCGATCCGCCCTGCCCCATTATTCTACAATAGCGTAGAATAATGCAAAAGTCAAGGCCCGCGGGCTTGACGGCGGCCGGCGCCCATGCTTTGTATATTCTATGGAATACTGGAATAT
>JAVHPJ010000163.1:0-8348 GCA_036170535.1 Leptospirales bacterium | reverse complement strand
CAGGGGCGGACTGCGGCTCAGATCCAGCGTCGCAGGCGGAAGAGGAGCATCATTCCGCCCGCGATCGCGCCCATGAGCGCAAGTGAAATCCAGAAGCCATGCCCCAGATTGGCCAGCGGCAAGTTCGGAAAGTTCATGCCGAATACGCCCGCCACCAGACTGATCGGCAGGATAATCGCCGACAGGATTGTAAGCGTCTTGATAATTTCGTTTGTATTGCGCGTGCTGAGCGTATTGTACGCTTCCAGCACGTTTGAGATCGATTCGATAATGGCGTCCACGCCGTCCAGAATGCGAATCGAGTGGTCGTTTACGTCGCGAAAAAAGGCGTGGGAATCGACTGCAAAGCTCTCCTGACGGAGCAGCGTTTCGATTATCTCCTGGTGCGCGCGAAACACTCGCTTTATGTGCTGCAAAACGCCTTTGAGGATAAATAATTCCGTAAAGGGCACGTTCAGATTCTGCCGGTAGATTTCCTCTTCGTAACCATCCACCGTATCCTCGAGCTGATGGATCAGATTCAAGGTGTGGTCCGTTTCCACGTCCATAATCCGGTGGACGATGTATTCCGGCCCCCGGTCGAGGAGGCTCTGGGCGTAGGCGCAGTTCTGAATCAGGTCGAGAATCGTGTTGCGATCGTCGTGCGTAACGGTAATCAGCAGGCGTCCCATCAGGATGCAGGCGAAATTCTTGGAATGGAGCCGCAACTCATCCAGATGAAAGCCGCGAAACACAAAAAAGATGTACTCGTCGAAGCGTTCTTTCTTGATCCGCGTGTTGGGGTTCAGCGCATCTTCGATCGTCAACGCGTGCACCGGCAAGTCGCCCAGCGCCGCCTTGAGCCCCGGCTCGCTTTCCGTCGTCACGTGCAGCCAGACGTTTCCGGTCAGCGACAGCGCGGGCAAGGCCGACGAGCCGTCCCCCGCGAGCAACCGACCGTCTTGAAGCAAGTAGGTGCGCATGGCCGTCTCCATTGAGTATCGGCCCGCGCCGGTCGGTCGATAAGCCAGGGGCCCGGATCAACCGCCGAAGGGACGGAGTTCTTCGAGCTTTTTCATCTGAAGTTCAGGCGCACCGGCCGCTCCGGCGGCGCTGCGGACGGCGGCGCGCCGAGCGGCAAAGTCGCTATCGCTGGCATCCACCTCAAAGCCGGCCGCCTCGATCATTGCATAGGTTTCGGCGGCGTCCGATCCCTTCACGTTAAGATAACCGCTTACAAACAGCGAGTTGGCCGCTTCCAGCGCGCGCGCCTGCAGGGCGCCAATATGCAGCTCCCGCCCGGCGGCCATGCGGATCTCTGCACGGGGATTCATCAGTCGAAATAAAACAAGCGCCCGCACGCAATACTCGGGCGTGAGCGCGGAGGGCTTTTCGATCGCGTGACCGGGCACGGGCAGAAAAAAATTCACCGGGATCGACGGGGCGCCCAGGCGCGCGAGGTCGGCTGCGACGTTTACCAGATCCCGGGAGCTTTCGCCCATGCCGACGATTACGCCGCTGCACAGCGACACGCCCGCGCCGGACATGAGCTGGAGCGTGGCGAGGCGATCGTCGTAGTCGTGCGTGGAACAGATCGCATTGTAGTGTTCGCGCGAAGTGTTCAGATTGTGATTATAGCGATCCAGACCGGCGGCCTTCAAGGTCTCTGCAATGCGGGGATTCTTGATTATGCCGGCTGAGAGACAAATCTGCAAGGGATATTCGGCTTTGATCCGGCGAATTAATTCCGCCAGACGCTCTGCGCTCTGTTCCGCGGGCCCCCTCCCGGCGCTGACCAGGCAGTAGCGATAGGCGCCCGACTCGTAAGCCACGCGCGCTTCCTCAAGAATCTCCGCTTCGCTTTTGGCGGCGTAGGCGGGAATTTCGGCCGCGGACTCGTCCTTGCGCTGCGCGCAATAGCCGCAGTCTTCCGGGCAGTAGCCGTTGCGCACATTGTTCAGTATATGGACCTGCACGCGACGACCAAAATGCCGTTCGCGCGGCAGGGCGGCGATGGCCAGCAGGCGATCCAGCGGCAGGGCCGGATCGTCCAGGACGGCCTGCGCATGGGCGAGGTCCGGACTCGCGTCGCGACGCGCGCAGTCCTCAAGGGCGGATAAAACTTCTGTGGTAGCGACCGACATGACATTGCCAGGCTCGCGGCCGATCGGCTTTGCAGCAAGACTTATTCCGCTCGAATTAATCCAGCGCGCCGCTTTCAGACTGCATACGCAGCAGACTTTCCACGAGCGCCGCGTCCACCTGCCCGCGCTGACGCAAGAGTTCCAGGGCGAGGCGCTGAGAGTTGCCGGGAATATCTTCCAGCATTTTTACCAGAAGGGCCAGCGGCGCCCGGCCGTCCGGCCCGAGTTTCTTGCCAACGTCGTCGGCGAGCGTCCGTGCAACACGCAATTGCACAATGAACAGCGTGAACTCGTCGAGGAAGCTCATGTAGGCTTCGTCTTTCAGGTCCGAAGCAAGCCGATAGGCGAAGTCGAATAGATCCAGGTTTTCGTGAAGCAGGCGCTCCACACCGCCGCCCAGTTCCTTGAACAACTGAAGCATCGCCGGACTGGAAAATTGCGGGTCCTGCTGCAGATTCAGCAGGTGATTCAGATCCATGTCTTTCAGAATCAGTACGGCCGCGTCGTGCATGGTGGTGCCGGATTTCAGCAGTGCGCGAAACATTTGGCCCAGGCGATCCGCGCCCACATCGCTCCAGTAGGATTCCAGGATGGAGGCGTAAGCCAGAGAGTGCTCGGCGCCGTTAAGATGGGCCCGATAGTAGCGAATCAACTGGCAATTGAAAAGTTCGAGCGCCGCTTCAAGGGGGAACTCCGGCGCGCTGACCACGCGCCCGCCCACGCCGCGCGGCAACAGTCGGAAGTAATAATCCAGGAGAAACACCGTATCCGGCTCCCGGCGAATCATCTCGCCGACGAGCGCCGGAGCGACGTCGTTCAATTCCTGTTCGATGCGCGCAATTGGCGGCAGCGCCTCGTTTAACAGCCGATACAATGCGGAGTTTTTGTAGTTTTCCCGTTCCGGCATATTCAATCGCTCGACGCAAACAAGGAGCGAGGTTCTGTCCTGAACTGACTGGCGCGCTACGGCAAGAGCAAAACCGGCCGCAGGCAAAAACCGTGCGTCGCATTTTACGCAGAGACCCGACAAAAAGGGTCGACGCGCCCCGGAGCAGGCGAAGCTGTACGACATGCTCTTCGGCCTGGACTTCAGCTTCACAGTGAGACGCAGTCTCGGACTGGCAGTAACGCTTTTTGCGACCCTGCACTGCGCAAGCGCGCTCCCGGAGGCGCCGCCGCTGACATGCCACGCTGTTCCAGTCGGGCCGGGACCGGAAGACATGGCCCTGGATTTCAGTGTCGGCCGGACGCGCCTGCTCGTTTCAACGCATGACCGCCGCAACTGGACGCCGCAGGGCGATATCTACGCAGTCGATCCGGAAACGGGCGCCGCGCAGGTTTTGCCGCGCCGCGGCGAACCGGCCGGATTCGAATTTCGTCCGCATGGCATGGACATCCGGCGCGGGCCGGACGCCGTGCGCCTGTACGTAATTGTGCACGACAAAACGCCGGAGGGCCCGTGGCACGGCGTCGCCGCCTACCGGGTACTGCCCGACGCCCTGGAATACGAGACCACGCATACGAGCGAACTGCTCAGCTCGCCGAACGATCTGGCCGTTGCGGAGGACGGATCGTTTTACATTACCAATGATCAGGCGTCGCGCGGCAGTTTGTTCGAGCTCATGTTTCGCTTGAAGCGAGCCAACGTGCTGTTCTTTGACGGCCGGGGCGCCTGGCGTATCGCGGCGGAGGAACTCGCCTTTCCGAACAGCGTCCTCATCGATGGCGAACATGTTTTTGTATCCAGCACTCGTGAAGACCGCTTGTATCGCTATCGTCGCGCGCCGGACGGAAGTCTGAGCGAACGCGAAACGATCGCAGAGTTTAAAGGACAGGACAACATAATGCGCGACGGCGACTGGCTCTACATTCCAGCGCACTACAGCGATCTGGATTTTATGCGCCATAAAAGCGACGACGCGCATCCCTCGCCCAGCGTGGTATTTCGCGTGCCGCGAACGGGCGGCGGCGAGGCCCGGGCGATTTTTGTCGACTCCGGAGAACAAATCAGCGCAGTTGCGACCGCGATTGTATGGCAGCGACGCCTGATCCTTGCGCCTGTATTTCAGAGCAAGCTGTACTCGTGCGAATATGCGCCGTAATCTCGGAGGAAACCGAAAATGAAACGCAGCGTTAGAACCTTACTGATCGCGCCGATTTTTGCTGCGAGCCTGGTCGCCTGCCGCGCCGATGACGCCGAGCGCGTCGAGCGCGCCGGGCGGCTCTTCGCCGAATTTCAGACGCAGCTACAGGGCGAACTGCAAAAGGCTATCGCAGCCGGCGGCGCGGTCGGGGCGATTGATGTCTGCGCACGCGTATCGCCGGAGATGGAAGCGCACATTGCAGCCGAGCGCGGCGTGATCTTTCGCCGCATCAGCGATCGACCGCGCAATCCCGATCATGCAGCCGACGAATGGGAACGCGCGCAACTGCAACGCTGGCAGGCGACCCTGCAGGCCGGCGGCGAACCCGCGCCCGTTCACGAGCGGACTCCGGACGGCCTGCGCGTCATGGCGCCGATCGTGCTCCGCAATGCGACCTGTTTGAAATGTCACGGCGCGGCGGGGTCCATAGATGCGGCCACGCGCGCCGCCCTCGCCAGTCGCTATCCCGCCGATCAGGCGGTCGGCTATAAACTGGGCGATTTACGCGGCGCCTTTTCGCTGACCTACTCGGACTGAACGGCGGAGGCGAGGCGGCGGTCTTTCGTCAATATACGAGCTGGACGTTCATGTTCTCCTGCACCGCCTGTATGCCCTGATAGTACGAATTGCAGGGAGTGGAGCCGCCTACATGCAAGCCGTAGGCGACGTGGAAAGCCATAACGGGAGCGCCGCTGTCGCCCGCAGTCCCGCAGAAGCTTGCGACCCCCAGGTTCTTTGTGCCGAGCATCCCTGACGAGTAGCCCAGCTCGGTTGTGAAGCCGCAGCTGGTCTGGCCCGTAGCCATGCCCGTTGTACAAACACGCTGTCCCACTACGCTGTAGCTGACGCTGGAAATTGCGTAGTCCGGGTCGTACGTTGAATCGGCGGAGTCCGTAACGAATACCCACTTCCGGGGATCCCAGTTGTGCGTATTAAAAGGCGCCGGCAAAGTTCCATCCCAAAAGACTCGAATGATGCCCATGTCGCTATCGCCATCGATGAAGTTGTGCGCGTGGCCAATGCCATATGTATCGCCATTTTGATGATTGGACGCCCAGTACTGGCCGACGTTGTCGATGCAGTGTCCTGCTGTAATAATATACTTGTAGTTGTCGACTTTGCTTCTGGCAATGAAGCCGCCCGTACAGGCGGGCCAGGAGCCATTTTTCAGAAGAATTGCGCCGCCGCGCAGCGGCGGATTTATATGCGGGTACGCAAAAGGCGCAGCCGGATAGCAGTACGGCGAAATGCATTCGCGAGTCTTATCCGGAGCGACGTACGTTCCAAAGTAGACGCGGTCGCCATGCAAACGAAATTCTTCCAGGGCCGCCTGTTCCCGGGCGGTCAGAACGCGGTTCGCCGGAGAGCGAACAATAACTCGATTAAATTCCGGTTGAATCGCCGCGGACAGCGGTAAACCGGTTTGAAGCAATTCATTGGCGATCACAGCGTTAGTTGATTCAAGCTCCTGCATCGATCGACGGACCAGGTGCAGGTCCACAGAGGTCTCCAAATCCATACGCTCCGCAATCTCCATCACGCTTGCTTGATGCCGTGCAATTTGCAAGGACGATAGGGCGGCGGCGCTTTGAAACGGAAACTCCGCAAGCGCGACTTGAATGCGATCGTCTGCGCTGATCCATGCTCCGCCGAATGCTCCCCCGAGCTGAGCGGCGACAGCGGCCGAAAAATCGGCGGCCGCCGCATGTCGGCCGAGCCGTTCCTCCGCTTCCATTAACGAGACGCTGCGCAGAGCGGCAAAAGACGCCGTTTCCCACCCGGCGAACTGACGCGGTTCGGGCGCCAGCAAAAGCGCCTCAAACAAGCCGTCGTCGAGCGACGCTTCGCTTTCAACGCCGCATTGCAAGAGCCATAACAGCGTCGCAAAAAAAACCCATGCACTCCGACCCACATCGCCTCCCATTCGCAGCATCCGTCCAGCGCTCGCTGCGCAGAGTCTGCGCGACGAGGGAACTGCGTGCCATCATACGAGCGCGAGCGCGAAGTGTAAGGTAAAAAGTCGGCGAGCTCGTTTGCGGCGGCTCTGGCCCGCGCGGCCCTACAGACCCAGCCAGACGCGCAGGGGTACGCGCGCCGCCGGCATCCATGCAAGAATTCCAATTATGAAGGCGGCATAGAGCGCGACAAGCTGACGACGCGGAACCGGATCAGTTCGGGCGCGCACGCGCTGAAAGTAGTAGATGCAGCCGAGAGCGAAGGCCAGCTCGATCAGCACCGCGACATAGGGCATGGTGCGGTAAGTATTCAGAGCAATTTCCGTAGAAGCGTACCACCAAACTTGATGCGAAAATCCAACGACGTAGTCGCAAAGTACATGCACGACCACGAGGCCGGCGCACCACAAAACGACGCTCAGGCGCCGGTAGAACACGGCGACCAGTACGGCGGTGAGCGCGGCTTGCATCAAGGCCGGAACCAGATTATGACTGTAGCGCATGTCGACCTGGAGGTTAGCGAAGGTTGCGTCGAGCATCGAAGCCGGCCAGGCGGGTTCGACGCCCGCCAGCGCCAGCGCGAGCCAGAAGAACTCAGGGATCTGCGCACATAACAACAGCAGCCAGAATGGCGCCGGGACGCGATGGGCCGCAGGCGCAAGGGCGGCGGCGTAGTGGCCCGCGATCATTGAACCGTTCCTCGCAAGAGTCGCACGAGCAGCGCGAAGAACAGCGCATAAAAAACGATCAGACCCAGAATGAGGGTGCTCATACTGAAGCTTCGCCGCCGCACAGAGTGCGGCAAGCAAGATTTACGGCGCGAAACTGTGAAAGCGCCGTCGGCGATTCACGAAACCCAGGCGAGAACAATACACACAAACATCCCGGCCAACGCGGCGACGCTTACGCCAAAGGCCGTCGAGCGCGGCGCCTTGAGATTGGCATAATACGCAAGCATATGGGCGACGCGACCGGCGAAATAGATCCAGGCGAAAAGATTAAGCCAGAACGGCGGAGCTGCGGACGCGACGCCGACCACCGCAAAGCAAGCAAAGGCTGCGATACTCTCGTTCATGTTTGCATGCGCACGCGCCGCTCGGTAGTAAAAGCGACTGAAGTCAGGCGGAATCGGCGTTCCGGCCGGGTGGCGGGCGCGAATGGCCGCGAAATCCGCAATGAGCAATAGCGCAACAAGCAACGCGCCGGCGCCGCCCAGCGCGTAAAGGGTGGGAATATAGGCCTGGAGTTCGAGCATGATGCGTCCTGATCTGAAGTCGCCTTATGGGGTGCGCTCCCGCGGCGTCCGCAAGCGATTTTCCGGCCTCACGCCGGGCGATCCGGGGCGATACAAATGAAAGTTCTGCGTCGGCAGATAATCATGTCGTTCGCTCAGCTCGTATCCGGCCGCCTGCATTTCGCGCGCAAGCAGATCCTCCGGAGTCCAGTGTCCGGTCGAAACAAACAGGCGCAAAATGCCGCTCAGATCGTGGATATGATCCACCACGGCGACGCGATGCGCGGGCTGCAGCCGCGTGCGCAGGCGTGCAAAATAGCGCGGGCGATCCGGCAGATGATGATACGAGTTGCAAAGAAACACCAGGCTAACGTCCACCGGCAGTCCGGAGTCTTCGCCGGTTACCAATCTGGATTCGATCCAGTGAATGCCGGCGTCCGCGGCGCGCGCCTGCAGTTTTTCCAGCGCGGCCGCGTCCACATCCACCGCATATACCCGGCCGGTCGGTCCGACAGCGCGCGCCAGTTCGAGCGTGAAGTAGCCGGACCCCGAGCCGATGTCTGCGACCGTGGCGCCGACGGGTATGGCCAGGGTTTCGATGACGCGATCCGGTTTTTGCCAGCCGGCGCGTGAATAGATGCGCGTGTAGTCCAGACGATCCATGCGCGCGCACGCTGCGAGCGACGCGGCAGCCAGAATAATTCCGAGCAGAGCCTGTATGCGCTTCATGCGGCGCCTCCTGCTATAGCTTTCCCAGACGCTGCATGCGCCGCTTTTGCGCGGGTCGCAACTTCTTCAAACACTTGCGCATAGTCGGCGCGTTCGGTTTTCATCCAGCGATCCCACCAGGTGAAATACAAGCCGTAGTTTCCCTGGAAGTGGCGATGATGCA
>JAVHPJ010000162.1:0-37130 GCA_036170535.1 Leptospirales bacterium | reverse complement strand
CGGCGGTTATGTCATGAACGACTTTGTGATGACTCGGGACGCGCCGCCCCCGGCGCGGGACTGAGGCTGCCTGTACTTGTTTTACAGGTGCAGCCGCGCCCGGAAAGATGGCCTCCGGCGCGGTTCTTGCAAAGGTTTTTTGCAGTGGAAGAGGCCGCCGCCGATCCGGCGGGAGGTGCAAAGATGGGCAAACCTACAGGATTCATGGAATTCAAACGGGCCTCGCAGACCTACGAGCCGGTTCCGGCGCGTCTCAAGCACTGGCGCGAATTTGAGAAGACCTTCGACGATAAAACCTCGCGCGATCAGGCCGCGCGATGCATGGACTGCGGCATTCCGTTCTGTCACGGCGATACGGGCTGTCCCGTGGATAATCTGATACCGGAATGGAACGATCTGGTCTATCGCGGAAAGTGGAAAGAGGCGCTCGAAAATCTGCACTCCACCAACAACTTCCCGGAGTTCACGGGCTGGCTCTGCCCGGCCCCGTGCGAATCGGCCTGTGTGCTGGGCCTGACCGATCCGGCCGTCGCGATTAAGGGCATTGAGCGCGCAATAGTGCAGCGCGGGTTTGAAGAAGGCTGGATTGAGCCCAAGCCGGCGGAGACTCTCAGCGGGAAGACGGTCGCCATTGTCGGCTCCGGCCCGGCGGGCCTCGCGGCCGCGCAGCAACTCGCGCGCGCCGGCCACAGCGTCACCGTGCTGGAAAAGGCGGACCGGATCGGCGGCCTTTTGCGCTACGGCATCCCCGACTTTAAAATGGAAAAGTGGCATATTGACCGCCGCCTCAAGCAGATGGAGCTGGAAGGCGTAGTCTTTAAGACCGGCGTAAACGTGGGCGTCGATCTGAGCGCAGAAGAGCTGCTGGCGAAATACGATGCGGTTATTCTGGCGATGGGCGCAGAAGATCCGATTCCGCTTAACATTCCAGGCACGGATCTTAAGGGCGTCGAGTTCGCCATGGACTATTTGATTCAGGCGAATCGCGTCGCGGCCGGCGAAACTGTGCGCGATCAAATAGCGGCCGCGGGAAAAAAAGTCATCGTCATCGGCGGCGGCGATACGGGTTCGGACTGCATAGGCACGGCCAATCGTCAGGGCGCCGCGTCGGTGCTGAACTTTCGTCGTTCGCCCCGCCCCCCGCTCGAACGTTCCGAGGACGAACCCTGGCCGCTTTATCCGGAAATCTTTCGCACCTCAACCTCGCATGAAGAGGGCGTCGAGCGCGTCTTTTCCGTGAACCCGAAAATGATCCGCGGCGCCGCCGGCAAAGCGACGCATCTCGTGGGTCATCGCGTGGAAAAAGACGCCAATGGCCGATTCAGCGAAGTGCCCGGCGGCGAAATCGAGTGGGAAGCCGATTTGATTCTACTGGCGATGGGTTACCGCGGGCCTGCAAAAAAAGGTCTGATGGAGCAACTGGTCGCCATGGGCCTCGAACTGGACGCCCATTCCAATGTGAAGGCCGAGTTTGGTCGCGAAGTCGGGCGCGGAGCGTTCCGGACCAATCTGCCGCGCGTCTACGCCTGCGGCGACGTGCGCCGCGGCCAGTCGCTGATTGTCTGGGCCATATCCGAAGGCCGCAAATGCGCCGCCGAAGTGCACCGCAATCTCAGCATTGCGGCGAAAAAATAAGCGCGGAATCAGTCGTGCGACTCGAGAAACTCGCGGATGAGCGCTGCAGTGCGAGCGGGATCTTCGTACTGCGGCGCATGCCCCACGTTTTTCAGCATGATCATCTTTGATCCGGCGATGGAATCGCGCCAGACCGGCGCGTGCAGGGGGCGCACCACCGTGTCGTAGTCGCCCCAGATAATCAGGGTCGGTTTTTGTATCGCCCGAATTCGGTCGTTCAATATATAATCTTCGCCGCCGCGGATATCTTCTTTCACGCGATTGAGCCACGCGAAATTACGCTGACTTTCTTCGATAAAACGCAACTTGAATGGACGGGGAACCCAGGGCGTTGTAAAAAAAGTGCCCTTGATCATCGCATCGAATTCCTCTTCGTTCTGCAGCGCTTTTTCGGCAGGTTTGTAGGGCAGAGGATCGTCTAACTTCAATCCGGCTGCATTTAAAAGGACGAGCTTTTCCACCCGATCCGGATACGCGAGCGTGAAGGACGCCGCGATGTGGCCGCCCATGGAATTTCCGGCGAGAATCACGCGTCCCACCTGCAAGGAGTCCAGCAGGGCGCGCAGCGTTTTGCGCTGAGACGCGATGGAATAATTACGCGCGGCGCGTTGTTCGGATTCGCCAAATCCGGGAAAATCCGGCAGAATCACGTCGTAGCGGTCCGTAAAGCGGCCCGCCGCCTGGACAAAACTGACCTTGCTGTCGCCAAAGCCGTGCAGCATCACAAGCGTCGGGCCTGATCCGCCGCGATAATAGGGAACCGAATAGCCGTCGAGGTGCGCTTCCGCGCGCGACACGCCTGCGCGCAATTCATAGATTCGGTAGATGCCGGCGAGGGCCGCGCCCGGGGCGAAACGATACACGATCAGCAGGGCGATAACCAGGCTCAGCAGAATTCCGCCGGCGGTCGCGAAGCGGCGTGAGGTTTTGACGTTCATTGGAGTTCCTCAGGGATGCGGGACACGAATTGGAAAACGCTCCGTCGGCCGCCAGGCCCGTCAAGCGAAGGCCGGTAAGAAGCGAGGCGAGATAAAAAAAACGCGCCGAGCAGGTTGACAGTGTCTATCTATTGAATGTGTCGAACTTTGTCTTGATGCAAGAGGTGATTCCTATGAAACTTCATCCGTATTCCGGGCTCCTGTCGCTTGTGCAACTCGCCTTGCTCGCGATTTCGTTCTCCGCCTGTCGATCCATCGAAAAGGATATCGCGGCCTCGCGCAGCCAGCCGGCGACGATCACTTGGCCGGAAGAATATGATCCTGACCAGGCCAGCTTCTTTATTCACAACTCGATTCATATAAACGCGTCGCCGGAAACGGTCTGGAATATCCTGATTCAGGCGGAAACCTGGCCCGATTGGTACGAAGGCGCCGCCAACGTGAAGCTGCTGAACGGACACTCAGTCTTACAGCAGGACTCTGTATTTACCTGGACGACGATGGGGCTGGACTTTCGCTCTACAATCCGCGAGTTTGAGCCGCACTCGCGCCTCTCCTGGGAATCGGAGAAATGGGTGATTAACGGCTATCACGGTTGGCTGATAATTCCTACGGACGCGGGATGCATCCTGATTACAGATGAATCCCAGTACGGCATCCTGACCTACGCCCAACTCTTGTTCGTGCCTGACAAGCTGCATCGCTTGCACGACGTCTGGCTGGCCGAAATAAAAAAGAAAGCCGAGGCCGCGGAAAAACAGTCGTGACTTTGCCGTCGAAAAAAACTTCCGCACGGCGCAATATTTGCGAACTTTTCTTCGTCACGCGCCGCCTGATACAGACGCAGGTTTCGCCTGCGTCGGACTTCCTGTGGAACTTTCTCCAAATCGGCTCGCACGCGGATCGGTCGATCCGCGCTACTTTCAAATCGGGGCGCTGGGCGCAGCGCTGGTCTACGGGCAATGGGCGCTCGGCTTCGAACTGAATCCCTTGTTGTGCGCCGGCGTCATTCTGTTTGCGCTGGTCGCACAATACGCCGGAACACGCTGGGCGGAACTGCCCGCCTTTGATCCGCGCAGCGCGTTGATCAGTTCGTTTTCGCTGTGCTTGCTGCTCCGGACGGACGCCTGGCCCCTGGCGTTGCTCGCGGCCGCGGTCGCCGTCGGAAGCAAATTTTTTCTGAGATTTCGCGGAAAACACGTCTTTAATCCAACCAACTTCGCAATCGTGCTGCTGCTGGCGCTCACCGATCGCGTCTGGGTCAGCCCCGGACAGTGGGGCGCTTCCGCAATTTTCGCCTTCTTCGTCTTGTGTGCGGGCGGTCTGGTCATTTTTCGGAGCCTGCGTGCGGATGTTTCGCTCGCCTTCCTCGGATTCTACGCGGCGCTCGTCATCGGTCGTTCCCTGTGGTTGGGCGATCCGCTGGCCGTGCCGTTGCACCGGCTGATGAACGGTTCGCTTTTGATATTTGCGTTTTTCATGATTTCCGATCCGAAAACCACGCCTGATTCGCGTCCGGGCCGCGCGCTTTACGCGCTCCTTGTGGCGCTGCTCGCGATGTATATCGAATATCGTCTGTTTCGCACAAACGGGGCCCTGTGGTCGCTGGCGCTGCTGTCCCCGCTTGTCCCGCTGATCGACCGCCTGGCGCCCGGAACGCGCTACGAGTGGAACATGGCCGCGAGTCTGCGCAACGCGGCGCGCAAAGGAGCTTAATATGTTCTCAAAAAATACGTTCGTTTCTGCAATCGGCGCGACGCTGCTGGCCGGCGGCGCGTTTTTCTACGGGCCGGATCTGTTGGCCTTCTGCGGTTTTTATGTGGCAAAGGCGGATGCGCGCTTATTTAACCAGGCCTCGCGCGTGGTACTCGCGCGCGATGGCGATCGCACGGTGCTCACGATGGCGAACGACTATCAGGGCGATCTGCGCGATTTTGCAATCGTGATTCCCACGCCGACTTTTCTTGAACGCGAACAAATCAACGTCGCGGAACCCGCGCTGATTGATCGAATTGATGCATTCACCGCGCCCCGGCTTGTGGAATACTTCGATGAGAATCCCTGCGATATGCGCCGTTATGAATACGACCGCAGCGTCCAGTATTCCGACAACGCCGGCGAGTCGCCGGGACGGCAGCCCGCGCCCGGTCGCGGCGTAACTATTGAGGCGCGCTACGCTGTTGGCGAATACGATATTCTCATTTTATCTGCGCGCGAGAGCGAAGGATTGGAGTTGTGGCTGCGCGAAAACGGATACCGCATACCGAACGGGGCGACGGAAGTCCTGGGATCGTATATTCGTCAGAATATGCGTTTTTTTGTGGCCCGCGTCAATCTGGCGGAGCAGGCCGCCGGCGGGCGCACGTATCTCCGGCCGCTGCAGATCGCCTATGAATCGCCCAAGTTTATGCTGCCGATTCGGCTGGGCACGGTTAATTCGGACGGTCCCCAGGAGCTGTTTATTTTTGGCCTTTCTCCGCGCGGTCGCATTGAAACCACCAACTATCGCACCGTTCGCATCCCGACGAATTCAGAGGTGCCAATTTTTATAAAAAACGAATTCAGCAGCTTTTATCGCGATATGTTCTCCGTTCAGGTCAAGAAGGAAGACATGCGCGCCGTCTTCCTGGAACATGCGTGGGACATGAGTTGGTGCGATCCCTGCGCGGCGGAACCATTGTCGCCGGACGAACTGCGCAAGCTCGGCGTATTCTGGTTGAGCGAGGCGGCGGCGGCCCGCAACGCCGCCCAGGGCGTAAACGCCTTTGTAACGCGCCTGCATCTGCGCTATACGGCGGAGAGTTTTCCTTCGGATCTTGTGTTTCAGGAGACCGGCGATCGTCAGAATTTTCAAGGGCGCTACGTGCTGCGTCATCCCTACCAGGGGGCGGCCGAATGCAGCGCCGGAAAAGAATACCGCCGCGGGCTCGTGACGCGCCGCGAGCGCGAGGCCCAGACTCTCGCCGGCCTGACCGGTTGGAATATTGACGTAATTCGTCAAAAAATGGGAGTCTTCGCGGCGCCGACCCCGACGCCCGGCCCCGGGCCGGGACCCGCCCCCTGGTGGCGGCGTGTGTTTCAGAACTGAGGCGGGGCGGTAAACAAATCAGCGCCGCGTTCCAGATCCAGCAGGGCCTGCTTGCGCGGCAGGCCGCCAGCGTAGCCGGTCAGTGAACCGTCTTTTCCGATTACGCGATGGCACGGAACGAGAATGGCGATGCAGTTGTCGCCGTTCGCTCGCGCCACGGCACGCACAGATCCCGGTGCGCCGATGAAGGTCGCCTGCTCTTGATACGAGCGTGTTTCGCCGCACGGTATGTTCAATAACGCGCGCCAGACTTTCTCTTGAAATTCGGTGCCGGTGAACACCAGCGGCACGTCGAAGTTCCGACGCGCGCCGGCGAAGTACTCCTCCAGCTGCGCTGCAAGCCGGGCCAGCACCGGATGCGTTCCGGGCAAGGCGCGCGCATTTAAGCGTTTTTGAACGCGAGTCAGTTGCGTTTCCAGGCCTCTCCGATCCGCAAACTCGAGCAGGCACAGGCCTGCGTCGCTTGCGCCGGCGAGCATGGGCCCCAGGGGCGTTGCAATCCGCGCTACATGGACCACGGCAAGGTTGCGTCCCGCGCGCGGCGAGCGACCGGTCGCTTTTTTGAAGGCCTCGCCAAAACCGCTTAAAGATTCGTAACCGCTTTCCAACGCCGTCTCCGTCACGGTCTTTTCCTGACGCAGTCGACCAAAGGCCGAATTGATGCGCAGGGCCCGCAGGTGGGCCTGAAAGGTCTGGCCATGTTGCGCCTTAAACCAGCGTCGCACACGCGCGGGTTCGTAACCCTCGGCGCGCAGGCGCGTATCGTTCCACCGTTCGGCCGGTTCGGCTGCAATGGCGTCGAGCAGGGGCTTGATCCACCGGGGCGCTTCGCCAGCGCGTTCCATTGGGCGGCACAACTTGCAGGGCCGATAGCCGTGGTCCAGCGCGTCTTTTGTGGAGCCATAAAACTCCACGTTTTTACGGTCCGGCGTGCGTGCGCGGCAGCCAGGCCGGCAAAAAACGCCGGTGGTAATCACGGCGAAAAAGAAGACGCCTTCGAAGCTTGCGTCCCGTTCGCACACGGCCGCGTACATTCGGTTTTCTCCGGGCAGTTTTTTGGACGAAGACAATTGCATCGCGAGATTCATGCCGGCAGCATAACCGATTCAGCAGGGACGTGCAACCGGAGACTGAACAAGTAATTTTTTTCAAACGGCGGGAGGCGGCGTCCACGCAGTTTCTGTTCCCCGCCGGGCCCGCCCGGCACGACTTTCCTCAGCCCTTTTTCAAATTTTCCCGGTAGAGCGTGTACAACGCGGGCTCCGCGGCCTTCAGGCGATCCTCGAGTTCATCCAGCGCCGCGCGGTCTTTGGAGGTGAACTTGTGGTGTTGCATCAAGCATAAATAGCAAAAGCACAGCCGCGCCCGGACGCGCTCGCGGTATTTTTCAATTACCTGGCTCAGGTCGCGTGCGAGCCGTGCGGCTTCGTGTTCCAGACCGGCCAGCTCGGCCTCGCTCAGGCGGCGCAGACCGGGCAAAAAGGAAACCGCCATGAGTCGTGCGGGAAACCATTCGAGGGTCGCCTCGGCGTTGTTTTCCAGTTCGGCGAAAAGTTCGCGAAAGACGCTGGCCGCCGGCTCGGAGGCGAGCAGGCCCGGATCAATTTCGCGATGATTCAAATAAAAGGCGTCGCGAAAAAAACTCAGGCCCCGTTCGAGCGCGCCCTCGGCCTTGAGACTGGCGAGCGCTTCGCCCAGCAAAAAATAAATCGCCGCATCGCGCGGACTTTTGCGGCGCGCATAATACAGAATATCCGCCGCGTCGGTGTATTCTTCCAGGCGAATCAGGCAGGCGGCGAGGGTTTTTAAGAGCGTGATATCGGCGGCGCTGGCGCCTTCTTCCTGAAACGCGGTGCGGTAGTTCTCTGCGGCGTCGGCCAGCATTGCGCGCATGGCGGCGTGATACGGCGGCAAATTGGTCCACTCGCGCGCCTCGGCAATGCGTTGGAACTCGTCCCATTCGTGCATGCACCAGTCGGCCAGGGCGCGGCCGGGGCGCTGGCGCGCGCGGGCGTCTTCGCGGTTCAGGCGCCAGCCAGCGGCGTAAAACCCCGCAGCGTATTCAACGGAATCCGGAACGCGCTCCACCAGATCGCCAAAGGCGTCCCGGGCCTCGGCGAAGCGTCCGCCTGCGAGCGCTTCGAGCGCGACCCTGTACTCCTCGGCGGACATGCAGCGTCGCGTCGCTCAGCGATAATTCTCGAAGGCGCAGGCGAAATCCAGATTCCCGTCACGGATCAATTTCATGATCGCCTGCAGGTCGTCTTTGTTCTTGCCGGTAACGCGCACGGAGTCGCCCTGGATGCGCGACTGGACTTTCAGTTTAGAGTCCTTAATTATCTTCGTGATGACCTTGGTTTGATCCTGGGTCAGGCCGCTCTGTATTGCGACCTTGACCTTGGTTTTGCCGCTGATGTTCGTGTCAAACTCGCCGAACTTAAAGGCCTTCAGGTTCAGTTCGCGCTTTACGATCTTGGACTGCACCACGTCGATTAACTGGCGCATCTTGACTTCGTCCTGCGCTTCCAGGTTAATGTTGTCCTTGTCGATCTCAATCGTGGCGTTAGCGCCTTTGAAGTCAAAGCGCGTGGCGACTTCCTTTTTCGCCAGATCCAGCGCATTGGATAATTCCTGGCGATCCACCTTGCATGCCACATCAAATGAATATTCGGCCATACTCGTTCTCCGTTTCGTCGCTCGCTCTTGCGTCGCGCGTGCGGCTATTTATTTGCCCGCGCCGCTCAGTTGCGTCAGTGCGATGCGTTTCGCTTCTGCGACCGCTTCTTCCAATCGCTCCGCGGACTTGCCGCCCGCCTGAGCCATGTCCGGTCGGCCGCCGCCGCCGCCGCCGATCAGGCCGGCGGTGGCGCGCACCAGGGCCGCTGCATCGAGACCCTGATCCACGGCCTTTTTGTCCGCCATGTACAACAGCAGCGGACCGCGCGCGGTCGTAGCGCCGAGCAGCGCCGCCACGCCGCGGCCTTTTTCCTTGAGGCGGTCGCCGAGTTTGCGCAGGGAATCGGCGTCCTGATCGGCGAATACGCCGGCGACCACGCGAATCTCTCCGGCGCTTTCAGCGGCGGCCAGCAGTTCATCGGCGCGGTCGAAAATCGCTCCCGCCTTCCGGCTTTGCGTCTCTTTTTCGAGCTTATGGAGCCGTTTTTCAGCGTTTTGCAGGCGCGCGCGCATCGCTTCCATGTTTTCGTGCAGAGGCAGTACGTCGCTCGCGCGTTTTAAGGCCGCGGCCGCCAGGTCGGGCAGATCGTTTTTTAAATACAGCGCTTCGCCTTCCGGAACAGGCGCGCCGTCGAGGGCGCGCTGCACGCGTTCGTTATGCGCGCCGACCTTTGCATGCAACTCGTTCAGGCTTTCCTGAAAGTATTCCAGCACGCGGTCGCCGGCCAGGGCTTCGATGCGGCGATTGCCCGCGCCGGGACTGGTTTCGCGCGTGATGTGAAAAAAGCCGATGTCGCCGGTGTTGCGCACGTGGCAGCCGCCGCAGAACTCGATCGAAAGACCGCCGCTGTCGCCCATGCTTACCACGCGCACTTCCGCGCCGTATTTTTCGCCAAAGGTCGCCACGGCGCCCTTTTTGCGCGCGGCTTCAATCGGTAAGACCTCGGCCGACACGTCCGCCGCCTTCTGGATAGCGGTGTTCACCTGGGCTTCCACGCGCGCGAGGGCTACGGCGTCGACTTTCTCCGGATGCGAAAAATCAAAACGCAGATAGTCCGGCGCAACCAGCGAGCCGGTTTGCAGTACATGATCGCCCAGGGCCGCGCGCAGGGCGTTGTTCAAAAGGTGGGTCGCGCTGTGATGGCGCGTGAGGCCCTGGCGGCGTTCCTCGTCAATATGCGCGGAAACCTCGTCGCCTACGTTCAGGACGCCGGATTTTAGCTCGCCAATGTGCAGAAAAAATCCGCCGTTTTTTTGCGTGTCGCTGACTTCAAACACGGCGCCCGCGCCGCTGGTCAGCTGTCCGGCGTCGCCCTGCTGGCCGCCGCCTTCCGCATAAAACGGCGTGCGATCCAGAATTACAAAACCGCTTTCGCCGGCCGAAAGCGCCGCGACCGACTTGCCGTCGCGAATCAACGCGAGCGCGTTCGCCTTGCCCGTCGGCGAATCGTAACCGGCGAATTGGGTGGCGCGGTCGGATTTTAGCGGCAGATCCGCGGGCAGGGTGAGATCTTTCCATCTGGAAGCGGCCGCCGCTTTTTTGCGCTGTTCCTCCATGCACGCCTCAAAACGCGCCATGTCGACCTGGAGCCCGGCCTTTTCCGCGAGTTCGATCGTCATTTCAATCGGGAAGCCAAAGGTGTCGTAGAGTAAAAAGGCGTCGTCTCCGCGGAACGTCTTTGCGTCGCCGCGTTTGTGCTCCGCCAGCAGCTCGTCCAGCCGACCCAGGCCCTGATCCAGGGTATGCAGGAAGCGTTCTTCTTCCAGGCGCAGACGTTTTGCAATATCCGCGCGTTTGTCGGCGAGGGCCGGATAGAAGGGTCCGTAGATTTCTGCAATCGTGTCGACGAGTCGAAAGAGAATCGGTTCAAACACGCCCAGCTCGCGCGCAAACATCGCCGCGCGGCGGATAATGCGCCGAATCACGTAGCCGCGTCCGGTTGCGCCTGGATAAATGCCGTCGCCAATCGCAAACGCAGCCGCGCGCGCGTGGTCGGTCAGCACGCGAAAGGGTTCCTTATTGGCCGGCGCATATACAACGCGCGTTTTGTCTGCGCGCAGTTCCGCAGTGAGATCCTCAATGCGCGTAATAATGCGCCGCATCTCGTCAGTATCAAAGACTGAGTCGAGATTGTTCAGAAGCGCCGCGACGCGTTCCAGACCCGAGCCCGTGTCAATGCCGGTCTGCGGCAGCGGATGCAACTTACCGCTTGTATCCTGGTGGAACTGGTTGAAGACCAGGTTCCAGTACTCCATAAAGCGATCGCCTTCGCCGCCCAGGCCGCAGGCCGATTTGTCGGAACAATTACAGGTCTTGCAGATCTGCGGACCGCGGTCGAGATAGAGCTCGGAGCAGGGGCCGCAGGCTCCGGAGTCGCCGGCCGGGCCCCACCAGTTGTCGGCCTTGCCCAGGCGCTTGATACGTTCCAGCGGCACGCCGACTTCTTTGTGCCAGATCGCTTCCGCCTCGTCGTCGTCCAGATACACCGAGACGTAAATGCGCTCAGGGTCGATGCCGAGCTTTTGCGTCGAGAATTCCCAGGCCCACAGGATCGCCTCGCGTTTGAAATAGTCGCCAAAGCTGAAATTGCCCAGCATCTCAAAAAACGTAAGGTGCCGGTCCGTACGGCCCACATTGCCCAGGTCCGTCGTGCGCAGGCATTTCTGGATGGTGGCCACTCGTTTCGAGGGCGGCGTCTCGGTGCCCGCGAAGTAGGCCTTGAACTGCACCATGCCGGCCGTGGTAAAGAGCAGGGTCGGGTCGCCCGCCGGAATCAAACCGGCCGAAGGCAGTTGCATATGCTGCTTTTCGGCAAAAAACTCAATCCACGCCTTGCGCAGGGCGGCGAGGGTCCAGGTTTGGGCGGCGGAACGGGTCGTTTTCTTCATGGCTGATTCAAATAAAGCATTGGCCGCCGTGCGGGAACGCTTTCCGAAACGGTCCGCTGGCGCGGACCCGGGCGTCAATTAGAACCGGCCCGCGCGCCTGCGCCGCGCCAAAATGCCATTTACAGCAGGCGTCGTTGGCGAATCCTGGAAGCGTGATCTTGCGTCTGGTCGTCTTGCTCGTCGCGTTGCCTTTCAGCGCCTGCACCTTCGTCGGTCCGGACGGAACCGAGTTTCTGACCGGCGTGGACGTCGTGACCCGGGACGAGGCGAAAGCTTCCCTGCGCCAGGCGATTGACCTGAATGTCTCGATTTGCCCCCAGAACACCGTGGCCGGCTTTTATGCGCGCGAATATACGGTGCCGGCCTTTCTGAACGAGTCGTATTACCGCGCCGATCGTCTCGCCGAGTGCACTCTGGCGGTTATTCTGACGCCCTGCGAATTGAGCCCGAACTCCAATCAGGATATTCTGTTGAATCTCTATCAGGCGGTCATTACCGCGTGTGCACCGCGCAAGGTCGGTCTGTAACGCGGTTGGCGGTCGCCGCAGCATGGCGGGAGCTTCATGAATACTCCGGCCGACGGGACATAATCCTGGCGCTGTTCAGCGTTTATTTTCGGTCAGGGGCCGGAAAATATATGGAAAAAAAGGCCTGCTGCTATGAATTTTAGTGCGGGCGCCGGCCGAAAATGACCAGCAGGAGCGGTATGTCCATGAAACGACCCGTACGCATTGTCGGAGCGCTTGCACTGAGTGCAGCGTCCGCATTCTCATTACTGTCGCTGCAGGCCCAGACGCCAACCAGCCCGCCGCAGGGCGGAGGGCAACCGCAGGCCCAGGGCGGCGCCGGCGGCGCTCCGACGACTCCCGCCGCGTCCGTGCGTCGGCGAACGGCGAGCGACCCGCTGCGCGGTTGCCCCAATCGCGGTCAGCAACCCCAGGTGCCCGAAAACGAACTGATCTTCTACAGCACCTCCTGGGGCAACAATCCGCAGGAAGGCCAATACCGGCGGGAAATGGAGCGCCTGCTGCGTCTGGAAATCGGCAACGTAAAGCGCGCCGTGGACGACGTCGAAAAAAAGCACCAGGAGCTGGTGCGACTGTACCCGGAGTTTGAAAGCTATCAGGAGATCATCCTGGAAGACAATCCGGGCAGCTGGCGTGACGGCATTTATGTTAACTCCAAAAAGCTGATCGTCTTCCACTACTCGGAAAACAAGACGCTGGATTGCGTGGTGCTGGATTCGGTGACGCGCAGCGTCTACAACCCCAATCTCTGGACCCGCAAGATTATGCGCCTCTATTACCCGAACGTGCAAACGATCGAGTTGCACACCATGCGTCACAATTTCGAAGAGGGCGGCACGCTGGAAAAAACCAGCCCGGAGATCCAGCTGCGCGCCATGCGGTTGGTCTTTAACAATCTGCGCACGGCGCTCTACTCCATGGACATGCTTATCGCCGCGTATTACGATCGTCGCAACAAGCGCAACGATTGGCAGATCAACCTCTGAGCAGGGCGGCTGCGGCTTCTTTCCGGGCCGATCGGCGCGCCCTGCGCCTGAACCCGTCGCGGTCCCGACCCCCGACGGGTTTTTAGCTTGTAGGGGCGGGGGCGCCCCCCAGTCTGGTCACCGCGCTATGTCCGAAGAGCAGGAAAAGAGTAACAAAAAGGTCAATCAGATGTCCCTTGATGAAATCAAGGGCGCCATCAAGAAGACGGAAGAGCACATGAAAGGGCTGAACAGCAAGTACGCCCTGGCACTGCTCGCTCGCAAGAGCGAGTTGGAAAGTCGCTGATTCCCCGCCCGTCTCCTTCTTCCCCCGCGGAGTTGTCCCCATTTCTACGTATTTCGCCCGAGTTTTCCCGGGCGAAATTCAGCATGTACACGCTGGCTGCGCGTGATTTCTTACTGAAACCTTCCAGTCCCGTCAGGTTTTTTTGACTCCGCTCGTCTAAAGTCTGAGGGCTTTTCTACATGCGTTCCGCAGTTGTCTCTTGCGTATTTTTCGCTTCCGCCGCGTTTTTCGGTCTGGCGGCCCAGAGCGCCGATCCCCATCGCGGCGGGGCCGGGGCGGGGACGTGCTTTTTACCCGTCGAAGCCGACTCGGAAGTCTGCTTTGATTTTAAAAAAGTCTGGTACATGACCCAGATTGGCAGCGGCTTTGCCGTCGTGTACGTCCGGGACACGAACGCTCCAGCGGCGCCGCAGGTCTGGAATCGCGGGCAATACCAACTGACCCTGCCGGAATTCGAGAAACTGATGAACTCCCTCAAGGCCCAGGGGCTGCCGGAGTCCTGCCCGCACTCAGCCTATCGGCGTCCGCCGAATCAGACTTTGTCGCGCGCCGAGTTCTGCAAGCCGCGTTGATCCGGCGGAGCCGGCGGCGCGCCGTATGCTCCGAGGTAGGCGGCTCGCGGCCACGCCGGGCCGCCTTCAAAGAAACGCTCCAGAGAAAAACGCACCGAGTTAAAGGCGATCTCGCTCCACGGGATTTCCTCCTGACGAAACAGTTCTACTTCGAGGGATTCCACGCCCGGCGAAAAGTCGACGTCCAGCAAATCTGCGCGAAACAGCAGGTGCACCTGATTGATGTGCGGCACGCTGTACATAGTATGCAGTCCGAGTATCCGCACCCGCGCGTTGGCCTCTTCCAGCGTTTCGCGGGCCGCTCCGGCCTCGGCGCTTTCGCCGTTTTCCATAAATCCGGAGGGCAAGGTCCAGAGTCCCAGGCGCGGCTCAATGGCGCGCCGGCATAACAATATCTGATCCTGGCGCCATACAGGCAGGCAGCCGACGATGATGCGGGGATTCTGATAGTGGATCGACTGACAGGCGGGGCATACGTGGCGCGGCAGACTGTCGCCCGCCGGGATTCTTAATTCCACCGCTTCGCCGCAATTTGAGCAGTAGTTCATGGCAGATTCGAAGCGCGCTGGACCGGAGCAAACGCGTTGTTCGATCATGAGCGCAGGCGGGGCGCGGACTCAAGCCCGATTTGGAGCGCTGCGCGCGTTTTTGTCAGTTTCCGCCGCCGGGCGCCCCCGTCGCGCGGCCGCGTTGCGCTGCGGCGAACTGCGCCAAATAGAGCGGCAATTTCGTCGGCGTGCCGTTAATTATACCAGTCCGGTCGCCGTGGAGCGGGGGAGAGAGTAGCGCATGAGCGTGGAAGCGAAATCGGTTCGTCATTTGATTTCCTGGAAAGACTGGCCCGATGCCGAAGTGCAGGCGGTGCTTCAGCTCGCCCTGAAAGTCAAGCGCGAGCGGCATATCTACACTGGCGCGCTCGCCGGTCGCACCCTGGTGATGCTCTTCCAGAAGACCTCCACGCGCACGCGCGTTTCCTTCGAAGCGGCCATGACCGAAATGGGCGGCCA
Source organism: Leptospirales bacterium (assembly GCA_036170535.1). Taxonomy (GTDB): domain Bacteria; phylum Spirochaetota; class Leptospiria; order Leptospirales; family Leptonemataceae; genus SSF53. The sequence continues at coordinate 22,526 of JAVHPJ010000162.1, read as the reverse complement.
CGCTATCTTTCTCGACTGGAACGCAACGAATTTCAAGCTCTCGCGCATCAAGTACGAGACTGCGTATCTTTCACGCAACTGCGCCGCCATTATGGCGCGCATGAAGCTGCATTCCGATCTGCTGGAGCTGCGGTCCGGCGCCACGGCGCCGCTGATTAACGGCTGCTGCAATCTGTACCATCCCTGCCAGGCCATGGCGGACATGCTTACGATCTACGAAGATCGCGGCGCCCTTGCCGGAACCCGACTTGTTTACATCGGCGTACATAACAATGTGGCGAATTCTCTGATGGCCGTTTGCGCGGCGTTCGGCGTGAACCTTACGCTGGTTACGCCCATTGCTCCGGACGAAAGCGTTGACTTTGACTTAAAACGCAAGCTTGCGGATCGCGGTCTGCTTTACGAAACGAAAGATCCGCGCGAGGCCGTCCGCGACGCCGACTATGTGTACACGGACACATGGGTCGATATGGAGTTTTTCGACAGTCCGGATCACGCCGCTCTGAAGGAAGAACGTATGCGCCTGATGGCGCCGTATCAGATTAATGCGGAACTGCTCAAAGACTCGTCGGCGAAAATTCTGCATGATATGCCCATCCATCCCGGTTACGAAATCACCGAAGAAATGGTCGAAAGTCCGCGCGCTCTGATCTTCACGCAGGCGGAAAATCGTCTCGAAGCGCAGAAGGCGATTATCCTTTCCCTTTTGCGCGACCACTGGCGCGCTTGATCGGAGCTGACTTGCGGGTCGCTCCTTTGCCTGAGGCGCGGCGCGGTGCAGTCGGCGTTTTGCGCACACGCGGCGGGCCGCCGCTCAGCGCAGCCGGGGCCAGCGCCAGTTGGAGAACCGGCGGGCGCGGCGCATGCGCGGGGGCTTCATAGTGCGGATCGCCCGCCCGATGGATCACGTAACGCTCTTCCCATTCTGCGAGGCTCAGCCCCATGGCCGCGGCCTTGCGCGTGCGCATCCGATTGAGCATCCGAATGGTAATCGGATAACTCACAATCGATACCGGGACGCCGAGGACAAAACCGCCGACCAGCATGGGCCAGCCCAGCTGATAGACCATGTACTGGATCCAGCGCCAGAGCCCTGCCCAGACGCCCATTTCCGTGGAATCGAGGAGCACGCGCTCGAACGCGACGAAACTCACGCCCGCAATATCGGAGCCGAGCAGCTGGAAAAACTTGAGACCGGTGATGTAAAACGCGTAATACGCGGGCGGCATGGTAATCGGGTTGGTAAGCCAGACCAGCGCGACGCCTAACGGCAGATAAAAACGCAGGCCAAAAGGACGCAGGAGCGCCCAGGTCCCGGCGACCAGAAACATCTGGATGCCAATGAGCGGCGTCAACGCCCAGAACAAGCCGATGGCGGTAGCCAGGGCAAGTTCGTGGACTTCATGGGGTTCGCGAAAGTGACGAAAGATGCGTTCATCCAGCAAGTGTATAAAGCGCTGCCACATATGCTCTCTCGGGCGTTGCGCGCCGTGTTGTTCCGCGCCACCGCTCCGCATTTCGGCACAGGATAGGCTTTGCCTGCGCGGCCTGCGAATATTTTTCTCGTTGTCATGGCATTTTCCAGCGTGAGGCTGCCCCGAATTCCGCGCCGCCTGCGCCCGCTGGCTGCGCGAATGGAGTCGCCTGCGCCATGAAACTGTTGTTTATTCGTCACGGCATCGCGATGGAACGGCCGGAGTTTGAGGGCGACGATATGGATCGTCCGCTTACGGAAGAGGGCGTCCGTAAGGCGCAAAAAGCCTTTCTCGGGCTTGCGCGCATTTACGACGATCCCGAACTCATTCTCCACTCGCCGGCGTTGCGCGCCCGGCAAACAGCGGCGATTCTGGCGGAACGCTTCGCCCGTTCGGAACTCCGCGAGTCGACGCTGCTGCGCCCTGGAGCCGGGTATGCGTCTTTGGTGCAGGCCCTGGGGGGATTGGACGAAGGCCTGGACCTGGTCGCCCTGGTGGGTCATGAACCTGACTTCAGCGAGATGATTTCGGGGCTTTTGCAGAGTCCCCGAGAAGGCGGCGAACGCCCGAGCTTCCTGCATCTGGATTTGCGCAAAGCCTCGTGCGCGGAAGTGGAACTGCATAGTCCCGGCGCCGGCGAGTTGCGCAGCCTGCTTGCGCCTAAACTTTTGCGTAAACTTGCATCGGTCTGAAATATGTATTTTGATACGCACATTTTTGTTTGTGAAAACGTACGCAAAGAAGGCGAGCGTGCATCCTGCGGACGCCGCGGCGGCGCCGAGCTGCGTGCGCTCTTAAAAGAAAGAGTGAAAGCGGCTCTGCCCGGTCGGCGCATTCGCGTTAACATGAGCGGATGCCTGGATCGCTGTGAAGAAGGGCCTGTGCAGGTCTGCTATCCCGAAGGCCGCTGGTTTCACCTGCAAACGCCGGAGGATGTCGATCGCTTTATCGAGTCTTATTTGAAGCAGGGCGATGAGCGCTCCGTGCAGGATCTGCGCCTGTCGGATCTGCACCCCGTGGACCGCCATAAGCAACAGCGCGGCGCAACTGAGGATCCGGGCTGAGGCCCCCAGTCGCGGGCTCCTCTTCCCGATCGGCGTTCCTGGCGTTGCAGCCGTCGCGACGAGCGGCGACGCTTTCGAAGTATGCTTCATAGTGCGGGAAATTGGTGCCGCACATTCTGTCCCAGAAGTTGAAGTACAATGAATAGTTTCCGCTAAAGTGCGAATGGTGCATGTTGTGATGCGTGCTGCTGTTGATCCATTTTGTCGCACGTCCGGCGGTCCAACCGGAGGGAAAAATTTCCAGGCCGGAATGCCACCAGATATTCATAATCATCGCATAGAAAACCTGACTTAAGGCTGCTATGGGGTGAATGGGGACCAGAAAGATAAATATGACGAGATAGGCGCCCTCGATTATCGCCTCCGATAGACTGAACGAATACGCGGCCATCGGACTGGGATTTGTGGAAATATGGTGCGTCCGGTGAATCCAATTAAACCAGGGCCGCTTGTGCATCCACCGATGGGTCCAGTAGAAAAACGTCTCCTGCCAGATCACGAGCAGTGCAAAGCTGAAGAACAGGTAGGCGACGCCATAGCGGTCAATATCCACATAGACTTGCGTATAACCCAATTTCCCGCTGATCATCGAAAAGACGCCCAGTCCGGTGAAGACCAATAGGGTCAGCAGGGATCGCCGCACTTCAAACCAGATGCGCGCCGCTTCAGGATATCTCTGCTGGATTCGAAAACGCTCTGCCGCAGTTCTTTTCCAGATCCAGGTGATCAGCAAGAGTCCGCCGGCCAGGGGAAAGTAGCGCACAGAATTCATAAAGAACTGAAAGACCGCGACCTGAGCGGCGCAGTCCCATGATATATCACAGGTAATCAGGTGCATATTCGAACCTCCTCAACCTGCGAGAGCATAGCAGACTCGCGCGCGACCTGCGCCGGGATCTATAATCCCGGTCCAAAAAAATGGTCCGGTTTTATAAAACGGTACGGGGGCCGGCGGCGCTCAACAGCGCTGGACGCGCGTTTTGCGATATTGCGTCGGGCTGGCGCCCGTATGCCGGGCGAACGCTTCGTTGAAGGCGGATTTGGAGTTAAAGCCGACTTCATAGGCGACGGAGAGCACCGTTCGGGACGGATCGCTCAGGAGCAACTTTTGCGCGGCGGCGATCCGGCGGCCATTGACGTATCCGGCGAAATTCACGTTTCGTAAGTGATTAAAATATTCGGATAGCTGGTGAGCAGTGACGCCGAGCAGATCCGCAAGCGCCGGTAGACTCAAATCGTCGCGCGCATACAACCGATCGCGCGTCATTAATTGTTCCAGTCGATCCTCAATTTCGCCAACGTCCACGCCTTCCAGTTGCGAACGCTGATATCGCGCGGCTTCGCGTTCTCGACGCATCAGCGCATCCAGATCATTAAAGAACTGCGGGAAGCGGCGTTGAAAAACGTAAAGCAACGGCGGGATCGACGCTAACATGGCGATCGCGAAGTGAATGAACTGCGGGCGTGCCGCGGCGATGCCGAAGAGCCCGCTCGCTGAACTGCACAACGCAATTCCGGTGATCAGCAGGAAGGCGCGGACCGTTCCTTCGTTTCGGATATTTTTAACGCTCAGCAGCAACAGCATTTCGCGCAAGATCAATCCCAGGTAAACGAACATGTGCGCAATCCCGAGCGGCAGGATCAACGCGAACGGATCGCTGAGCGAGGACCCGGCTTCCAGGTTTGCAGTAAACGCCCGGATACGTTCCAGCTTGATCGACTCAGGTTGAAGGAGATTTGGGATTAATACTATGAATACCGCCAGTCCCGGTAAGAGATGCGGCCAGAGACGAACTCCCAACCCGCGCGCTTGCAGCTTTATTGCCCGAGGCCCCCCCCGACCGAGCGCTTCCAGCGCGTATGCGAACACGATGGGTCCCAGGAAATAGTTCAACGGCAGCGTCACTTCGTAGAAGTGCGGAACATATGACATCCAGCCGGTCAGCAATAAAGCCGCGCGCAGCAAAGTCAGAGCGAACGCGCAATACGCAGCCGCCAGGAGAACGTTGCGCTTGCGGACATGCGGAACGGAGAGTTCGCCAAGGGCGAATACCAGCAGCAGGAAGGCGGCTGGCAGCGCGAGAAATGCGGGAGCGAACATACGTGAGTCAGCGTGAAGCGCGCCCGAAGTATTGTCATCGAATTTCCGCGATTTAAGGCTGGCTGGTCGAACAATAACATTAAATACACGCCGCCTGAGTTCCTTTGAAGAAAACGCAGCGTTAATTCACGCAAAATATTGTTTAAAAAGTTGTAGTATTTGTTCGTCTCGCAACTGCGACTGGCGCACATGAAACTGTCGCAGTCTCCGGGTCCGGACGTCAACGCGTCAAAAGATGCGACAAATTCCACCGAAGACCTCAAAGCGGCCGTGCTCCAGGAAGCCCTGAAGGCTTTGCGCACCGGGCTTGTTTACGCCCTGGCCCTCATGTTGGGCGTCGGGCTTTTGCTTTTTGTATTGATGGCGCTGTCGAACTACAGCTGGCGCGCCATGCTGCCGTCACTTGCATTCGTTGGCGTTATCTGCGTAGTCACAGGCGGATTTTATGCAGGACTGCGCGGCGGAATCTTCAGCCGACGCGGCGTGTATCTGGCTTTAATTCTACTTTCCTGCGCGCCCTCGGGTTTCTTTCTCGCTACGCACTTCACCCTGGAGACGGGGGCCGCTACATACTTTCTCGGGCCGATCGCAACGTTATACTTTGTCATCCTGGTGCTCACCGGATTTTTTTTCGACATTCGCCTGTCTACTCTGGCCGGCGCGGCGGCCGCCTCAAGCTTTGCGCTGGTGTATTTTGTCGCGCGGCCCGTTTTGGTCGCGCTGCCAATTCCCGTTGTGACGATGCATGGCGTTGTGTCGGCGGTCGTCCCGAACCTGATGAAGTCGGTTATGATTCTGATCACCGGGTTTTCCGTGGGGCTGGTCGCCAGATATTCGCTGAGCATTGTTTCCCGCATGCTTGCGGAGCAGAAAGCGAAAGGCGAGATTGATCGTTTGTTTGGAGAGTATGTTAGCGAGGAAGTGCGGGAAAGAATCAAAAGTAATCCGCTGGCTATCGGCGAACGCAAGCAGATGGCGATCATGTTCACGGATTTGCGGGGCTTCACTCGCCTCAGCGAGCGCGCCGCTCCGGAAGAAATCGTAAATCGATTGAACCTGTACTTTGACGAGATGGTTGCAGCGATTTCCGCTCATGGCGGCGTGGTGGACAAATTTATCGGCGATGCAATTCTTGCGACGTTCGGCGGGCTCGTGGACATTAAAAATCCATGCGCGGCCGCGTACCGCGCCGCCGCCGATATGCAGCTGCGGATGCGTGCGCTCAACCAGAAGTGGAGCCTGGCCGATCAAACGGAACTGAAGCATGGCATCGGCCTGCACTACGCGCAGGTGCTTCAGGGCGCGATCGGCAGTCGCAGCCGCAAAGACTATACCGTGATCGGCGACGGAGTTAATCTAACCAGCCGCGTGGAAAGCCTGACGAAGAAGCTGAATGACGCTGTGTTGGTCACAAGCGAATTCTACGACGAATTGCCGCCAGAATTTCAGGCCGCCGCTTGCTCTCGTCGCCGAGTCCGCGTTCGAGGTCGCGAGGGCGTGCTGGAAGTCTATGGCTTCGACTTCGAGGCGGTCGGTTCGGAAAAAACATAGTCCGGGCGCCAGGCCCGCGGCCCGGTTTTATTGAGAACTTGTCTCGATTCCATTGACGGGGCGCCGGCCGCGCGGAGACTGGCTTCAGAACTAGCGGCGGAGGAGCGTATGGCAGCAGCGGAGTACCTTGTCGTGGCGATTGCAATCGGATTGGCCGCTCTCTATCTCGCGCGACGCTTTTATTTGACGTACATTCGACCGACGCCCGCGCGCGCGGATGCCGGCGACTGCGCTTGCAGCGCAGCGCGCGGCCTGGCTCGGCCGCATCGGAGCTGAGTCGTATGAATTCCCGCATTACTTCGCTGGCCCAACTTAAGGCCGGAGATCGCGCGCGCGTGGTCGCCGGCGCCAATCCCGACAATGCCCATCTCCGCTTATTGGAGCTGGGCCTCGTTCCTGGCGAGATCTTCACCGTGCTCAAGGAGGCGCCCCTTGGCGATCCTATTGAAATTCGACTAATGAACTACGAGTTGTGTCTGCGCAAACGCGAGGCGAGCGCGATTCTGGTAGAGCTGGTAAGCGTTGATGGCGGCGATGTAATCGATGCCAGCGGGGGACGTCCATGAAAGAACGGAGCGCCGTCGGGGAAGCGCCCGCGATCCTCGGCCGTCCGATTATTGCGTTGATCGGCAACCCGAACACGGGCAAGACTTCGCTCTTTAACGCTCTCTGCGGCGCGCGCCAGCGCGTGGGCAACTATCCTGGCGTAACCGTCGAAAAAAAAGTCGGCGTTGCAGAGTTGCCCGGCGTGGGGCCGGTCGACATTATCGATTTGCCGGGCCTCTACAGCCTCAAGGCGATTTCACCTGATGAAGAAACTGCGGTCAACGTGGCGATGGGACGCATCGCCGGACAACGCCGGCCCGATCTCTTGCTTTTCATACTCGACGCGACCAATCTCAAACGCAATTTGTTTCTATTTTCGCAAGCGGCGGAACTGGGCCTGCCGATGGCGGTCGCGCTCACTATGACCGACCTTTTGGGTCCCGCGCGCATTGAGCTGGATATTGTCGCGCTGGAAGCGCAGCTCGGGACTCCGGTTGCGCCGATTGAGGGTCGCAATCGCGAGCGCCTGGACGGACTTACGGCTGTGCTGGCGCGCGCCTTGAATACGCGCGGCCGACCGGGCCCGGCGATCGGCTTTGCGCAAAAGGTGGAGATGGCGGCCGAACAGTTGCAGGCGGCGCTCGCCCCGCAAACCTCGCTATCGCGTTTTGAAGCGCGCGAGCTTTTGTATCACCAACGCTTGCCGTGGCTGCAGGAACTCGCCGCGCTGCCGGAAGTGTCGCAGCACATTGAGCGCGCGCGTGCAGCAGTGAACGATCCAGTCGAGTTAAGTCCGGCCTCCGCCCCCGTGCTGCGCTATGCGTGGGCTGATCGCGTGGTCGCCGCCGTAGAGAAACGCTCCGGCGGCCGCAGCTTTCCATTTACAAAAAAGCTGGATCGAGTGCTCACGCATCGCGTGTTCGGCCTTGCGGCGTTCGCGGGCGTCATGTACCTGATTTTCCGCGCAATTTACGCCTGGGCGGCGCCGCTGATGGACGGCATTGAGTTTCTTTTCTCCACGTTGGGCGCGTGGGCTGGCGCCGGATTAAGCGCAACGCCGATGTTGCAGTCGCTTGTGACCGACGGCGTCATTGCGGGCGTGGGCTCCGTAGTCGTATTTTTGCCGCAGATCGTGATATTATTCGTATTGATCGCTTTTCTAGAAGACAGCGGCTATCTGGCGCGCGCCGCCTTTCTGATGGACCGGCTGCTGGGCTGGACCGGGCTGAATGGGCGCGCATTTATTCCTATGTTGTCGAGCTTCGCCTGCGCGATTCCCGGCATCATGGCGACGCGCGTGATTCCTGATCAGAGGGCGCGCATGACGACCATCCTGGTCGCGCCGCTCATGTCCTGTTCGGCGCGACTCCCCGTGTACCTGTTACTGATCGGCGCCTTTATTGAGCCGCACTTCGGGCCGGGCGTCGCCGCTTTTACATTGTTCGCCATGCACGCCTTTGGCCTGTTGGTCGCGCTGCCCATCGCCTGGGTTTTGAATCGCGGATTTCTGAAATCCGCATCCACGCCCTTTCTGCTGGAAATGCCGCCGTACCGCATGCCGCACTTGTTTGACGTGCTCTACCGCGCTTACGAAGCCGCGAGCAAGTTTTTGATTCGCGCCGGCACGGTCATTTTTGCGCTCTCGATAGTTATCTGGGCGCTTTCGTACTTTCCCCGTTCCGAGTCGGTTGCGCGGGGGATTGAGACCAAATACGCTCCGCAAATTGCAGCGGCCCTGGCAGCGGGCGACGCAGAGTCGGCGCAAGCGCTTGAGCTCGATCGCGACCACGTTCTGGCCGGCGCATACCTGGAGCAGAGTTATCTGGGGCGCCTGGGCAAGGCCGTGGAACCCGCGTTTCGCCCCCTGGGTTTTGACTGGAAGATTTCGGTCGGCATACTCGGCGCGTTCCCTGCGCGCGAGGTGATCATCTCCACGCTTGGCATTGTCTACAATGTGGGCGCGGAAGCGGACGAAGAATCCCTGGACTTGAAGTCGCGCATGGCCGCCGCGCGCCATCCGGATGGTCGCACCGTGTTTACGCCGCTGACTGCTGTTACGCTGATGATTTTTTTCGCGTTGTGCAGCCAGTGCATGAGCACGCTCGCCACCGTACAACGCGAACTCAACAGCTGGAAGTGGACCCTGTTTCTTTTCGGCTACATGACCGGGCTTGCGTATTTGTTCGGCCTGTTGGTCTATCAGAGCGGCCGGGCCCTTGGTTTCGCCTGAGCCGGACGTCGCCGGCCGCCGGTAGCTCGCAGGAGCGGTCTGCGACTATTCCGGGCGCGCTTGCTCTATGCGATACGCTTCGTTGAGAGCGCGTCCAGCTGCATCGCGGTAGCGCGTCGGATCGTCGCCCTCCGCCACCCAGCTCTGGCCCATGGGCTCAAGTCTCAATACGCGACCGTCGGTCGTCCGGCCAATAAACACGGCGCTGAAGCGTTCGTCGCTTTTTTCCTCCAGCGAAACCTCGCCGCCCGGCGCCACATGGACGCAAATGCCGGGATTGCCGGTCTGACAATACCGTTCGCTGAGCTTTGCATAGTTTGCATAAAGTGCGGCGCCAATAACCAGGCGATCCCGGTCGCTCATTTGATCGATCAGAGCGCGGCGCACAGGCGGCTTCGCGGCCAACGCCGCGGCGATATTGCTTTCGTTTTTTGCGAGGCAGGCGCTGAGCGCGTCGAATGCGGCGCGACTGTGGCGTTCGGGATCAACGTAAACGCGCCAGACCAGCGCGTTGTCTCCGTCCGGGCGAAAAGTGCGGCGCGGAATGGCCGCGAGGACCGTCGCCTTTACCGGCAGGTCTTTTCGGCCAAAGGGGCCGCCCAGGCGGTCGACTTCGTCGTCGTCCAGAAGCAGCAAAAAATCACGAAGGGTGACGGATATGCTCTCCCGCGTTTCCAGCGCGACTTCAAGTTTGCGGGAGTTGCAGTCGGCGCTGAACAGCGTTTCGCGCGAAACATCCACGCAGGCTGCGGCGGCGCTCAGGCAGCTTATTGCAAAAATGCGCGCAGGCGCCAGCCAGGCGGAGCGTCGGCGTAGGTAGGGCGTGCCAATCACAGCGCGCCTCAGTTCAGCGGAATGCCGAGTTCGCGCGCCAGCGCGACCTGCACCGGATCTTTTACGTTAGGCGCATCAACCGGCGACTGTTCCGGGAGCGGCGCTGCCGCCGGCAGGTCAGCCGGAATGCCGCTTTCAAAAAGCGGCTTGCCGTCGCGTCCCAGAGCGACGCCAGCGGTCAGCGAAAGCGTCACATCGCCTTCCACCGTTTCCACATGCGAAAGAAAAGCCTGGCCGCGACCGGTGGCGCCGACTATGCTCACATTCGGCGCGCCGGCGAGCGCCGCGGCAAAAGTCTCGGCGAAGGGGCTGGCCAGATCGCCCAGGACGACGTATATTTTTCCCTCGAAAACGCGATCCACGTCCGCCACAAATTCCACTTCTTTTTGATCGCGGTACTGCAGCGCGCCCAGCCGGCCGGCATTCACAAAGAGATTCGCGAGACCGTAGCACTTTTCAAAGTCGCCGTTAAACATGCGGCGAAGATCGAGAATGATCGCTTCGCGCTTTCCAATGCGGGCGAGCAGGCCGCGCACCTGGCCGACCGTGTCGCCCAATGTCGAGCGCAGCATGATGTACTCGACCTTGCCTCCGTCCGGCAGGCTCCAGGTGGAGTTTAATATATTGCGAAACGTAACCTCGCCGCGCTCGAGAGCGTAAGTTTTGCCGTCTTCAAACTCGATTTTGACCGATTCTCCGGCCGGGCCGCGAATGCGTCCGGCGACTTCCTGCACGTCCATGCCGTCGATGCTTACGCCATCCACGCTCTTAATGTAGCGCCCGATTGCGACGCTGTTGCGATACGCGGCGGATCCTTCCAGGGCGTCCACGGCGAGAATCCGACCCGGCGCGACCATGTGTAAAACGATGCCCGCTCCGGCTTTCCGATTCGGATCACGTTCCCACGCCAGACTCTCGGGCGGAATGGCGGCATTATATCCGCGCGGCAGGGCGCCGATCATGGCTGCGACCGCCGTGAGCGTACGGGCGCGGCGCTCGTCTTCCGGCAGGCTGTTCAGCCAGGCAACGAGCGAGGCGCGATTCGTGGCGCCGCTGGACGAGCCGCGCGCGGCGGTAAAGGCTGCGGCGTACAGGGCGTCCATGGTCCAGCCCTGGCCTTCGGGAAAATAATAATGATCGCGGACTGCCTTTTCCGTCAGTGTAAACAAACGCTCGGCGTTGATGGGCGGCGCCGGCTTCGCACAGCCGACTGCCAGCGCCAGCGCCAGCGCCAGCGACGCCGACAGGCCGCCGAGGGCGAAAAGGCGAATATAAAACGGAGCGTTTTTCATGGGATAGTCCTCAAAAACAATTCATCGGCTTTCAGAGTCGGGTTGCGCCTTCATCGCAACTTGCGCGGCAAACGTAAAAGGCGGATCGACAATTAAGAAACAGCACGGATCCCGGCGCGGCGTCGTTCGACGGCGTTTGGTTGGTCACGGCGCCGTACACCAGGCACTGGCGCTCCGCATCCTCGCACGAGTTCTTGCAACTGGCGGTTTCAACAAGATTGCCGCAGCGGGCGACGCTCATTGCAAAAGTCGCACCGAGACACATGCTCAGCAGCCGCCGGAAAACGGCAGAACTCGTCCGCCGATTTCTCGCAGGAGCCTGCGCTGAGACATTCCAGTGCGAAATCTCGGGCATCGGACTACTCCACATTGGCCGGCGTATTTTGGGCCGCTTCGTTGTGCACCGAGCGGGCATAGCGCTTCTCCCATTCCGGATTGCGCGCGCGTTGACGCAGATAGGCGTCCATCAAAACCAGGTTCACCACGGCTTCTACAATCGGCGCGGCGCGCGGCAGAACGCAGGGATCGTGGCGGCCGCCGGCGCGCAGCTCCGTCGCCTCGCCCCACTCAGTCACCGTTTCCTGAAATTTCTTAATTGTGGCGACGGGCTTAAAAGCCAGCCGCATGAGTATGGGCATGCCGTTGGAAATGCCGCCCTGAATGCCGCCGGAGTAATTTGTGCGCGTCTTCAGGTCCGGAATCGCTGCAAAGGGCGTGGGCGGCGCCGTATCGGCCGGCTTGCGCGAGGGATTGTAGTCTTCGTTATAAAACAAATCGTTATGTTGCGAGCCGCGCAGACGCGTGCCGGCGAAGCCGCTGCCGGATTCGAAGCCCTTGCAGGCCGGAATGCTGAGACACGCCTTGGCGAGTTCCGCTTCCAGCTTGTCGAATACGGGCTCGCCCAGTCCGGGCGGGACGCCGCGCACGATCACGCCCATAATGCCGCCCACGGAATCGCCGTCTTTTTTGACTTCCTCTATCAGGCGTTGCATACGTTCGCTGGCATCCGGATCCGGGCAACGCACCAGAGACGCGTCGACTTCCTCGCGCGAGGCGGGCGGACGTTCAAAAAGATTCGCTTCGATGTCCGCCACGGAGTCAACCCAGGCGACGGTTTCAATGCCGAGTTGATGTCGCAGTATCTGCTCTGCGACCGCGCCGGCCGCAACTCGGCCAATCGTTTCGCGTACGGAAGCGCGGCCGCCGCCGTGCGGAGTCCGATAGCCGTATTTTATATGATACGTATAGTCCGCGTGCGAGGGACGGTAAATCTGCGCCCAGCGATCATAATCGACGGATTTGTTGTCCGTGTTGCGCACCAGAAACGTCAGCGGCGTGCCCAGGGTGCGGCCCTCGTAGAGGCCGCTGAGAATTTCGAACTCATCCAGTTCCTTGCGCGGGGTGCTCAGCAGATTCTGACCGGGGCGCCGCCGTGTGAGTTGCTGCTGTATGGCCCTGAGATCCAGCGGCACTCCCGCCGGGCAGCCGTCGATTACGACGCCGACGCCGGGGCCGTGGGATTCGCCAAAGGTGCTGATCTTAAACAGGACGCCGGAGACGGAAGACACGTCTCCTGATTGGCATGGCCAGGCGAACCGTCAAACGATTTAGAGCCGGCTTGAGCGCCGACTCGCGACGGTCCGGAAGTCCGGCGTTTCAGGGCTGCGCCGCGCCATCCGGCGTTCCGTCGCTTTCCGGTAGTCGGTTCGCCTCCGCATCCATCATGAGCGTGGTAATCAGCGCGGCCCGATCACGCGGCAGAAGCGTCATGAGATACGGCACAATCGAGGCGCGACCCGCGTCCGCGGAGCTGACTTCCATCTCGCGGAATACGTCCACGAGGTCGGAGTTGCTCCAACCTGCGGCGATTGCTACCGCGTCCTGGGGCGGCATATTCGACATGCGGTCGGCCATGTCGCGAATCATGCGGGATCGTTCCTGGCGCTCCTTTTCGCGGTCGGCCAGGGCTTTCTGTTGAGAAACTAGTCCGCTTTCTCGTTCCCGCAAATCGTCGCGCTTGCGGTCGAGTTCCGCCTGCGCCTCCGCGAGTTTCACGCGTTCCTCTTCAAGCTTCAGACGTTCCTCTTCTATCCGGTTGCGCTCCTTTTCCAGTTGCTGCCACTCGAACGCGGAGGGGCTGTCGTCGGTTTCCGGCGATAGCGGCGCGGCTTCACTCAGGGCAGGAAGATATTCTTCCATGTTCACAATGCCCCAGGAATCGAGCAGGAACACGAAAACCCCGAGCGAGAAGAGAATCACCAGACTCAGGTATACGATTTTGATTTTGTCCGATAAGCCGCCCATGCGCGATTAACCCTTTGAGTCGAAACGGGCGCCGTTTTCTCGCCACTTTTCAGCGATGCGCTCCAGGTTTCGAATTTTTCGATCCAGGTCCTGCAGGCTCTCGCCTACGTCGCGTACGCCCGCGCGGGTCAGTCCGGTGTCGTAGTCCGCCGCCCCGCGCCGTACGGTCGCCTCATCCGCCAGGCGATCATTTCGGCTTTTTGAGACCCATTCGGTCAAAGTAGTCTGAAACGTAGTCGGGCTTTTCGGCGGGTTGTTCGGGCTCGTCGATCCCGTCATCCCCCGGATAAAGTTCGTCAGCTTCCGTCGCAGAGACGGGTTGTCGATGTTTGGCGTCTGCATAGTTTCCTCCGGAAAAATCGGCTGAATTCTCCGCTCGGGCGCGTTCCACGTCGCGGCGCATCCGGTTAATTTCTTCCAGTTCCTTCGCCTCGGCTTTGCGCCGCGCGCGGTCGTATTCCGTTTTTTTTCGTTCCTTTATAATTTCAACAATGCGGCGTCCGCGGCGGGCTTCCATGGCCTTCGCCATCTCCTGTTCGACCTCCGGTCGCATGGCTTCCAGACGTTTTCCGGCTTCCGCCGCTTCGGTCTGTAAGCGTTCCAGATAGCGGTCATAAATCTGATAGAGATCGATCTGAAACTGCTCGCGATAGCGTGCCTCAAAGCGGCCCATTTCTTCTTCTACGCTGCGGCGCGCCTGGTCGCGGACCGCTTCCTGCTCGTTAACGCGTCGCATGACCCGCGCTAACTCGCCGAGCGCGCGTTCTTCCTGCATGCGCCGGACGCGCAACAGCGGTTCAAGTTTGAAGTTAAACCGTTTCATCTTGCGATTTGATCAAGGCCTGCGCTTCTTCCGACGGCGCCGGTCAGTAGAATGTCTCCTCTTCGCCGGCGTTCGAGACGAGGTCGGTCAACTGGGCGACCGTGTTGGAAAAATCCGAAGACTCGCTGATCTCCTGCCGGAGAAAGCGATTGATGCGCGCCATTTTCTCGAGGGCTTCGTCCACGTCCGCGTTGGAGCCGCGCGCATAGGCGCCCAGGTTGACCAATTCTTCGTTATCGCGGTACGCCGCGAGCAACGCGCGCAGTCGCATGCCGGCCTTGAGATGTTCGGACGTCGTCACCTTGTCCATTACGCGCGAAATGGACTCCGTAACTTCTATGGAAGGGTAATGGCTGCGCTGCGCCAGGCGGCGCGTGAGCGCAACGTGGCCGTCCAGAATCCCGCGCGCATTATCGGCAACGGGATCGTTCATATCGTCGGCTTCCACGAGCACTGTATAAAATCCGGTGATTGCCCCGGCCGACGTTGCGCCGGCCCGTTCGACCAGGCGACTCAAGCGGAACCAGACTCCCGGGGGATAGCCGCCCGGTCCGATCTGTTCGCCCGCGGCGATGCCGACCTCGCGCAGGGCCATGCAGTAGCGCGTCACGCTGTCCATGTATAGATTTACGCGCATTCCGCGGTCGCGGAAAAATTCGGCCGCCGCAGTGGCAAAGCCCGCAGCGTAGACCTTTTCCATCGCGGCGCGATCGCTCGTGGCGCAGAATACTACGGAACGTTTGAGGCCTTCTTCGCCCAGATCGTTCTCCAGGAACTCGCGCACTTCGCGCCCGCGTTCCCCCACCAGACAGATCACGTTTACATCGGCGCGCGTGTAGCGGGCGATCATGCCGAGCAGGGTGGACTTGCCCACGCCCGTGCCGGCGAAAAGGCCGATGCGCTGTCCGGCGCCGATGGTCAGCAGGCCGTCCAGCGCCCGAACGCCGGTTTCCACGGGGCTGCGGATGGGTTCGCGCATCATGGGGCGCGGGGGGTCGGCGTCCACGTCGCGCAGCTCTTCGGAAAGAATCGGCGCCTTGTTATCGAGCGGGCGTCCGAGGCCGTCCAGCACGCGGCCCAGCAACTTTTCGCTCACCGGCACAGTTAAACGCCGGCCGGTGGCGAGCACGGCCGCCTGGGGGGAAACGCCGGCGGTCGAGCCGAGCGGCATGAGCACCAGGCGGTGTCCCTGAAAGCCGACGACCTCGCAGCTCAGATACTGTCCTTTAGCGGAGGTCTCCACGCGGCAAAGATCGCCAATCGCGACTTCCGGCGGGCCGTCGGTGATAATGGAGAGTCCCGTGATTTGAGCGACGCGACCCATGGGCCGGAGCGGGTCCATGGAGTTCAGCAGGGTCTGATATTTGTTCAGCACCTCGGGATTTTTGCGTGATTCCGCCACAGAGAAAAACCGGGAGCCGGCTGCGCGCCTGCATTATGTCCCATGACATATTGCTCTTTCAAGCGCCGATGTACAAGCCTTTTTTCGCAGGATTTGGGACGCCAATTAGACGGGCGAAAGCCGCTCGCCGCCGAAGATTTCCAGCCCGCGCCGACGAAAGCGCTTGGCGACCCGGGGCCGGGCTGGCGAGGCTCTGCGGGATGGCTGAGCTGGTTTTGCACGGTATTGCCGCATCGGAAGGCAAAGCGCTCGGCATCATTCGTCAATTGCACAGCCCTCTGACGATAGCGCCTCACCGCAGCATTGCGATCGACGAGATCGATGCGGAACTTGCGCGCCTGAACCGTGCAGTAACGGACAGCTCGGAACAGATGCGGGCCCTCCTGGAAGATGCAAGCCTCGACGGCGATCTGCGCGGCATCTTTGAGGCGCAGATTCTGATGTTTGAGGACCCGATGCTTTTGGGCGAAACGGCGGATCGGATACGCAACCGGCGCATTAATGCCGAGTGGGCGCTGGGTGTCGAGATTGAAGTCTTACGCAACGTATTGTTAAAGAGCAACAACGAGATGATCCGCGAGCGCGCGGCGGACATCGAGGATGTGGGCAATCGGATTCTGGCCAATCTGCTGGGCGTCGACGACCAGGAGCTGCGGTTGGCGGCCTTGCGCAATATGACGCCGGATTCCATAGTTGCGGCGAAGGATCTGAGTCCCTCGCTCATGTTGCACCTGCGATCGGTCGCGGCCCTGGCCGTTGAAGAGGGCGGCGTCACCGGCCACACCGCCATTCTCGCCCGCAGTCGCGGGATTCCGGTGTTAGTGCAGGTTGCGGGATTGATGGAGGCGGCCCGTGACGGCGCGCCGGCCTTGTTGGACGCGGTCGCCGGACGCCTGATTCTCAATCCCCACGAGGAATCCGTGGCGGCGCTGCATTTGTATCAGGAAGCGATGCGCGCGCAGCGCATAACGCGAATCCAGACGCCCTCCAGACTCAAGGATGGCGTTAGTATTAACTTCTGGCTGAACGCCGCGGATATTGACGATGCGGAAGCGGATTGCCTGGGCGCCGCCGGCATCGGCCTGTTTCGCACCGAGTTTTTGTACATTCGTCATCCGCGGCTGTTGCACTCCCGCGAGGATCAGGCGCGCGCATACCAGGACATATACGCAAAATTTCAAGGGAAAGACATTACGCTGCGGCTGATAGATGCGGGCGTTGACAAGCCCTTGCCCGGTTACAAAGCGCACCCCGATGAAACCGGCGTAAGGTTCCTGTTGGACAATCCGGATCTTCTTGAAGACCAGATCTACGCGACGTTGTACGGCGCGGCGGCCGCGGGCGTGCGCGATCGTCCCCTGCGCCTTCTGGTTCCGGGCGTTGCGCGGCTTGAGGAGATGCAGCTGATTCGGTCGGCGCTGGAACGCGCGCGGACGACGATGGCGCGCGAGTTCGGCACGGCGCCGGAGGCGCTCCTGGGCGCAATGCTGGAAACGCCGGCGGCGGCGCTCATGGCGGACGTGCTCAGCCAGTCGGCTGATTTTTTCAGCATAGGCGCCAACGATCTTATGCGCTACGCCTTTGCGCTGGATCGCGACAGCTCGTATCTGGGCGAAGAGATATTTTATCAACCGGCGCTGTTTCGCCTCATTAAACTGGCGCTCGATCGATCCTTGCGTCCCGTTTCGATTTGCGGCGAGATCGCCGGCAAGGCTGAGCTTTTGCCGTTGCTGCTGGGGCTCGGCCTGCGCGACTTCAGCATGAGCGAAAATGTCCTGCCGGATTGTTATCGCGCCGCGCAGAAGTTGTCGCTCCGGCGCTGCGAAGAACTTGCGGCGCGCGCGCTCAACGCCCGTACGGCGGCCGAATGCGCGGACATTCTGGAGGACTGAGATGGGCGCCGCTTTGCTGTATCAGCGTCTCGCGGCCGCATATTATACGCTCGAACGTCGCGACCGCAGCCTGCTGCGGGATCTGGGCGCGCTGACGCAGCTTTTTCCCGCAGGCGGCCGCGTCGTGGATCTGGGCTGCGGCAGCGGCGAACATGCGCTCGCTCTGGCTGCGCAAGGCTACGACGCGGTCGGATTGGATGCGAGCCTGGCGTTAATCCAACTGGCGCGCGCGCGATCCAACGATGCGCGCCGCTTTGTGTGCGGCGATTTCCGGCGGCCGCAGCCCGCACTGACCGGTTTTGACGGCGCCTATTCGCTTTACGGCTGCTTTAATTATCTGATCGAAGCTGCGGACCTGGCCGCGGCCTTTCACACGACCGCGCAGATGCTTCGGCCGGGCGGGCGCTTTGCGCTCGAGGTGTGGCGGCGCGCGCCTTACGCCGCCCTTGGCCGCCGGACCGTATCTTTTGCGGACCGGTTTGGCGATGGCGCCCGCACGCTCAGCATGGAACGGCGGCGGCGCGTGCTGCTCGACGATGTGGCGCGCGCCGGACGCGTGCGCCTGATCCACGAGTACGCCCTGAATTTGCGGGGGAAACGGGCCTTTTTCGCAGAAGAGCATCCGCTGCAACTCTTCGAGGCGGATGAACTCGCGGCGGCGGCCCGGCCGGCCGGGCTGGAACTGGAACGCGCGGGTCGCGACTTCGCGGGCCGTCCGGCGACAGCGCATTCCGGGGCTTTGCGCCTGGTCTTCGTGCGTGCGCGTGCACGGCGGGCCGGCGGCTGAGCCGCAAAATACAGTGTTCCCTGAATCAGGCCTGGACTCGCTCCAGAAAATGAGGAAAAACCGCCCGATGAGGCGGCTTTTCTCGCTTAAGTCCCAATCCCATGAATTATCCGGGCCAGGGCGACTCTGCGGGAAACAGGGCCGCCATATCCCGGGGCAGGGGCGCCTCCAGCGCCAGCCGCTCCCCGGTTCGCGGATGGGGCAGTTGCAAGTGCGCAGCGTGCAGTGCGGTGCGGCCCAGGCGTAAGCGCGCGCGGTCGTCGTCCGTTTCGGCGTCCTGAATGTGCTTCATGTAAAGCGACGGGTCCGCGCCGTACATGCGGTCGCCCACTACGGGAAATCCCAGGGAACAGAGCGTTGCGCGAATCTGGTGCATTCGACCGGTGAAGAGTTGCGCTGCAAGCAAGGCGATTTCGTCCGCCTGGCGCAGTCGCTGGAACTCCGTATGAGCGGTACGCGCCAGTGCGGCGTCCGGCCGTTCAAAGGCGAAAGCCTGCTTGCGCCGCAGGGGACTGTCCGGATCGGGAAAAATCCAGCCGCGCGCGACCAACGAATCCGGGAAGCGTCCCTCGACTATTACTCGGTATCCTTTTTGGACTTCTCCAGACTGGAACGCGGCTTGCAAGCGACGCGCGTGCTCCGGAGTTTTCGCCGCGACCAATAGTCCGCTGGTTTCACGATCCAGGCGATGCGCAAACCCGCAGTGAAAATCTTCGCCGAAACGCTCCTTGAGCCAGAAATACAGAGTGTTGCGAAAATAGGCGCCCGAAGGATGCACCGGCAAATTGGCCGGCTTGTTTAAAACCAGAATGTCCGCGTCCTCGTAGACGATTTCGACCGCGCGGTTTACGGCGGGTTCCTCTTTTGCGGAGAAAATATACTGGATTACGTCGCCGATTTTCAAGTTACGCGAAGGTCGCGCCGTCGCGCCATTTACCGAGACAAAGCCCTGGACGATGCGTTCCTTCCAGAGCGCGCGAGTAAAGCGCGGAAATCGCTCGCGCATCGCCTGATCAAGGCGCATTCCCGCCAGACCTTCCTCTACGATGAAGCTGTGCTCGCGTAAAACCGCGTCTTTCCGGTCGTTCGTCATGGAATAGCGCCAACTCTCGGCGATTCGGCGGCGCAGTCGAATCGCTTTTCCGCGCAATGCGGACATAATCGGCTGCGCGGGCGCATAACTCGGTGTAAGATAACATATTGGCGAACGGAGTATTTTTTTCATCCGTTGCGCTTCATCATCGAGTTGACAATGCGGAGCGGCCCGCAGACGCTCCATTTGTCCCGTATGTCCTTATCCTCTTTTGATTCCGATTCACTCGCTCCGTTGCGTGAAGCTCTGGAAATTTCTCCGGAAAATATTCCGCTACGTCTGCACATTGCATCCGTACTGGCCTCACGCGGCGCGTTTCACGAAGCTGAAAAAGAGTTTCGTCGCGGTCTGGAATTGGACGCCGGCGATGTTCGCCTGAAGTTCGGCCTCGCAGATTGTTTTTTTATGCAGGCGCGCTGGCCGGAAGCGCTCGTCCTCGTGGAAGATTTGCTGGATCACGCGGAAATGCGTCAAAAGGCGCGCGCGCTTTACATTCGCTTGTTGTTAAAAATCGGCGATCGCGAACGGGCGATCCAGGAATACGTGCAGGCGCGTCGACAATTTCCGTCGCTTGCCGAAACAGACCTTGAAGACGAGCTCGGGGCGGATACGCGGGAACGCGCTTTTCTCACTGTAAACGCGGCGCCGGCCGAGCCGCCCCGCGACGAAGAGCCGGACGATCAGTTTGAATACGAACCGCCCTCCCTGCGTTTTTCCGATGTGGGCGGTCTGGAAGACCTCAAACGCGAAGTTCGCCTGCGCATATTGTTGCCGGAAGCTAAACGTGAACTCTATCGACTTTACGGTCGTCGCGCCGGCGGCAAGCTTTTGTTGTACGGGCCGCCCGGTTGCGGCAAAACCCTGTTTGCACGCGCCGTCGCCGGCGAGATGGGCCGCCGTTTTGTCTCCGTAGGCATCGCCGAAACTCTGGACATGTACTACGGCCAGAGCGAACGCAACCTGCATGATGTGTTTGAGCAGGCGCGGATCGCGCGGCCCTGCGTACTGTTCTTCGATGAAGTCGACGCGCTGGCGGGCAGTCGTTCGGAAACGCGACATGGATCAGGACGCCAGCTGATCAGCCAGTTTCTGGCGGAGTTGGACGGCCTGGATTCGGACAACGAAGGCGTTTTGATACTGGCCGCAACCAATGCGCCCTGGCAGCTGGATTTCGCCTTTCGGCGTCCCGGGCGTTTTGACCGCATGCTTTATGTTCCGCCGCCGAATTACGAGGCGCGTCGGGCGATCTTCAGCCTGCAATTGCGCCATCGGTTTTGCGAGGCGGTGGATTTTGACCGTCTCGCCGCCCTCACCGAGGGATTTACCGGGGCCGACCTGTGCGCGGCAGTGGAGCGGGCGGTGGACGTGCGGCTGGGCGAGGCGCTCGACGCGGGCCGGAGCCTCCCGGTGACCGGCGGGGATATTGAGGCCGCCCTCCTGCATGTTCGGCCGAGCGCGGCCGAATGGTTCCAGGCGGTGCGCGGGCATGCCCTGCACTCGAATGCCAGCGGCCTGTACGATCCCATTCTCCGCGAATGGAATGCGCACTGAGGCCGGTTTATTCCGGCACGAACGCCCCTTTTTTTACCCCTCCTGAGACCACCGGCTGGCTGCGGATTCCCGTGCGCTCGCCGGTTTCTGGGAGGAACCATGCAACATCAAAGAGTGCGACTCACTTTCGCCGGTGAACCGGCGGCGCCGAGCCAGAGCGCGCCCCTGGCCGGCGCGTGGCGCGAGTTAAGCGAGCGCAAGCGCGACTTTCAAGACATCATGCGCCTGTTGGTCGACTACGACGAGCGTACCGGGCGCTTTGAACGCTACGACGGATCGGAACTGCATTATCTGCGCAAGACGATCGCATTGTGTCGCGAAGTCGATTTGCGGATCTATCTGCGCAGTCTGGGCGCTTTTGTATACTGCGTGGTGGCGGAGCTGCGCACAGCGGGAGCGCGAGTCGCAACAGCCTGGGTGCACGAAGACGGGATTCGCGCCGAGCGCGAGGTCTGGACCGATCCCGAACATCCGGTGCACGGCATCACCTGTCTTACCGATTTGTTTCTGGCGGCTTCGCGGGCTTTGAATCTTGATCTCGACGCTGGCGGTCCCGGCGACTGTGCGCTCGAACTGATGCTCGATGAGTCCTTGTATGACGACTGACGCGGATTATTCAGGAGATGAATAATCCGGGCTGCGGCGCGCCTCGACCTGCCGACATCCGGCGTTAATGGCCGGCGTTGAATCGCCAGGGCGCAAAAAAGGCCGCCCTTTGGGGGCGGCCTCATTAGAGCAATTCAGGCAGCTTGCTGTCAAAGGGCCATTTTATAGCCGAATTTGTACTGCGTGCCGCCGAGAACTACCGGATACGTCGCCCAGGGCGCCAGGCCGCGTGCGCCGCCTTCGGATTTAACGCCAGCGGTGTCATATCCGCCTGCAGTTACGTATTCGATTTCGAAAAAGATTTTGTCGCCGTTCTCGAGTTTTTTGTCAAAACCGATGAGGAAGGTCGGCAGAATCGACTTCACACGGAATTTTACAGACTCGTAGGCAACAGGAACGGACGAGAGTGCGCCGGTGCTGTCGATCGAGGTGCGGATACCAGCGTTTTGCGCCAGTGCATTGTTCAGTGCGTCGCCGTCGTTGATGCCGCCGAGGCTCCAACCGCCCCAGGCGTAGTTGATGCCGAGGCCGCCATAGACGCTGGCCGATTCGCCGACGCCGGCTTTAATGCCCCAGATCGCCGGGATGAACCAAGCGTAGAAGTCCCACTTAATGTCATACCAGGTGTAGTCGAGGCCGGTGCCTTTGAGCAGAGTCGAGCTGCTTTCGCCGCCCATAACTTTGCGGGTGTGGCCAATGCCTACGCGCCAGAAAGTGCTTTCGCCTTCGCTTTCATAGAAGAGACCGAGGTGCGCGCCCTGCATCGGGCCGTTGGTCGTGGAGCGAACCGCGCCCAGGGTATTGGCTTCGAGGGCGATCAGTCGGTTTTCGGGAACGATCAACTGCTGAGTGCCCACGCCTTGAATGAGGCAGGAATTGGACAGGACGGCGGTCGGGTTACAACGATTGCCTTGCGGGAAGTTGTCGCCAGCATCGAGACCGTCTTTCGCGATCGTGCCGCCCAGTTGACCCAGG
>JAVHPJ010000161.1:0-8369 GCA_036170535.1 Leptospirales bacterium | reverse complement strand
GTTATTTGTAATAGAATCGAAGGGAGTCCAATAAATGCCGATTTTCAGGCATCTTCTGCGGCGGAGGCGGATGCATCGGACTCAAGCCCGCGGGACTGCTGGGACGGGCCCTTCGGGCCGCGGGATGGCGGTGCGGCGGCCCTGCCCTGCTTTTCGCCCGAATTTCGCGCGCGCGGGTTCTTTGCTTCGCGCGCGTTGTCCGATTTTGCACGGGGCTGCGCAGCGACCGATGGAGGAGATTTTTTTTCGCGCGTACGTTCGCGAGCATCGCGCTTAACCATGTAGAGATAATGCTTTACGTACTGAGTATACGGTTCCTGAACTTCGCGCGGATCAAAGTCGCCAGGCGTCTCAAGCAGGCGTTTCACGATCGATGCGGAGAGGTCTTCTTTTTCGGAGCCCTGGAGAATCTCCAGCCGACGACAGATTTCCTGGTCGTTCACTTCCGACACGAGCTTACGCATCGCGCCGAGTAGTTTGCCCACGCCCGGGTTTGGTTTAGCCATAATATCTGGATCAGGGCCGCAAAGAACTGCGGGCCGCCATGATTTCGACTCCCCGGCCGCGAGGCAATTCGGTTTCCGGGCAGATAGATGCGCGGCTGAGTCAGGCCAGGCCGACCTCAGGCGGCGAGGGCGCAGCTGAGGTCGGCGCTGCGTTCAAGACGGCGCCAGCAGCCCCTGCCCTGTCGCTCGGGCTGCCGGCCGTATTGCGGGCGGTCGGGACCGGTCGCCGGGAAGATTCGCTCCGGAACTGCAACGCGACTATGACGATTTACACCCGGGGCTTGTCCGACGCCGGCAGCCGCTATTTTTCGCTGCGGCGCGTGCGCTTTGATACCACTCGCGGCGGGCGGGCTGGAGGCGGCGGCGAGCTCGCGGCCGATCGTTCGGGCGCCAGTCAAAGCGTGCAGGGTTACATGGCGCATCCAGGCCCGCTGGCGTGCGCCACCCGACAGCTGCGGCCCCGTCCGAACGCAGCTCGAGCGGGAGGCGGCCAGACTGTCTCGCGGCGCGCTCAGGCCCGGCCGCTCGGGGCAGCGAGTAAAGCCGTCTGGATCACGGAGCGCCGGCGGATCAAACGCTAGTCCGCTCCTTCGAGCCAGGCCGGCGTTCGCCGCGGGAACGTTCGCTCGCCGCGCCTCAGCAACCTGGCCCCGCGCGGGGTCGGAATCGAGGCGGACCGCTGGCCCCTGCCCCGTTGACCTGCGGTGTTTCAGCGCCTGGACCGCAGCCGCCGTCGGCCGGCGCTGCGCCGGTTCGACGGCATGCGCGACGGCGGACTCGTAGCCCGCCTGAATCCCCGCCTCTGCCGCGTTATTCACCGCGAGCAGACCGGGATCCGGGGCGCTCCATCCGAGCAAGCCAGCTATGAGGGTCGTCCAGACCATAGATTCTGCCTAATTTTTGGGCATTTTCGCCATTTTGCAACCAAAATTGACAACTTTTTTGGCCATAGAGAGCGTAACGCCTGTTTAGTGGGCGCCTTCGCGGGAAAGACGATACTCCCACTCCCAATAACGAATCTCATCTTCCTTACTGGTCGCGCGACTGCGCCGCTGGGCAATCAAGCGAATCAGATCGCCGGCAATGCGGGGATCCACGCCCTGATCCACTTCCGCCTCGAAGGCTTCCGCATCGCCGGATATAACGATGCCGCTGAGCCGATACAATTCATCCAGGCGACGCAGATCTTCCTGAACCCGGACCAGCTCGGCCTTGCCATGTTCGTTCCGAATCATAATTCCAATAAATGTGCGGATGAATTGGAGTTCCTCGGCGCTCATCGGGTAGTCGACCAGGAGGGATCGAACCTGCTCGAGGTTCATGTTCCGCAAATGGATCCGGGCGTTGAAGACCGGATTGGAGGAAAATTCGCGCCCCTTCCCTGCTCGCACCAGGTCAGTTGCGCGCAGCCGCTCTGAATCCAGCTCGGCGGCGGTCGGCGGTTTTTCGGGCCGCGGACTTTCCTCGCGCAAGATCAGGATGCGCGCCTCCGGATTTTTTACCTTGAGGGTGACCATATCGATGCGCGGTGCATCCGCCTCGACAACGATATACCGGTACGGGTGCCCTTCCCCTTCGCGCGCCAGAAATTGGCGCACGCCGGGATAATGCTGCACCTGAACCGGATACTGATCCGCGCGGCTGGCGCAGCTGATGTTCAGATTCCGCAGCGCTCCCGCGGGACCCGCGTGGTACGGCACAGCCAGGCGCCCTTTGCGGTTATCGACCAGCTCGATTCTTCCGGCAGGCAGCCCCAGTCGAAAGGTCTGCCCGATGAAGACCACAAAGGGCACGGGCTGTTCCATGGATTCCGCCCGCAACCCCTGAATGACCTCGGGCTGATTGCTTACATAAACGATGCAGCTGCGCCGCATCGGCTTCACCTTGATGACGCAGCCGCCGCGCGTCGTCAGCTCGAGATCCTGTCCGCCACTGGCTTCAAACATACTGTTCCGACCAGGGTCTCAGTTCATTCCGTGCTTTTCGAGTTTATACTGCAGCGAGCCGCGCGAAATCCCGAGGGCCCGCGCCATTTGCACCTGGTTGCCGCCGTGTAACGAATACGCCCGGAGCAGCAGCCCCTTTTCCATCTCCTCGGAGCGCTTGCGGAGATTCAGATCATCCCAATCTTCCGGCGCAGTCCAAAGACCCAGGCGCAGATCCTCGGCCCGGATTCGCCCGCTGACGCTCATTAAGAAGGCCGACTCCAGGGTATTGCGCAACTCCCGCCAGTTGCCGCGCCAGTCGTGCCGGAGCATCGCATCGAGGGCGCCGGAATCCAGCTCCATCTCGCGCCGATAACGGGCGCGAAAACCCGCCAGAAGTCGACTCGATTCTTCCTCAATACGCGCCTTCACGGCCCGCACGGGGGGCAACTCCAATCGCCCCGACTCCAGGCGACGGAAAAGCCCGGGCAGAAACTTCTCGGCCCGGCTCATGCGTTCGAGATCGCGCGAGGTCTCAAAGATCCAGAATTTCTCGGGCGCTTCTTCGCTGAATAAGGCCAGGATCCGCAGTTGGGCATGCGGCGCCAGATCGCCGGTTTCCTGGATGACAACGACCCGATTTTCTCGGCGCATAATCGGGACCGCGCTGGCCGCGCCGCCCAGGCGCGCTCCGGCGGGATCGCCAAACAGTTCGCGCAGTTGCACCGCCTGCGAGAGGCGACCCGGATGAAAAAAGACGCCCGACTCGCTGGCGCCAAAACGAGCCCGAATAAGCGCCAGGACGAATTCCTCTTTGCCGGACCCGGGCTCGGCCTGGATCAGCAGCGGCGACTCGCGCTCGACGGCCGCAGGCAGGAGATCGGTCAGCCAAACAGGAAGGTCAATCGCGGCCGTATCGGCGGCAGACGGCGCGGATTGCCGCAGGGCCAACTCGAAGTTCAGCGCCTGGCGCAGGACGCCGCCAGCCTCAATTTCATCCGCCG
Organism: Leptospirales bacterium; assembly: GCA_036170535.1. Classification (GTDB taxonomy): domain Bacteria; phylum Spirochaetota; class Leptospiria; order Leptospirales; family Leptonemataceae; genus SSF53. Next base: position 4,934 of record JAVHPJ010000161.1, on the reverse strand, counting down.
GCAACTCCACCAGCAACAAGGAGTCCGGCTGGCGCGGCCGATCGACCACCGCCCAGACCACCCGACCCGGTTGGTGCGCGCGGGCGTCCGGCAGTCGCGCATGGCCTCGCCGAAACGCTTCGGCGAGCAGCGCCGGCCGCTCCTCCAGAAAAACATACGCAAAATCTGGATCGCTGTACCCGTGCCGCTCAACCAGGCGAAACGCAGAATCAACGCGCTCGAACAACATGCAGGCGCAGCGCCGCCCGAGGGCGCGCAAAACCCCGCCGGGGCGGGCGCCTTCCTCGCGCTGGAAGACCAGCATTTCCTCGAACCACTCCACCCAGATTGCCTCCGCGCCTGACTCGATTATCGACCCCGGCAGGTGGAAAATTTCAGGTCCACCGCCGAATTATCCTGGACCGGAAGTCGGATATCCGACATTGCCATCCTGGCATCAGGGACGGCGCATCAGGCCAGGGTTCTGCTCTATGTCGGACATCCGACATAGAGCAGAACAGGACACTCCAGGGCCGATGCCGGGGCAAATAAAAATTGACAGCCCGCTGCCTTCCTTTATTATGTCACATTGCAAGGCCGCATGAAGAAGCCCTTTGTCATTGCTGTTGCGAACCAGAAAGGCGGAGAAGGTAAGACCACCACGGCCCTGAACCTTGCTTTTGGCCTCGCGCTGAGAAACCACAAGACCCTGCTGATGGACCTGGACCCCCAGGCCAATTCCACCGGCATCTTCGTAGATCCAGATACGCTGGAACAGTCAATGTATGACGTGTTCAACAGCAAGCTCCCGCTCATCAAGGTCATCGTGGAGTCGGGTCGGCCGAACCTGCAGATCGCGCCGTCCAAGATCACCCTGGCGGAAGTAGAATCCTTCAGCATGAACGTCGATGCGCCATACGTTGTGCGCGACGCGCTGCAAGCCCTGGACGGCTACGAATTTGTAGTCGTGGATTGCCCGCCATCGCTATCGATTTTTACGATCAACGCTCTCGTCGCCGCAACCCACGTTGTGGTGCCGGCCCAGGCGGAGAAGTTCTCCGTCGACGGCATGAGCGGACTGCAAAACACCATCAACTCAATCAAGCGGCGGATCAACCCGGATCTTGAAATCCTGGGCGCACTGGTGACCCAACTCAAGCCCAAGACCGTGCTGAACAAAACCATCCTGCCGGTGGTCTCCCAGTTCTTCCGGGTATTTGAGGCGACGATCAGCGAAGGGGTGGCGGTTGGAGAGAGCCATCTCGCCGGCAAGTCCATCTTTGATTACGCTCCCGACTCGAAGCAGGCCAGCGAGTACAACGCGTTTTTAGACGAGGTGCTGCGTGAGCTCAAAAACTAAACGACTCGGTACGCTCGCCGACATTTATCAAAAAGAGCGCCTGGACGGAACGATCACGCGCATTAAGCTGGGCAAGATTGCGCCGTCGTCCGAACAGCCCCGCCGCGACCGTACCATGGGCGTAGACGAGCTGGCGGAAAGCATCAAACGCGACGGCCTGCTGTCGCCGATCGTTGTCACGCGCTCCGGCGCCGACACCTACCGAATCATCGCCGGCGAGCGCCGATATCACGCCCTCAAGAAACTCGGCTGGCAAGAGGCGGAATGCCGGATCATCTCTCGCGAAGAACGCGACTACTGGCGCATTTCGATCATTGAGAATCTCCAGCGGGAAAACCTGTCGCCGGAAGAAGAAGCGGCCGCGCTCGCACGTCTGAAGAAACAGGAGGACCTGAGCGACGCCGGACTGGCCCAAATGGTGGGCAAGTCACGCAATTACATCACGGAAATCCTGGGCATAGCCCAGCTGCCCGAAGAGGTCCTGGTCCAATGCAGGGAGGCTGGGATCGACAATCGCAACCTGCTGATCCAGGTCGTGCAGGCTTTCCGGAAGGATTCGCTGCCGGCATTTCTTGCCGCGTACCGGGCGGGGCAAATCCGCACAGTTCGCAGCGCCCGTGAATTTAACCAGGGCGGCGCCGGCTCGTCGGCCGAGGAGGGCGCTCGCCCCCGCGCGACTGAGCCAAAAGCCGCAAGCGACCGACAGCCGGGCGCGCCGCGCACCCTGCCGGAGATGGAACTGCGCGGACCCGAACTCATACTTCGCTGCAAAAACCCTGCCGAGGCTCAGACTCTCCAGGCCTGGCTTCGACGACACTATCCGGGCGCCGCCGATCGGCAATAATTGCTCGGATGGGTTATTTTTTGACATAGAGCGGACGGCGCACCGGGCGGTCGAGCCGGAATAAAACTTGACGCCCGCATCTAATGGGACATAATCTGTTCAAGTGGGGCATTACGGCCGGGCTATCGCGCGGCCGGCGCTTCTCTCCCGATTCCGCACGCAGAGCGCAATCTCTGCACTAAAAATATCGCGGGGCAGGGGAGGGTGACTTCATCGCGTCCGACACACAGATCGACGCCGAAGGCCTTGCGCCTGACTCCGCAGTCGGCCAGGGTCGCGCGCGGAACAAGCCGGGGCCGCCCCAGAACAATAGAGATAGCGCCTGGAAATAGGCGCTTTATAGTAAAAAAAAGCCCCCTGTTTGCATCAGGGGGCGGGGCTTCCACAGGGAAATGTTGGTCAATCGAACAATAAATCTAAATACATTCCCTGTCAATAAAAAAGAAGCCCTCCGATTGCCGGAGGTGCAAAAATGTCGGCAGAAGAACTGCCTTATTTTAAGTTTGTTGCGGCTTTAATCGACAGCGGGATCTGGGCGCGCATGTCCCCGGCGGCGCGCGCCCTCTATCCGGTATTGCTTCGCTTTTCGGATCGCAACTTTAAGCCCGTATACCCCGGAGCGACGCTGCTCCTGAAACTGACTGGCTTTAAGCAAAAATCGAGTTTGCGCACAGCACGACACGAGCTGGTCGAGTTAGGCCTGATCAGCCTGACCACGGGCAGTGGGCGGAAAAACACCTGCTACCACTTCCGCTTTGATTTCGAGGGGGGCGCCCCCGCACCCCGGAGGGGAGGCGCCAGCGCCCCGCAGAGAGCCGGCCTGCAACCCCCCAGCGGAGTGCGCGGCGAGCCGCCTGGGGAGGCGCAGGCCGCCGCGCCGTACAACCAGATCCATATATCTATAAATAATAATGTACCGGGGCGTGCAGCCGATGAGGCCGAACAGCGACGTCGCCTGACGGATCGGTTTGGCGCCGAGGCGGTACGACTTGCGGAATCCGAGTGTCAGCTGAGCGGCCAGGCGGCCACCCTCGAGAATCTCGAGGCGGTGCTCCTCGAGAGCGTCCGTCCGGCGGGAGACTGGCCGGCCCTGGAAAGTACGCTCGCCAGAAAAATCTCGCCTGGGAGTTTGGACCTGGTGCGACAGGCGTATATCGCTGAACGCGAAGGACTCTTAATCTTCGCCGATCGCCTGCCGGAGCGCTTAAAAACGCTCCTGGAGCGCATGTCGGATCGAGTTTTTTTTGAGCCCGCCGCAGCCCTGACCGGACTGACGCGGCGGCAATTCTGGGAAAGCGCTGGAGGCGATGTGTGAGTCAACAGGTGAGAATTTCGCATCCGGAGCTTCTGGCCTTCGCAAATTGGTCGGCGCCCGGCGAGAGCGTCGAAAGCTCCGGGCGCGTCCTGGCGTGGATCAGCGACGAAATTGATACGCCCACGCTTGTCGCTTGCACGGCTACTTTCGCGGAAACCCAGTCATTCAACAGCATTCACATCGATGCGCACGCTCAGTTCGCGGATTTTTTCCCGAGCACATTCCGCTTTGAGATCTCGCAGGATGGGCAAGTTTGGGAGCCCATTCTCCAGGAATCGGACTATCGGCTGGGGGCCGGCGGAAAGGCCGTCTGGCATTTCCCGCTGATCTCCGCCCGTCATCTTAAGTTCTTGTTCTTGATTGATCGAAGCAACAAAGCCGGTCGGTATTTTGCGGCGTTTGGCGAGTTTCGCGCGATGGTCTCAGGAGTCGTGCGCATTGACGCATCCAGCGAGCTGGATCGCCTGTGGGTGAAAGAGAATCTCATCGACCAGCGCCCGGAATACGGCTGGTCTTCGTCTTTGCGATCGAAGCGCGAAGACGAGTTTATCCTGATGGATCTGGGCGCGATCAATCGCGTCAGCGAGATTCGAATGTTGTCGCGCAACGACCCGGAAACTTTTTTTCCTGAAGTCTTCGGCTTCGCTTACAGCGAGGACAATATCGCCTGGCATCACCTGCTTGAAGAAAACGGGTTTTTATCGGAACCCGGCGTGTGGTATCGCTGGCGTTTTATGCCGACGAATATGCGCTACGTGCGCCTCGATCTGGTCGAAGGCGCCCGTACGCGCGAAGGCAAGTACATATCGCAAATCATTGAGATCGAATTATTCGCCACGCCGGATGCGCTCGAAAGCCCGGGTAGATCGTATTCCGAGCCCATCAATCACGCCTCGGTATTACGTTCGGGCATCGTGCGCCTGGCTGTAGACGGCGAGGCGCGCGAAGGCGTCGTAGTGCAGGCCAGCGATCGCCGTTTACGTGACGCCAGTACGGAGGCAAAAGGCATTGTCGAACTCGCCTCCGACGGCGAGGATCGCTCGGGAGTGGCCGTGCAGGGCAGCGACCGCCGCTTGCGGTATGCGAGCGAGGATTTGCCGGGTATTGTGCGTCTGGCGCGCGACGGCGAGGTGCGCGCCGGACATGTGGTGCAAAGCAATGATGCACGCCTGAAGTACGCTTCCGAAGACGCTGCTGGCCTTGTGGAACTGGCCGCCGACGGAGAGAACCGTCCCGGCGTGGCCGTGCAGGGCAGCGATAGCCGTCTGCGCCTGGCGGCTACGCGCAGCCCGGGCATTGTTCGTCTCGCGGAGGACGGCTCGGATCATCCCAACGAAGCCGTCCAGGGAAACGATCATCGTCTGCGCAATGCAACTATCGATCATCGCGGCATATTGCGTTTTGCGCGGCCCGGCGAAGATGCGGGCGAGGCCGCG
>JAVHPJ010000160.1:0-8437 GCA_036170535.1 Leptospirales bacterium | reverse complement strand
TCGCCCGTCGTCGCCACGGGCAAGGCCCGAAGGAGGCCAACATGGCAAAAAGAAAACGCGCGTTCAAACCGAAGGACGCGAAAGTCGCGACGACGCGGGAGACAGATGCTGCAGCCGCAATCGAATCCACAAAAGAAGAGGGCGCGAAACGCGAATACACGTTCCGCCGTCTGGTGGAAGAAGCCGTCCGCGAACCGGGGCCGGTGCAGGAGGCGTTCAGCTCGATGCACGAGTATTCGCTGCATAACGTTATGCTGGCGGCCGCCCAGTGTTCCGTGCGCGGCATGCCGCTCGGTCCCCTGGGCACGTTCAAAGGCTGGCGCGCTCGCGGTCGCTATGTGAAGAAAGGCGAAAAGGCGCTCACGCTGTGCATGCCAATCGTGCGCCGCGAACGCGATGAGGAGAGCGGCGAAGAACGCGTCAGCACGTTTTTCCAGTATCGCAACTTCTGGTTCACGATTCATCAAACCAGCGGCGAGGACTACCTGCGTCCGGAGCATCCGGAATTCCAGGCCGCCCGCGCGCTGCGTGAGTTGAACGTCGAAGAGACGCCCTTCCAGTCGCTGGATCCGAACATCCTGGGCTACGCGACCGGTCGCAAGATCGCGATCCATCCGGAAGCGCCGGTGTCCCAGCGCATCTGGTTTCACGAGCTTGCGCATGTGGTCCTCGGTCACACGCAGGAAGAAACGCTAGTTGTGGATGGTCGTCGTCTGGAAACGTCGCTCGTCGAAGTGGAAGCGGACACGACGGCCTATCTGTGCCTGACGCTCCTCAAGATTCCGGGCGCCGAATACTGCCGTCGTTACATCCAGAAATGGCTGGCGGGGCAGGCGTTGCCGGAATCCTCCGCGCGTCGGATCATCCTCGCCGCGAACCAGATTCTGCGCGCGGGGCAGCCGAAGATCACCGATACGGCGGTCGAGGCGCAGTAAATTCAGGACTGCCGGCCGGAAGTAAGAGCTTTCGGTCGGCAGGGTGTTCTTCGACTCGGTAGAAATCCAGTCGCGAACGGTTCCTCAGTTGCGATTGAGTAAATCAGCATGTGAGTCGACACGGAGGCCATCGGCTCAAAGCTTCGGGTATGAAAGAAGTGCCGAATCTGTTTCATTTTGCTCCGAGCGAACTCTCGCAGGATGCGATCCTGTGTTGGCTCGCCAGTTGGGCGCATCCGGACCTCAAAGAAAAAGAACCTCGCCTCCACGAAATCGGCCACGGATTTTTGAAAGTTTGCCTGGAAAAGGCCGGCCTGCGTCTTCCTGACCGCATCGAAACGCTCGAAGTCGAGCGTCAGAAGCACCACATTGATATTCTGATTCACATAAATGATGATACGGTTATTGCGATCGAAGACAAGGTCTTCGCGCATGAATCGGAGACCCAGCTACCTGACTACAACACGGCGTTGAAGACGCATTTTTCGGGAATGAACATAGCCAGAATCTACTTTAAGCCCGTCGAGCAATCCGATCTTTCACGCGTTACTGGCGCGGGTTTTAAGATTTTCAGTCGGTCCGATATGCTCAAACTGTTTCAGAATGCGGGCGGCGAGTGGGCCCCTGATTCGATTCTCGCCGCTTTCCACCAGCGACTTCTTAAGTTGGATGAGCTGGCCAGCGCCTATGCGACGACGGCCATCAAGGACTGGGGCTGGGACCAATGGCCCGGCTTTTTCGCCGCCATGAAATCAGCTTTGCCTGAGTGCAACTGGGGCTACGTGAATAATGCGGCGGGCGGATTTTACGGATTCTGGTGTTCGACCGAAGAAAGGAAAACCGAGCACTCTGCCTACTACGTACAGATCGAGGCGGACCGGCTTTGTTTCAAAATCCAAATGAAAGAGGAAGACTCTAAAGCTCCCGGCTGGAGCGAAATTCGTAATGCATGGCACCGAGCGATCATTGCGGCTTCCAAAGCAGCCGTGCGTCCATTGATCATAACCAAGCCAGCGCGCTTTGGATACGGCTGGAGTATGACGACCGCCGTTGCTACGCTCGACATTCCATGTCGTGATGGCAACGGTTTTGTTAAGGTCGACGAAACGGTTGAAGTATTCAAACAGGCGGTCGAGATTCTCGACGCTGCCGCGAAATCCATGAGCAACCCCCCGACGCTGTAGGATGCAGCGCCTATCTGTCAGTTCGCCTCCGCACCCACTTTCCTTTTCCAGCTTCCTTTTTCTGCGATCGGACCCTCTGCGTGCGCTCCGCCGGCTGCTGCCGGCAAGGAGGCGCAGATGGAACTCGCAAACGGCGTTTCGCACACAGAACGACTCCGTGCGAACCTGACGCAACTGCTACAGGCCCTGGCGCGCGCGCAGGCCGAAGGCGCAACGCCGGAGGATGTGGCGGCGTTACTGAAGGCGCTGCGCCGCTCGCGGCGTAAACTACGGCGCTCGAACGAATCGGCGCAGAGGCTTCCGGCGCTGCGCCTGTCAGCGATCCGCACGTTGTAATTCGCCCGGGAATTCCCTGCTGCCGCGAACATTCTTGCAATGCCTCGCAACTCCGGCCGGGACTTCTCCTTTCCCCCAATTTTGATTCGCAGATCTGCGTTTCGCTCTGCTCGAACGCGCCTATGCGAAACGAAAAAATGAGTCTGGAAGAACTGCGGGCGTGCCGCTACTTCCCCGCCGGCAGCATTCGCGCCTACGATCCTGCGTTGAATGCGGAATGGGCGTTTTTTGAAGTGCATGGCAATCCCGGCCTCATCGCCTATCAAGGCCGACGATTAAAGAGCGATATTCACGGCTGGTACAGCTCGGCCGAAAAGCGCAAGGCCGCTCTCCAGGCCTGGTTAAAGTCCATCGAGCGCACCCGTATCTGGAAAACAGAGCAACGTAAACTCCGCCAGCAGCGCATCGAAGAGTTTCTGGCGTCGCTCAAACCGGATCAAATCTTTTACAACACCTGGGGTTATGAACAGACCCAGGTCGAGTTTTACAAGATCCGCCAGGTGCGTGGTCGGAGGGCGGAACTCATCCGAATCAGTTACGAAAGCGTCGAATACGTCGGACCCTGCGCTGAATACGTAAAGCCGGACCCGTCGTCCCCGATTGGCGCGCCCTTCTGGAAAACCGCGGCCGATGGCGGCTTCGCGACGCGCGTTGGCAGAATTACAAAATGGGGAGGCCGCCCGGTCTATCGCAGCTGGGGCTACTGAGGCGGGCGTATGTCGAATTCAAAGCGCAAACGCAAAGCGTCCGTGTCCGGGCGCTACTTCCCCGACGCGGCGGTTCGCTATCGCTACGATGCGTTGCAGGCGGAGTGGGCGATCTCCGGCCGCGGCGCAGAGGCTACGCTGATTACGTATCACGGGCGCCGCCAGCGCTTCGACTTCTACCGGAGTTATCGGTCCGACTATGCGCTCGAAGCGGATCTGTCACGCTGGCTCGATGAACTCGCCGCGAAAGCGTTCCGACGCGCGCAGGCGCAGCGGGAAGAAGCGGCGCGCATGGCGGAAACGATCGGCGGCCTTGCCCCCGGACGCATTCTCTATCACGCCTGGGGCTACGATCAAACGAACGTACAGTTTTATAGGATCCTGGAAGTACGTGGCAGGAAAGTTCAGATCGTGGAAGTCGCGAGCGTCTCGGTCGAGGTCACGCGTCATCTTTCGGAACGCGTGGTTCCGGATCTAAACGCCCTCGTCGGGAAGCCGTTGTGGAAGGTGGTTCGGCCGACTGGACTCCCGATGAACTACGGATCCCTGCGGCTCTGGGACGGGACGCCGCGGGAACGCACCTGGACGCATTGAAACCGCCTGGCAACTCCGGCCGGTTTTCCTTCCTCACCTGCAAAACAAGTTTGCAGACTTGCGCACCGCTCCGGTCGAACGCGCGCATGAAACGCTACACGAAAGCCTGGCCGAGTTATGCCGCTATGCGCGAAACGCTGGCGCGTCGGCCGCAACACTACCTCGAGGAACTTGTCGAGACCCACCGCCCCTGGAATGAATCGGTGCAGTTCGTCGTGGGCCATTACTTTGGCCTGGCGATGGGCCCGACGCTGCTCGACGGGCCGTATGGCGGTACAGTAGTCAAGATGCAAGTGTTTCAAGTCCAGGGCAAGCAGGCTCGGGATCGTATGTACTGCCACGCGGAAGTAATCTGGACCCGTGACGGCCTGCGCTTGAACCCGATCGTCCTGATGATCCGCGCCTGGGAGGACTGCGGTTTCAAACTGGATCCGCCGATGGCCCCCGGCTGGGTTCGTTGGTGGAGCAAACGGCATCACCGCCACCTGCAGCGTTGGGCCTGGCGTATCCGTCGGCTGGGTTGTAAACCCGGGAGCGGACCGACGCCGTATTGGGAATTGGATTTTTTGCATAAAGGGGCGCCGGCGTTGCCGCTGATGTATTGCGCCGAAGGGTTCACCGATTTTCTCGATTTCAGTTTGTATGTGCCGGGCTGCTGAGCGGCGCGGGATGCGTCGTCCGGTCCCTTGACAAAGTTGCATCGAGGCCGCCAGCCGGCAGCATGACGCAAACCGCGTGGACGGGAAACGAAGACGGCGGCGCGAGCGAACTCGGCGCGCTGGGCGTCACCGAAATCACGGGGTTTCAGAATCCGTATGCCAGCGTCGCCCGCGCGCGGGAATTGATCGCGCGCGAGTTTCGCGGCGAAAGCAATATCCCCGGCGGCGCGATTCCGCTCTTGATCCGCCTGCGCGCGGGCCTCGTCGCCGGCGCGCCGATCACCTGGGGCTACGATCATCCCGACCCCGCGCATCCGGTGCGTGCGCTTTTGAAAGAGATCGTGCGACTGTCGGGCTACGACTTCGCGGAACCGTACTGGAACCAGCTGCAATACGAACAGGAAGGCTCGGCGTTGATCCTGGCCGGCTACGTGCTGGACCCGGCCGCGACGGCGGGGCAGGGCGTGCGGGTCGAGTTCACGCCGGCCGTGCGGACGTTGCGCAACTATCGCATGGTGACGCAAAATCAGTCGTTGCTCGATTCGGATTCAACGCCCGAGAGCGGATCGCCCTTTCGCATCCGCGGCGTGCGCTTTGAGAAAGATGCAAACGGGGTCGAGCGGATCGTCGATGCGAGTCGCTTCGAGTTTCTCAAACTCCACGGCCTGCGCCACGACTTTGATCCGCCGCCGCCGATCCAGCCAATTCTCCCGCTGCTCAAGATGTACGAAGACATCCACCTGCAGAAACGCGCGAACTTGGCGAAGTTTGCGAAAACGATTCTGCACGCGCATGTGGACCGCGATGCGAAGGCCAGCCGAATCGCTGAGGTGCTGGCGAAAGTCGCGCGGTTCTTCGGGATCTATACGGTCTTCAAGGCGCAGCTGCAATATATCGAACCGTCCGGCAATGCTGCGCGGGCTCTTGCGGAGGAGCAGGACTATCTCTTACAGGACAGCTGGGGCAAGGCCGGCGTGCCCGCGATTTACTCCGGCCTGATTCGCCTGGCGAAAAACCAGGCGACGCCGCGCGAGACCAAGTCGCAGATCCAACTGCACTTTCAGCCGCTGCGCAATCTCTTGATGCACAGTTTCCTCCCGTCGCTGATGGCGAAGGGTTTTGAGGCGCTGTTTCGCGGCCACATCGCCCTGGATCATCCGGACCGCGCGCGCGAGCTCTACGATGCAGCCGGCCGCGTGAAACCCGAGATGCAGTCGGAGTTCGCCCGGCTTCGCCATGCCGCGCTCACAAAGCTCGGGATTGCCGATTATGCGGCGGCCCGTTTGTATGCGCGCATCCCGCCCATCACCGAAGAGGAAATCCTCGTGCTCCAGGAGTCGCTCAGTCGCTACGCGCAGGACGAAAAAATCAGCACACGCACGTATGCCGATCTCGCGCCATTGCTCGACGAAAGCGAGGTGGACCGGCTGGCTGAAGAGCGCGCGGTTGCGGCGCCGGATCTGGAGTTGGGGGACGGATGAGTCGTGCACGGCGCCGGTCAACTCATCGACAGGCAGCATTGCAACGCCTCGCAAATTCATCCGGGATGCGCCTTATAACTTCACTTTTCCTTTTTTTGATTTTGGGGTCTGCGTATCGCTCTGCTACGTTTTCGCTATGAAAACGAAACGCAAGAGCGAGGTCAGCGCCGCTCCGGTCGCTGTGCCGGAACCGATCCAGTACATCCGGGTGCGCACCTTTGGAGTTTGCCGCCACGGCTGGCGCTGCGGAACCTTTTTCCGACTCTACGAAGCGGAAGCGCTGGCAAGTTTTCTGCGATCCACGGTGAACGCCCAGGCTTCTACCCGCGAACAGGCGGATCATGCACGGGATGGTATCGCGATCATTAACGACGATCGGTATATGACAGAAGCGCAGGTTGCCGAGATGGAAGCGCTCCTGGGCGAGCCGGTTATGCGCGTCAGTTGACCGGGCCGCGGATACAAATCCCCGCCGCTTGACAAACTCACGGGGCGCCGGCCAGCGGCGAATGTGCTGACTCACGTCACAGGGAAAGCCCTCGGTCGGATTCGCGTCACCCTCCCGGAAGCCGTGGACCGCGCGGTGCGGCGTCTCGCGCTCAAAGAGTTTGGCGACCGCGCGCCGTATCTGAAGAGCTTCGTTATCAAGCACGACGGCGACTCGGTCGGCTGGCTCACGACCGCCGCTCGCGAGCTCCGCCGCGCCGTCATGCACTGGCCGCAGCGCCTCATCGAACGCTACCCCGATCTCATCCGCCGCAAGCTGGCCGATGAACGCCGCATCTACTTCACGCGCTACAATCCAGACTCGATAAACTTCCACACGCTCGATCTGAAACGCGAGGCGATCCTGGGTTTTGTAGTGCACCAGTTCACGCACTGGATCGAAGCCGAGCGTGGAAAGCGTCGCCTCGCGGTGATTGCCACGGGCTATTTCCCGCCCAATCCGCCGCTCAAACCCGATGCGCTGAACTGGGCCGGCGCCGAAGGACAACGTTTTGTGCGCGAGCACGGCGACCTGGTCAGCACCGACGAGAAACTCGCGTCCCTGCGTCCCACAGATCGCGTCGCGCTGGTGACGCTCGAAGGCCGCACGGAGCGGCTCGAAGTCGCCGAGGTCGAAGACGTGCAGGAACTCGTATCGATCGTCGTCGCGCCGGAAGGGCAGGGCAAACGGCCCGGTTTTGAATACGCGCGGGCGGTGGATGAGATGACCCTCGCCGGCGACGGCGCACTCGTCGCGCAGCACTTTCTGGAAGAAGACTACAAAATCATTCGCAGGAGAACCCCCATGCCGGAGTTAGAAGAAGAACGCGAACGGGCGCGCAAACGCCCGATCTTGCTGATGGACGTGCGCGCCTACGCAGAAGACGCGGACAATCGCACGGAGTTCATCGGCTATCTGCGCGAGTTTGCAGAGCGGTTTAACGTCACCTTGAGTCAGGTGTTCGCCGAACCCTTCGCCGGGCTGGGCGTCGCCGCCAGCGACGACGGCGCCGGTCTGCAACTGACGTTGAACAAGGACGAGTGTCTGGATCGCAAGGCCGCGACGAAATTCGTCCAGACCATCAACGAAAAACTGACCGAACGTTTTGGCGCACTGGCGCAGCAGGTCACGGGTCTGCGCACGGAGAACCAGTCGCTGATGGAAAGCCGTCGGCGGCTCGTGCTCGACAGCACCGAGTCGGTCATCGGGCCGTGGATGTCGAAGCTCGACTTGAACGAAGGCGAGCGGCGCATCTTCACCGCGCGCTGGGAGAGTTTTAAGGCGACGCTGCCCCAGGCGGACGACGCAGCGAAGGCGCTCGAAGGGTTCAAGACCACTTTCGAAGCCGATCTGAAACTCATTCGCGACTCGCTGCCGCCGCAAAAACCGGCCGCGCCCCCGCCGAGCGATCTGTCGGTGACGCAACCCGATAAATACGGCAATCGTCCGGATGCGAACGGCGAGCGCGTCACTGTGCCGCTGGAGTTCCCCGCCGGTACCGGCGTGAGCGAACTGCTCAGCAATATCTGATTTAGCTTTTACCCCGAGGAACCGCACCATGACCGAAACGCAATCGACCCAATCCGCCCCGACTTCCGCCGCGCCGTCCGCGTCCGGGGAGCCAGCCCATGTCCTGTCTCAAGCGCCAGCGTCTTCCGGGCCGCAGTCAGTCGCGCCTGCGCGCGAAGTTTCGCCCGCCGCTCCGACGCCCGCTCCCGTGGACCGTCTCTCGACGCTCATGGCCGGAACCGTCGAGCCGGATGCGGTGGCGTCTCATCTGCCGTTAAGTCCCGAAACGCTCGCGAAACTTTCGCCGGCCGAACAACAACGTCTGCAGGAGACCGTTGAGCGGCGCGTCACCGAAGAAGCGCAAAAGATCGCCGCGCGAACCATCGAAGAAGCGTCGGGGTTGGATCTCACCCGGCATTCCGATTCCGTCGGCGACGTGCGGCCGATTCCGCTGCCGGCCGCCGCGTCGACTCGTGCGTATGATCTCGTCGCGATTGCGCGCGAAGGGGAAGAGCGCGCGTATCGTCAGGGACTCGATCGCGTGA
>JAVHPJ010000159.1:10529-37370 GCA_036170535.1 Leptospirales bacterium | reverse complement strand
CCGAAGAGCAACGCAAAAAGGCCGAAGAGGATCGCGCGACTCGCCTAACCGCACTGGAACGTCAGATTCGTTGGGCCCCGTCCAGCGAGCGCAAAGCCGGTATCCGCCATGTGAAAACGCTGACTGAGAGCGAGCGGCCGCGTTTTGTTCCGATCCTCATGGAATATGCGCTCAAAGACCTCGACTACACAATTCGGGAAAACTGCCTGCGCACCCTGGCGGACATGAGCGCCCGCGAGGCGGAAGACGTTTTTGTAACGGCTCTCGCCGACGCCAATCGTGACGTGTTACGCGCCGCCGTTTACGCGCTCACTCGCGTGCAGACGCCGAAATCCCTGCCGGCCTTTGACGATCTCCTGAAAAAGGAAGACTACACGACCAACAATCAGGTGCTCATCAGCATCATAAACCTGATCGGCGAAATGAAACACAAGACGCCCGCGGCGCTATTACGCGAAAAAGCGGACGCCGCCGACACGCACAATGAAGTCCGCCTGGCGATCACGCTTTACTTCGGCCGCGCCGGCGTTACCGAAATGCAGGATTATCTCCTGAAAACGCTGCAGGACGATCAACTTGACGCGACAACGCGCGGATTTGCCGCCAATTCGATCGGCCGACTGGGCGATCCTGCGCACAACGCTGCCTTAAAGGCCGAGCTGGAGAAAATTCGCGCGCTTTCGAATCCCCGCGATCGTGCAAATCTGAGCGCATTTAAGCTGCAACTTTTGAGCGCCCTTGCTCGTCTGGGCGATCCTTCGGTCGAGCCGGAACTTTTCGCCGCCGCACGCGACGACGACGCGCGTGTTCGCCTGCGCGCCGTGCGCCAGATCAGCGATCTCAAATTAGAGACGGCGCGCGCTCTGCTCGAGTACATCGCTGAGAAGGATTCAAGCGCGCCGACTCGCCGCGCTGCGAAAGCGGGCCTGGAAAAACTGAATGGGGGCGGCGGCGCCGTGGACGAAGAAGGCGACGAGGAGCCGGCGGCGAGCGAAGGCGCCGGCGCGGGGGGCTGAGACATGCGCGGGGTTGCGCTTGCAGTTTCGCTTGCGACCGCTTGCGGCGCCTTGTCCGCCGAGGCATTGGACCGCGCGACGATCCACGCCCTGATGCACAACGGCCGGGCGGTCGAAGCGCGCTTGCTGTTCACCGGCGTGCAGGCGCAGGATACCGGCGCAGCCTACGAGGATTGCCTGGAATTTCAGGACGACGCTGGCAGGCGCACTGTGTTTCTTTCACGCGGATTTTCAGCGCCGGATTTGCGTTCGGGACGCTATTACCGCCTGCGCTTCCAATACGTGCGCTACACGCCGCGCGGCGTGCCGGTGGCGCAGTTGACTCAGGCGGCGGGTCCGTCGACGCGCGACGTTTTTGAAGACGACATTCGTGAAACGGACCCGCGCGTCGCTGAGATTCGCGCGCGAGTAGCAGGCGGGGACGCCGCGCCGACGGAAATCAGGCTGCGCTATTCGGGCAAGCGCGGCGACTTTCTGGCTTTTTATGACATTGAAGGTCGCGAGATGCACTTTCGTTATCGCGAAGACCGCTTTGATCGCCGGGCGGAGCGGCGTGTTGCAGATCTGATTGAGGGCCAGGCCTATCGCGTAAAGGGTCGCTACGCCGGAGTGCTCTTGAACAGTCAGTGGATCGCCGTGGGCGCTCCCGAATACGCGGCCGCGATTCAAGATCCCGATTGCATTCTGGCCTACGAATACGATTCGGCCTATCCCTTGCGTGCGGACCAGATCTTATTTTAAGGCCATGCGTCGGCGGTCCTGGCTCATATTGGTCTCGTTCTGCGCAGCGCTTGCCATCGAAGAATCGACGGCTCAGCGGCGCGCGCCGGATCTCAGCGGCGACAGCGAGTCGCGCTTTACCCTCGCCGCCCGAGCTGAGCTGCGGCACTATCGCTTGCCGTATCGTCTGCGCATGCCGTCGCCCGCGCGTGTGGAATTGCGCCCGCGCGGCAATTTCCTCGAAGCGTCGATCCAACCCGCCAGCGGGGGCGACTTTGTCGTTTACATGACGAGCTTTCGGCTGCGTCGCACTTTATCGGAGGCGCAGAGCCTGGGCGAACTCTTCACTCCCTGCCCGTTGTCCCCGACGCCGGAATCCGGCGACTTTGATCTGACATCGCGTTGCAATTCCCTAGAGCGCGGGACCGAATTGCAGCGCAGTGTACGCCTGACGCGACGCGGCGCATTGCTGCATATGCTCTACGTGAGTTATCGCAAAGAAGCGGCGGAGCAGTATGCGCCGCTGGACCAGGCGGCGCTCAACGCTGAGTTTTATGCGCCCGCGGAATCAGCGTCGTCCGAAGCGCCCGCGCCCTGAGTTGCGCGCAGCTTAACTTCGTATTTTTACCAGGATCGCCTTGCGCTTTTTTCGCCGCGCGGCGTCCGCCTGGAAAATTCAATTGCCGTTCGCGCTTTTTTTCCGCCGACTGCCGGCATGAAATGGCAGGATCACTATTCGTCCAGAAAAGTCAGCGCCGAGGAAGCGCTGCGTCACGTGAAGAGCGGTCAGCGCATCTTTCTGGACGGCAATGCCGCCCTTCCCTGGCGTCTCGTGAATGCGCTTTGCGCTCGCGCTTCGGAACTGGAAAATATCGAACTCAATCACCTGCTCGTGTTCGGCGAAGATCCCTTCACGCCTTACGAATGCCTGCGCAACAACGCGTGGTTTCTGGGACCCGGCGTTCGTAAAGACGTCAACTCGGGCAAAGCCGACTACATACCGATTTTTCTCAGCGAAATTACAGCGCTGGTTCGCAGCGGCGGCTGGCCCATCGACGTGGCGTTGATCAATGTGAGCCCGCCGGATCGCTACGGGTTTATGAGTTATGGAATCGAAGTGTCCATCACCAAGCCGTGCACCGAGGCCGCGAAACTGGTGATCGCCCAGGTGAACCATAAAATGCCGCGCACGCTGGGCGATTGTTTTATCCACGTGAATGACGTGCATTGGTTCGTGGAGGCCGACGAGCCGCCGCTGGAAATCAAGCCGGGCGAATCCAGCGCCGTTGAAATGGAAATCGGCCGTCACGTGGCGAGTCTGGTCGAAGACGGCTCCACTCTGCAAATGGGCATTGGCGGAATTCCAAACGCCGTGCTGAAGTGTTTGGGCGATCGCAAAGATCTCGGCGTGCACACGGAAATGTTCTCCGATGGAATACTGCCGCTGCTCGAAGAAGGCGTGATTAATAATCAGGCCAAGGGTTTTCACCGCGGCAAGATCATCTCCAGCTTTGCAATGGGGTCGCAGGCGCTTTATGACTACATGGACAACAATCCGCTCTTCGAGTTCCATCCCAGTCACTACGTTAACGATCCTTTTATCGTTGCAAAAAATCACAAGATGGTCGCTATCAATTCAGCTATTGAAGTCGATTTGACCGGCCAGGTCTGCGCGGACAGCATTGGCGAGTCGATCTACAGCGGCATTGGCGGTCAGGTGGACTTCATTCGCGGCGCCTCGCGCTGTCCAGGCGGCAAGCCGATTATCGCTCTCGAGTCGACGGCGCGCAAGGGCGCTGTTACGCGGATTGTGCCGCGGCTATCGCCCGGCGCGGGCGTGGTGACCAGCCGCGGGGATGTGCGTTACGTGGCAACGGAGTATGGCATTGTAAACCTGTTCGGCAAAAACTTGCGTGAACGCGCCGAGGCCCTGATCAGCATAGCGCATCCCGATTTTCGGTCCCAGTTAAGAAAAGAGTCGCGCTGGATGAATCTATAGCCCGCCTTTGATCAGGTGCGCTCTCAAACTATTCTGATCGCTCTGGTCTGCGCCTTGCCGGCTTGCTTCTGGCAACGCACCTACCTGGGACCTCCCGCCGAAGAAGTCCGCGCGATTGTCGCCGACGAGAGCGCGCAAATCGACTTCCAGATTCAGGTGCAGGCCGAGCCCTGCCTGCGTCGCGCGCCCGGCCTGACCCCGCCCCGCGGCGGAGATGCGCGCTACGACCCGCCGCCCTGCGTGGAACGCGCGCCGCGCGACTGGTATCCGGTGGAGCTGGCCCTGCGCGATCAGGACTCCTTACTGGTCGGCAATCTTGCTGAGGAGCGCGACGAACTGGCCGCGCTTTTGTCGGCGGCGCTCGCCCCGGGCGGCGCAGTCCAGTATCGCCGGACAGGTCGCTGGGCGCAGTGGGACAGCGAAGCAGCGCCGCCCACGGAATTGTTGATCCTGCGCGTGCACGGCTTTAAAAACGAGCCGCACGCCACCGTTCTGCTCAGTTGTCTGACCCTCTTTGTGTTCCCCGGCACAACGGCGGAATATTTTGAAGTTGAGACCGTGTACATCGACGGCGCGGGGCGCTCCCTTGGCGTCGCCATGGACGCGCCGGTGCGCGAAACTACGGTCAGCTGGTTTTTGTTCGGCTGGGGATTTGCAATTTCAGATCCGCCGGAGCGGCTGCACGACGAAACCGTTAAGGCCGCGGCGGTCGGGCTGGCGCGCAGCCGCGTTCGTACGCAGCCCGGCCCGGCTGCGCCATTTTTCTGATTTCCTGCGCCCCCGGCCGTGCTAATCTGGCCGCGTGGCGGACTACAAAAACAAAACCGAGATCCTGAAGGCGGTCGCCGAGCTCAGCCAGGATTTCCGGAGCCGCTGGCAAAGCCGCTCGATCGAAGCGCAGATCGCGGAAATCGCCGATCTCGAAATGGATATGCAGCGCCCCAACTTCTGGGACGATCCGGAAAAGGCGAAGGAGATTTCCGTAAAGAAGTCGGAACTGGAACGCAAGGTCTTGCCCTGGAAAAGCCTCGACCAGGAATTGCGCGACTTCCCGGATCTGGTCGAACTCACCATCGAAGAATTCCAGAGCGACGTGCGCGGCGCGATTGACTCGTTGGCCGCCGACTTTGCCAAGCTTGAAGAACGCTTTGAGGAACTGTTGTTGGCCGAGGCGCTGAACGGCGAGGATGACGGCCGCGACGCCATTGTAACAATCAGCGCCGGCGCCGGCGGTACGGAAAGCCAGGACTGGGCCCAGATGCTCTTGCGCATGTACACGCGCTGGTTTGAAAAGCGCGGGTATCGTCTGGAGACTCTGGATCTCCAGGACGGCGAAGAGGCCGGCATTAAGGCCGCCACGCTGATGGTGCGCGGCCCGCAAGCTTTCGGCTATCTGAAGTCAGAGAACGGCGTCCACCGTCTGGTGCGCATCTCGCCCTTCGATTCGGCTAAACGACGTCACACGTCGTTCGCCGCCGTGCATGTGGTGCCGGACATCGAGGGAGACATTGATATTGACGTCGAAGAAAAGGATCTGCGGGTGGATACTTATCGCGCCAGCGGCGCCGGCGGTCAGCACGTGAACAAAACCGATTCGGCGATTCGCATCACGCACATTCCGACGGGTATTGTGGTCCAGTGCCAGAATGAACGTTCCCAGCACAAAAACCGCAGCACTGCGATGAAGATGCTAAAAGCGCGGCTCTACGAGCTTGAAAAAGAGAAGCTGCAACAGAACATCGAGAATCGGTCCGGCGAAAAGAAAGACGTCTCCTGGGGCAACCAGATACGCAGTTACGTTTTTCACCCGTACAAAATGGTGAAAGACCTGCGCACGCAACACGAAACCTCCGACGTCGAAGGCGTCATGAACGGCGAACTCGATCCTTTTGTTTCCGCGTACCTGAAAAGCTCGCTCAACATTAACGCCGCTGCGGATCGGGTGGAAGAGTAAGGCATCTCAGAACGTCGATCAGGCGGTCCCTCATTATGAAACGCGTGGTGCACCGTCGGATCAAGAAGTCAGGCTTACCGCCGGAAAGCCTGGTGCACGTCGGTGAGACCCCCTCGGGCGCCGTAGTTGTGCGCATGCTGGAATCCCGCCAGGGAGCGCTGCAGGAGTTCCCCTGCGAAGGCGTGGATGCCGCTTTGGGTCCTCTGCCGACGGGTGAAATGCGCTGGATCGATATGGATGGCGTCCATTCTCCGGAAATCGTACGTCGCCTGGGATCACGCTTCGACGTGCATCCGCTTACGCTCGAGGATATACTCAATACCGAGCAACGCGTAAAAGTCGACGACTATGAGTCGTATCTCTTTATTGTCGTGAAGCTGTTGCGCTTCGATGCGGCGACGGACATGGTCAACCATGAGCAAATCGCCATCTTGCTTGGCGAAAATTACGTCGTCACCTTTCAGGAAAACGCCGACGATGATCTTTTCGAACTCACGCGCGGAAAATTACAGGCGTGCAGCCCGAAGTTTCGGCGCATTACTCCGGACATAGTCGCGTATCTGGTGCTGGATACCGTGGTGGATCGTTATTTCGACGCGCTCGAACGCATTGGCGAAACGATGGATGCGTTGGAAGATGAACTCAGCGAGTCGCCGCGACCCGAACACCTGCGCCGGCTGAACCACCTCAAAAAAACGATGATGTACATGCGCAAGTGGATCTGGCCCTTACGCGAATTGGTGGCGCAGCTGCAGCGCGGACTTACGCCCCTGATTCGTGATTCCCTCGCGCCCTACATGCGCGACGTTCAAGATCATGTGGTGCATTCCCTGGAGACAGTGGAATCTTATCGCGATATGGCGACGTCTCTACAAGATTTGTATCTGTCTTCCCTGAGCCACAAAACAAATGAAATCATGCGCGTGCTGACGGTGATTTCGACGATCTTTATGCCGCTTACCTTTATTGCGGGCGTCTATGGCATGAATTTTAAACACATGCCGGAGTTGCAGTATCCGTGGGCTTATCCCGCCACGCTTGCGAGCATGGCGGCGATCGGGCTGGGCATGTGGTTTTACAGCAAATCCCGACGCTGGCTCTGAGTTACCGCAGATCGTCGAGATACAGCGTGATGCGCCGCACGCCGGCCATGCGCGTACCCGGCGCCGGAGTCTGGCCGGTAACATAACCGCCGCCCCGAATTTCCACGGGCAACTGATAATAGCCGGCGACGATTGTAAGCGCATCGCGCGCTGCCAGGCCGCGCAGATCGTACATCACTGCGGAATTGATGCGCGGCGGGTGTTCCGGCAAAGGCGTCAGGCGCTCCGCCGCCTGGGCGTCGCTATCAGCAGTAAAATCCTCCAGCGCCGATTCCGCCACGCGGGCGAATACTGGCGCGGCCAGCGAACCGCCGCTTTCCGTGCCGTCCGGTTCATCAAACAGAATCAAACCGGCGAAGCGCGGCTTATCCGCCGGAAAGAAACCAAGAAACGACGCCACGTACTTATCGAGGTATCCGGTTGCGCTTGATTTTTCGCCGGTGCCGGTTTTGCCGGCGATGGCGACCGACCGCGAGTTTGCCGCACGGCCCGTCCCCTGGGTGACCACCAGCCGCATCATTTCCGCAACCGCGCGATTCACATCGGCGCGAAACGGATTGGCGCGCGAGTCCGGCTCGGGCCGCTCCAACACGCGACCATCCGGCGCCACGATGCGCGAAACCAGCAGCGGCCGCAGCAAACGCCCGCCGTTTGCAAGCGAGGCGCCGGCGCGCAGCAGCTGAATCGGCGTGATACTGAATCCTTGACCGATCGGCATATAGTAGGTCGTGGACGGCACCCAGTTCTTTTCTTCCGGAAAATAACCTTCTGTTTCTCCGGAACCGGGCGGGAGCACTTCGGTTTTAATGCCAAAGTCCATTTCGTTCATATAATGGTAGAGGCGACTGCGCGGGATGCGTTGCATCGCCTTAATAATGCCAACGTTGCATGAATTCTGAATGATTTCGCGCAGCGTCAGTGCGCCATGGGCGACTACGCGTCCGCGACTGCGACAGGCGACCACCGAATTGTGAAAGTGCAGTTCGCCTTCGCACAAAAAGCGTTCATTGGGTCGCACCGCGTTTTCGTTCAGAAGAATCGCCGCCATGAAGACTTTCATGGTCGATCCGGGTTCGTAGTTCAGCCGGATGTTCCAGTTGCCGCGCTGAAACGCATTACTGCGGTAGTAAAAATTGGGATCGAAATTGGGCAGACTGGCCATCGCAATGATGGCGCCGGTTTCCACGTCCATGAACATGCCGGCGGCGCGTTTGCTGTTGGAGGCCTCAAAAGCCGCAGCGAGTTCTTGCTCCAGGCGATGTTGCACAAGCGCATCAATCGTGAGGCGCAGGGTCGGACCGGCGGGGTCGATCGCCGGGTCCCCCGACACTAAAGTTTCGTTATAGTCGCGTTCAAGGCCGGCGAGGGCGTGCGCCTGGTCGCGTCCCACAAAGCCCAACAGATTTGACGCCAGGCTGCCGCCCGGATAGGCGCGCCGATATTCCCGTTCGCGATGCACGCCAGGCAAACGCAGTTCCATAATCTGGTCGGCGGTCAGATTATCCACCTGACGTTTCAGGAGGAAATAGCGACGATTCTGATTTACATAGAGGCGTTGAAGGATTTCCTCCACCGGCATTTCAAGTCGGCGCGCGAGGTTTTCAGCCGTGAACTCGACGTCCTGAATCTCCGGTGGCGAAAGCCCGATCGAACTGGCTTCTTCCGTAATTGCCAGGGTGAAGCCGCGGCGGTCCTGAATGGCGCCCCGCAATATATCGCGACCCTCTGCGGCGGGACCTGCGCCGCGCCCAAAGGCGAGGAATAGAGCGCGCCCCAGGATGATCACGAAGCCGATCGAAAAAAGAACGGCGACTATGCGCAGTCGCAGGCGCGCGCGATCCATGACGGCTCAATTCGGCGCCCGCAGGCGCCGCGTACAAGCGGAAAAATCAGTCCAGCAGCGGCGAGAGGGACAGGTCGCTGGAAGACTTTACGAGGACGCCGTCAAAAAAACCGTCGTTGTTGTGTGCGGCCCGGGAACGCGCGCCAAATGGCGCCTCGCTGGCGCCGCCGTAAATGAGACCGCCCTCGCAATTGCGCACTATGGAGATGCCCTGGTCTTCGCCGGAGCCGCCAAAAAAATCGAGGCTGACGACGGCGCCCGCCGGTGAGAGCTGCGCAGCCAGAAAATCATTTACTCCGCCGCCGCCAGTGCGGCGCGGCGTTCCGAACTCGCTCGACGATCCGAAAAAGACCATGTTTCCATTTTGGGCGACAGCGGCCGAGATGATCCCTTCCTTTGTTTCGTTGGCTGCGGTGCCGAGATAGCGCAGCCACGCCAACTCGCCGGTCTGCCGGGATATTAACGCCGCAAAGCCGTCGTCGTTCGTGCCATTCACGTTGGAATGCGGATTCAGAGCGGCCGGGTATTGGCCCTTGCTTGAACCGCCGATTAAAAACCCCTGCGACGAATCGGCGCCGCCGAAGACAAAATCTTCTCCAATTGAGCCGTAAAAGCCGTGAGCGCGGTAGCGACCGTCGGAGTCGAGCCAGACGACCAGCGGGTCGTCGTTGCCGTCGAACACGCTCAGTTCATTCGAGAATGCGGGATCCATGGCGCCCTGGGCGACGGCCAGCGCGACGTAGCCCCCGTCAAGGAGGCGCGCCGCCGCTCCAAGCAGAACGCTTTCGGCGCCGGGCCCGCCGATGTACCGATGGCGGATCGCCTCGCCGGCCGAGTTAAATTCAATCACAGCCAGATCCACGTTTCCAAAAACGGAGTTTTCGGCTTCGCCCGCATTCGAAAGCAGCGCGCTGTCGACGGTCGCAATGCCGATGGCGCCGCCGCCGTTTTTCGGAAACAGGCGCACCATGCGCCCGATCGACGCCGAGGCCTGGGGAACAAATGTATTCCAGATCAAATCGCCCGAGCGTGATATTAACGCGAGCGAGATCTGCAGAGATCCGCCGCCGCCATGCGAAACCAGGGGCGCGCCCCAGTTGTCCGAAGTTGCCAGCGCGATCAAGTAGCCGGCGGGCAGTTCCACAGCGGCGATGGGCGAAGAGTCGCTGCTGTCGGCAAGCGCCGAGCCCAGAAAGCTGACCCATTCCAGATTGCCCTGAAAGCCAACTTTCACCACCGCGATATCTTTGTCGCCCGAGTAGGGTCGCCGAACACGGTCGCCCCCAAAGGGACCGTCGGTGTTTAAGAGCATGAGCGTCCCGTCGCTTACCGACTCAAGGCCGCGCAGCAGGTCCGGTTGGGCGGTGGAACCCAGAAAGGTCTGATACTGGCCTGCGATGCAGGCGGGAAAAAGGCCGGCGTACAACAGCCCCTCGCAGCCAGCATCCAGACGATTACAATCGGCCGTGTGCTCCCGGCAGCCGGCCAGGGCGGCGCTGGCGGCAGCGGCGGAGACGGCCACCATGGCGACGGTACGGATAATTTGATACACTTTGCAGACCTCCACGACGAGCGACCGCCGTTCCAACTACTGATTGCTGCGCGACGCTGCTAGAGCGACGCCGCTGATATAAAAGCTGGGGACAAAACCGATGCTGCGACTATCGCGCGAATGCTCGCGATTGTCGCCTAACGCAAATACCGTATTGCGCGGCACCACTCCCTCGCTCGGAGCTCCGAACAGGGCGGAGTGTTTCACGGCGGGATTCAACAAGTTGAGTTCGAGCGGCAGTCGCTGAATTGGCGGTTGAAAGCTCTGCGGGCCCGGCCCGGTGGAAACGTCGGGACTCAGATAATCTTCGGCAAGGCGTTCCCCATTTACGTACACGCGGCCGTCGCGTATCGCGTAGCGATCGCCCGGCAGGGCAATAATGCGTTTGATGAAGAAGTCTCCGTTTTCAGGGTTCATGCCAGGATAGCGGAAGACGACGATGTCGCCCCGGCGGTACTGCTGCCGGCCAAACAACGGCGCTTTGCCCGTCGGCGTAATCGGTCCAAATGGATAGTAGAGGGGCGGCAGATCGATTCCGTTCGAAATTTTTTCGATCCAGAGAATTTGACCGCTCTCGAGACTCGGATACATGCTCGCGCCTTCGACCTGGACGCGTTCCACGAGGCAGAGCTTCATGTGCGAGGCGCCGAGCACCAATGCAAAGCCCGTCGCCAGCGCGCCCAGGCCGCGGCCCTGCAGGCTGCTGCGGGCGGCAGGGGCCAGCACGGGCCAGCGTCGCGCCAGGCGGCGCCAGAGCCCGGGCGCCGCGCTTAAGAGACCAAAGGCGAGCCCCAGGGCGAAAAGCGCGCTTGCCGGACCCAGAGCGGCCAGAGACGGCGTTTCGCCCTCCTGAAAAAGGCTGCTCAGGAGCGCGTTGCTGAAGAACCAGCCCGCGTAGACGAAAACTACCGCCGCAAGCAGTCGCCGTGAATATGAAAATGGTTTTACAGGGTACGACTCATCGTCGACTCTGGCTGCACTTCCCGAGAGTTTTCCTCCCTCGCGCCCGTTTTTCATGGCTGAAGAGAACGTCCTACACCTTGAGCTCGAAAAGCTGGATTTGCTCGCGTTAAAACGCGTCGCTCAGCTCTGGAACATAACCAAAATCGGGAAAGAAAAGAAAACCGTCATCAAGAACATTATTGATGCGATGCAGGACGAGTTTTACCTCAAGGGCGTCCTTGAAAAGCTGTCCGCCACGCAGGTGACGATTTACGTCTCCATCCTCAAGAGCAAGCCCGCAGCGATTTTGACCCTGGGTGAAATCGCCCGCAAAATCGGCATGCCGCCGGTCAATGCCGAGATGGAGCTGGGCGTCCTTAAACGCTACTTTCTGGTTTATCAGCGCAAAAACCGGGAGCGTTTAACCAACAATCTCGATAAGTACTACTTTTTTCCGGAAAACGGCGCGCTCGTGCGCCACGACACGAACGAAAAAGGTCAGAAGTTCCGACTGCTCCTGGGCAAAGCGCTCCAGGGCCGCAAGACTCTGCCGCCGGACTGGAAAAGGATTCTCGGGGCGAAAGGCGACGCTTTTACCGGCGAACACGCGGCTGTAGTCGCCACCCAGGAGAATCTCGACGCAATCATCGAGTCGCTCAGCGAGATCGAGCGCGACGTGCTTATCGAATGCTTCCTGCAGGGCGGCATGCTGGAGATCAATCGTGCGCGCGAGATCATCCAGACTCGCAAGGGCAACTGGGAAGCCATAACGCGCAAATTGGACGAGCTCGGTCTTTTGCTCGACGAGTACTATATCGACGAAAAATTCATTCGCGTCCTCGTGATGCCCCAGGACGTGTTCCAGCATCTGGTGGAGTTTCCCGCACTCCCGGTGCAAAAAAAGGCCACGCGCAAACGCCAGGAAAAAACCGCTGCCAACGATCTGGATTTCTTCCTCAATCTGAAGAAGATGATCGTCTATATCAGCCGCAAGGGGCTGAATCTTGCCAAATCAGGAAAAATCAAACAGATCGATCTCAAAGAAACCGAAAATCGCCTGCTGCGGCCGGACATCGGACTGTTTATCGAGAAAAGCCAGATTTATCAGATCGAGCTGCTTTTGCCGGTGATGCGACTGCTGGATATTGTGCGCGTGAAACGCGACGACGTGGTTCTGCGCAATGATTACGACGCCATACTGGAAAAAGATCCCTTCGAGTTGATGGATCTCTCGCTCAAGGAAATTGCGCAGGCGCGCAGTCGCCGCGTGCGCTACGAAGACGTCTTTGAGTCGATGTACGTGCCGTTTTACGTGCCGGAAGATTTTGAAGAGTGCGTGAACTACATCCATCGACGCGGACGCGTCGTGTACTTTGTCATCATGGCGGCGATGATCCGCGAAAAATTGCTGCTGGCGAAGGGCTTTCGGATTAAGAATTTCCAGCAACAGCTGGCCGACCTGCGCAAAGAACTGATCAGCGCGCTGTTCTGGATGCAGCTGCTGGGTCTGATTCGCGTCGAGTATCCGGACCGCTGGACGGAGCTGTCCGAGCTGGGTCTGTTTTACCTCAAAAACAAGCCGCTGGAACGCGAAGACGAGAAGGGCGGCGTTATTATCAATCCGGACTTGAGCCTGATCGCCATTCCGGAGAAGATCTCGATCCAGGGCATCAACACGCTCAAAACCTTCGCGGAACTCAAGACTTTCGACAACGTCTACACGTTTCAAATCACGCGCGAGTCCTTCCAGGAAGGCTTGCTCCTGAAAGCGAAATCAGACAGCTTTGTAGACCTTCTGACGCGCACGTCGCGCAGCGAGTTGAGCCAGAACCTGCTCTTTTCCATTGAAGATTGGTCGCGCAGTCTGCCGCTGGTGACAATCACCGACGAGTGCGTGGTATTGCAAACGCCGGAGTCTACCCATATGGAACTCCTGCTGGGCCAGATCAGCGGCAAAAAGATCGTGCTGCAGAAAATCAGTCCCACAACGATCATCATCGATGCGGACAAAATCTACGAAACGATCGCCTACGCCGAAAAATTAAACTTGATCGTTAAGCTGATCCGCTGAACGATTTTACGCGGATCAGCCGCCGCGCGCCAGTGGGCCGCGGAAACAGCGGCCCCATCTGCGGAGCTCAAGAATGTCAGCCTTTCGCCCTGAGGCCGCTCTGGCCCTGCTTGCTCTTGTCGCGCTCAGCCTGAGCTGCGGCCGCGCTCCGCGCACTCTGGAGTTTGACGGCTTTACCATTTTTACCAATCCGGAGGAGGCGCCCGCACTGGTTCCGTCCGGCTTCCTGTATCCCGGCGCGCGAGTAGTGCAATCGGCCGTGTACGAACGGGATCCGTACTTGAGCAATTCCGAGGGCATGGTGTTGCTGGAAACCGACGACCCCGCCGATAAGCTGCTGGGCTACTATGCGGAGGCGTTTCGGAAAAACGGCTGGCAGATAATCCAGAGTCATTTGAAGCCCGGCGAGTATCAGCTAATCGCTGAAAGTCCCTCGCGGCGTCTGGCGACCATTATCCTGCGCGGCGAATCGCCGGTGCAGATCAAGTTGTACCTGCGCCAGGCCAGTTTGTTATGAGCGGCGCCGCCTTCGTTGATCCACGCCTGGAGGCGCGGCCCGAAGGCCTGAAAGCGCTCAGCGTCAGCGGCTTCAACTTACTCGTTCGGGACCGACTGCAGGGCGATCCGAACTTTCGCGACGTGTGGGTGGAGGGCGAAATCTCCAATCTGAACTTGCACAGCAGCGGTCATATCTATTTCAGCCTCAAAGACGATCAATCGTCCCTGCGCTGCACGTTTTTTCGCGGCGCCAATCAGCGTTTCCGGCACCTGCGACTTGCCAACGGTCAGCAGTTGTTAGCCCAGGGCTCGATTTCAGTGTACGCGCCTCGCGGCGAATACCAGCTGAACGTAACGCGCGTCCTGCTTGCGGGCGAAGGCGAGTTGCGTTTGAGGATCGAAGAGCTGAAGCGGCGCCTGCAAGCCGAGGGCCTTTTCGCGCCGGAAAAAAAACGCGAACTGCCGAGCCTGCCGATGACGCTGGGCGTAGCCACGGCGCCCACCGGCGCGGCGATTCAAGATATCATTCGCGTTGCGCGGCGGCGGTTTCCGCATCTGAACATACTGCTGGCGCCGTGTAAAGTGCAGGGCGAAGGCGCGGCGGATTCGATTATCGCCGCCATCCTGGCCCTCAATCGACCGGAATTGGAAGTGGACCTGATTATCGCCGGTCGCGGCGGCGGATCCTTTGAAGATCTGCTGGCTTTTAACGAAGAAGCGGTGGTGCGCGCGTACGCCGCGTCCGCGATTCCGATCGTGTCGGCTGTCGGTCATGAGATCGACCATCCGTTGACGGACCTGGCCGCGGATGCGTATGCGGCCACGCCGACGGCGGCCGTGGAAATGGCCATACCCGTTTACGAGGAGCTGGCCGAAACCATCGAAGACTGCGCGCTGCGCCTGCGCGTCGCCCTGAAAAATCGTCATCGTACTGATCGCGAGCGCCTCGTGCGTCTTATGCGTTCGCGGGTATATGAATCGCCGCAGAGTCTGCTGCAGGATCGTCAACAGACCCTCGACCTTGTGACGCGCGATCTGCGTCAGATGCTCCAGACCACGCTGAAGGATGCGCGCAATCGCCTGTCGGATTTTGCGCTCCTGCCCGCTTTTTACGATCGCCGGATACAGGCGGCCGGCCAGCGTTTCGCCGTCGCCGCGGAACGCCTCGAAAACTTCAGTCCGCTTGCGACCCTCAAGCGCGGTTACGCCGTCGTGCGTACCGAGCAACGCCGCGCCATTCTGCGGGCGCGCGATGTAAAGCCAGGCGATCGGGTGGAGGCCCTGCTTGCCGAGGGTCGGCTCAAACTGCGCGTGGAAGCCGTGGAAGAAGCGGGCCTGTCCGGCTGAAGTCCGGAGCGAATCGGAACGAGTTTAAGCCCGACTGCCCGACTGCGCTGCGGCTTCAGGCGCCTTCGGCGTGCTGGATGTAGTTTAAAGCTTCGCGGAAGTCCAGGTCCCGATCCAGCGTGCAAATAAAGTCCCGCGGATTATCAAAGAGCATGGTGCGCAGTCGTTCTGCGCGGTGCTTGCGTGAACGGACCACATCCAGATACAGATAGCCGAACAGATCGTGGCCGTACTCGTATCGGATCCGAGCTCCGGCTCGCTTGCCGGTGGTGTTTCGGAGCGTGATCATCGCGGTTGAAGCATTATGTCGTCCGGCCCGTCGGCAGTACAAGCAAAAAACGCCCGCCCGAGCCCCGGATAGGCCGGGGCGCAGTCAATCGGCCGCCCAGATCCATCGCGCCGGCCCGCGCGGCCGCAAGACCCACCCCGTCATCGGTTCCGGGGCCTGGCAGCAAGCGCTCGTTCAACTCAAAGTCCGGCGCGAAGCCCGGGAAGCCGCTCCCGCTGTCTTCAATATCAATGCAGGCGTGGCCATGACGTTCCGCCGCTCGGACGTAAATGTGTCCGGGCGAGGAACAATACTTCACGGCATTGTGTCCGATGTTAAAAAGCACTCGCTCCAGGGCCACCGGGTCCAGATAAAAGCGCAGTCGGCCCTCAAACTCGTAGTGCACTTCGATGCGCCGCGCCTCCTGCATGGCGAGCAAGGCGTCGAACAGGCGCCCGAGAATTTCCCGCGCGTCGCACCATTCCGGCGGTTTTGGCCGCTGACGACCGGTCTGCAAATACAGCAGATCACTGGCAAAACGTTCCAGAAAGCCGTGTTGTCTGAGCAGCTTCTGCGCGGCCCTGGCGATGGTCTCTGGCGAACCGGCGCCGGCCAGCAGATCTTCGCGCACGAACTTGGCCAGTTGCAGGGGCAGCCGAATATCGTGCGCAACGCGCGTCAGAGTTCGGCGCACCTGCTTGAGTTCGCGTTCCAGGGCCGCCGCGCGCTCTTCCGCTGCGATACGCTGCTCTGCCGCGCGCAATTCGTCTTCCGTCGCGCGGCGGTAGATTCGATCCAGATACGCGCGCCAGACGCGCGTCTGTTCCAGGACGCGGCCGGCTGATTGCGCCCAACGAGCGGCGCGCCGACGGCCGACCGCCGGATCATCGTCCCGCGATACGATCGCGGCGTACAGTCGCGGCCGACCGCGCAGAAAACGCCGTTCGTCGCGACGAACCGCGCCGCCCGCTTGCTCGGGCGCAATCCGGGCCAGAGTCAGCCGGTAAAAGAGTCGGGCGTGCAGACGTTGCCAGTAATCGCCGGGTTTTTCCGGAGCGCGGTCGATTTCCATCTCGCAAGCGCGCAGGCGGCGTCGCTCCAGGGTTTCGATCCAGCGGGTCAAATTCTCCGTTTGATCCGGAAGCCAGAACGCTTCCGGTATGGCTGCGCCGTCTGCAAGTCGCGATCGCAATATGCGCACAGCTCCTTCGCCGTCCGCCTGGAGCAGGGCGACCAGTCGTCCAGGAAAAGCTCGAACCAGGTGTTCCTGCCAGTGCGCCGCGTCGGACTGTATTTTGCGCAAACTCGCGCTGACGCGCTCTTCGTCGCGTCGACGGGCGCGCCGCGACGTGCGGTCCCGCGCCGCAAGTCGCGGCCGGGTTTCACGGACCCAGGTCCAGAGGTCGCGCGTACGACTCAGACTCAGCCAGTTCCGAAGAAAAACCATCGTATTTGCTCCCACTACGTCGCAGCCCGCTCGAGCTGCGCGGCGGCGAACTTCGCGAAAAACTGTGAAAAACGCAAGCGCGTACGGCATCGCAGGCCCCGCGCGATCGGGACTTATGTCGCGTCCTTGTAAAAAAAATGCGCGTACTCCCTCCGGCGCTGGACCGGCTTTTTTTCGATGACTGGTCGCGAACCCGGCGAAGATTGACGCGACGGATGCAGTGCCATGCCCGAGGCGTCTGAGACCGAAATTGTGCCCGCTGGCGCGTTGGTGCGCGACAGCGTCGCTTTAAAATGCCAGGAGCGCTACGCCTCGCTGCAGGGCGAAGGCGCGCACGCCGGCCTGCCGTGTTATTTTATTCGCACCTCCGTATGCGACCTGCGATGTCGTTGGTGCGACACGCCTGAGGCGCTTACGGGCGTTGGCGCCATCAAACTCGACATAGCTGAACTCGCGCGCGAAATTCCGGAATGGATCGCACTCGTGCAACTTACCGGCGGCGAGCCCATGCTGCAGAGAGACGGCGTCATCGCATTGATCGAGCTCCTGACCAGCGCGCCGTACTCAAAGAGAGTTCTGCTCGAAACGGGCGGCCATCGGTCCCTGGCGGGCTTGCCGCCGCAGACGCACATAGTTATGGACATCAAGCTGCCCGGGTCCGGCGAAGCGACGCATGATTTCGCCGCCAATCTGAAGCATATGAAAGCCAGCGACGAGATTAAGTTTGTCATCGCAGACCGTCGCGACTTTGACGCTGCGCTCGCCTGGATTCGAGACTTTCGTCTCTCCGAACTCTGCGCGCTCCTGGTATCGCCAGTCTGGGGCGAGCTTGCGCTGGCGGATCTGGCCGCGTGGATTCTCGAAGCGCAGGCGCCGGTGCGCCTGCAGACGCAGCTGCACAAGCATGCCTGGGGAGGAGGGGCGCGTGGCGTCTGAGCATCCGCAAATGGCGAGCGCCATCGTCGTTCCTTCAGCCGCGGCGTCCGGCGCGTCGCGCCGCGTCGAAATCGTGAAGGAGTACGCCTTTGAAGCCGCGCATCTCTTGCCGAATACCCCGCCCGGTCACAAATGCCGGCGTCTGCATGGCCACTCCTTCCGTTTTGAAGTCAAGCTGGCCGGCGAGGTGGACGAAAACACCGGATGGCTGGTGGATTTTGGCGATATTTCGCGCATCGTGAAGCCGCTGCTCGACGACTATCTGGACCACAACTATTTAAACGACGTTCCGGGCCTGGAAAACCCCAGCAGCGAAGCGATTGCCATGTGGTTGTGGGCGCGCATCAAACCGCATCTCCCGCAGCTCTGCGAGATCGTTGTGCACGAAACCTGCACCAGTCGCTGCATCTATCGCGGATGACGCAGCCGGTCGCCATAAATCTGCTCAGCGGGGGCCTGGACTCCGTCACGGTACTGCACATCGCTCGCGCGCAGGGTTTTCTGCCCATCGCCTTATCATTTCGCTACGGCCAACGCCATATATTCGAACTCACGCGCGCCGCCGAACTCTGCCGCGAACTCGAGGTGGAGCATCTCGTGCTGAATCTGGATCCCGGGCTTTTCGCGGGGGCGACGGCGCTGGTCGGCGAGAGCCAGGCGATTCCGACGGATCGTCCGATCGACGACTCAATTCCGTCGACCTATGTGCCCGCACGTAATATCCTTTTTCTCGCGCATGCACTGGCCCTGGCGGAGACGCGCGGCGCAACCGATATCTTCATCGGCGTCAACGCGCTCGATTATTCAGGATATCCCGATTGTCGCCCGGAGTTCATCGCCGCCTTTGAAAGCATGGCCAACCTTGGCATGAAGGCTGGCGTGGAGGGCCGGCCGCTGAGAATTCACGCGCCGCTGGCCGAAATGAACAAGGCCCAGATCATTCAGACCGGTCTCAAATTGGGCGTGGATTATGCGCGCACTTCAAGCTGCTATCAGCCGGACGCCGCCGGCCGACCCTGCGGCCGTTGTGACAGTTGCGTCCTGCGCGCGCGCGGTTTCGCCGGCGCCGGCATCGCCGATCCGCTGCTCGGTCCCGCGGACCGCGCCTGAAGCGAGCCCCACCGTAATTAGACTGTTGACAAAGCGATCCGGGAAGTCCGATCTTATTCCGGAATGACCCGTGTACTTGGCGCAATCCCTGCGCGTTTCGCGTCCGAACGTTTCCCCGGCAAACCGCTGGCGAAAATCGGCAAAAAAACCATGGTGGAGTGGGTTTACCACGCCGCCGCGGGTTGCAAGCGTCTGGACAAGGTCGTTGTCGCGACCGACGACGAGCGCATTCGCGAAGCCGTGGAGGCCTTTGGCGGCGAAGTTCTGATGACGGCCGAGGCGCACAAAAGCGGAACGGATCGCCTCGCCGAAACCGCCGAATTCTACAAAGACTACGATGTTATCGTAAATATACAGGGCGATGAGCCGGGCATTGACCCGGACCTGATTGGCGGCGTAGTGCAACTTAAACTCGATCGACCCGACTGGGAAGTCACCACCGCCGCACGTCCCTTTCGCAAGGACGAGGACCCTTTGATTCCGAATCGGGTTAAGGTCGTGATGACGCGTTCCGGCCGCGCGCTGTACTTCACTCGCAGCCTCGTGCCTTTTCCGCGCAATCGCACGGAGGCGGAGGTTTATCTGCACCTGGGCATTTACGCCTACCAGCGCGACTTTCTGTTTCGCTTTACCACGCTGCCGCCGTCTTTGCTTGAGCAAACGGAGTCGCTCGAACAGCTGCGGGTGCTCGAAAATGACTTCAGCATCGGCGTATTTCGCGTAGAAGACTCCATGCCGTCCGTGGATACGCCCGAAGATCTGGCGGAAATCAAAGCCCTGTTTCAGAAGCGCGGATTGATCGACGGATGAGATGAAGCCTTATGAAGACAGGCCTCATATTAATGGAGATCGTTAAGCGCATTCGCGAAGTTAACGAAGGCAAAAAATACCGCGATCATCCGCTGCCGACGTCGGATATCATCTACAAGAAGTATCTGGCCGACATAGTGAACTCGCCGGAAAAAGTGCCGGAGTACCTGCGCTGGCTGGCGGACGCCCACTACCTCTTTATCATCACCATGGTCGAGCCGGACGAGCGACTTATGATCGACGGCGTCTACGGCTACGTTGCGGCGGATCCCGTGCTGGTGCGCAATCTTCGCGAGGTCGCGTATCGGGATCTTGAAACGGCGTACGAGCAGCAATTTTATCGACGCAAGCAGGCGCTGGTGGTGACGCGCGAGCTACTGCCGCAAGTGCGGACCTTTAACAATACGCATCTCGGACGGTCGTTGAATTTCGCGATCATGCTTCAGCAGTACGAACACGTGCTCTTGAATGCGTTGAACGAATACAGCGACGCCTGGCGGCGGCGGAAGCTGGAAGAACTGGTGCCTGAACTGGTCGGCGACGACGGAGTTTTTCCGGACAGCGCGCCGTCGACGCCCATGTACGACGAAGATCCGCTCGCGGCCCCCGCCGGGCCCGACGAGGAAGCTCGTCCCCAGCGTGCGGTTGATAGCGGGGAGCTTGCAAAAGTGCAAGAAATGGATCGCAGCGGTCGCTGGGGCGATGCGGTCGACAAATACGGCGTGCAATTCCTGGTGCGCATCCACTTTCGCAAGTATGAGTTTGATCGCGTGCGCTGGCTTATGCGGACGAACAAGATCGCGCGCGAAGACGACCTGCGTTTTGTACGCGATACAGTGCGCCTGATGGAATCGCGTTTTGAAGAAGACACCAAATTACCCAAATTTGCGCGCGAACTGGCGGAGCTCAAGCGCCTGGCGCAAATGAAGTTAAACAATATTTTTCTGGTGAAAAAAAAACTGGGCCAGGCCTGAGTCGGGGCGAGCGGATCGAACTTTCAGTAATGGTTCCAGAAGCGCTGCGCGCCATGGCTGCGGCGAGTCATCCCGACTTGCTGCGAAACGGATCCGCCGAACAGCGGGCGGCGGCGAAAGCCGTGGACGAGCTGGCCCTGTTTCAGACGCTTGCTGCGAATAGGCCTGTAATTGCGGGCAGCTTTCCCCTCAATTTACAGACGGAATCCAGCGACATCGACGTCCTTGCCACCGCGACGGACCTTACGGCGTTTCTGGAATTGGCCGGTCGGGCCTTTGGCGCGCAGGCGGGATTTCGGGCGCGCCTTGCGAAGATCAAATCCATGGATTCCGTCGTAATCAATTTTAACTACGGCAGTTTCCCGTTCGAAATTTTCGCCCAGGCGCGGCCGGTGCTGGAGCAAGACGGTTTTTTACATCTCGTAGCCGAATACCGTCTGCTCGCGTTGGCCGATGTGCGTTTTTTTGAAACCGTGCGCGCGCTCAAACAGGCCGGTGCAAAAACCGAACCGGCCTTTTGCACTGCGCTCGGGGCGCCGGATTCTCCGTACGAGTATTTGCGAGAATTGGCGCTGCGGCCGGACGCGGAGTTGCGACGGGCGCTCGGGCTGGACCAGACGGGCGGCAAGGCGGTTTGTTAATCGAGCGCCGCTTCTACCAGCTTCACATTGTATCCGCAATACTCCAACCAGCCCATCCGCTCCGCTCGCTGTCGCGAAATGACGAGTTGCGGGAGATACGTCGGCTCAGCGGGCCACGGATCCAGGCGCCAACCCAGTTCGCCCAATAGTCGATTGCCCTTTTGCGAATTGCAGCGACGACACGCGGTGACCAGGTTTTGCCACGAATTAAATTCATAGGGCGGATTTGCGCCCATCTCGCGGCGCCAGCGCGACCGCGGGGTAATGTGATCCACGGTGAGTTCACTCACGGGCGCGCGCCTTTTGCAGTATGCACAGGCGTGATCATCGCGCTGCAAAATGCTCCACTTGCTTAATGCCGCGGCGCGTTTGGGTATTTTGTGGTACGTGACGCGCGCGATTATCAGCGGTACGCGCACAGTGACGGAGGGCGAGCGCAGCACCAGGGCGGATTCATGAACGGCGATTGCGATGCGGCGAAAGATGTCCAGCACGGCTTTGCGCGCCGAACAAATCTCGATCGGGATCATTCCCGAGTTCAAAACGAGGACGGACTGCTGCAACGGATTGTCCATACGTTCCTCGCGCCGGCGTTTGCGCAGCCGGCGCAGCAAGTGTTATGTCCAATGCGCCGGCGGTCACAGCCGGCGAATGAATCCGTTACGCGGTCGCGCCGCGCCCGTCTATTCGTCGCTCATTATCGCGACGTCGCGCACCGAGTCCGAATCGGCGATGTTCACCAGTCGAACGCCGACTGTCGCCCGTCCGATAAGGGACACTTCGTTGGCCACAATACGAATCACCATGCCGCTTTGGGCCATGATCACGAGGTCATCGTCGTCGGTGACGCTGCATACGCGCACAGCCGGGCCGTTTTTCTCAGTGATTTTGATGTACGTCATGCCCTTTCCGCCGCGGCCCTTGGTCGGGAACTGCGTGTAGGCGACGCGCTTGCCGTAACCCTTGGAGGAGATCACAAGCAATGAGGTGTTCGGGCGCACCACGTCCATGCCCACGATGGCGTCGTCTTTATCGATGCGCATGCCGATGATGCCCGCGGCGCCGCGTCCCTGGCTGCGCATTTTGGCAAGATTGGTTCTAAGCGCGTTGCCCATGCGGCTTGCAATCAGAATGTCGTCTTTAGGCCCGACCAGACGGACATCGATCAACTCGTCCTCTTTACGCAGGTTCAGGGCGATAATGCCGCCCTTGCGCGTGTTGGCGAAGACGTCCAGATCGGATTTTTTCAGGATGCCTTCCTTCGTAATCATTACGATGGCGCGATCCGGTTCGAAAGACCGCGTGGCCGCCAGCGCCGAGATTTTTTCGTCCGACGCGAGGTTGATAAGCGCCTTGAGCGATTTGCCGCGGGCCTCGCGATTAGAATCCGGCAATTCGTGCACTTTCAGCGCGAAAACCTTGCCCTTATTGCTGAACAAGAGCAACGTGTCGTGCGTGGCCGCCACGATCATGCGCTTGAGATAGTCTTCGCGCTTTCCGCCGCCTTTTACGCCGCGTCCGCCGCGCCGTTGCCGACGAAAACTGTCGAGCGGCAGACGTTTGATAAAGTTGTCGTCGCTGATTGTGATGACGACGTCTTCGTCGGCGATCAGGTCCGTAACTTCGAAATTAGTCGTGTCGATCGATCCGCGGTCGATTTCCGTCGCGCGTTTGTTGGCATACGACTCGGTGACCTGCGCCAGTTCGTCGCCCACGATCTTATACTGGCGCTCGTCGCTTTTCAGGATCGCTTTATAGTCTTTGATCTTTTCCTGAAGTTCTTTGAGTTCTTCAATAATTTTGGCCGACTCAAGGGACGTGAGCTTCTGCAGCCGCATATCCAGAATCGCATTGGCCTGGATTTCGGAAAGTTTAAAGCGCTTGA
Source organism: Leptospirales bacterium (assembly GCA_036170535.1). Lineage (GTDB taxonomy): Bacteria > Spirochaetota > Leptospiria > Leptospirales > Leptonemataceae > SSF53. Next base: position 14,254 of record JAVHPJ010000159.1, on the reverse strand, counting down.
TAAGCTTTTCGCGCGCCTCGTCGACCGTTTTGGATCCGCGAATGATCTTGATGACTTCGTCGATGAAGTCGAGGGCGATTTTCAGGCCTTCTAAAATGTGGGCGCGTTTTTCGGCCTGGCCTAATTCGTACGTGGTGCGGCGAACGACGACTTCGCGACGATGCGAAATGTATTCAGCCAGCATGTCGCGCAGACCCAGCACGCGCGGCTGACCTTTCACGAGCGCGAGGAAAATCGCGCCGTAACTGACCTGCAGCTGGGTTTGCTTATAAAGCTGGTTCAGGATCACCTGAACATTTTCTTCTTTCTTGAGTTCGATTTCGACCCGGATGCCGTGCCGGTCGGAAAGATCGCGAATGTCTGCAATGCCTTCGATGACCTTCGCGGCGATCAGCTCGCCGATTTTCTCCAGGAGGGTCTTTTTGTTTACCTGATACGGAATTTCGGTAATGACGATCAAATCGCGACCGCGCGCGGTGCGTTCCACTTCAATGCGCGCGCGAATCCGGAACTGACCGCGCCCTGTCGTGTACATCGCCTTGAGGCCTTCGCCGCCGATGATGATTCCGCCCGACGGAAAGTCCGGCGCCGGGATGTATTCCATTAACTGCTCGGAAGTCAGTTTAGGATTTTTGATCAAGGCGAGGGTGGCCTTGACGACTTCGCCCAGGTTGTGGGGCGGAATATTCGTGGCCATGCCCACCGCGATGCCGCTGCCGCCGTTGACCAGCAGGTTGGGATACGCAGCGGGGAGCACGACGGGTTCGTTTTTGGTGGCGTCGAAGTTCGGGCTGTAGTCGACCGTGTCCTTGTCGATGTCGCGCAGCAGTTCTTCCGCGATCTTGGTGAGACGCGCCTCGGTATACCGATAAGCCGCCGGGCGGTCGCCGTCGACGGAACCAAAGTTGCCCTGGCTGTCGATCAAGGTCGCGCGCATCACCCAGGGCTGCGCCATGCGCACCAGCGTGTCGTAGACCGCGCTGTCGCCGTGCGGATGGAAGTTGCCGATTACTTCGCCGACTATTTTCGCGCATTTTACAAACGGCCGATCCTGGCGCCACGCGCGTTCGTGCATGGCGAAAAGAATCCGCCGGTGCACCGGCTTGAGACCGTCGCGCACGTCCGGCAGGGCGCGGCCCACGATTACGCTCATCGCGTAATCGAGGTACGCCTCTTTCATTTGATTGTCGATATCGACGGGAACGACCCGGTCGCCGCGGGCCAGGGCCGCCTGGATGTCTGTGCGGACGATAGTATTTAAGTGGGACTCGTTACCGGACGCGCGGGGACCTGCGGGTTTGGCGCTCCGACCGGCTCCGCCGGCGGATCGAGAGGTTTTTTTCGTGACTTTCTTTTTGGCCATAAAGGGAACTGCGGATTCGCCTGAATCAGAGGAGATTTTCTATACATTCCCAGGCGAAGGCGCCCGCGCAATTCTTATTTCCGCCCGGGTTCCCGAGTCGCGTATCCGGTCCGCGGGACCGGCGGCTTGAATTTACGGTTGCAGTGTGGCGCCGGGGAGCGCCACTTCCACGGCGCGCAGTGCGCCGTTCAGGAGTCCTTCATGAGCATGTCCTTCACCGATCCGGCGGTCCGATTGCTGAATAGCTCGCCTGGCGTCGTGCGGTTCGCGACGCTCCTGGCTGCGCTGACGCTTGGCTGCGTGGGCGGCGATCTGTATCCGGATATGCGCGCTCCTGAGGAGGTCGACATTATTGCGACCGAGCTGCGCGCGTTTGACTCCGAAATCCCCGCCGCCCTGGATTCCGAGGGCGACAGCGCCCGCGTGTACTATAAGATTTATCGAGCCGGTCCGCGCTTTGCAAGCTACAGCGACCGACCGCTGCGTCGTTGTTATGTACAGCATGGGTACGGCATCTCGCCTGGTCTTCTGCGGCTTGTACGCTACGACTTTGATGCATTCATCTCCGCTTATTATGGTCGGCGTCTTGTGCAGGCTCTGCTCCGCTCGGCGTGCGCGGAAGTGATCTTTGCGACTCAGGAAACCGCCGAGTCCACGCTGCTCGAAATGACTTTACGCACGGAAAAATTTGCATCGGAGGTCGCGTGTCCGCCCGACGACGATTCGCCAGTAGGCGTCTTTCGCAAAAACTGTGCGTACATCGGTCACTCAAAGGGCGGCGCCACAGCATTTAATATTGCACGGCGCTGCATGCAACGCACATCGACCATGGGCGAAGCGGGTTGCGCGCGCCTCGATGAGATTTATTCCGCCCAGGGCGTTGTGCAGGGGACGCTCAGCGTCTTTTTATTGTACGGCCTTTTGCTCGATGATTCCGCCGCTCCGGACGTTTACGAGGAAACGTATGGCGCCGGCCCCGCGCCCGACAACTGGCGGCCGGGTGAAAATAATCCGGTGTGGCTCGATGTGGGTCCCATGGCGCAGATGGAAAACGGCGCACCCCTCGCGCGCATTAACAACATTGCGCTCAAACGCAGCGGCTGGTTGCGCGCCGACTTCGCCGCCTCCGGCGGGGTTTTTGAATTCGATTCCTACGAGGCGAGTCCGCTGACCTACGGCTGCGGCGCCGCGGTCGGCGAGGCGCCGGCGTACCTCGCGGGCTGCCGGAGTTTTGGCGACGCGATTTCGTTTTCCTATTTGCGCGCATTTATCCCGCCCTACCAGCGCGCAGTCGTTGCAGTTAAAGGGGATGCGCGCTTCGTCGATCCGGCCAGCGGGCGTGTGGATTACCTGGGCGACACAAGCTGGGCGCGTGTGCGCCGCAGCGACGGACTCGTCGACTCGGAAAGCGCGCTGGCTGCATGCCGGAAGGGCCTGGCGCAAATCCAGGACCGGACGGTGCAGAGTTGCACCGAGCTGCGCTACGACAATCATTGGGCTGGCGCGGGCGGCGGCGCGGAAGCGCGGCTGGATATTGTGCAGCAATTGGTTGAATAAACCTGCGCGCACGCCGCTCTCGGACATCTCGAAAAACCTCTTGCAAGCCGATGCGCCTGCGCGGGAGTACCCGGCATGACCTTAGCCCGCCGATTCAGCCTGCCGACTTTGCGTCTTGCGCTGTTTGGACTGACCGTCGCAGCATTGCTGTCGGGCTGTTCGGCCTTCACATCCGATGCGCCGGTTGTCGACGCTGCGCGTTCCGCGCGCTGGAGTTCCGCTGCGCGCTATCTTGCAGGCCTCGGCGAAGCCGTCGATGCGGGCGACGCTGCGCAATACGCCAGGCATCGCAGTCGACTTGCCGACTACTGGAGCCGCGTGGAAAGCGGCAATGTCGCCGCGATGAAAGTCTGGCGCGAGCGAGAACTCTCCGGCGCGCCAACGGCGTCCACAACGCTCTATCTCTTCAGCGGCGCGGACTTTCTCAACGCCTACACGCTGTTTCCCGACTCGGATCTGTTCGTATTTGCGGCGATTGAAGATCCCGGCGAAGTCCCCGCGCCTGCTGAACTTCCGGCCGGCGACCGCGCGCGCTCGTTGGAAAGCCTTTATCAGTCGATGCGCTCGATCGCTGCCGACAACTACTTTCGCACAGGCGTCATGCGCGCCCAATTGTCGGGCAATCGCTTTCGCGGATTGTTGCCGGTGTTTCTGATTTTTCAGGCGCGACTCGGCCTCGAAATCGTCAACGTGCGTCGCATCGAGCTGACGCGCGACGGGGTGATCGTCGAAAGCCCGGCGCCGCGCGGCTATATGAAACCGGAAGAAATCCAGAACGCGTTGAACGCCGGCGGCGCGCCGCCGG
>JAVHPJ010000159.1:0-10519 GCA_036170535.1 Leptospirales bacterium | reverse complement strand
GTTTCGCCGGGCTTGCGAAAGGAAACCTCAACGCCGTCCGGCGAAACGCGCGTGCGGCGCCTTGTGTATCTGCGACTGTGGATCTCGGACGATTTCCTGGCGGAGGGGCGGCCGGAGGGGCGCTACCTGCGCAGCCTGGGCGAGTTTAATGTGATGCTTAAGTCCGCCTCGTATTTTCTACATCGGCCCGTGTCGCGCGAGTTGTGTCGCTTTCTTGCGGAAACGGGCCGCGTCGTGGTGCAGGACGACAGCGGCGTTCCCTTTCAATACTACGCGCCCGAACGCTGGAAGCTCCGCCTCTACGGCGATTATCGCGGGGCCATTCCTCTGACCGATCAGCCCTTTCATCCCGGGCAGCCCGACTTGCGCGCGGCCTATGCGGCGGCCGAAGCGCGCGGGGAAAAGCGAGCGCTGCCGTTTGACTACGGCTACGGCGCGTTGTACGGTCCGGGCCGTTCGAATCTGGTGCTCGGCGTGCGGCGTTGAGTCGGCTTTGATTTTCATTGACTGACAAGTCAATCAATCGGAAGCGTTGTCGATGACCCGCTCCCTGCTGCTCGCCATCGCCGACGCCCTGCCCGGCGAGGCTGATCTGGCCGCACTCAAGGGCCGGGGCGTGGGCGAAAAATCGGCCCGCCTGCTGGACTGCGCGGTTCGGAAGCTGTTTCGATTTCTGGGAACGGAGTGGCAAGGCGAGCGCGGTCGAATCAGCGACTTTATCAGCTTTGGTCCGCCGGTCTACGAACCCTTTCCCTTCCACGACAGCCTGCGCCGCGCGGAAGCCCTGGGCCTGCCCGGCGTGCGTTGCCATACCATTGATCTGGGCGGCGCGTCGGTGGTTGCCGCGCTGGATCTGGCAAAGTCGATTCTTTCCGCGCGACCGGAGGCTGTGCTGCTGGTCGGCGGCGCCGACGTGCCGCGCGGCGGATATTCCGGCGCCAGCGATTACGAACGCTTAAATAGCGGGGTTATGCATCCGGTTTATGAGGCGCCGCTCGACGTGACGCTGCCGGCCAACTACGCGCTCGCGGCGCAGCGGATGATGTTTGAAAGCGGGGTCACGCAGGCCGACCTGGAAGCGATTGCCGCCCAGGCGCGCAATGCGGTGCAGACTACGCCGCGCGCCGCAAATTTCGGAAAAGCGATTACGGACAAAGAACTGAAACGTCTTCAGGTAGATCCCTACTCAGGCCCGATGATGGCGCTGATGAGCGACCACGGCTTTGCAACGCTCATCGTGGGCGAGGCGACGCTCGATCGCTTGATGCGGGAACGCGGCTGGCGAACGCCGGCCGATCCCGTCGAAATTCTGGGCGCAGGTTTTGCCACGCATGCGGAATATTTTATACGCAAGGGCGCCGGCCAGTCGCCGGCCGCCCTCGCCGCCCATCGCGCGCGCCGCGCGGCCGGGGTCGCGTTGGAATCCGTCGACTACGCGTGGATTTACGATTGTTTTACCGGCATGACCATAACGCAGGCGGCCGCGTATTTTGGTCAGCCCGTGCGCGAGATTGCGCAGAGTCTTGGGCGCGGCGTGGTGCGCAACGGCGCGCGCGAAATACCGGTGAATCTCGGCGGCGGTATTTGCAACTATCAGGCCGCGATCAACATCTCGGGCGCAACCGGACTGATTGATGTACTGTCGCAGTACGGCCTGTGCGCCGATGCGGGCGTGCAGCGTATGCCGCAACCGCCGCGCATCACCCTGCTGGGCGGCAACGGCGGCATTGATACGATGAACGGCGTCGCTTTTCTGGGACAACCAGGCGCCGCGGACGATGCCGCGGCGACTGAGCTGCGAGCCGCGTTGGCTCAAGCGCCGGAACCGCAGTTGACTTTGAACGATCCGGCGCTTGCGGAAAATCTTGAAGTTCGACTGTACGCAGCGACGACCGTGCGCTTTAATCCCGGTGCGCGCGGCAAGACGCCGTATGTGCTGGCCCATGTGCAGAAGCCGGACGGCCAAATCGGCGTGGTGCGCGTAACGGATGCCGCTGGCGCTCCGCAGACGGAAGCCGCCGACCTGGAACCGAACCGCACCCGGCTGCGTTGTTTTCAGCGCGCGGGTCGCTGGTGTGCAACTCAGGAAAGATCGTAGACGCGATCCAACCGGAGCGCCGCGAGAAACTCCGGATCGTGCGAGATTACAAGCAGCGCGCCGGAATAATCGCTTAAAAACGCTTCGAGGGCTTCGATCGATTCCAGGTCGAGGTGATTGGTCGGTTCGTCGAGGATCAGCAGATCCGGCGGCGCTGAGTCGTTGGCAAACGCACAGGCCAATGCGGCGCGCATCCGTTCGCCGCCGCTGAGTTCGCCGGGCTTTTTGAGCTGTTCGTCGCCATAGAAGAGAAATCCTCCGAGGCGCGTGCGCAGTTCCGTCGGATCCGTGTCCGGCCGCGCCGCGGTGCGAAGATTTTCAAGCAACGAAAGCTCCGGATTCAGCAGGGCCAGCGTTTGCTCCAGACGCTTTACGCGCTCTGGCAAACGCAGCTCGCCCATGGCGGCCGGGATTTCTCCGGTCAGCAAGCGGGCGAGGGTCGTTTTGCCGGACCCATTTCTTCCGCGCACGGCGAGGCGCTCGCCGCCGCCGAGCCACAGGCTGATCGGTTCGCGAAAAACCGGCCGCCCGCGTTCATACTCGCAATTCACTGCTCGCAAATAGAAAGTTTCGCGGCCGCGCGCCTGGCTGCGATCATCGCCCGCCAGGCGCGGAGCGGCGCGGCGAATACGCCCGGCGCGCGCTGTCGCCAGCGCGTCTTCGGCCTCGCTCAATCGATTCTCGAAAACGCGGGTCAGTTTGCCCAGCGTCGCCTCGCCGGCGCGCTTTTGCATTCCGCGCAGGATGCGCGGCATCCCGCTCGTGGAACTGCGTTCGCCCTGCGCCATGCGGCGCCTCTGGCGCTCGTCGTTGGCCTGTGCAGCGCGCCGCAATTTTTGCAGGCTGCGTTGCGCGGCCTGGGCCCGGCGCTCGCGCTGATCCAACTCCGCTGTGCGTGCCGCTCGCCAGTCCGCGTAATCGCCCGTAAAATTCAGCAGCGTCGGCGGTCTCAGTTCGAGCACGGAATCGGCGCAGGCGAGCAAACGCCGATCGTGGCTCGTAAAAAGTACGGCGCCGCGGTAGACGCTCAGCAGCCGCGCGAGCCACGCGCGCCCGGCCGCATCGAGATGGTTGGTGGGTTCATCGAGCAACAAAAACCGTGGCGCGTCAAAAAACACCGCCGCCAACCGCAATCGCGCCAGCTCGCCGCTGGAAAGCGCGGCGGCGGACGATAAGGGATCGCGTCCGCCCAGGCCGGCCTCATTCAGGACCTGTTCGAGGGTCTCCGGCAGGTGCCAGTCCTCGCCCGCGAGATCGAGATCCAGATCGGCTGGCGTTCCCGCGCCGGCGAGGGCGCGGCGCACAGCGCAATACCGCGCGTCCATAGAGAAATACGAAATCAGCGGCAGGTTGCCTGTGGACGAGCCGCCGTCCTGCTGTTCAAAGTATCCGAGCGAGTCGGGTCGCTGAATTCGCCCGCGTTGCACGGGATAGTCGCCCGTCAGGGCGCGTAACAACAACGATTTTCCCGCGCCGTTGGGTCCAACAAGCGCAGTGCGACCGGAGCTGCGTGCAAAGCTGGCGTCGGCCAGCAAGACGCGGCCGTCGGGGGCGATCAGGGTGATGTGATTGGCGGCGATAGTTGGCAAAGCAATTCCTTCCACGTGCGCAGAGCGCGCAAATTCAGCACGTTTGTGGAAAGAACTCGATTCACTTCAATCACCGGAGCGAAAGCTCGCTGTCCCAACTCAGCAGTTGCAGTGCGGCTGTCAAGATGATCTTGCCGCGCCGCCCGGCGCTGGCGTTTCCCGCCAGGCGTCTCAGGAAACGGAGACTCAAGCCAGATTTTGAGATCCGGCGCTTATAAATGCTGACATGAGCAAACAAATACTTGGTTCTGTCAGATTCGGAGCGCCGCTGTGTACCAGGGATCGGAAGTTAGCGGAGCGGCCGGATCCGGCGCCATTGGCGAGGTTTTTACGCCCGCCGTGTGGGTCCGCTGGCTGCTGGACCGACGCAACCTCGTACGCCGCTGGCTCGACGGCGCCACGCTGCTCGATCCCGCCATGGGGCAGGGGGATATCTTCGCCGGTCTGATCAGCGGAGCGCTGGAGCTGGGCGCGGACGTAAATCGTCTGCCGCTGGAGCGACTGTACGGCGTTGAATTGCGCGAGCGCAATCTGCTGGCTTTCTTTGAGCGCCTGCCGCCGGAAATCCGTGCGCGCATGCGTCCGCAGAATTTCCTGTGCGCGGACGCTTTGCTGGCTGATTTTCCCTGCCGGGCCGACATACTCATCGGCAATCCGCCCTGGAAAAACTTCAATGATCTGCCGGACGACTACAAGCGCGAGTTAAAGCCGGTTTACAAACGCTACGGCCTGGTTCTGAACAAGCGGCAGGTGCTGCTGGGCGGCTCGCGCGTGGACGTGGCCGCGCTCTTTGTCGCGCGCAGCATCGTTGAGTATCTCAATCCGGGCGGCGTGGCGTGTTTTTTTCTGCCGCTTTCCTTGTTTTTGAATCCCGGCGCCCACTGCATTTTCCGCCGCTTTACCGCCCGCGGAGTCGACTACAGTCTGGAAGAGCTCTACGATTTTCACGGCGTCGACGCTTTTCCCGGCGTGTCCACGCGCTACGGCGCGGCGTTTTTCAGGCGCGATGCCGGCACGCACTATCCCGTGCCGTGTAACATTTACCTGCACGGTCGCTGGCAACCGCACCTCGCATCTCCGATCGGCGGACCGGACGGCCCGCTGGCTGTACGCGACCGGGCGCAAGCGGACGTGGGACTCTCCGCGCGGTTGGCCCTGCCGGCGCACGCGCGGCCGCGCCAGGGCGCAAACACCTGCGGAGCGAATCGCTACCTTATGCTTACAGGCGCGGCGTCGAAGAATTTGTTTCGCGCCGCCACGCCCCTGGGCGAACGCGAGCTGGAACGCGACCTGCTCTTTCCCCTGATTACAGCCGGAAATCTCGCTGGCGCGAGCGAGCCGGCGCAATTTATTCTGTTGGCCTATGATCCCGCAACCGGGCAGCCGTTGACGCTCGAAAAGCTCGCCGCCTATCCGCGTACGCTGGCCTACCTGCGCGATATTCGGGCGGAACTCGTCGCCCGCAAGGGCGTGCTGATTCGTTCGCTGGTGGCGCGCGGTCGTTGGTGGTCGCTTTTGGGCGTGGGTCGCTACAGTTTCGCCCCGTACAAGGTCGTCTGGCGCGCCTTTGGCGGTCGGACCATGAATCCGGTGATTTTTTCCAATTTCGAAGGTCGACCCTGGCAGCCCAATCAGGCTCTGCAGGCCTACGTGCCCTGTTATTCCATCCCGGAGGCGCAGGCCTGCGCGGGATTTCTGGCCTCACAGGACGCGGCCCGTTTTCTGGCCTCGTTTCGCATGGGCGGCACCAAGAGCTGGGCGCAACCCGGCCGCGTAAAAAATCTCTTCTACATTTCTCGCCGCTGACAAATTCTGTCGCGATTGCTATGCATGGCAGCGCTCGCACCCATCGGCTCGCGCCCCCGCTCGTGGCCCTGAACGCTGGCGGGCGCATTCTCCCGTTTCCCGTGGAGGACGCCCCGCGCGTGCTCGCAAATATACAAACCGAGCGCGATCTGGTGCAGTGGGCCGGGCGCGCGCTGGAAGCCCCGCTGACTCTGGAGACCTGGAAGCGGCATGTCAATGTCCGCTACCGGGGCCGACCGGGCCGGATTTGCCTCAAATACTGCGCCGGCGGCTCGGACGCTTTCGCCGGCTTTGTGGAATTAGCGCGCCTGGATCAGAAGCACCGTGCGGCCACGCTTTCGAAAGTGCTGATTGATCGCAATTTGCGCGGTCGCGGCCTGGGCCGCCGGATGCTCACGCTTGCGTTGGAGCTGGCCTACGCGCGATTAAAGTTGCATCGCGTGGATCTGCGCGTGTACACCTGGAACACGCCGGCCCTCAAGCTGTATGAGGGCCTCGGATTCAAGAAAGAAGGATTGCACCGCGACGTCGTACTTGTGAACGGCGACTACTGGAGCGAATATTCGCTCAGTCTGCTGGAAGACGAGTGGCGCGCGGGCCGTCAGGCGCCATAGACATAGTTGAGTCGCATGTAGACGCCGGGATTGTGCAGAACGTACTCGGCCAGCCGGTGTCGCGCAATGCGATACGCCGCCACGTTCATCGAGGCGCGAAACGAATAGTTCGCCTGACTTTCCTTCTGCAGTTGATAAATTTCGCCGCAGAAGTCGCCGCGCGCCAGATTGTCGATAACCTGGCCGTTTTGCAGAACCTCCACGATGCCGCTGCGGATGATAAAGGCCTCAGTGTAGATTTCGCCCTGTTTGATCAGCAGCTCGCCCTCTTCAAAAATCTCCGGGCCTTCCATGAGCAATTCCAGTTGGGTGCGCTGGGCGGAGGTTGCGCCTTTAAAAAAGCGCGAGTTAGACAGGATGTCCCAGGTGCCTGTACGGCGAATTTCGTTCAGACGCGCAAAACGCTGCAGAAGCTCGGAACCCTTAATAAAGTTCAGGAAGCGCGCTTTTTCAATGGTCAGCGCGGTTACATCCGTCTCCGCCACAACATCGGCGTTGCGCGGCTGCTCCAGAATCAGGGACGCCTCGCCAAAATACTCATAGGAGCCGTAACGCTTGGTTTCCGTTAGTCCCTCTTCGTCGTGCTCGATGCCGGCCAGCTTTACGTTGCCGCTGAGTATAATGTAAAAACGATCGCCCGGCGTGTTTTTGCGGATAATGGTTTCGCCGCGCTTGAAAAACTCTTCTTCCGCAATTTGAAGAAACTCTTTAGCCTTGGAGAGCGGGAAATCCCGGAAAATATCGACGTTGGCCAGCGCGTCCAGGATGCGGACCGCCTCCGTGTACCGCGGCGGCGTGATCTCAGGATAGACCGTGTTCTCAATGCCGAATTTGCACAGATTCAGCTGCGTGTCGGCGGGAAAGCGGGATTTAGGAATGTGATAGCAGTAGATCTTCTTCTGGATTTCCGGCGGCAGCGAGTTCAAAAACTCAATCGACGTGTGCAGCGGCGGCGCGCCCGCTTCGTGATAAATGATTTTGTGGTGCCAGGGAAAATCCATCAGATCGCGGTAGCGCGTATCCGTGAGCACGCCCTTTTCGCGCAGTTCCTTGAAACGCGCCGGGTCGTTTAAGTGGTCCGACGAGTACATGAAGCTCTGGTCTTCGAAGGTAAAGTCGAAGCACAAACTGGGAATTGAATGCAGCGCGTAGTTGAAGCGAAACTCCGCGCCGTTGATCACATACGGTTTGCCAATGACAACTGGCACGAATTCGAACAGCTCGAACAATTCCTTGATGGCGATCCCGGTGAGCGCGTTGTATTTGCGAATGAATGAATAGATGACCGTTTCCGTAGTGTAGATGGTGATTTTGCCTTCTTCCAGAATCTTTTGAAAAGTTCCCGCGTCATGGTCGGCGTGGCAGTGCGTGAGAATAATTGAGTTAATCGACCGCGGATTTACATTAGACTGGCGCAGCCACTCGGTCGAGTTTACCGGCGGGTCGATCATAACGCCCTGACGATTGATCCACAGAATAAAACCGCTGGTATTTTCTTCCGGGTCAAAGCCGGTGCTCGGCCCCAAACAGGTGATGCCGAGAATCGGCGGCTGAAATGGTTCCGGCGGCCGCTCGCCGGTTTCGTAGATGATGTTAAATGCGATCTCCGCCGGCAGATCCGTGACCCGCCCCATTTTTGAGTCCTCAATGCGAAAGCTGTGTTCTTCCTTCAGGATCTCCACATCGTTGATTCGCACGCGGCCCTGCCGATTAAAGACGACGAACTGGACGTGGTCTTCCAGCGTTCGCCCGCCGCCGAAGTACTCGATCTCGGCCGACATATTGGGAAAGCCAAAGGCCTGGTCGCCGCCTACGTATTCCGAACGCAGGTCGATCTTCTCCGGACCAAAAAGGGACTCTTGCAGAACGACTTTGAAGCGATCGCGCTGTTCCCGGGTGCAGACGACGTAGGTTTTTTTCTTTCGAAAGAAGAAATTCCAATAAATTGGAAACTCGATTTCCGCCAGGGTGATGCCCTTGTGCACATGAAAGAGCTGATTGGGCAAAACGAAGATGTTCGGGGTGCCCTGGGGCAGGTGCATTGTGTCCTTGATAGTTTCCGGCGGGGCGCCGACCTGCATGTAGCCGGCGGAGGTCTCGAGCAAATATCCGCCGCGCGGCAACGTAGTGTAGGGACGAGTCAGACTGACGGTAATCATGGTTCTGCGTTTGTCTCCTGTGCAATCGCGCGCGCTGCAAGAAAAATCCAGGCGCGGGCGGTGAGAATCGTGTATTCCCCGGGGGCGGGAGACTCAAAAGGATGTTGACAGGACGCAGAATGCCCGCTCATTTTCTGGCGCGACTACGTCCCTGAACGAGTATGGATCCAGAAACGCAACACGACGACCGGACCGCCGCGGCCGATGCGGCGCACCCCGCGCCGGACGCGGCAAGCTTCGACGAAGGCGAGCAGCGTTTTCTGGGACTCCGCGACCTGGAGTCTTTCAAGCGCGACTTCATCGACGCAAACCGCGGAAAGCCGCTCTTTTTTATTCGTTTTGAGAGCATTCAAGGCTTAAGCCTGCTCGAGTTCATCGATCTCTTGCGCAGTCGAATCAGCTCCGTTTTCGACCTTTCCGGCGTGGAATACGGCTTCCACTTTATCGACGACGAGCGCAGTCTCCTGATGGGCATATCTCCGCTGCATAATGCGGATTCCGCCCGCTTCCCGAACGTTGATAACGCCGTCGGTCGTTTCCACGAGGAGTGCCACCGCAAGCGAATCTGCAACTTCAGCTTCGGCGTGGCGCGCACGCAGTGCAACTTCGTATCCAGCGTGAACGAGGTGTACGATGTTCTGTATCGCTCTGCGGTGAAGAACCTCAAGGATAACCTGATTCGCTGGAGCTGGACCTATTTCAACCGGGCAAATACCTATTTCAGCGGCAACGCGAATGAAGCGGTCATCCAGCCGACCGTGTATTATGATCGGCGCACGCGCTTGTTTTCCGTGAAGGGCGGCGAGGTCTTCGTGGGCGGCGGCGTTTATCGCGGCTACGCCGAGCTGATTAATGACATCCCCGAGGACGAAGACCTCGAACGCATCGAGCTGCTGATACTCGAAAAGCTGATTATCGCCTGCGAAAAGACGCCTGGCGTGCTGAAGTTTAACATTTCTCCGCAGACCATGCTGGACACTTTTTCCAACCACGAGCGGGTCGTGCGCTTGAATCGGCTCTTGCACGCCAGAGGATTAAATCCGCGCAACGTGCGCTTTGAGCTGGTAGAAAAGCCCTACGAAGAAACGGACAAAAAGCTCAAGGAAGTCTGCCAGGATTTTTACAACTACGGCATCACTTTCGCCGCCGACGACTTCGGCGTGAAGAGCCAGAGTCACCAGGTAATACTTGATCTGGGACAGATGATCAAAGAATTCAAGCTCGATCCAATCAGCTTTAAATTCAAGCCGGACGAAGATCGGACCAAGTTTCTCGACAACCTCGCCTTCATTTCCTATTGCAAGCGCCTGGCCGACAACCGCGAAGCCCTGATTACGGCGGAGGCCGTAGAGGACGTCGACACTCTGCGTTTCCTGCTGGAGCTGCACATCCACCAGTACCAGGCTAACATGTTCTGCGGAAAGCTGCCGGTGCTCGAATATCGCGAGCTCTTTGAGGAGATGCGCGATTTGCCCGAGGACGTCGCCCTGCAGATTTTCAGCGACCCGGAGCTTACGGAAAAGCTGCGCGAGCGCGGCAATATATTCCTGCTCGCCCGCGATCTCGGCCTCAGCGCGCCGGCCTGAGCCGCGCCGGCCCGCCCGTTCCCTGAAAAAAAGTAAAACCGCCTCCTCCTCGCGTGCGTAATGCAAGGGGGCGGTGCAGCCGACCCCGCGTCCGGCGGCCAACAGGCCGTTGGCAGGATAGGAGTCGTCGCATGTTGCCAGTACGCCGCCTGCATACCTCGGGAATCGGAGCGCCCGGGCGCCGCGCTTCAGTCCGGATCGGCCTGCTCGGGGCGAGCCTCGTCGGGATTTTCGCCTGTTCCGCGCTCGATCCGCTGCTGGACCGCAACCAGGTGGCGGTGCACGAGGACTTCGTATATCGCGCCGGCAGCGAGAATCCCAAACACCGCCTGGACCTGTTTACTCCGCGCGGCGTTACGGATTTTCCCACTGCGGTGTTTATTCACGGAGGATTCTGGCGCAACCAGGACAAGCGCTATTACCGGCCCATCCTCGGATTGTACTGGAATGTGGGTCTGGCGCTTGCGCGCCGCGGCGTCGCCGTAGCGGTCATTAACTACCGTTTGCATCCCGACGCCAGCATCGACGAACAAATCGATGACGTGCGGTCGGCCCTTGACTGGGTGCGGATGAACATTCGCCGGCACGGGGGCGACGCCGATCATTTGTATCTGATCGGCCACTCAGCCGGCGGCCATCTGGCGAGTCTGGTCGGCGCGGACGCGCC
>JAVHPJ010000158.1:0-1896 GCA_036170535.1 Leptospirales bacterium | reverse complement strand
ACGACGTAGCCCATGGTCCCGAGTATGATCGCCACAAAGGTCAGCAGGGTTTGCTGCGGCCGCGCGGCCAGTTGACGCAGTGCCAGAAACCACATGGCGAGGCCTCAGCGTTTCGGGAGCAGGACTTCGTCGTCCGGCTCCAGACCTTCGAGGATCTCCGCCCACTCCCCGTCCGCCACGCCCACGCGCACCGGCGTCTCTTCCACCTTGCCGTCGCGCCGCCGGCGCACCATGCCTTTGCGCAGGGCCGTCGCTGGAATCAATAATGCATTTTCCCGACGCTCCACTTCAATCGCAACATCGGCGGTCATGTCCGGCAAGATATTCTCAGGGAAATGGTCCACGTCAATGCGAACAAAGAACTGGTTATCCGAAGGATAGATGCGCGTAACCGTCCCGTGCAACTTTTCGCCGCGCAGGCTCTCAAAAGAAATTTCGGCTTTAAGTCCCTTTTTGACGCGCAGCACTGATTCCTGCTCAAGCGAGAGCAGCAAATACTTTCCGCTGACGTCCATGATTGTAAGCAGCGCAACGCCGGGCATGACCGTGCCGCCGGTGACGTCGCTGACCTGAGTCACCACGCCGTTCAGCGGCGAACGAAACACATTCGAGTCCGTCCGCGCAATGACGTCGCCCTTGCGCACCAGATCGCCTTCACTGACCGGAATTTCCGCGACAAACGCCGCGACGCCCAGTTTAAGCGTGTAGACCTGACTGGCCTTGACCACGCCCAGGGCGTATATCGCTTCCAGGATCGGTCCGCGGCGCGGCGCGGTCGCTTCCCCGTTGGACGCGCGAAACATCGCCACGGAGGAAATCAAGAGCGCCAGCGCCGGCGCGAACGCCACGGCGAGACGAATCGGGCGTGAAGACTGACGCCACCATGCCGCAAGTCTTTGTAACATTTCAGGCCTCGCTGGAAGCGCGGCCTTCGCTTTCGTCCGCGTCAAGTCGATTCGCAAATCAGACGTACGCTTGACGCGCGGGCCGCAGACGGCGATTGACTGCGGGTGACGATGCCCGGCAAAAACCGCTACGCAGCTGTACGCTGGCAGGACGGCGCGCCTGTTTCCGAGCAGTTCGATGACGTTTATTTCTCGCGCGAAGACGGCCTTGCCGAGACGGAACAGGTTTTCTTGCATTCGAATCGCCTGGCCGAACGCTTGGCCGCGCTCCCGGCCCGGGGCGGCAGCTTCACCATTGGCGAGTTGGGCTTTGGCAGCGGTTTGAATTTTCTGGCGAGCGCCGCGCTCTTTCTGGAAAAGGCGCCTCCCTCGTCCGTGTTGCACTACTTCAGTTGCGAGAAGTATCCGCTGCGCAAGGCCGACCTGATGCGCGCCCTGACAGCGTATCCGGCGTTGGGGCGCCTGAGCGACGCGCTGCTCGAGTCCTATCCGCCCGGGGCGCCGGGCGTATATCCGCTGCTTTGCGCATCGCCGCGCATTCAACTCACGCTCTGCATCGGCGACGCGCTCGATGTCTGGAGCGCGCTTGCAGGGCCGCCGGCCGGCGCGATGGACGCCTGGTTTCTGGACGGCTTTGCTCCGGCGAAAAACCCGGATATGTGGCGCATAGAAATCTTTCGTGAACTGGCGCGTCTTTCGCAAAACGGGGCGACGTTTGGCACCTTCACCGCCGCGGCGCAGGTGCGGCGCGATCTGGAAGCCGTCGGCTTCGCGGTGAAAAAAATTCCGGGCTACGGACGCAAGCGCGAGATGCTCTGCGGCGCATTTCGCTCGGACGCACGCAAACACGCCCGCCAGCAAACTGAAACGCGGCGGCAAGGCGAACGCAGCGCGCTTATTATTGGCGCCGGGGTGGCCGGCGCGTCGCTCGCTTTCTCGCTCGCGCGGCGCGGGTACTCAGTGCAGGTGCTGGAACGCGCGTCCGCGCCGG
>JAVHPJ010000157.1:0-38387 GCA_036170535.1 Leptospirales bacterium | reverse complement strand
TTGTCGAATTGGCCCGTGACGGAGAGGATGCGGCCGGCGTAGTAGTACAGGGCGATGATAGTCGGCTGAAGCCGGCGACGACGGAGCGGGCGGGGATTGTGGAACTCGCGGCAGCGGGCAGTGCGCTCGCCGGTCGGGTGGTCCAGGCCGATGATCCGCGTCTTTCCGATGCGCGCGCGCCGACTCCGCATGAGCACGATTACGCGCCGCGCGAGCACGACTTTTCCAGTCACACCGGCGCTATTCGCCTGGAAGCGGAATCCGGCGAGGCTTATGCAGCGCTGGCAAAACCGCCGGCCGGCCACGCGCCGATTACCGGTGTCAATCGCGGCGGCGGCGCCGGCCTGGCCGGCGTCGGTGAGCGCGACGGCGTCGTCGGTTCGGGCGACGCGGCGGGCGTAATCGGTTTGAGTCCCGGCGGCGGCGTGGGCGTGTTGGGCGCGGGCCGGGCCGGTCCCGGCGGCTGGTTCAGTTCGGAACGCAGTTATGCAGTGGTCGCGGGCGGTTCCGAGGAGTCGCGCGGTCTGCCCTCGTCGGTGCTGGCTTTGCTCGCGCGGGGCCTCAGTCGATTTGAAGACACAGTCTATCTCCGCGCCGGGGCCGGCGCGATTGGCGTGTATTTTCCCGTGGACGAAAAAGACGTGTTGAGTCCGGGCGATGTTGTAGTGATCGATGGGAAGGGCGAACGCCTGAAAAAATCGCGCGACTACGGCGCGCGTTCGGTCGTCGGCGTAGTCACAGAACACGCCGGGCTGGTTCTGAATCCGCCGGAGGGGCATTTACCCGATGTGGACGCCGGCGAGCGCGGCTTTTATGCGCCGGGCCGGCCGCGCGGAATGGAACTGGTCGCCGTACTGGGCGTGGTCTCTGTGCGCGTCACGGCGGAGCGCCGACCAATTGAAGCGGGCGATTTGCTGGTCGCTTCGATCAACTCGGGTTGCGCCGAAAAACTCGATGAAGCGAAATACAAGCCGGGGATGATTTTTGCGCGCAGCCTGGGCGAGTTAAAAAAAGGCGAGGGCCTGGTAAGCGCGCTTTTAATCGCGGGTTAATCGTCAAACTCGGCGTCGCGTCCCGCGTGCGGCGTCAGCTGCTTGCGGGCCGGCGCGCGCAGCCGCTGGTACAGGTGATCAACTGTATTGATCAGACGCGTCACCTCGGTGAACGGCGTCTGCAAGACGTCGGAGCGCTCGATCTCTTCGCCGCGCAGGCGCAGCTCCAGGACTCGCGTTGCGCGCTCAACAGGATCGATGACAAGACGGTTGAGGTAGAAGTTTAAGCTGAACAGCAGCGCCGCGACCACGACCGTTCCCGCCGCGAGGATCAGCAGTTCGACAGCCTCGCCGCTCCGGTTCAAATCCTGAAAGCTGACCTGGATGGATTCGCCCGGCCGAACGCCGCCCTGCTGGCCGTCTATCTGGACATAATCTCTGCCGTACGCGAAATACGCCGCAATGCGATCCGTAGGGAAGCGTTCGTTGCGCGCTTCCTGGATCTCGCCGTTAACGAAGGTCTTCACTGAAATTACCGTGTCATTAAACAGGAGCATCGATTGCAGCGCTCCGTAGCTGGCCGCCTGGAGCGTGATCTGTTGTACGCGATTCTTCTTCTGGGTTTCGCGCAGATCGCGAGTGACGCCCGCCACAGTGAGCCCGATCGCCAGAATAAAGAAGAACAATATCGTTGCGACTCCGGCGAAAACTCGCGCTTTCAGCTCCGAGTGGACCATGCGTTCGCCGGCCAGACCGAGTTGTTTCTGGGAATAGAAGTACTGCACGGAGTGCAGCAGGCGCAGGGCGCGCACGCCCTTGATCAAATAGACGCCCGGAAAGGTCTGCCAGGCGCTGGCGTCGTCGGGGCCGATGGCGCCGAGTTGCAAGGCCAGGCTCAGTGCGCCGGCGGCGAAGAGCGGCGTCAGCACTATGACGTCGGCGAGAAAAGACGCGCTTTGCAGATATCGTGCGCGCTGTCCGCCGATGAGTCGCAGGCAGGTTTCGAGCAGAATCAAGCCGAGCACCGCCAGATCCAACTGCAGCAGAAAGGCCCGCTCCGCAAGGCTCAGGTCGAAAAGCGCCGGCGCGGCCAGGGTCAGAATTCCGACGATCGTAACGGCGACGGAGGCCAGGTTGAAGATCGGGTCCAGAAGCATCCGATCGATTCGGTGTCGCAGGCCGCGCTCGCGTCGGTGTTCCATATTTCATATTTTCGAAAGAAAGCTCCCGGAGAAATAGAATTAAGTTGCCCCTGACCTCGCGCCCGGGCCAGACGGAAGGACGCCGGGAAAATCTGCGGCGCTGCGACAGGAGCCGGATGAAACGTATTTCCGAGATATTAAGCGAGGCGCAGGGCGCGCGACCCCTGTTTTCCTTCGAGTTCTTTCCCCCGAAGAATCCAGCCGGCGAAGAGCAGCTTTTCCGGACTGTCGAGACCCTCCGCGATCTCAAGCCCGACTACATTTCCGTGACCTACGGCGCCGGCGGCGCAACCCGGGACCGGACTGTGGAGTGGGTGCGCCGCATCCAGGACGACTTTGGCCTGGTCGCAATGGCGCATTATACCAGCATTGGCGCGCGTCCAGCCGAGGTGCTCGCGATACTCGACGATCTGGCGTCCGCCGGCATACGGAATATCATGGCCCTGCGCGGCGACATGCCCAAGGATGATCCGAACTACGCCCCTCCCGCGGACGGCTTTCGCTACGGCTCCGAGCTGATCTCTTTTATTAGAAGAAACCGTCCGGAGTTCTGTCTGGGCGGGGGTTGTTATCCGGAGGTGCATCCGGAAGCCGCGTCCGCCGAGGCGGACCTGGCCAGCCTCAAGGTGAAAGAGGAGGCGGGCGTCGATTTTCTCGTGACCCAGCTTTTCTTCGATAACCAGAAGTTCTTTGATTTTGAGCGGCGCGCGCGGGCCCTGGGCGTGACCCGGCCGATCGTGCCCGGCATTATGCCCATTGCGAACTACAAGCAGATTACCCGCATTACCGCAATGTCGGGCTGCACGATTCCGGTCGAGCTCAGTCAGGCTCTGGAGGCCTGCGGCGACGATCAGGCGCGGGTGCTGGCCGTGAGCCGGGACTACTCGGTGCGTCAGTGTCGCGAACTGCTGGCCCGGGGCGTCCCGGGAATTCATTTTTATACCTTGAACCAAAGTCAGCTCACGCAGGAGATTCTGCGTGAAATCCGCCGATCATAATAGAATGCAGGGCCTGCGCGGACTTACCCTTTCGAAGATCAATGAAATTACGGTGCGGATTAACGCATCGAGCGATCTGCAGGCGCTCCTGACCAGCATCATGGACGTGGCCCGAGATCTCTTGCGATCCGAGGCCGCTTCGCTTCTGTTATACGACGCCGAAACCGAAGAGCTGATTTTCGACATAGCCCGCGGTCCCAGCGGCCGCCTCCTGGCCCAGCGGCGCATCCCGGCCGGGCAGGGCATTGCGGGCGCCTGCGCGACTGAACGCAAACCGATCATCGTCAACGACGCCGCAAGCGATCAGCGCTTGCTGCGCAGCATCGACGCCGATACCGGATTTCAAACTCGCAACCTCATCGCGGTGCCGATGATGGCGGGCTCCGATCTGATCGGGGTCCTCGAGGCCCTGAATGCGAGCGACGGACGCGACTACGATGCGTCCGACATGCGCTTGCTGACCTATCTTTCGAACATGGCGGCTCTCGCGATTCGCAATCGCAGACTTTACGACGATTTGCAAGAGCGCATGGACGAGCTCAATTGCATCTACGAGATTTCGCAAAGCGTCCGCGACAAAGAAACCGTCGATGAGTTGCTCGACTCGGTCCTGGAGGCGATCAGCCGGGTGCTCGGCGTGGAGCGGCTGTCCGTAATGCTGCTGGACGAGCAGGGCCTCCGCCTGGCGCGCACCCTGGGATTTACTGTCGGCGATCAGGATATGCGCATTGATCCGGAGAGCGGCGTCGCCGGCATTGTGTTACGCACGGGCGATCCGCTGCTGGTGCGCGACCTGGAGAAAGATCTGCGCATGGCGCCCCATCAGGCGAGTCGTTATTCCACGCGGTCTTTTGTGGCCGTGCCGATCATCGTTGACGGAAAGGCGGCCGGAGTGCTCAACGCAGCAGACAAACGCTCGGGTCAAGCCTTCGACTATTTCGAAATGAAAGTGCTGTCGACGGTCGCCAATCAGATCGCCGATGCGAGTTCGCGGATTCGCTCGCGCCAGCGTGAAATCGAAATTCAGTTGTATCGCAAGGACCTCGATACGGCTGCGATGATTCAAAAGAATTCGCTGCCGCGCATCCCGTCGCGCATCGCCGGCCTGGAAGTGGCGACGCGTTACGAAGCCTGTCGCGAAGTGGGCGGCGATTTCTATGATCTGATTTATCATTCTGAGAATCGTATCTCGCTTGTGATGGCCGACGTGGCCGGCAAGGGCGTGCCGGCGGCGCTTTTTATGGAATATTCCAAAACGCTGCTGAGCGGTCAGATTCCGCGCAATCTGGATCCGGTGACGTCGCTCATGCGGGTGAATCAGGAACTTTCTCGCCAGCGCGGAATCGAACTCTTTGTCACGTGCATGCTCATTCAGGTGGAACGGGAGTTCGCGCGGCTGCGGTTGGCTTCCGCCGGGCACAATCGACAGATTCTCTTCCGGCGTCGGTCGAATGAACTCGAATTACTTTCCGGCAAGGGAGCGCCGCTCGGGGCTTTCCCTGGAACGGAGTATATGGAGCGCATTTACGAGTATGAGCCTGGCGATTTGCTCGTGCTCTATACGGATGGCGTGACGGAGGCGACCAATCGCTATTTCCAGGAATTCGGCGATGATCGTTTGTTCGCGCTGATTCGGGAACATTCGGAGCGCACCCCCGAAGAGGTGATTCGCCTGGTCTTTGACGATGTCACCCGGTTCCGCGAAGGCTTTGAGGCTTCGGACGACGCGACCATGATGGTCGTCCGCCTCTGAGGGGGTCGGGTTTTTTTGTCGACGCCCCGACCCTTTATTGAGTTATGTCAATAGATGGGTATGCGCATGGGCGGATACCCGGTCTTATGACCCGCCCCCTTGTCGAAATACTCAAGGCCCTCGCTGATGACGTCCGCCTGCGGATACTCGGCGTCCTGGGGCGCGAACCGCTTTCGGTGAACGAAATCCGCGACATACTCGGTTTTCGGCAAAGTCGCTGTTCGCGCCATCTTCAGATACTCGCCCGCGCGGGGCTGGTGGAAGGCGCGCGCGACGGCACGCGCATTTATTACGCCATTCATCCTGAAGTTGAACGCAGCGCCGAACTCAGCGCCCTGCTGGCGGCGATCGGCGTGGGCTCCGGGGGGGCGCGCTTTCCCGTTCCTGCGCTCCACCCGGAAACTGACGCGGCCACGCTCAAGCGACCGCGCGAGATGAAACGCGACTACGAGCGACTTACGTCCCACCTGTCGGAACGTAAGCGCGACGCCATTCAACATTTCCAGGCATACGGGCAGGATCAAGATCGTCTCCAGCGCGGTCTCGTAGACAGCGACTTTTACCGCGATCGAATTCTCGCGCTGTTGCCTGAAGACCCGGGCGTCGCCGTCGATCTGGGTTGCGGCTCCGGGGAATTGTCGCGGCTGCTCGCGAATCGCACGCCGCGTCTGATCTGCGTCGACCAGAGTCCGAACATGCTGGAGCGCGCGCGTCAGCGCGTCGAGTCGCCGCGGGCCGAGTATCGCATCGGCGCTCTCGAGCATCTGCCGCTTGGCGACGGCGAAGCGGATACCGTTGTGGCCAGCATGGTGCTGCACCACATGCCCGATCCCCTCGCGGCGCTGCGCGAAATTCGCCGCGCGCTGCGGCCTGGCGGGACTTTGATTCTTGCAGAGCTTGACCATCATGAAGAAGAGGTCATGCGCACCCGCTTTGCGGATTTCTGGCTCGGCTTTCCTTCTGCGCGACTCCAGAAAGCGCTTGCCGAGTCGGGTTTCCGGGTAATGCAAAAGGAAGGCGGACGCGGCGCCGGAGAGCTGGATTGTTTGTTTTTTGTCGCAAAAACCGAGGGCCGTGCGCGCCGCGAACCGGCGCCGACCGGACGTGCGCGCAAACCTGCGTAATTTTTTGAGAATAAGAATTAAGGAGAAAAAAATGACCGCTGTATCAGAACGGACTGACTACAAAGTAAAAGACATCAGTCTCGCCCAATGGGGCCGCGAGGAGATCATTCTCGCAGAGAAAGAAATGCCGGGCCTGATGGCTCTGCGCGAGGAATTTGGCGCCACGAAGCCTTTGAAAGGCGCGCGAATTTCCGGATCGCTCCACATGACGATCCAGACCGCTGTGTTGATCGAAACGCTGCATTACCTTGGCGCCGAAGTGCGCTGGGCGACTTGCAACATTTTCAGCACGCAGGATCACGCCGCCGCCGCCATCGCCGCCGCTGGAATTCCGGTATTTGCGTGGAAAGGCATGAACGAAGAGGAATACTGGTGGGCGCAGGACCAAACCCTGAATTTTCCGGAAGGCCCGAATATGCTTCTGGATGACGGCGGCGATCTGACCGACTGGGTGCATGACAAGCGTTCGGAACTGGTCGGCCGTATCCAGGGCGTATCCGAAGAAACGACGACGGGCGTGCACAAACTGCGCAAACGTATGCGCGAAGGCACGCTCAAGTTTCCGGCGATGAATGTGAACGACTCGGTTACGAAAAGCAAGTTCGACAACCTGTATGGCTGTCGCGAATCGCTGGTGGACGGCATCAAGCGCGCAACGGACGTAATGCTTGCCGGTAAAACCGCCGTGGTCTGCGGCTACGGCGACGTGGGCAAGGGCAGCGCCCAGAGCCTGCGTCAGTTCGGCTGCAAGGTCGTCGTAACGGAAATTGATCCGATCAACGCCCTGCAGGCGGCGATGGAAGGCTATGTCGTTGATACGATGGACGAGTGGGCGAGCAAAGCGGATATCTTTGTAACCACGACGGGCAACATCGACATCATTACGATCGACCATCTGCAGCGCATGAAAGACGGCGCAATCGTATGCAATATCGGTCACTTCGATACGGAAATCCAGGTTTCCAAACTGATCAGCTTCCCGGGCGTCAAACGCACCGAAATTAAGCCCCAGGTGGACAAGTTTACGTTCCCCAAAGGCAACAGCATTCTGCTGCTGGCGGAAGGGCGCCTGGTGAACCTGGGTTGCGGCACGGGCCATCCCAGCTTTGTGATGTCGACCAGCTTTACCAATCAGGTGCTGGCGCAGATGGAACTCTACACGGGCTCGTACGCCGTGGGCGTTCATCTTTTGCCCAAGCATCTCGACGAAAAGGTGGCGGCCCTGCACCTGGATAAAATCGGCGCGCGTTTGACCCGTCTGACTCCCGCCCAGGCCGCTTACATCGACGTTGCTGTCGAAGGGCCGTACAAACACGAAGCCTATCGCTATTGAGCGAGTTGTCGTGATATTGGCGGCGAGTCGCCGCCGGCAGGGCCCGATCCGTCGGGCCCTGCTTTTTTTCCGGAGCGCCTGCGCGAGGCAAAAAGCTCTTGAACGCCGTCGGCGGGCGTTGCAGCGTTCGGCATGCCTTCCGCGTTGCTGGAAGAACGTCTCGCCCTCGCTATCGAAGAGGGCCGGCCGGTCGAGATTCGCGGCTCGATTTTTTCGGACGGTTACCGGGAAAATCTGGAACTCGCCATGGGACGCCTCCTGGACTCGATTCAGCGAGCCGATCTCGCCCCGATTGTAAGCGCGGTGGCGCAGGAGCTCTGTTTGTGGGCTTCGCTGGCCAATATGCGTCAGATTTACTTTGAAAGCCACGGCCTGAACCTGAACGACGCAGTCGTAGTTTCCAGCGAAGAGCCCGGGTTTCTCGCCAGCGTCACGAGCGATTCCGCTGACGCCTACCGCCTGGCCGCCCGGGATCGCGGATTGTATCTGCGGACGCGCATCACCCTGCGCGAAACGGCGATCGTGATTCAGGTCGCCAATAACGCTGTACATAGTCCCGCCCTGGAAGAGCGCCTGCGGGCCGAGTTGCGTCGGGCTATGGCCTACAATGACATCATGGAATACTTCCGCGATCATCCCGAGGATTCGGACGGTCGCGGTCTGGGGCTGGCCTTTTCCCTGCTCATGTTGCGCGAACAGCGCCTGCGACCGGAACTGCTGCGCCTGGGTCAAAGCGACGGCCGGATGGTCTCGCGAGTGGAGATCCCGTTTGACGAGCTCTATCGCAGCATTCGCGATCGACTGGAAAGCGGCGAAGACGTTCGACCCTTCGATTCGTCCGGTGCGCTCGCGGGTCTTGAGGTGCAGGACATAATCACGGTCGCCTGTCCCGTGTGCGGCCGTGATGTCGATGAACGCGTATTTTTTATTCCTGTGCCGGATGATTTGATCGATTCGAGTCGCGTGCGCGGCGATCGGCCGGACTGGACTCCGCTGATCGGCGCGTGCGCCAGTTGCATCGCCGTCTACGGCTGAATCACGCGGGTCCTGCGTCCCGGGTCCTGGACTGGACGCGAGATGCGGCAACCCGGTCCGGTTTACCGCATCCCGGCCGTTTTTCAGGGGGAATTATTTTGATTTCCAGGGCCGCGGCTCCGATCATAAATCTGATAATCCCATGGCGCTCAGTCTTGAACAAAAACTTGAGTTCTTTCAGGAAGACCGCGATCTGCGCGAGCGCTTTGAAGAGGAATTGCTGTCGGTCGGACTGGAAGACGTGCTCTGGCCGGAGCGGAACCCGCGCGCATATTCGGCGGTGTTCCGGGCGAAACGGGCCGGACGTGAAACGGTGTTCCCCCTCGCGGATCCGCGACGCCGCGTCGAATATGCAGCCCTCAAGCTCAAACAACTGAACCGGACCCAATCCATCCACCCGGCGATCGCATTCTGGCATTTGACGCGCTTCGATGAAGAGTACGGCGTACACAGCGCCGCAACTTTGAAGAAGAAAAGCGCCGGCGCCGGCGCCGGAGCTGCGGCGAAGGGCAAGAAAACATCCGCGCGCAAGAAGACGAGCGCCCGCGGCAGGGCCGCGATTGCCGAAATGCAAAAGACGGTCAGCGCGAAAATCAGTCGTTTAAAATCAAAGTTGATAGTATCCGGAACAGTGAAAAAAGCGCGGACTCGCGAGCAGTTGCTCGAAGCGGTTCTGGAAGATCTGGGGCGCCTGACCGCGGACTTCGGACGGCTTCAGGATCAGAATCGCGCGTTGGAACTGGAACTCGAAGTGCGCCAGCGCCGCGTCGATGAGAAAGACGTCGAACGTCGGTCTATAGAAGACCTCTACACGGAAAACGTTAACTTACGAACGGGCCTGGAGCGCGAAGCCCAGCGCGCTCAGGCGCTGGAAGCGCAGCTCGGGCGCCTTGCGGAACAAATGGCCGCCGGCGCGACCATCGCGCCCGAGAGCGAAGTCCTGGATGAATATCGCGCACTGCGTCACGAGTTCAGCGTAGTTTCTCAGAAATACGACGCGCTCGTGTCGCAGAATATCGAACTTTCCAATCAGCTGCGGCGCGCGAGCAAGGCGCAGGCCCTGGAAGACATTCTGAACTCGGTTCGCGATCGCATCAACGGCGTGCTGCGCAGCGGTCTGGTGCAGGACGACGAGTTGCTGCTCCAGGCGTTGAAGGGCGAGATCGCTCAGCTCCAGCGCGCGCGCATCTATCTGGGGCGCACCCTGTACGACGTGGGCATGGTATATTTGCGGACGGGCGATCGCAAGCGCGCGCTGGTCGAGCTGCGTGCAGCGCGCGAACTGGGCGTGGAAGACTCCGAAACCAATCGCCTGATTAAGTCGTTGTCTTGAGACTGCTGCTGCAACGAGTCAGCTCGGCGCGTCTGTCGATCGACGGCGTCGAACGTGCGCGCATTGGCGCAGGGCTGCTCGTTCTCGTCGGTCTTGGCCGCGGCGACCACGCCGGATTGTGCGAGCGCCTGACGGATAAGCTGGTCGGATTGCGCATCTTCGAAGACGAAGCAGGCCGGATGAACCGCTCCCTGGTCGATGTCGGCGGGGAGCTCTTGCTTGCGTCTCAATTTACGCTCTTTGCAGATTCAAAAAACGGACTGCGGCCGTCTTTTACCCCGGCGATGCCGCCCGACGATGCGCTCCCGTTGTACGAGACCTTCGTTTCGATTTGCAGATCCCGGCTGCCCGACCGCGTCCAGACCGGCGTTTTTGCCGCCGATATGCAGATTACGCTTGTGAACGAAGGACCCGTGACCCTGCTGCTGGACACGGAGGAGTGGGGCTGGTAAGCGCGCGGCGCCGGGCCGCGCAGTTGCGTTCGCCTCTGGGGCGGATTAAATATGGATGCCGTTTACGGCGTCCGTTACGCGGCCATTGATCTTGATCATGATATAATTGATGTAGTTGATCAGATCCTTGCGGTATTTAGTTACGTAGCGCACCGCGTGGTGCAGATCGCGTTCAAACATGACGGCTTCCAGTTCGCGCGCTGTCTCCTCAATTTCGATCAAAATGTGTTTGAGTTCGCGAAAGCGCCGGTTGGCCTCCAGCAGACTTTCGTGATCCATGGCCCGCGGGCTGATTTCCACGGGATAACCCTCGATAATTCCGTCCGCTTCTTCACGGAAGTCCACCGTCAGTTCCGCAAATTCGTCGACGTATTCGCTTTCCAGTTCGTCGCGCTCTTCCTCCGGGACCAGATTGCGAATACGCGCCCGGACTTTTTCCAGCTGATCGACCAGGGAATTGCGAATGTGTTTCAGGCCAAAATGCTCGCGATGCAGGCGCGTAACGGACAGGAAGTCCCGGCCGATGTAGATCTTGTCGCGATAATTATGCGGTAGCTCGTCAACGCCGATCGTGTAGAGCTTGACCTCGAAGTCTTCCGGGTGATCCGGCACATCGACAAAGCGGGTGATAATCAAATGGTCGTTCAGAGTGATGTAGTACGAGTTGCTTTCGAGCAGGGATGAATATACGGAAAGTTGATAGACCAGATATTCCTTGAGCCAGGCGATCACGTCCGGCCGCCGTTCGACAAAAGCGGCCAATTCCTGCTCTTCCTCGGGCTGGGCGGGGCCGGTCAAAAAGTATCCTCCCTCGGGCTTCAGCAGCGCGCGGCAGCGCTCGAAGAAGAACTCCAGGTAAAGCTTCTTGAGTATTTCGCGCTGGTAAGAGTCCGGCGTGAAGCGCGGGATCTTTACCAGTTCCAGTTGAGCGATTTGTTTGAGTCGAATCATCTGTACATGTCCCCTGGAACCGGAGTTTGCGGCCGCGCTGCAACAGTCAGGACCCGGCAAATATTCGCGGTCAAGTCGAAAAGGGGGGCAGGATCAACATCGCGTCGCCGTAGCTGAAGAATCGGTAGTTTTCGGAGACGGCCTCGCGATACGCTGCGAGCAAGTCCGCGCGGTCGATCAGGCAGGCGACAAGCATGAGCAGGGATGACGCCGGCAAATGAAAATTTGTTAACAATCCCTGAACCGATCGGATGCGTTCCGGCGGCCGCAAAAAAATGTCAGTTTGAAACTCGCCGGCTTCGAATCGTCCGTGACTGCGAAAATTCGCTTCCAGCGCGCGCAGGGCGGTGGTGCCCACGGCGACGATGCGGGTCTTTGCGCTGTTGAGCAGCGCCGCAGCTTCGGTTGAGATTCGATATCGTTCGCTATGCAGCCGACCTTCGTCCAGATTGCGCGCCGTCAAGGGGGCGAAGGTTCCATAGCCGATTTCCAGCGTCACCGCCGTGCGGCGTACGCCGCGCGCATCCAGCGCGTCCAGCACCTCGCGGGAAAAGTGCAGTCCGGCGGTGGGCGCGGCGACGCTGCCCGGTTCCGCCGCATAGATCGTTTGATACCGCTCGCGGTCCCGGGGTTCCGGGGTGCGATTCAAATACGGGGGGAGCGGCGTTTCTCCCGCGCGCTCAAAAAACTCTTCCGCCGCTGCCAGGTTGCGCCAGGCGTCGGCGCGCCCGTCCAGGCGAACCGGTCGCAGGCGCGCATTGCCGCCGCTTTCGTCGCCGTCCAGATCGCCTTCATAGCGAAAGGCGAGAGCGGGCCCCCCGGGCGGACCGGGCAGCAACTCGCCCGATTTCAAACGCTTTTTCCCCCGGACCAGGCAGGCCCAGGCGCCGTCGGGCAGGGGGTGCAAAAACAGCGCCTCGAGTTGCGCGCCGGTCGCGCGCGCGAGCCGCAGCCGACGCTGGGACACGCGCGCATCGTTTACGACGAGGATTACGTCGGGCGCCAGCAATTCCGGCAATTCGGCAAAGCGTCGATGTTCGCGGGTCGGCCGACCCGCTGCATCCAGAGACAAGCGCATCAGGCGCGAGTCATGGCGCGCGTCCGGAGGCCGGCTTGCGATGAGTCGTTCCGGCAGTTCAAAAAAGTATTCCCGCAGGCGCGGGTCCAGGTCGCCGGCATTTTTCATTTCATTTTCAGACGAGTCGGAAAAACTGGCCCGAGCGGCAATGAAAATCGCGCGTTTGACGAGCTTTCTCCGCGAAACCGCGCCCCGCATTCCCCGCGCGCTGGATGGCGTGCGGGAGCGCCTGGCCGCCCGGCCCCGGGTCCTCTTCCTGGCGGTTTGCGTATTGCTGGCCGTGGTCGCCGTACAGAGCGCGCGCATTGTCAAGCCGCGCGCGGCGGGTCCCTTCTCCGGCAGCGCCAGCGACTTTGACGACTATCTGAACGCTTCGGAGCGACTGGTGCGCGGCGAAGATCCGTATCGCCTGGGCCAGATTGAAGCTGCGGCGCGCGCCGTGGGCGAGACCGGGGTGGGCGGTGCAAACATCTGGGAGCTGCTGACCGGCATGCGCGGCGTGGGCAGCTATCTGTATCCGCCTTTCACCGCCTTCACGCTCGCGCCGCTGACAGGGCTGGACTATCCCGTGGCTGCGGCGATTTACCAATCGATCGCCTGGCTCGCGCTGGTCGCCTTTTTGCTGCTGAACTATCGACTGCTGCGCGGCGGCGCCGCGCCGGCGCGTCGCACCGCCGCGCTCTTCGCTGCCGCCGCGGCGCTGCTCGTCCTGTTGCGCTTCTTGCTCGACAATGCGTCGAACGGGAACATTGGCTTTTTCATAATTTTGCTGACCGGCGCCGGCTTGTATTTCGGATTTCAGGGCGGGCGCCTCGCGGAGTTTATCGGCGGCTTTTTAATCGGCGTGGCCGCGGGCGTAAAGGTGACGCCGGGCTTTCTGGGCTGCGCGTTTGTAGCCGGACGCCGCTGGCTGGCGATCGTCGGCTGCGTCGCGGGTCTGGCTTTCAGTCTGGCGATTCCTGCGACGCTCATTGGCTGGGATCGCAATGCGGCCTTATTCGAAGCCTGGAACGCGTTCATCCTGAAGACTTACAACCAAACCGTGTTTGTGCGCTCCTGGGCGAATAATCAGAGCATCGCCGGCGCCCTGGGCAAACTTTTCGTGCCCCATTCCGATCCTCTGCAGTTCAGCTACGGCCTGCCGTTCTTCTTTAAAGAGCGCAATCCGACTGCGGATGAATTTGCATTGTTGCGTTCGATTGCGCGCGCCGCGAATGCCGCGCTGTACTGCGGACTGGCGATTCTGTCCGTCGCGACCGCGCTCAAGTTCGTACGGCGTCGGCAGCTCCGGCTGGCGCGCGGGGAGGCGCCGTGGACGCCGCTTGAAGAGCTGCGCCAACCGTCCATGACCGCATTCCTGATGGCGATAATACTCGTGTCGCTCGCCGGCGCGGGAGTGAGCTGGTATCACGCCTACTCGGCGCTGCTCGTTCCGGCGGTGTTTCGCCTCGGTGCGATTTTTGACGGGTCTCATCCCTGGGAGCCGGCGGATCGCGGGTGGCTGATCGTGCTGGGCGTTTTTGGCTGTCTGTACTCCCTTTTCCCGGAGGCGCTGCGCGACGGTCTGTCCATATATTCCGTTTTCGCGTGGTGCGCGGCGGGACTGGCGATCGAACGCGGCCGGCGCGCGCTGCGCGTGGAGTCGGCCTGAAGGATATAAGTCGTGGTATTCAACTCGTTTATTTTCTTAATCTTTTTTGTCATTGTATACGTGGTTTACTGGAGCCTTTCGCGCGCTCCAGGCGGACTCCGTCTGCAGAACCGGTTCTTGCTTTTCGCATCGTACGTCTTTTACGGTTGGTGGGACTGGTTTTTTCTGATTCTGATTCTGATTTCGACTCTGGTCGACTACCTGATGGGCCTCTGGATCGAGGCGGCGGGCGAGGGCCGGCGGCGGCGCGTCTTTCTGTGGGCCTCGGTTGCGATCAACCTTGGAATCCTCGGCGTCTTTAAGTATTTTGATTTTTTCGCCGGCAGTTTTGTGTCCGCGGCTCGCGCTTTTGACCCCGGCGCCTTTCCGGACGCCGAGTCGTCCCTGTTCCTGCGCGTCATTTTGCCGGTCGGTATCAGTTTTTACACATTTCAGAGCATGGCCTATACGATTGACGTATATCGACGTCAGATTCCAGCTGAACGCAATTTTCTGGATTTTGCGCTGTTTGTTACGTTTTTTCCGCAGCTCGTGGCCGGCCCGATCGAACGCGCCGGCGATTTGCTGCCGCAATTAAAAACGCCGCGCAAATTCAACTGGGACGATCAACGCAATGGCGTCTGGTTCATACTGCTCGGCTTTTTCCTGAAAACTTACGTCGCCGACTCGATCGGGCCCCTGGTGAATCAGGTTTATCTGAACGGGGCCGCGGAGTACCACGCAAATCCGGCGGCCGTCGCGGGCCACGGCGGCGCTCAGGTCTTGTTCGCCAGCATCGGGTTTGCATTTCAAATCTATTGCGACTTCGCCGGCTATTCCACCATTGCGTTGGGGTCCGCAAGCCTGCTGGGCGTTCGGCTCACGATGAACTTCGAAACGCCGCAGTTTTCCCAGAATCCGGCGGAGCTGTGGCGGCGCTGGCACTCCACGCTGAATCGCTGGGTGACGGACTATGTCTACATCCCGCTCGGCGGCAGTCGCTACGGCGTGTGGAACAAATATCGCAATCTGTTGCTCGCATTTTTTCTCACCGGCCTCTGGCACGGCGCGAACTGGACCTTTGTCTTGTGGGGTCTGTTTATGGGTTTCTGGATCGCCGGATACGATCTGACGCGCGCCCGCCTGCCGAAAATGCCGGAAGCCTGGCCCACCTGGCTGCAGGGCGGCGTGCGCGGGCTCAAAATGGCGGCCGTGTTCGGCGCCTTCGGGATTTCGGCGACGTTCTTTCGCGCCTATGACATTCAGCATTCGTACGAACTCTGGAAATCGATGTTGTCTATGCCCTGGAACCTGGCCGACGAAATTCGCGGCGTGAAGCCGGCCTTACTCTACGGGTTTGATCTTTTCCAGAAGATCGGGCTTTTGATGGTTCTGGACTACATGTGGCATCGCAAGAACGATGCACTGTGGATTTTCAAACAGCATATGCTGTTGCGCGCGGCGGTTTATTCAATTCTCTTTTATTTTATAATCTTTAAGGGCTCCTTCGGGAAAGAAGTCATCTACTTCGCTTTCTGAGGGCGGGGCGGGAAACGATGCGTAACTGGATACAAACGTCCGCAGCCTTTGTCCGCCGCTACCCGGCGGCGTGGATTTGCGTCGGGATATTTGCAGCGGTGGAGCTATTTGCGCGGATTGCGCCGGTCGAATACGGCATGGGCGCGGCGGTGTTCCTTACCAAACATCGCCGCGACCTTGTGGATGCAAGCGGTCCGGATTTTGATTACATTATTTTTGGCGAGTCGCGCAGTCTGAGTCTGTTGGGACATGCGCCCACGGGTCCCGAAAACTGGAGCGTCTACAACCTGAGCCTGCCCGCCATGGGTTCGCGCTACTATTCGTACTACCTGGAGAAGTATCTGGCGAATCGCTACAATAAGCCGTCGGCCTTGATATTCGCCGGCGACATGGCGGTGTTTCAGGAGGGCTGGAACTTGCCTTTGCATGATCCGGCGCGCATTTATACGGACAGTCGCGAGGATACGCTGCTGCAGTATCTGAGCCATCGGATTGTGCGCCGCCCGGCCCAGGGTCTTTCGCCGCCGCCCGCCGCGGCGAATGCGCCCCAGGAAGCGATCTGGGAGACCTATTCGCATCGCTATTTATTCTTGTTTTCGCCCGCGGAATTGATGCATCAATTTCACGGCGCAGAGCGCCTGTTTGTTTTGCGAGAAGCGGCGCCGCTGCAGTACTACACGTTTCGATATCGCGATGCATTGCGCTACTTCCTCTCCAATCCATTTCCGCAGGCCGCGGAACCTTTGCCGGCTGAGTGTCGTCTCTGCGCCAATTCGTACGCGCCCATGTGCCGCCCGGACCTGACTCAATTTCAGGATAACGCGGCCCTCGCGGCGGGGCTGGATGCGCGTTACGGGCAGATTAACCTGGGCGATCGTCTGACTCTCGAACAAGTCATGAGTTACTCCGTAATTCGCGATCGACTGGTCAAAGATACGCAAGATTTCTTTAATCGGATCCGGCCCGATCTGCGTCCTTTGATCGCGCTGCTCGAAACCGCTCGCCGCGCCGGCGTGCCGGTGGTCCTCGCGCCGACGCCGACCGTTCGCGAGTATCGGGACACGCGTTTTTATAAAGAGATTGAGGCGCAACTGCCCGGAATTCTCGCGCGTTATCCGGAGGCGCATCGCATTGATTTCGCCGAGCCGCACCTGCCGGCGGAGCGTTTTGTGGATCAAATTCACTACGACTGCGCAGGCGCGGAACAGGTGAACGCCGATTTTTATCGCACAGTGATGCCGCAGGTGCTGCGTGTGGCGCCGCCGGCTCAGGGTCGTCGGCTACGGGCTCTGGATTCCGAGTTGTGACAGCCGGATCTGCGCGTCCGGGCGCGATCAAAAACGAGGAAGTCTCTTTATGAAAGAAATCTGGAAACTTAAGTTCGTGTTTTATCCCGCGCTCCTTTTTGTCGCGTATTTCGCAGTGGATAAATTATGCCTGGGGCAAACCTACAAGCTCTACTCCCAGGGCGACGCCACCTATCTATTTTACGACTACAAGCCGGTGCTGATGGACGAAATGGAAATCGTCTACAAGCGCATGCACGGCGAAACCGCGCCGGCCGACGTCGTGGCGCGATTCCAGGCTTCAAAGCCGGTCGACCCGCCGGACGCGGCGACCTTTCTCATGTTCGCCGGCGCGCTGCCGGCCGACCCGGGCGGGGACATCGATCCGGGCGAACCGAATTTTCCTGCGGGCGTTCGACCGAAAATTCTCATGGTGCTTGGCACCTCGCGGATGTTGTATTTTGATTATCCGCGCTTTGATCGAAATTTTCCGGAATGGGAAATGTTCAATTTCAGCGCGCCGGTGACCATGCCGGCGTACTATCTCTATGTTCTGGAGCGCGCGCTGGAGCGCGGCATCAAGCCGGATTACATCCTGCTCGAAACCGATCCTTTCCAGTTTAATGAAAGCAGCGACGCCTTTGCGCGGTCCAATCTGGGGTATACTTTCGATCTCAAATTTATTCTGGAACACTTTTCGCTGTTTACGCGCGACGAGGTTTCGCTGTGGATCGGGCGCAACCTTTTCGCGGGCTTCAAATATCCGCCGGATCCGGGCAATATCTACGGCCGTATGCGCAATCCACAGTCGGCCTTTATGGCGGCCATTCCGCTCCTGGACCGGTATCAGCGCCTGAACCGCGGAGCCGGAAAAAACATTATCCCGCTTGATCAATGGTTTGAACGCGACTTTGCCACCCTGGGCCATTCGGCCGAGCGCTCCCTGCGCTGGCTCTACTCCGGCTATAAAATATCGCAGCGACAGTTCGAATTCCTGGATGAAACAGCGCGGCTGGCGCGCGAACACGGCATACCGGTGGTGATGATTCGACCCCAGGTTTCACGGCCCCTGGCGCGCCGCATGTCTCAGGACGAGACCCTGCGTCCCGCGCTGGCGGAATACCAGCGACGGATTCAAGCAATTGCGACGCAACGCGGCGCAAAATACATCGATCTTGGCCGCAATCCGGATTATTATTGCAACAGCTACGTCGATGCGTCGCACATGGCGACGGACTGCTATCAGCCGATGCTGCTGCTCGCCATGCGCGAGTACTGGCGACGCGACGCGTCGGCGATTTCACATTGAGAGCTACTGGAGCGTGAACATGTCTGATTCTAAATTTCTCCCTGGCCCGCGCGCGAGCGCCTTCGGCCGCGCGGTCGCTGGCGCCGGCGTCCTGTCGCTGTCGCTGATCCTGTCGCTGGCGACCGGTTGCCGCAGCATCCCCGAGTCCGAGTCTGGCGCGCCCGCCGCCGCGCTTGCGGAGCGCATGCTCGCAGCGACAAACTACGCCGCCTGGACGGATCGCACAGCGGCGGTCGAATTTCGCTGGAGCGGCAATGGCAAAGAGCGCGCTTACGTATGGGACAAGCGCCGGCGTCTGGTTCAGGTCGAGTGGGCGGAATTTCGCGTGCAATATAATTTGAATAACTTCAATTCGCTCGTCTGGCAGGGCGGCGTGCGCGTTGACGATCCCGAAGCGCGTCGCGTCGCTCTGGAATCCGCCAACGCCGCGTTTGTAAACGACGCCTTCTGGTTAAATCCGCTGTTTCACATCAAAGCGGAGGCCGTGCGCTACGGTCGCGTGGTCGACGACGGTCAGGAAAGCCTGCTTGTGACCTTCGCCTCCGGCGGCGTGACTCCCGGCGACACGTATCTGTTTATTCCGGGCGCCGACGGACTGCCGGCCGAGATTCGCATGTGGGTGCAAAGCCTGCCGATCAAGGGCGCCACGGCGACTTTTGGCGGATATCAAACCAGCGCCACCGGCGTGAAACACCCGACCGACAACAGCATCCTTGGCGTGTCGATCCAGGTCGGCGACGTGCGCATGTACGCGGCCTATCCGCCCCCGGGCGCCAGCGATCCTTTTGGCGAACTGGCCGGGTTGCGGTGAATTTCAGACCGTTGAGCGCTCGGGCCGCTCAGCCGCCGGCGGCTGAGCGGATCGCGGCTTCAAAACCCTGAATGTCGCGATAGTTATTGCCCTTCCAGTGAAATTCTCCGTCGGACTTCATCACAAGAAAGAAGGGCAGGCCGATCATCAGCTCCGGATAGCGCGGATCGTTCTGATACTCCGCAAACGCCGCATCGGTGTCGTAGATTTTTAATAACACGGCCTGTTTCAGGGCGGCGTTCAAGCGCGCATCGCTTTCGGCGAGTTTTGCAAAGTCCTTGCAGTTGGCGCACCAATCGGCGTAAAAATCGATGAACACCGGGCGGCCCTCGCGCGCGGCGAGCGCGTATGCGTAGTCGCGATCCCGATAAAATTTCAGATCGCCGGTCATCTCAAACTGATCCGCGGCGGCGGCGGCGCCGGCGCCGGCGTTATTCGCCGGTCCGACGATCGCGCCCAGGCCTGCGCCGCGAATAATCAGCGCTGCTGCGAAAAGCAGCGCCAGCAGGGCAAAAATGAAGCGCGTGAGGCCGCGTTTGTTCTCCGTCGGCGCCGGCTTTAAGCCCAACCAGGCCGCGACAATCACGAGCGCAATTCCGCCCAGAATAAGGCTGACGTCCATTTCCGAATACCCCAGGGTTTGAAATCCTTTACTGAGTTCCCAGGCCGCCGCCAGCAGCACGAGCGCGGCGAAGCCATGTTTCACGACCGACATCCACGGGCCGCTTTTTGGCAGCCGCGCGCCGAGTACGCCGGCGAGAAAAAACGGCACGCCAATGCCGGCGCCAAAACTCAGCGCCAGAGCGCCGCCGTAAGCGACGACGGCTGCGGAGCTTGCACTTTCGGCGGCGTGTTTCGCGACGAACAAAAGCATCGCGACGAGCGCCGGCGCCACGCAGGCCGACGCAACCAGACCGGCGAAAAATCCCATTATCACGGTGAATCCGGCGCCGGAATGACGCGCAGCGCCCTGCACCAGACGATCGCCGGCGCCCCACGTGAGCGGATACCAGTCGAGGGTGACCGCCGCAAGGAACAAGAACAGAAATCCGGTCAGGGTGATGACGAGACCGTTTTGCATGAAAACGTTGAAGGCGCCGCCGCTCAACGCTGCGACCAGGCCCAGCGCGCCGTAGGCCAGGGTCGCGCCGGCCCAGTAGAGCAGGGGATGTTTCCAGCGGGATTCGCCTGCGCGCGTACGATTTTGCAAGAATCCGGCGGTAATCGGGATCAGCGGATAGACGCAGGGAAAGACGCTGCTGGCGAGTCCGGCGAGAAAATAGACGGGAAAGGCGATCGCCGGATTTCCCAGGCTGCCGGCGGCCAGCGCGTCAATGGCGCGAGTCAGACTTTCAAACATAGGGCGCCGCGTTCGAGCTCACAGCAGCTCAATCTCTTGAACGGTGGGTCGATAACAGACGCCCTTTTCTTCGTTGCAGATCTGACTCTGCACGCGGACGGTTTTGCCGCGCAACGCCGCGGACGCTGCGCTCTCGAATACAAAGCGACCGGCGCCGCGCAGTACCGTGGCGCCGACCGTTTCGTCGCGCTCGCCGTCGGGGCGGGCGGACAGCGTGGGACTGGCGCCGGTTTGGGCCCAGTCAAAGCTGATCGGAATCAGAGCTTCCATGTCGCCGCGATCCAGATAGGCGTGATGGCCGGGCGGCACTGCGACCAGCACCTCGAGTCCGGTTTCGCCCAGCACGCGTGCGCTCACTTCCGGATGGGGCGCGTCGGGGCGGGGCCGTTCGGGCTTGCAGCCGGGCAAAACCAGACCGGCGAGAAGCAGCGCGAACGCGGCCGCGAATGCGAACTTGTGTTTGATCATCCTGGGCCTCCCGGGGCGAGTATCCTGAACAGCCTGGGCGCGCATCCGGCCCGGGCAAGGGAATTTCTCTGGATACCCAAAAGACGCAGCAAAGCCGCACCAGGTTTCCCGAATTTTTGGCGCGCTTACGCGTGGTCGCGTCGCTTGTTCGGCGCGACTACGCCGTGCAATACGCCGGCACGGCCCTCGGATTTTTGTGGGTGGTGGGCCAGTACGCCTTTCAGATCGGGGTGTATTTTGCTATTTTCGGCTGGCTTTTTCCGGCCGCCGCCGGCCGCAGCGCGCTCGGTCCGGGCGACCGCGACTATCTCGCGTATTTGCTCGGCGGCATGGGCCTGTGGCTGCCGCTGTCGGAGAGCCTCTTGCGTTGCGGCTCGATTCTCGCCGACAATCGCGCGCTTATTCGTCGAACGGATCTCGGCATGTTCGGCTTTCTCTGGCTGCCCATCGCGGAAGCGATCATCCACTATGCGATTCTGTTCGCCTTGATCGGCGCCGTTTTATTCGTGCGCGGCGATCTCGCCTGGACGGCGCTCGCGGCGCCGCTCTGGGCCGGCGCAGTCGTCCTGGCCTTGTCCGGCTGGGGTTTCATACTCGCGCGCGCCAGCGTGCTCTTGCGCGATCTCACGCCCCTGTTGCGCCTGGCCTTTCAACTGCTTTTCTGGCTGACGCCGATTGTCTACGCTGTAAATGATTCGCTCGCCGCCTGGCTCGCGTGGAATCCGCTGTACGGTCCGTTTGAATTGCACCGTGCGCTTATCACCGGTCAGGGCCTTGAGCGCGCCCTGCAACCGGTTGCGTGGAAAGGCGCAGCGGCGCTTGCGCTGCTCAGCATTCCGGCGTACGTTTTGTCCGCACGCCGACTCAAACAGGTCGTGGAGGACCACATCTGATGCTGGTCGTAGAAGGGCTCTCCAAGACCTATCGCGGATTTGCGAGTTTCCGCGAGCGCCTGGGGGCCGCGCTTTCTCTCGGACTTTATGCAGGATCTCAACATTACGACGCGCTGCACGACGTGAGCTTCCGCGCTGGCGCGGGCGTCGGGAACGGCGGACGCGGAGAAATTCTCGGCGTGATCGGCGCAAATGGCGCCGGCAAAAGCACGCTTTTGCGCATTCTGTCCGGCGTATCCCGCGCGACGAGCGGTCGCGTGATCCGGAGCGGAAGCGTGCGCAGCGTGCTTGAGCTGGGCGTCGGCTTTAACGGCGATCTCACCGGTCGCGAAAACGTGTACTACAACGGACGTTTGTGGGGCTACAGCGGTCGAAGGCTGATGCAATCGATGGACTCCATCCTGGATTTTGCGCGTCTGCGCGAACACGCCGACCGACCGCTGGCGGCGTACAGCACGGGCATGCAGATGCGACTGGGTTTTTCGTTGGCGACCTTTGAACGCGCGGACTTGCTCTTGATCGATGAGGCGCTGGCGGTCGGCGACGCAAGTTTTCAGCAACAATGCGTGCGCCGTTTCGAAGAGTATCGCGACGCCGGCTCGCTGATCGTCGTGGTTTCGCACGATCTGCACATGCTCCAGGCGGTGTCCGATCGCATTCTGTTACTGGATCGCGGCCGTCTGCGCGCCCTGGGCCCGCCGGCGGACGTGGTGGAGGAATACATGCAGGCGCTCGCAGAAACGTCCTTTGGCGATCCGGGCGCCGAACGTCCGGGTCTGGCCGCGCGCGACTATCGGGTCGCACTCTGCGACGCTTCCGGCCGCGCGCGTACGCTCTGGTTTACGGGAGAACGCGCGACGCTGGCCCTGGACATCAGGCCTCCGGCGGACATACTTGATGCGACAGTCGGCATGCATATCAGCGATCGGCGCGGGGTGCGGGCCTTTGGGGTGAATACGCACTTATTGGGCCTGCGCAATCTCGATCTCAGGGCGGGAGTCAGTACGCGCGTGGCGTTTGACCTGAGTCTGAATCTGGGTGCGGGCGCCTACAGCGCGGGCCTGTCCGTACATCGCGGCGCAACCCATTTGAGCGATTGTTACTTGTGGGCGGAACACGCCCTGGATTTTGAAATAGAGACAGGATCGGCGCCCGCCTTTGAGGGCCTGGCTTATCTCGAGCCGACCGTGCGAGTTGAACGGAGCTGAGCGAACCGGGATCAGTTGGTGCGGACGCGATCGCGCAACGACTGAATGGTGAAGGGCTTAATGAGGAATGCATCTGCGCCGCCGGCGAGGGCCTCCTCCTGTAAAATGGGATCCACGCTCCCGGAAATCACAAACACGCGCGTGCGCCGCCCGTTCTGCTGATCCATGCTGCGAATCCGGTGCAGCGCGAAAAATCCGCTGCGGCCTGGCAAATTGACGTCAATTACAGCGACGCTCGGCGGCGCGGCTTCGTAGAGGACATTTACGTCCGCTGCACGCTCGCTGTCGTGCACCGCGTAGCCTTCTTCTTGAAGCGCCCGGCGCAACAGCACGCGCAGGTCGGGGTCGTCTTCAAAAACCAGTGCGTTCCTGGAATCGGTTGAGGATTGCATATGGTTAGAGATGTGTAAGGATTGCCGCGGCGGCGAATGCGGACAATCAAAAAACGCGATCGGCGAGGCGAGTTCCCCCGACGCCCTTCAAATGCGCTTCCACGAAGCCAAGCACGCGCAGTTCCGACCAGAAGTAGCCGTCGCGCGCGATCCGGGTGAAGCCCACATGCCCCCCATGTTCCGGGGATTCAAAATGAAAGTATCGATGTTTTTGCGCCAACTCAGCGGGAAAACACTCCGGCGCGAGGAAGGGATCGTTCTTTGCGTTGATGAGAAGCGTGGGAATGCGCACCGTTTCGATGAAATTGATGGAACTCTGGCTGGCCCAATAGTGGCGAGCGTCGCGAAAGCCATGGATCGGCGCCGTATAGACGTCGTCGAATTCCTGAAAGGTTTTCATTGTGCGGATGGGCCCGGCGTCCACCTGATCCGGAAACTGCACCGCCTTGGCCTCGATCTTGCGTCGCAGGTCGACCAGAAAGCGCAACATGTATATGCGGTTCTCGGGCTGCGCCAGGCGAACCGAACACGCGGCCAGGTCGCAGGGCGTGGACAGAGCGGCCGCGCAGCGGATAATTTTTCGAATTTTTGCGCCCCGCTCGCCGACGTACTTCAAGGTTAAATTGCCGCCGAGGCTGAAACCCACAAGCGCGACTTCGCTATAGCGGCGAGGGAAGGGCGAATTGCGTCCGGCTTTTGTTTCACGCAGGACGTGGCGCAGAATTCGTTCAAGATCTTCGGTGGCGCCGCTGTGATAAAAGCGCAGATTGCGATTCATTTCGCCGCTGCAACTGCGATAATTCCAGGCCAGCGCGTCCCAGCCGTTGCGAACGAAGGCGCGCGCCATGCCGCGCACATACGGTCGATTTGAGCCGCCTTCGAGGCCGTGGGAAATAATCACGAGTCGATCCGCAGGCTCGGTCTGTTGCGCCCAGTCCAGATCCAGAAAATCGCCGTCGTCAGTGTCGATGCGCTCGCGTTCATACGCCAGGCCGCCGACGCGACGAAATACTCCCGGCAGAATCGTGCTGGCGTGCGCGCCCCGGAAGCCGCGCGGCGCG
Organism: Leptospirales bacterium; assembly: GCA_036170535.1. Taxonomy (GTDB): domain Bacteria; phylum Spirochaetota; class Leptospiria; order Leptospirales; family Leptonemataceae; genus SSF53. Next base: position 14,179 of record JAVHPJ010000157.1, on the reverse strand, counting down.
ATGTAGTCGGAGTCGGCGATGTAGGGCATGGGCGGGTCCGAATCAGGGTTGTGTCGACTGCGCCTGGTTTTTGCGCGCGGCGCGCTCGGCCTGATCCGCGGCGGCTTTTTCCGGCGTGTATTTCCACCGTCGATGCACCCAGAAGTAGTGCGGCGGATTAGCGCGCACCTGCTCTTCCAGGGCCTGCGTCCACAGTTGCGTATAGTGGCGCACCGCGCTTTCGCGATCGGGGAAGGCGCTGCGATCCACGCGACCCAGATCCTGAATGCGAATGCGCACCTTGCCCGAGTCGTCGTGGATCGCCGTATAAAACAGAATATGCGAACCGCTCAGGTCGGCCAGGGTCACGGGGCCCAGGAACGTGGAGGCGGGTCGATTCAAAAAATCGACGAATATGCCCGCGCGGCCGGCGTTCTGATCGGAAACAATGCCGACGAAGCCGCCCTTTTTCAAATATCGCAACACGCCGGCGGTTTCGTCCATGGTGAACAACGTGATGCCGCTCGCCTCGCGCATGCGCTTGTACCAGGCGTCCACAAAGCGATTGCTTATCGGCTTGTAGATGCCGCCGCCTTTCATCACGCGCCCGGTGTACTGCACGAGCAGCTCCCAGGAGCCCAGATGCCCGCACATCAGCACCACGCCCGTGCCGGACGACGCGGCGCGCTGTTCGATAGCCTTTGAATCGCCTTCGAAGATCACGCGCTCCTGGAAAAATTGATCATTCAAGCGCGGTCCGTAGAGCGCATCGGCGACCATCATCCCCAGGCAGCGAAAGTGCGCGCGCACCGTGACTTTGCGCCAGAGCTCGTCGCGGTCCGGAAAGGCGTGTTTGAGGTTCTCCTCTGCGATCTTGCGATGTTTGCGCGCGATCGGAAACAATAGAGCGACCAGACCGCGTCCCAGCGCCAGACATGCATCGTAGGGTAGAACGGAAAACGGAAAGACGGCGGCGCGAATCAGCGCGTAGGCGAGAAAATCGGTTATGGTTTTCAAGGGAAAAGGGTCCGTTGGTCCAGACAGCGCGCGTTGCAGCTGCTGATGGAAGTGGTCGCGGCCGTAAGGGTCGCGGCGTAGTTCGCCGCGGAGCATCCGCCGGAACTCTGACTGTTCGTCCAGTAGGTCGCCTCGCAGTTGAAATAACACACGCGCGCGCCCGGGCTGACGTTGACGAAGGCGGACGCCTCGGAATACGCCAGGCAGATCGATTCGCTGGAGCCGGACGCCGCGATGTTAAACGTCGCCGCGATGGCGGCCAGGTAGCTTGCGTTTGAGCCTGACGCTGCGACGCTGCAGGCGCCGCCGGCCGCGACGGCGCCCGCGCAGGCCGCCGGATACTGCTCCGGACCCGGCGTTGTGAGCAAGAGATAAATCGCCTGATCCTTTTCCAGATCGACCTCGCCCTTTTTTGAGTCGCAGGCGGGAAAAAGCGCAGCGACGCCGGCGAACGCAAGCGCAAGCAGGGGGAGTGTCTGGCGCGCAAACATCAGAACTTCACCTCGATGCCCATGTTAAAAAAAGGAATCAACGCCCGGCGAGTGCCGATCTCCTGCTGCAATAAAAGGAAATCGTAGGAGATCGTCGGATTGGTCGCGCTGTAGGGCCGACTGCGATCCCAGTTTCGCCCCGTCTCATTCTGGCGCGCATACACGTTCAGCATTTCAAAAAAGATATTGCCGTAGCCCCAGCTGTAATTCAGGAAGCGGTCGATCCGCAGATCCAGACGATGGTAGTCGGGCAGTCGTTCGCCGTTGCGGTATTGGGAGAAGACCGGATCGTAGATGCGGCGCCCGCGATTCTGCTGCCGGCCGCCGTCGTCGCCGATGATTTTGGTGTAGGGTTCGCCCGTGCTGTAGCGCCAGCGCGCGCCCAGCTGCCATTCCGCATTAAACTTGTAGCCGAAAATTACGTTCACAATGTGCGTGCGGTCGAAGTCGGCGATGACGTCCCGCGTGTTATCGTACAGCTGCGCGATGATGAAAGTCTCGTCCGCGCTGCGCGACTGGGGGACGAGATCCCGCGACGGGCTGTACTGGTGGTCGTTGCGAAAGGCCCGCGAATAGGAATACGAAACCCAGCCGTACCAGCCGTTTTCCGCTTCCGGTTTCGATTTCTTAATGTAGATTTCGTAGCCCTCGCTCCAGCCGGTTCCGTCGTTCGAATAACCCAGGGAGTCGTTGATTAAGAAGGGCCGCTCGTATCGCGTAAACGGATCCTGATTTTCGCGCACCAGAGTGCGCGCGTACGGATCGACCACGACGGTTTGATCGAAGTAGTGCCGGTAAAATTCCACTTTGAACAGCCAGCTCAGCCACTCCTGCTGGATGCCGCCGCCGTAATGTTCGGCGCGCTCAAAACGCAAATTGGGATTGCCGCTGGTGGGCGAATATTCGTTTGCGTCCGGCGCTCGATGGTACACGCCCGCGCCGCCGATCAGCATCGTCTTTGTGGGGAAGGTGTAGCTCAAGGAAGCGCGCGGGTCGGCCACGGTCTGGCGCGTGAGTCCGAAATAATCCACGCGCACGCCGGGCTTGAATTCCACGCCGTAGCCGGCGAGGGTCAAGGTCGTCCAACCGCTGTTATACTGCGTCTGGGTGGAGTCGCGCACGGTGACCGTTTCAAAGTCCGGGTTTTGCGTGTCGTAAAAATCCACGAACAAATCGTCCGGATTGCGGCGCCGAATCGTCAGGCCGTTGTTGCGGTAGATAAAGTTGCGAATTTCACCGCCGACTTCCACGCCCACGTGATCGGGTATGGGATCCCAGAACAAGTCGTTGCGAATGCCCACGTAGCCGGCTTCCGCCTTCTGGTTCGCGCGCAGCGTGCCCAACTGACCCTGTACGTAGAAGATATTGTTGTGATAGGTCGCGGTCAGACGGTTTTGCAGTTTGGACGCCGGCTGCCAGATGTGGCGAATCGCCTCCGTGTGAAAGGCCTGCTCGAAGGCTACGTTTGCGCCAATGAAGATTGGATCGATTTCTTTTGTCGGATCGAGCTGCGGGCCCTTGTCCTTCACATCCGCCGCAAAGGTGTCTTTGGCGCCCAGGGCGTACAGGTACAGGCTGTGTTCCGGCGTGAAGCGATACATCACTTTAAACTGCCCGTCCCAATAAATCGGGAGGCGGATGCCGTCCGGCGCGAATTGTTTAAGCGTCTCGTGCAGATACGATGCGCGCACCGCGCCAATCCAGTAGCCGCCGCCTTTGCGTTCAGCGGCGGCCGGCGCCGCGCCGCTTGCGCCCGGAGCGCCCGCGGCGCCCGATTGAGCGGCCGCGTCGGGGTTTACGTTCGGCAGGCCGCTGATCGTTTCCAGATCTTCACCAAAGGCCGGGATGGGCGCCTTAAACAGGGCGTTAGCGGACCAGAGCGAAAAGGAGGCGTGCCCGCCCAGGCGCTCCGCGCCGTCGATCGATTCAATTGCAATCACGCCGCCGGTCGCGTTGCCGTAGTTGGCCGGATAAGCGCCGGTATAGATGTCGATCGTCTTTACAAAGTCATTATGCAGAACCGAGTTGAGCGGAAAGAAATGAAACGCGTAGCCCAGCGGAAGATCGTCCAGCAAATACGTATTGGCGTTATCGTCTGCGCCGCGAATTACAATTTCGCCGGAGCCAAAGGCCGGCGCGTTGACGCCAGGCAAGGTCTCAATGCCGCGCAGCGCCTCGCCAAACTGACCGGGAATGCGTTTTACTTCGTCCAGTCGCACCTGATAGCGTGAAAGCTGGGAGCGACCGCGGGAACCGGTGACCACAATGCCGCGTCCGCCTTCATTGGTCGTGGTTTCCGTCGCGGTCGTTTGCTGACGGGGCGCCTCCGCCGTAAGGATGGTCACGAGCTGACCGGCTGCGCGGACTTCGAGCCGCGGCTGCACCAGCGTGCCGTCGGGCAACAGCACGCGGAAAGTGTAAAAGCCCGGCTGCGGCACGCTGATCGCCGCTTCGCCCCGCGCATCGGTGTAATAGCGCTGCCTGGTTTCGATTACGATGACCGGCGCGTCTGCAATGGCGCGATTGTTGCGCGGATCAACGACGCGGATTTTTGCATCCAGCGCCGCCAGGGCCGTCGGGGCGAGCGCCAGCGCGAACAAGAGGATCAGCCGAATAATGCGCGGCATTTTGTTGAACAAATTCATGGAGCGGTCGCCTTATTCCGGTTTATAAAGCGGCAGGTCGCACAACTCGCACGAGGCCGTATAAATTTCCAGGCACGGCAGGGGATAGTCCGTAAAAGGACAGCTCTGCTGCAGTATTAAAAGACTGCACAGGCGCACTCCGTATTCGGACGGCAGCTCAGGCAGAATCAAGGGATACGAAGGCTGGGCGCCGCAACGCCGGGCGGTGTCGGCGATTGAGACGCCGATCTCGCTGTAGGCGTCGTTGAGATCCATATACGGACTATCAAAGCGACAAGCGCTCGCCAGCGCCGCCAGTCCGGAAATCAGAACTAAACAGAGTATTCGTCTGCGCATTATCGCGTCCTGCCTGGTCGCGCGGGTCCGCGATTACGCAATTGTTCGCGTTCGTAGACGCGACGTTCTTCATCGGTTAAAAAGCGGATCACATCGCCGCGCGCCTTGAGCACCTGCGCGTGCCCCAGAATGGAATAATAATGCGATTCGTGCCATATGCGAATTCGAATCATCGTGTCGCCTTCCACGCTCTGCACCGCGGATCCAATGGCGTATTCCGCGTCGAGCGGCGTTGTTACCGGCCAGAGATTAAACAGAAAGAAGGTGGAAGCCTCGCCCGTCAGCGAGCAGCGGCCGTCGTACTCCTTCATGGGCACGAGCCGAATGGGCGGACCCAGGGTCTTCAGTTCCTCTTCGGCCAGCGACTCGCGCCGCCTGATTTCATCCTGGTCCAGACAGATGACGCGATAAGGCGCGCCGCGCGTCATCGTCGCCGAAGGAGCGATGACAATCATGTTGACCAGGCCGCCTTTCTCGTACAAACCGCCGGCGAGGCAGGCCGGGCCGACGAGCAAAAGCAAGAGGGCGCACTTTGTAAAACCGGCGAAGCGCAGCACGCAATTACCGCCCGTCGCTGAACTTAATCACGTCGGCCTTCAAGTGAAACCGATGTCGCGTAAATAACAAGAAGACGGAGCGGTCCGTCCAGTAACGCAGGTTGATGAGCGCGTCGCCGCCCTTTTCTTTGAGCAGGTCGCCCTGAGCTGCGTCAACCGGCGGATCGGAAAGCGGCAATCCGATTACGCCAATGTCAAAGCTCCACCAGGAAACCGTCGTTTCAGCGGTTCCCACTACGTCAAAGCGACGGCCCTCTACCGGGACATTGGAAACAGCGATGCCGCCGCTCGCGCTGACGCAGGCGCCGGTCGCGAGCGCGACAGCGACAAGGACTGAGAATAGCCTCATACGAATAATGACAGGGCGGCGATGCATGGTGTCGTCCAGAGGTCGAATTGACGGATGGCCGGGCGATCCCGGCATGGGGCGAGTCTCAATCAGGCGGCCGCCCTTTCAAATTCTTTTCCGGCGATGATTTCGGCTTGCGGGCCGGCTCCGACTATAATTTGTAACATCCGCAAGCTTCGGGCTTCCAATGGAGACCGGCCGCGAGAGCGCGGAAGTTATCCGGAAGGAGTCGGAAGTATGCCGCGCGCAATCTGGAATGGCGTTGTGATCGCCGAAACGGACAAATACGAGCAGGTGGAGGGGAATATCTACTTTCCGCCGGAGGCTATCAAAAAAGAACACTTCCAGGACAGCTCGACGCACACGGTTTGCGGCTGGAAGGGAACCGCGAGCTACTACAATGTGGCGGTGAACGGCCAGGTGAATAAAGATGCGGCCTGGTTTTATCCCGATCCGAAACCTGCGGCCGCTAACATCAAAGGCCATATCGCCTTCTGGCGCGGCGTGACTGTGGAGCCCTGATTTTTGCCGCGGCGCCCGCAGGGCGTCGGCGGGCCCCGGCGCCTACAACTTCGCCAGCCAGCGGCGCGCAAACAGCAAGAGCCAGCCCAGATACGGCGCGTGGTAGGCGGAGGTTTGCAGATTGCGCAGCAGGGCGAAAAAATGCGAGGCGTTGTCGTGCTTCATGGCGACGCCGGGGCCTTCCTTGTAGAGACGCTCGTGTTCGTGAAACAAAAGCGGCCAACCCGAGGGCAGTATATACAGCAGGCGATCCAGATTTTTCATCCAGATTTCCGCAAGCTCGTCCAGATGATAGGGATCGCGACCGTGTTCGCTCACGGCCTGGTTGAGCGTGTCCTGCATGCGTCGATGCACAATCGAACGGATGCGATTCAGGTCGCGCTGCTTGATGCGGTCGTGGCGTTCGTCGGTGAATTCGCGCAGCTGGATTTTTTCTCCAAGCACATAGGTTAAACGCGCCGGCAGGCTGAAGTAAAAGGCCCAGGGTTGCAGAGGCACGAGCCCCGTCAGCGGCCCGATTGGCAGAAAGGGCACGCCCAGTCTTTGCACAAAGTGATCCAGTGCGTCCGACTTGTAGCCCAGCGGGTCGAGCCATTCGCCGTTTACCGTCAGCACGGGGTGGATGTCCGCTTCGTATTTCAGGGCCATGCGCAGAAAGGAATTCGAGAATTTCTGCAGTTGATAGCGTCGATCAAAACCCTTGCCGATCCCGCCGATGCCCTCCGGATAAATCAGCACATGCGAATCGCGTGCGCGCATCATGCGATCGAAGTTCGGCAGGGTCGCGTCGACGCCGCCGGCGCGATGCCAGAACTGCGGAATAAAATACGGATTCATAAAGCCGCTGTTTGAGAGCGAGGGCGCAGTTAACGGGCGACAGGCGCGGGAAAAATCGTAGTTGCGATCGCGCAACATGCGACCGGAAAAAATAATGCCGTCCCACGGGAACGACATGCCCGAGTGATTGCCGGCCAGGATGATTGGCCGCTCTTGAGAAGACTGCTCCGGCAGACGTTCAAAGCCGATCAGTCGCGAACGAAAGTAGTTTTCATCCAGAAACTTCACCACGTTGCGGACGACGCTTTTGGAGTAACGCGGATCAAACAGGCCTGGCGCCGCGCCGGGCTGCTGCGCCGACGGATCGTTCGTTTCGTCCGGCGTTTCTCCGGCGCGCAGAATCTTTTTGCTGTGAAAGGGTCGGGTCATGGGTTGATTGCGGAAACGCGTCCTCAGCCCTGATCATATCCGGTCGGCCGGACTGCGTCAACATGGCGACGCTCCGCGCCATCGGCCGGCCTGCGCCCGGTGCGCGCGCTTTTACGGGAAACGGCGGGTAGTTTTACGAGTAAATGCGACTCCGCGGCGTATTTTTTTAACAATCGGCGCGCGCCCGATCAGTCGTGGCGCCTCGCGTCGCGCGTTGCATACTTTGCGATCACTTCGTCCACGGCTGCGCCCAGATCCACGTCGGCTTGATTGGCCAGGCAAATCAGCACGAACAACAAATCGCCCATTTCACGCCGCAGCGCCGCGGGTGAAACGTCGTCGTCGACTTTGGGTTTGAGCTGACCGCGCGTGCGCGCATAGATGCGCGCGAGTTCGCCGGTCTCCTCCGTCAGGCGCGCCAGGTTGGTAAGTTCGTCAAAGTAGCCTTTGCCGGTTGCGCGAATGTAGCGATCGACCCGGGCCTGCAACTCCGCCAGCGTATGCGCCGCCGGCGATTCGCCGGCGTTCATCGTTTGCGTCCGCGTGCGGCGGCCTTCTTTCTGGCGGCCGGCGACTTGTCCCGCGCCGGACGCGCTGCAGGGGCCGACCGGGCGCGCACAAGCGCGGGTCCCGGCGCCGCCGAGCGTCCGCTTTCGCCCAGATCGCGTTTCGCCTGATCCAGCGCCGTCAGATTATCCGGATAGCGTTCGCTCAAAAATTCGCAGAGCGTGTCGAGATTGTCGCCGCCCAGCGCGAGGTTGTAGTGTCCCACCTGGTCAAATATGAGATCGCGGCCCTGGCCAAAGTGCGACAGATTGAAAGGCAGAATCCACTGGTTTTGCCAGGCCGAAAAGGGATCAAAGGACGTGAACAACAGGGCGTTCATGCGATGTAAAAGCAAAAATTCGCTGCCGGTGGCCATGTCCCGAAGGGCCGGAATAAACGGCGCGCTCATGAAGAGTCGCGAACCGTGAAACGGCGCGCCCAGCGTCACCAGCCGTTCCACGCGCTGCCGTCCTGCGTCCGGCAAAGACAGGGCGACCAGCGCGCCCATGCCGTGTCCGATGATCAGGCCGTCGTGCACGTTGCGCTCGCTGAGTTCCGCGGCGAGCCGTCGCGAGTGGGAGCGCACATCCTGAATGGGGCTGGCGCAGGAAAAAACGAGGGTTGAGAAACCCAGCTGTTGCAAGCGGCCCGCCAGGCGCGCGTAGAGCAGGGGGCTCGCGCCGACGTCCGTCAGGATGATCGCCGTTTCTTTGCGCCGGCCCGCCCGGTATGAGCGCCGATAAAAAAGCGCGATGGGCAGTTGCAGCACGAACAGAAGCGACAGAAAAAATTCTTTCGCCCAGCCGAGGTAGATGCGTGATTGAGGTACTGAGGACATTCAAATCGTCCGAACTATAGTAAAGAGGACGCGCAAGTCGCACGTTTTTCCGGGGATGACAGAAAAGCAATTCTTATTGAAGGCGCACGGACTCCTGGACGCCGAGTCGGCCCGGATTCTCACGGGCGAGGTGGAAGCGCTGTATCGCCGCGGCTATCGAAATGTAGCGATTGATGCGGAACACATCACGCCCGTCTTGCCGGAGGGCGCCCTGGGCCTCAAACGCGGTCTTGCCGGAATTGAGGACGCGGCCGATCTGGCGGCGAGCATTGTGAATCTGGGCGAGAAGGCGGCGGTGCAGTTTTCCATTTTTGGACTGCCGGTCAGCGAACGCGCCGTTGAATTGCGCGCGCCGGGCGAACCTGCGCCGGAGCGCGCGTATTCCGACGCGGCGCCGGACGATACGCAAGCCGCGGCCGACTGCCCGCAGTGCGGCGCCGTGGTGCGCTTTCCGGGCGCCGGTATGTATCAATGTCCCGCGTGTTATGCGCACTTTGGCGTGGACGCGGACGGTCGTACAGGCCTCCTGTGACGCGTCGGCGCGTTCCCTTCGCCCGCCTCTCGCCGGCGTTGCTCGCGCTGGCGTTTCTCCTGGCGCTGGCGTGCGTGCGTGCGACGCGCGCGGGCGACGTTTCGGCGCTGATCGGATTTGGCTGTCATAGTTCCGCGCTCTGTTTTGCAAAACTCAATCAGGGGTCCTTGCCCCGGCCCGCGTTGGTGTATTCCAGCGGCGGCTACGACGGTCAGTTTTTCTATTACCTTGCGGCGGAAGCGGCCGGCGGTCCGCGGGCGATCGTGGACTCGGACGCGTTTCGTCGCGCGCGCATGGGCCTCGCGTGGCTTGTCGCGCCGGCCTACTGGATCGGTCCGCGGGCGCTGATATTCGCCTTTCCCCTGGCGCTTGCGCTTGCGCACGCCCTCAGCACGGGACTGTTGGCACTGCGCATGTACAGCGCCGGAACTCCGGCGCGCGCGGCGCGCCTTGCGCTCTACGCGTACGCATTAAATCCGTTCACTGCGCTGGCCCTGCTGCTCTCCGTGGCCGACGGTCTCGCGCTCGCACTCGCGCTCGTCGGTCTGCTCGCGCTGGAACGCGGCGGCGCGTTTGCAGAGACGGCAGCCGCGCAATATCCAGCGGCGGCTGCGTCGCGCGGACAACGCGCCGTCTGTACGCTCGGCGGCGTAATCGCACTGGCGTATGCGGCCCTGACAAAAGAAACCCTGATTGCGCTGATTTTCGCCGCCGGCGCGCTGCCGGCGACGCTGGCCTGGCTGTCGCAGAGCGCGCCGCGGCGCATCCTGTTGGCCGCCCTGTACGGCTGCGCGCTGATTGCACTGGCGCTTGCGCCGATGCTGTTTGTATGGCAGGCGGCGGGCTTTTCTCCGGCCCTGGCGGCGCAGCGCGGCGGGGTCTGGTTTTCCGGCTGGCTTGAATATTTGCGCGCTCCCGATGCGCTGTTGTCCGGTCGGACAATGCTTGCGGCGCTTTTGCCCGCGCTGCTCGCGCTCGCGCCGTGGTGCGCATTTTGCGCGCGGCGCTTATTGGCCAAACGTTCTTCCGTCGGACTGTGGCTGGCGCTTGCGGCGGCCGGGGCGGGCGGGGCGCTGCTGCTTGGCGCCGCCGCGACGGCCGACGAGTACTGGTCGACTTATGCAAACATTCAGCGCCTGTTCAGTCTGACTGCGCTGACGCTGGCCGCTCTCGGCGTCGCAACGTCCGAGCCGGCGGGCGTCGCAGAGACGGGGCGACTGCGTTTCGCCGTCCCCGCGTTGGCGGGACTCTTTTTTTTCGGCAGCCTTATGCTTCTGAAAACGGAATTAACTGGAACGATGCCGTTGTTCTTCTTCCTCGAACACGGTCCGTGATTCCGGCGGTCCCAGGGTGTAAACGGGCTTGTACTCGGGCAAAATGTCCGCGATGCGTTCGTCGATGGCGCTGCGATTGTTGGCGCGCGCGGCCTCCGCCAACTTCTGAATCTGGCGCTGCAGGGTGGCGAGGTTGACGAGCTTGGAAAGTGCGATGTGAATCTTGCGGTGACGCGTCGGCTGAATGCCTTCGCCGGCCAGCAGCAATTCTTCGAAGAGTTTTTCACCCGGTCTGAGACCGATGTACTTAATCTCGATGTCCGTGTGCGGAGTGAGGCCGGCAAAACGAATCATATCTTCCGCGAGATCGCGGATCTTGACCGGCTCGCCCATATCCAGTATGAAAATTTCGCCTTCCTGACCCATCGCGCCGGCCTGAATGACCAGGCCCGCGGCTTCCGGGATCGTCATGAAATAGCGAATGATGTCCGGGTGGGTGACGGTGACCGGCCCGCCGTTTTCAATCTGACGCGAAAAGAGCGGAATGACGGATCCGTTCGAACCGAGCACGTTGCCAAAACGGACGGTGATGTAGCAGGTTTCCGTTGCGCGCGCGAGATTCTGGATGTAGAGCTCCGCAATGCGTTTTGTGGCGCCCATGATATTGACCGGATTGACCGCCTTGTCGGTGGAGATCATGACAAAGCGATCGACGCTTGCGTCGCGCGCCGCCTCGGCCAGGCGGATGGTGCCGATCACGTTATTCATGACCGCTTCGCCCGGGTTCAGTTCCATCATGGGCACGTGCTTGTACGCGGCGCAGTGGAAGACAACCTGGATGTCGTAGTTCTGAAAAATGCTGCGCAACGCGCTTTCGTCCCGCACGTCGCCCACGACCGAGACGATCTGGGGCCGACGCGCATTGGCTACGGTCTGCATATTGCGGAGTTCGTAGTCGATTTCGTAAAGCGGCGTTTCGGCTTGCTCGAACAGGATCAGGGCCGCCGGTTCGCAATGGAAAAGCTGCCGGCACACTTCGCTGCCGATCGAGCCGCCAGCGCCGGTGATCAGAATCGTCTTCTCTTTGAACGCCGTTTTGATTTCGGAAGTTTCCAGATTGACCACTTCGCGGCCCAACAGGTCTTCCAGGCTGAGCTCGCGCAGGGACTGCCCGATTTTTTTGCGACTCAAAAGTTCGCGCAGGGGCGGCAGGGTTTTGCAACTCACGCCGTTCTCTTCGCAGACGCGGTAGATCATGCGCATACGCGCGCTGGAGTACTTCTCGGTGACGACCACCGACTCGATATTATAATCGCGAATGGTGCGCGCGAGATCGTCCAGGCGACCGAGCACCGGCAGGCCCTGCATCACGGCGCCGCGCTTGGAGGAATCGTCGTCCAACAAACCGACTGGAAAGAGCTCGCCCTCGACCTCGTCGCGCAGTTCGCGTAACAGCCGTCCGCCCGCAAGGCCCGCGCCGATCAGAATCGTGCGCCGGCCGTGCCGCGGCGCCGTAAAGAGGAACAGGTCGCGCACAATGCGCCAGCTGAAGCTGCGAAAGCTGATCAGCAAAAAGAAGAACATCCCGTCAAGAATCAGCGCGCTGCGCGAAACGCCTTCGAGACGATTGTAAAACAGCAGCACGGTTACGCCGGCCAGGCTGCCGAGCAGGGTGGCCTTGAAGATCTGCACGACGTCGTAGATCGAGGCGTAGGCCCACAGACTGCGGTAGACGCCGATGATGATGAGGACGGTGACCTTGGCGACGACCAGCGTGCCGGTGATGCGCAGAAACTCTCCCCAACCGGGAAAGATGGGCCAGGCGGAGGGGTCGAACCCATCGAAGCGCAGGCCGCAGGCGACATAAAAGGCGAGTCCGGCGAGCAGCGCATCCACCGGCAAAACCAGGAAACGGCGATGTTGCTGTAGAAAGTCAAACATGGGGCGCTCCTGCCGGCTTCCACGAATGGAATCCGTCCCTTACTATTGAGGGACGGAATTATTCAAGCGCTTCCTGAGAACAAATCCTGGAAGGAAGGAAGGTTCCAGGCGGAGAACGCTATCGGATCGGGTCTGAACGGAGTATAAGACGCGGGGCGAGGGGAAAAGGCGAAAAGAAATTAGCCGTTGCTTTCTTCCATTTCTTTATAGCCTGTGCCGCGACGATGCGCCTGCTTCGCCTTGCTGCGCAAAATGCGCGCGTGGCGCTTTTTTGCTATGTTGATGCGCACTTTGCGCGTGGTCCGTACTTTCTTCATGGCGAAACTGCTCGGCGCCCCCCGGGCGCAAGAAGAGCGATCAGGCGCTCCGGTATTTAAAGAGCCAGGATCTGCGGGCGGTTCGGTATTGCAACGAAAAAAGCGTTTCATTTCCTGGTCTGGGCGCGATTCGCGTCGCTGATCGCCATGAACCCGCAACGAGTTGAAGTCTCCGTGGCCGCCCTCCGGCGCAACGCCGGGGTGTTTCGCGGCCTGGCCGGCGGCGCGCGCTTGATGGGCGTGGTCAAGTCCAACGCCTATGGCCACGGCCTGGAGCTCACCGTGCGCGCTCTACAAGGGCGGGTCGATTGGTTCGGGGTGAATTCGATCGCCGAGTTCGCCGCCCTGCGCGCCATCGACGCCCGTACGCCGGCGCTGGTCATGGGTCAGAACGGCCTGGAGATCGACGAGGCCGAGGAACTCCGCCGTCGTTTTCCGGAAGCGCCGCCGACCCTGGTGTTGTCCTCTTTGGACTGCCTGGAGCGGCTGGCCGGTCGGGCGCCTGAGCTGCCGTTTCACGTCAAAGTCGATACCGGGCTCTCGCGCCTGGGCGCCGCGGGGAAAGAATGGCAAGCGTGTCTCGCCTTCCTGTCGGAGCGGCCTGCGCTGCGCTGGTCGGGGCTGATGACCCATTTCGCCAACGTGGAAGATGTCAGCGATCAAAGTTACGCCCTGTTGCAGTTACAGCGCTTCAAGGAGGCGCGGACCCAGGCGGAGCTGCATTCGCGGGGGCGCGTGCTTTTACATCATGCGGCGGCGAGCGCGGCCGCCCTGATTTTGCCCGAGTCGCGGCTGGATATGCTGCGCGTCGGCATTTCCCTGTACGGCCTGTGGCCTTCGGCCCAGACGCGCCTTTCCGCCCATGCGCTGTATGGCGCGGGCCATACGTCCGGTTCCGCGGGGCTGCCGCCGGAGCTGCGACCGGCCCTGCGCTGGCTCACCCGGATCGCTCATGTGCACGATGTGGCGGCGGGCGCCGCGGTCGGCTACGGCTGCACCGAACGAGTGGAACGCGATACGCGCGTGGCTGTGCTGCCGGTTGGATATTATGAAGGGTATGATCGCGGTCTTTCGAATCGCGGGGCCTATGTGCTGATTCACGATCGCCGTGCGCGCGTCCTGGGGCGCGTCAGCATGAACATGATTATTGTCGATGTTTCGCTGATTCCGGACGCCGCGCCGGGCGATGAAGTCGTCTTGATCGGTCGGCAGGGCGCGGAGGAGGCGAGCGCGGACTTCCTGGCGGGCCTGACGGGCTCAATCAATTACGAGGTGGTGACGCGGATCCACGGCTTAATTCCGCGCGTGGCAGTCGCACAGGACGAGTAGGGCGCCGACAAACGTCACGTTTGCGCCATTCCGGCCGATATTCTGAACGATGACGCTTTGTACTGTTCACCCGGCGCGCGCACTGCTCGCGTTCTCTCTTGTCCTCGCGCTCCGTTGCGCCGCCCCGTCGCCTGTAACGATCGCTCCGGAGCCGGCGCCGGTGGTGCGCGAGACGCCCCGCGTTTGCACTCTGGAAAGCGTCGGCCAGACCTTTTTGTGCGACATGGATTTTGGCGCGCCGGACGGCGCAAGCTGCGAAGCAAGCGTGAATGATGGCGTGCGCGCGGAGTTTCTCGCGCG
>JAVHPJ010000156.1:0-8785 GCA_036170535.1 Leptospirales bacterium | reverse complement strand
AACACGCCGGCGTTGCGCGTCGCTGCAGCATGGCGGGACCTTCGTGAATAATCCGGGCTACAACGTCCCGTTCGCAAACAGTTTTATCAGTGCAAAATCTTCGCCCGCAACGTGCGGATTGATCGGCGCGCCAAAAGTCCCGACCGCTCGCCCGACGAACAGGCAGCCGCCGTCCGTGGCGGCCGCGACGCCCCCGCCGCCGTCGATGCCGATGCTGCCGTAAAACGTGAGCCAGTTGAGCGTGCCGCTGGCGCTCAGGTTGAGCGCAAAAATATCATCGCTTGCATTATACGGATTCAGCGGCGTTCCAAACGTTGCGCTCGCGGTCCCCGCGGCGCAGTAGCTTCCATCGCGCGCCTGTACGGCGCCCTGAATAATGTCAGCGACGGCGCTGCCGTGAAACGTGTGCCACTCGCGCGTACCGGCGCTGTCAAACTTCGCCACCACGCCGTCGTCCGCATTCAGATACGGGGCCACCGGCGTTCCCCAGGTTCCGTCCGAGCGGCCGGGCAGGACGTAGCCGCCGTCGGCGGTCGCGGCGCCGGTTCCGGGAAAGTCATTGCCGGCGCCGCCAGCAAAGGTATGCCACAAGGCGCCGCCGCTTGCATTAAAGCGCGCCACAAGAAACTCCTGGCCGCCGGCGGAGGCTGTTATCGGCGCGCCAAAGTTTTCGTTGCTCACTCCGGAAACCAGAACGTCCCCGTTGGCCGCGACGGAAATGGAGTAGGCGTCCTGGGCGTTGCCGGCGCCCAGAAAGGTGTTCCAGAGGCGCGCGCCGTTGGCATCGTATTTGACAACAGCAAAGTCGGTTCCGCCGGCGAAGGCGTTGATCGGGACCCCAAAGTTGGATGCGCCCGGGCCCGCTACCACCACGCCGCCATCCGTCGTCGCCGCGATCGCCTGACCGGATTCGTTTGAGGCGCCGCCGAGAAAGGTATTCCAGAGTTGTGTTCCGTTGGCATTAAGGCGGACGATCGCCATATCGACGGCGGCGGAAAACGCGTTAAGGGGCGCGCCAAAGCTCGCAGTAGCGCTGCCCGTCACCACGATATCGCCATTGCTCGCTTCGGTCACGCCGTAGGCGATTTCCTGGCCGCCCCCGCCCGCGAAAGTGTTCCACAATAAGACGCCGTTGGAATCCACGCGGACGATCGCCATATCGCTAATGCCGCCAAAAGGCGTGATCGGCGAACCAAAGCTCGCGGCCGACTGACCTACAATTACATAGCCGTTATCGCGCAGTTGAATCACGCGATTGGCTGCGTCGTTGCCGGCGCCGCCCGCAAAGGTAGTCCAGGCGACGGGCGTTACAAAGGCGAGGGCGCCGCCGGAATACAGCAATGCGCCCAGAGGCGAACAGGACACATCGGTTTGTCGACATTCGACGGCCCGACAGCGCGTAGCGCACAGGCACAAACCCAAGAGCAAGAGGGTCGGTATGAGTCCGGCGCCGCAGCGGCGATTACCAAAAGACGCACGCATTTCTGGCGATCCATTGCGGGGCGGATGCCGTCGTCTACTGGAATCGGAGAGCGACGGGGCCGCTTGTTAAATCCGATTTAACAAGGCGCCGGCGGCGGCCAGCCCGGACAGAAATGCGCCCTCGACCCGCGGCAGGCCAAAGCCGTCGCCGGCAAAAAGCAAGGGGGCGTCCACATCGGCGACCAGACAACGCGCGGGATGCAGCGTTTCGGCGACGCTGTAGCGCCAGCGGTGCGTTGTGTAATCGAGCACGTCCACGCCCAGAAAGGGCCGGGCTTCGCTTAACATCAACGCGGCCGCTGTTTCGGGCGCTTCGAGGTGGCGGCGGCTGTGCTGTCGCGTAGCATGCAGGGTGACCGCGGGGGAGGGCGAAATTCCCTTCTGCTGGTTATCACACAGCCAGGCCAGCGCCCGTTCGACCTCCGGCGCGTCCGGCGCCGCGAGTTCAAATTGCAGCGCGCCAGGCGCAGGCAGGCGCGATGGCGCGGCGAGTCGCGCGAGCACCGCAATGCAGGGCGCATATTGAATCGCCGTCAGGGCTTCGAGATCGGGCGCGGGCAAGTCGAAACCGCCGGCCCGTAGCAGCGCCAGACTTTGCGGCGCGGGCGCAGTCAGCAGCAGGCTCCGGGCATGAAACTGCGCGCCCGTAGAATCGACGGCGCGCCAGCCGCAGTCGGCCGGCGTCACGCTGGCGACGGCGACGTTCCCTTGCAGCGGCAGATCGCGCGCCAGATATTTCGCCGGCCCGGTCATTGTCGGCGCGCCGCGGAAGCGCGGAAAGCCGTCGGCCGGCGCCCCGGAGTCGACTGCGAAGCCGCCCGCGGTCCATTGCGTCGCGGCTCCGGCGAGCAGCCATTCTTCGCTCGCCGCCAGGAAACGCTCATCGCGCACCGTGAAGAACTGCGCGCCGTGATCATAGACGCAGTCGTCGATTCGGCGCGTCGCCATGCGCCCGCCGACCCCGCGCGACTTTTCAAGAATCAAGATGCGTTTGCCGGCTTTGTGCAGCACGCGCGCGGCGCTCAGGCCGGCAAGGCCGGCGCCCACAATCAGACACTCATACACGTCGTTTGAAGACAATTCCCCTTCCTTGCTTTGCGCGCCGCGAGCTTCGCCGGCGTAGCGGCAGGGCTGCCAGCATATTTTCCTGAATTCGCGGCATTTTGTCAGCGCCTGACGCTTCGTAGTACGCTTTCGGGTTCCCGTGACATTGTTCTTGACCCGGGGCTTTCCGGCGACGCATCGTTCCCGCATGTCTTCGAGTTCTGCGTCCCCGCGCGCCGCCGTATTCTACGATGTGGACGGCGCCCTGGTCGATTCCAGAATCGTGTATGCGTATATATACTTTGCGCTGCGTCTGCCGCGCCTGCGCGAGCGCGTCGGGCGCGTGTTACGGGCGAGCGCCCTTGCGCCCGTGTACGCGTTTTCCGATCTGATGCAGCGACCCTTTGTGGCGCGCATGTTTTATGCCAACTACAAAGGCCTGCCGATCGAGCGCTTGCGTTTGATGGGCCGCGAGGTTGTGGAACGCGCCATATTGCCGAACCTCTACAGCGAAGCGCGCAAGCGCATCGAAAAGGCGCGCGAAATGGGGCTCGTCCAGGTGTTTGTCTCGAGCGGCCTGGATTTCATAGTCGCGCCCCTGGCGGCCGAGCTGGGCGTGGATCACGTGATCGCCAATCGTCTCGAGTTTCAGAACGGCGAAGCGACGGGCCGCCTGCTGGATCCGATTTTGGGCGGAGACGAGAAGCGGCGCGCCGTCGAAGCCTTCGCCCGCGAGCGCAATCTGGATCTGGCGCACTCATACGCCTTTGGCGACTCGCGCAGCGATCTGCCCATGCTGGAAGCGATGGGTTTTCCCTGCGCCGTGAATCCGGAGCCGCAGCTGGAAAAAATCGCGGGCGAACGCGGTTGGCCCATTCTGCAATTCACCTGAGCGCGGCGCCGCCGCAATTTCCCGACATCGCCATGCAAACTCAATTTATGCCACCGCCCGGCGCAGAAGAAGACGCATCGGTCGTCTTTATAGACGAAGGCGCAGCGCCGCGTCTCGTCTGGAGCGGCGAAAATCTGATCGAAGTGCGACCGCCGCCCGGCGCCCGGATATTATACCCGCCGGAACCGCTGCGCGGGCTGCGCGACGTGGAAGCGGCCGTACGGTACGCCATGCAGCATCCGGAAGGCATGCCGCCGCTGGCGCATATTCTGAAGAGCGACATGAAGGTTTCGATCGTGCTCGACGACGCTTCGTGGCCTCTGCCGCAAATGGCGCGTCCGGATCTGCGTCAGACTATGCTCGAAATTACGCTCGGCTTTCTCGAAGAAGCGGGGCTGGACGAGTTTCGCATTGTCATCGCGCGCGGCCTCAACCGGCGCATGACGCCCGGCGAGATCCGGCGCATGCTGGGCAATGCGCTGTATGAGCGGTTTTATCCGGAACGAATTCTGCAACACGACGCGGAGAATCCGGCCGAGCTGAAAACCCTGAGCGATCCGACTTCGGGCGTCGCCATCGATCTGAATCGGCGCGTGGCCGACTCCGATCTTATCCTCTACCTCAATCTCGATTTTGCGCCCTTAAACGGCGGGCCGCGCAGTTTTGTCGCCGGTCTGGGCGGCGTGCGTAATGCGGCGGCCCTGCGCAACCCGGCGGCGGTCGCCGCCCTGCTTGCTGCAAACATCCGTTTGTTTCATGTGGAAGTTGCGCTGAACAATCGCACGTACGGCGCGGCTCTGGAGTTTCTCGCCGTCAACGAGGACCAGTGGAAATATCTGGAGAAGAAGAAAGCGCGCGCTCTCCAGGGGGCGTTTTCAAGATTAAATTCGCGCGCAAAACAACGCCTGTTGCGCCAGGTGGCCGCGCCCTTTGAATGCGTGGCCGCGTACGCTGGCGACAGCGTGCGCGTGCACGAAAAGATACTGCGCGTACGGGCGCGGCAAACCGTGGTGCGCACGCGCGGGCAGGCGGACATCCTGGTCATGGGATTGCCGTATTCCAGTCCGTACAGCATGGGCAGCGTCATGAATCCCCTGCATGCGCACGCCATGGTCGGCGCGCTGCTGGGCCAACTATGCGAGTCCGAGAAGCCCCTGCTCAAGCCAGGCGGCGCGGTGATTGTCTTTTTCCCATGTCGCGAAGAGTTTGATGCGCGGCGTCAGTCAGCGGCGATGGACTTTTTTAATCGAATTCTGCCTGCGCTCAAAGATGCTGCGCCGGCTGCGTCGGGCGCGGTCGACGCGCCCCCTCCGCTGGATGCGCTTACGCCGGCCTTTGTGACGAATCCCGAATTTCTGCGGGCGTATCGCGAAGATTATGCCGCCCATCCGGCCCAAACCGTTCAACTCTGGCGGATGGGCGAAGCAGGTCGGCGCGGCGCTGGCCAAATAATTGTCGTCGGCGCGGAGCATCCGCACGCGGCCCGGCGACTCGGATGGATTCCGGCCGCCAATTTTGAGGAAGCCCTGGCCCTTGCGCGCGAAAGCTCGGCGCCGGAGATTACGCTTTTACATCAACCTCCGTTTTTTTCCGTACGCTGCATCTGAAAACGGCCTTCGACACTCACGCCGCCGGGGCGAGGCGCGCCTCCTGCGCTTATCGCCCCGGGGCTCGCCCTTCCTGGGCTCGCTTTCGGCGCAAGCGTCTCCGGCTCCGATTGGCGCTCAGCCTGCACTGCGTGCAGTCTTCGCACAGTTTCCCCGGTCCAGCCTGCGTCCGGACCGGGGCGGCGTGTTGCGCGCCGTCGGCGTGCTGCGCATGCGGAATGCGTGTACTCCGTGCGCGAGTTGTCAATCGTACCGCGTGCGATTTAGTGCGGGCGAGTCTCGCTCGCTGCGCTCGCGAAGCTCCGCATGCCTGGCGCGGGGGCGCGTGACGTAGGTTTTTCTCAGGTACAGGCTTAGATGGATTTTTCACCGGTACAGTCGCCCGAAAACCGTATTTGGTAACTGTTACACAGTTACAATCATTCGCCCCGTGCCTTCTCCTCGGAGGCAACGTAGTTCTCTAGTCCTGCCTTACGTACTTCAGTCCGCGTAGCAAAATGGGAATTCTTTCCAAAGCCTCTTATAGCCGATCTCGGGAGAAAGTAATCTGGAGGTTCCAACCCGACGGCCAGTTCTCCTCTAATTTCCTCCGGATTGGTCCAAACAGAAAAGCATTCGTCGCACCAGAGATAGAGAGTACAGCCGTCGTCTGCCACCACGAAACCAATGAGGCCGGCATCACAAACAGGGCAATCTCGATCAATCACAAGCATGATTTACCTCCAATGGGCTCTGAAGATCAGGGCGTCGGTATAGTCGGTGCGGCTGTTGCTTTCCGATAACGATCGACTGTTCGTCCCTGTGACGCATTATATAGAAGAAACTCTGCTGGTGCGTCGCGTACGGACGCAAATCGCGAGTCCTTGGCAGAACGGAATTGCGGAACGCTTTGTGCGGACGCTGCGCCAGGAATTGCTGAATTATCTGGTCACACTGTTTTCGTTTTTGGAGTCCGTAATAAGGCAGCGGCTGCTGGAATACAAAATTTACTACAACGAAGATCGCACCCATTCGGCAAACGGTCTCGATTCGCCGCTCGGCCGTGCTACGCCGGAAACGCCGCGTTTCGGGAAGTTGGTCGCGATCCCGTGCGTGGGCGGATTTCATCATCGGTATGCGCTCAGGGGCGAGCGGGCGGCTTAGGCGGATTTTTCGCCGGTACTTTCTATAAGTTAGATTTCTTGCACGCCGCCCCACGGTAAAGATAACAGCTGCTGCAAAAGCTTCCCGAAATCTGGAATAACAGCACCTACGCCAAGCTGATCAGCGCTCAAAACATTGCCAATTAGGCTAACTCGCGCGCCGTGCACGACGGCTAGGTTTTGACCGCAGTGGCCGATCAACTCAGCCACGAACAAGGCGCGCGACATCTTATTCCCCGCATGCATTTGGCTCTCTGTGCTTAAGGACGTCAGAACCATGGATCCAGCCATGTTTGTCACTATCGCGTTATGTGCAGCGCTGATTCTGAAAATTTCAGCAAGCGTTTTCGGTACTCCGCTAATATCTGTATCCCTTACGCGCGTTAACGCAAAATGCAGTGTAATACGTCGTGGCTGCGTAACGTCCTCGCCCTGGCGATCACGCTCGAGAAGTTCTTCGAGTGTTTCATTGGAAACGAACTTGTTCAAAGTCTTGCGTATGAATTGTTCCTGCGTTTCCTTGCCTTTAAAGAAATCTCTGATGCACATTTACTTTGCCTCGGTAGCAGGGCTTTCGAGCAGGCTGCAAGGAAATCGTGCAGGCTGTGGCTCTCCCTCTTGTCGCTTCGGCTTGTTTTCTCGCATGGGTCACGCTTGCAACCTGCCGCGAATGATTGAGATTGCCCTGTCGGTTTCAAACACTATTTTCGACCTGTGCAATAATTGCGCACTGTCGCGATCTGCGCGCGATGTCCCACTGTGGATTTTCCCCTTGGTTTCTATGCTGACTATCCTGACTATGCGGCCAATAAGGTTTATTGCCAGTCCTCCGGCTTTAATAAAAATTCCCACTCAGCCTGCGCTAGCGCGTCCGCGATGCTTTCGTGGAATGTGTCAGTGATCTCGTTGTCATCAGCGTCGTAATGAATTAAATAGTAACCGTCATCTTGAGCATATTCAACAATGCGTACGACTGCTGGAGGCGACGCCTCTTGCCCGCCAATCCAGTGCTTGGTTTTTCCGGTTGGGTCATTGTGCGGACCTAAGTTCGCACTCATGATTGTTCTATACTCTCTCATGGCTAGCAGGCTGCTGAAAAAGTCGCACTTTGGTCAACTGATGTTTAACTGGACCGATATTTGACATTTGCGTGGCCGGTTCGCAAAGCGGCTGATCGGGGAAAGGTAGCGTTTGATCATCCACGGCACTCTATGCAGGAGCGGTCTGGGCCGCGAGGTTTCTGATTCGGAGAAGGTTGTAAACTGCCGAAGCGAAAGTAAACGACCAGGCGACGCGCTCTTTGCCTCGGCCGCACATCTTTCGGCAGAGGCCGATGGCTTTCAGCCAGCCGAAGATTTCTTCAACGAGCTTACGCTTCTGTTGGCTCACATCGTAGCTGGAACTCCGGACGGTTCGAGAGGGCATGACGCTTCGGCGGTTCGTGTCGTTCCGGGCGATATGTGGAGTAATGTTCAGGGCGCCGAGTTGACTTACGAATCCGAATGTATCGTAAGCTTTGTCCGCCCCCAACGTTATCCGACGGCGTTGATTGTTTCGGCACAAGCGCCGTAACATTCGGGCCGCTTCTTCGCGTTTCGCAACGCCGGTAGCCGGCGAAAAACTGCGAGGACGGCCAGCCCATTTCGATTTTCCATGACCACATGTACCCTGCAACAGAGTCTTGCTTCCTTCCCAGGTTCCTTGCGGAAAAACCGCGACTCCAGGTTGGTTTTCGATTAGTGAGTATCGATACGGCGCTTCTCGCCGTGAAAACTAACTGAAGGATTTCCCTGATCATCGTCAGTCTTATTTTGCTTCGAGCCTTTGTGCTGGAAACTCTTCGGACTGGTCGCAGCTTCAAGTAAAGTGGAATCAACCGTGAAGTGCTCCTTGCTGATCAGACTCCGCTCATCAGCGGCAATGAGCGTCTGTCGAAAGAATTCATCAGCCATTCCGCCCTGCATCAATCGCTCTCGATTCTTACTTAAGACGGTCGGGTTCCAAACCACGTCGTCTGCACTGAGTCCCGTGAGCCAGCGAAACAGAAGATTGTAGTTCATCTGCTCCATCAGCTGACGCTCGCTACGAATACTGAAAAGAACCTGTAGCAGAAGCGCTCGAAGCAAATACTCCGGCGGGATCGACGGCCTCCCAAACTTTGGATACAAAGAATTGAACTTGCGAGGCATCGCCTAAAGCGCTTCGTCCGCCAGCAGGCGAATCCCACGCAGCGGATGGCCAGCCGGTATCCGATCTTCGATTGAAACGTGACTCCAAATATTCGGTTCTTTCTCTTGGTCGCCGCACATAACGCATGCAATTTCGCATACGCCAAAAACCGCCATGAAAATCGACTTGTTCAGCAACCTGCTAGGCTCCAGGCAATCGCAGAGCCCGTTTCGTGGCGCGCATTTCATGCGCCGTTATGCCTTCAACGCGAAATCCTGCCAGCTCCAAGCCTCGGGTTAGTGCGCAGATTCGATGATTTCGCACGAGCATCGTGGGCTCGACACCTTCGGTAAGAATGGTCATAAAATCGTTCCCCAAGTGTACATTAAGTATGTGAACCCTTGCCATTAAAGTAGACAGTTTTCGAGCGGCCTTCTAAACTAAGGAGG
>JAVHPJ010000155.1:0-8917 GCA_036170535.1 Leptospirales bacterium | reverse complement strand
TCGTCGCTGGCGGCGACGCCCAGCCCGGCGAAGGGTTCGGCGAACACCTGACTCAGGGTAACGTTAAACCGCTCCGCAAACTCGCGCAGATAGCCGATAAACTCCGTGCGATTGTCCGCGTCCTCCGCGTAGGCGCGCACGTCCATCAGCGAGATCGGGCGTTTACGCGCCCGTTCGCGTTCTTCTTCTAACTCCGGCATGGGGGTTCTCCTGCGAATAATCTTGTAGTCTTCTTCCAGAAAGTGCTGCGCGACGAGCGCGCCGTCGCCGGCGAGGGTCATCTCATCCACCGCCCGCGCGTATTCAAAGCCGGGCCGTTTGCCCTGCCCCTCCGGCGCGACGACGATCGATACGAGTTCCTGCACGTCTTCGACCTCGGCGACTTCGAGCCGCTCCGTGCGGCCTTCGAGCGTCACCAGCGCGACGCGATCCGTGGGGCGCAGGGACGCGAGCTTTTCGTCGGTGCTGACCAGGTCACCGTGCTCGCGCACAAAGCGTTGCCCTTCGGCGCCGGCCCAATTGAGGGCATCGGATTTGAGCGGCGGATTGGGCGGAAAATAGCCCGTCGCAATCACAGCGAGGCGGCGCTTTCCACGCTCGGCTTCGATCCAGTGCGTGAACTGATGCACCACAAAGCCCAGGATCGCCTCGCGTTTCAGGTCGAGCGTGTGGAAGTTGATCGAATCCGGATTGTAGCGCGTGAAGTAAATGCGGCGTTCTTCGGCCAGCTTGCGGCGGATCAGATCGGGATAACGTTCAATCAGGCGCTGCGGCCAGTGCATGACGGCGCGGCGGAGCTCGCGCGCGGCGGTCGTGAGCCAGCCGACCGAGTCGCCGGCGTGCTTGATTACGAAGCTCTTGAGATACGGCGCGCGGTCGCCAAACTCTTCAAGCGCAAGGCGCCGGACCGCGCGGTCCACGGCTTCCGGCAGGGTCACGCGGATGCGGCCGAAGGATTTCCCTGTGACGTGAGTCAGCACATTCGCCGCTGGCCGGCGCCCCGTGAGTTTGTCAAGCGGCGGGGATTTGTATCCGCGGCCCGGTCAACTGACGCGCATAACCGGCTCGCCCAGGAGCGCTTCCATCTCGGCAACCTGCGCTTCTGTCATATACCGATCGTCGTTAATGATCGCGATACCATCCCGTGCATGATCCGCCTGTTCGCGGGTAGAAGCCTGGGCGTTCACCGTGGATCGCAGAAAACTTGCCAGCGCTTCCGCTTCGTAGAGTCGGAAAAAGGTTCCGCAGCGCCAGCCGTGGCGGCAGACTCCAAAGGTGCGCACCCGGATGTACTGGATCGGTTCCGGCGCGGCGACCGGAGCGGCGTTGGACTGGTTCTTGCGTTTCGTTCTCATAGCGAAAACGTAGCAGAGCGATCCGCAGGCCCCAAAATCAAAAAGTTAAGTAAAGGGATGCAATGGGCGCATCCCGGATGAAGTTGCGTGGCGTTGCAATTGCGCATCGCGGTGACTTGACCGCAACCGCATGCGTCACCCGTCCCCCAACTCCAGATCCGGTGCCGCCGCCGCGCGCTCGTCGGCCAGGCGTTCCACCTCGTTTTCGTCGAGCAATGGCGCGAGATCCGCATAGGTGCGCGTGCTGATTTTTTCGTCCTGCGCGTAGCGACTGAGCGACTCCTGGAGCACGAGGATTTCCTCTTCGGTGATGGGCGGGATGCGCGCATACAAACGGGCCGCCGCATAATCGGCAATCCCGAGCTTTGTGAGCGCGGCATGGCGAAGCCGGGCGAACTCCGACTGCATCTCGGGTTTCACGCGGCCGGCTGCATCGTAGAGCTCGCGCGCGCGGTCCGGATGATCCAGGGCGATGTGGCCGCGAAACAGCGCCTCAAAACCCTTCGCCATCAGCGACGGGAGGAAACTGTGCATCAAGAGATTGCGCAGCGGCTGAAAGTGCAGTTGGATCTGCGACTTGGTCTCGCGCGGCGTCGCCTGGTTTTTCGCGAGTCGGATCAGGCCGGAGTAAATCGCCGGTACTCCGGCCTTGCCCCAGCTATCCTGTAACAGATAGTCCTGCTCCTCCGCAAGAGCCCGCGCCGCGTTGCCGGAAGGCTCGATGTATTGTAGCTGCGCTTTGAAGACCGTATAGATCCCGAAGAACCGCACAACCTTCGCCAGCACCTCCGCGATTCGGCTGGCCTTCGCATCGCGGTCGACATGCGCGTGTAGGATCGTTTTCGCAAACTTCGCCAGATTGGCGCGTTTCTGCAGGTGGATGTCTTCGTACATCTTGAGCAGCGGGAGAATCGGCTGGATCGGCGGCGGCGGATCGAAGTCGTGGCGCAATCCGTGCAGCTTGAGAAACTCAAAGCGACTCGCATCAACGATCCGCTCAACCCCGTTTACATCCTTCTCAAAGCGCACGCCGCGGATGCGAAAGGGCGAGCCGCTTTCGGGCGTCGGATCCGAATCGAGCAGCGGCTGATTTTGCGTCACGATGCGATAGTTACGCAGCGTCCGGACCGCCGGCGTAAGCTCGACTCGCACGCCCTGCCCCGCCGTCGCCGCCGGATCCAGCACGTAGCCGGCGACTATAAGCGCTGAGCCTTCCTGTTCGTATTGCAGCTGATTCCAGTAGGGTTCGGCGAAGTCGTAGCCCGACAGTCGCACGATCTCTTTCAAAAGCGCGCGCACCGGATGCGCGGGGTCGGGATGATCGTAGCCCCAGGTGATCGGCGCGCCGGCGACGAGGCCCGCGCGCAGGCGGATCAAGAGCGGAATCGCGCCGCCGGGGATATTGCTTTCGCCGCGAAACTCGCGCGCGATCAATTCCCGCGCGCGGGCGACGCTGGCATACGGATTCTGAAACCCCGTGATTTCGGTGACGCCCAGCGCGCCGAGTTCGCTCGCGCCGCCGTCTTCGTTTCCCGTCCACGCGGTTTGCGTCATGCTGCCGGCTGGCGGCCTCGATGCAACTTTGTCAAGGGACCGGACGACGCATCCCGCGCCGCTCAGCAGCCCGGCACATACAAACTGAAATCGAGAAAATCGGTGAACCCTTCGGCGCAATACATCAGCGGCAACGCCGGCGCCCCTTTATGCAAAAAATCCAATTCCCAATACGGCGTCGGTCCGCTCCCGGGTTTACAACCCAGCCGACGGATACGCCAGGCCCAACGCTGCAGGTGGCGGTGATGCCGTTTGCTCCACCAACGAACCCAGCCGGGGGCCATCGGCGGATCCAGTTTGAAACCGCAGTCCTCCCAGGCGCGGATCATCAGGACGATCGGGTTCAAGCGCAGGCCGTCACGGGTCCAGATTACTTCCGCGTGGCAGTACATACGATCCCGAGCCTGCTTGCCCTGGACTTGAAACACTTGCATCTTGACTACTGTACCGCCATACGGCCCGTCGAGCAGCGTCGGGCCCATCGCCAGGCCAAAGTAATGGCCCACTAAAAAATGCACGGATTCATTCCACGGGCGGTGCTTGTAGACGAGTTCTTCGATGTAATGTTGCGGCCGACGTGCCAGCGTTTCGCGCATCGCGGCATAACTCGGCCAGGCTTTCGTGTATCGTTTCATGCGCGCGTTCGACCGGAGCGCTGCGCAGGTCTGCAAACTTGTTTTGCTTGTGAGGAAGGAAAGCCGGCCGGAGTTGACAGGCGGTTTCAATGCGTCGAGGTGCGTTCCCGCGGCGTCCCGTCCCAGAGCCGCAGGGATCCGTAGTTTATTTCGTTTGATCGTAGCCCCAGGCGTGATAGAGAATCCGCCCGGGGGCCAGGCCGCCGATCGTTTCCGCCATGCGCGCCGCTTCTTCCCGCTGCGCCTGGGCGCGCCGGCGCGCTTTCGCGGCAAGCTCATCGAGCCAGCGCGACAGATCCGCCTCGAGCGCAATGTCGGACCGATAACTCCGGTAGAAGTCGAAGCGATAGCGAACCGCGTCGTCGGGGAAGTAGCGCCCGGACACGGACGGTTTGCGTTTGCGCTTTGAATTCGACATGCGCCGCGCCTCAGTAGCCCCAGCTGCGGTAGACCGGACGGCCTTCCCATTTTGTAATTTTACCAACGCGAGTCGCGAAGCCGCCATCGGCCGCGGGTTTCCAGAAGGGCGCGCCCAACGGGGACGACGGGTCCGGCTTTACGTATTCAGCGCAGGGTCCGACATATTCGACGCTTTCGTAGCTGATCTGGATGAGTTCCGCCCTCCGACCGCGCACCTGGCGGATCTTGTAAAACTCGACCTGCGTCTGTTCATAACCCCACGTGTTGTAAAAGATTTGATCCGGTTTGAGCGACGCCAGAAACTCTTCGATGCGCTGCTGGCGGAGTTTACGTTGCTCTGTTTTCCAGATACGGGTGCGCTCGATGGACTTTAACCAGGCCTGGAGAGCGGCCTTGCGCTTTTCGGCCGAGCTGTACCAGCCGTGAATATCGCTCTTTAATCGTCGGCCTTGATAGGCGATGAGGCCGGGATTGCCATGCACTTCAAAAAACGCCCATTCCGCATTCAACGCAGGATCGTAGGCGCGAATGCTGCCGGCGGGGAAGTAGCGGCACGCCCGCAGTTCTTCCAGACTCATTTTTTCGTTTCGCATAGGCGCGTTCGAGCAGAGCGAAACGCAGATCTGCGAATCAAAATTGGGGGAAAGGAGAAGTCCCGGCCGGAGTTGCGAGGCATTGCAAGAATGTTCGCGGCAGCAGGGAATTCCCGGGCGAATTACAACGTGCGGATCGCTGACAGGCGCGGCGCCGGAAGCCCCTGCGCCGATTGGTTCGAGCGCCGTAGTCTACGCCGCGTGCGGCGCAGCGCCTTCAGTAACGCCGCCACATCCCCCGGCGTTGCACCTTCGGACTGCGCGCGCTCCAGGGCCTGCCGAAGTTGCGCAAGGTTCGCACGAAGTCGTTCTGTCTGCGAAATACCCTCTGCGAGTTCCATGTGGCCTCCTCGCCGGCAGAAGCCGGCGGAGCGCACGCAGAGGGTCCGATCGCAGAAAAAGGAAGCTGGAAAGGGAAAGTGGGTGCGGAGAATCAGCGGGACGCACAATGCGAATTCCGTACTACTTTAACGACTCAAGGTGGAGCTGGATAAACGCAGCGCACGCCGCGGCCCGGCTCTGAAACGTCAGGCCTTCGCGACGACTCCCGCCCGATGCAAACCAATAGACCTGCCACGCGCCGCTCCGTGCCTGCTCTATGGTCCAATTGCCGGTGCTTCGAAAATCTTCACAGTAGTGAATCCAGTCGTCGACGGCAGACGGCCGTTCTTCCAGCGCGGCGATGAGTTGTTCCTGAGTCACCTCATGCTTGCGCCGCGTGTACTCGAGTTTCGCGTTCGAATCTTTGAGTGATACCCCGGGTTCTTTGAAGGTGCGCGGGAAGGCAAGCAGCTCGGCGAGGACTGCGCGATCGGTCATTGAGTCAATGCGAACGGAGGTTGCGGTGCGAGCAATCGAAACACCCTGCCGACCGAAAGCTCTCGCTTCCGGCCGGCAGACCGTAACTCACAGCGCCTCGACCGCCGTATCGGTGATCTTCGGCTGACCGGCGCGCAAAATCTGGTTCGCGGCGAGGATGATCCGACGCGCGGAGGATTCCGGCAACGCCTGCCCCGCCAGCCATTTCTGGATGTAACGGCGGCAGTATTCGGCGCCCGGAATCTTGAGCAGCGTCAGGCACAGGTAGGCCGTCGTGTCCGCTTCCACTTCGACGAGCGACGTATCGAGGCGACGACCATCCACAACGAGGGTTTCTTCCTGCGTGTGACCGAGGACCACATGCGCGAGCTCGTGAAACCAGATGCGCTGGGCCACTGGCGCTTCCGGATGAATCGCGATCTTGCGGCCGGTCGCGTAACCCAGAATGTTCGGATCCAGCGACTGGAAGGGCGTTTCTTCGACGTTCAACTCACGCAATGCGCGGGCGGCCTGGAATTCCGGATGCTCCGGGCGCAGATAGTCCTCGCCGCTGGTTTGGTGAATCGTGAACCAGAAGTTGCGATACTGGAAAAACGTGCTGACGCGTTCTTCGCCGCTTTCCTCATCGCGCTCCCGGCGCACGATCGGCATGCACAGTGTGAGCGCCTTTTCGCCTTTCTTCACATAGCGGCCGCGAGCTTGCCAGCCTTTGAACGTGCCCAGGGGACCGAGTGGAATACCGCGCACGGAACACTGGACGGCCGCCAGCATAACGTTATGCAGCGAATACTCGTGCATCGAGCTGAATGCTTCTTGCACCGGTCCGCGTTCGCGCACAGCTTCTTCAACCAAGCGGCGGAACGTGTATTCGCGTTTCGCGCCCTCTTCTTTTGCGGATTCGCCTGCAGCTGTTGCGACCTTCTCCGGCGGCGTCGCGACTTTCGCGTCCTTCGGTTTGAACGCGCGCTTTCTTTTTGCCATGTTGGCCTCCTTCGGGCCTTGCCCGTGGCGACGACGGGCGAGCAGCGATCGAAGGATCTGCGAACATTATTTGGGAATAGAAGTCGGCCGGGACGGATTTCCGGCCGGTGTTGCGAGGCGTATCAAGGACGAGACCGAAATATACGAAGAAAACGGAAGAGCAAGTTCGATGACGACTTCAAATGCAATGCGGTCGAGCAAACGGCGGGAGCGCTACCGGGACGACCATTTGGACTGAAAAAGCTGCGCCGCGCCCGAGAATTCAGGCACGGCAGCGGGAATAGTCAGCGCGTTCATTCCGGGGCAGCCTTGTTTTTCTATCGCAAATCTTATGGCGGCAAGATTTGCCACGAATACGAGCGTCCGTTAGTCGCTGGGTTTGTATAGTCCGAAGAAGAAAAGTACAGCTCTTCGGAGTTCGCCTCCAGATTCCTCCAGTGACTGTATCGACCCGCTCCGAAGCTCTGAATTGCGTCGTGCAAGTTGTGCGCCGGCCCCAGTGGGAAGCCGTCCTCAAAGAGGCGGAGCCGCGAACGTGCGGGGTTGTTTGCGTCGTCTGCATCCGTTCCAAAATTTAGCGTCACCTTATAGCGATGACCGCCCACCTGTGTCATGGCGCCCGAGTTCAGCTTTGCAGTGAAAGAGGGTGCGGCCGGCGATACCGGCGTCGCGCGCTGCGCCCGCACAAAACGGTAGGAATAACCGCGACCGTTTGTAAGCGGATTCGAGTTGTCCGATGTGGAGAAGAACAGGTAATTCTGCGTGTGAGCAAAACGGCCGCCTCCCAACGTCGCGATTTCGACATAGTCGCTGTGCGCTGGGCCGAGCACAACAGAACCTGCATTCGTTTGCTCAATGATCTCTAATCTCGATGCTGCGGAACTTGCATCGTACCCGCGCCCGGTATGTTCCGGAGGCAAACCTATGTAATAGCGGTTCCCCGAATCGTGGACGATATGCTCCTTGAGAATTTGAATGCGATCCGTATAGTCCGCCATCGGGATGCCGGCGGGGATTTTGAAGAAGACGACGCGATTGCGCCGAATAGCAGGATTTTGCACGCCTTCGGTAATGGTCAACGATCCGATGATAAAACCGTCGCTTGTCAGGCGCCGCATCCCGCTAATGCCGTAAAGATTCCAATCCCCCTGCGAGTGGGGGACGATCTTCTGTGCATAGATGTGCCAGCTCAGTCCCTGATCCTGCGATACAAGAACATAAAGTTGTTTTTCTCCGGAAGGCGCCGCTGGGCCCGTTGTAACAAAATACAGCGGGCTCTCTTGGCCCGCGCCCCAGGGTTCAACGACAAAAAAACCTGCCGGAGAATTATCTAGTGTGAACTGCACACCATCGACAGTCCAGAAATTTGTGGAGTCAAAAGAATCGAGAATGCGCGCGCCAGTCATCCAATTGAATTGCGTGTAGTGACTGCGATCGGGCGAAGTCGCGTTGTTAATATTCTGTAAACGGCTGTAGGCCATATGCAGACGATTGCCTTGAAGCGCGATGCCGTGCAGCCACGTCCCCTTTTCATTTCTCAGAGGGCCAGCGTAGTGTTCGTCGGACAGAGTGACGGTGTTGGAATCGCCCGACGGCCCAGGCAAGATCGGGCCTGTGAACGCTGAAGTAGCATAGGGTACGCGTCGCCAGGAATTGCCCCCATCCGAACTGGTAATGTATTGAATCGAATAGTAGTTTGACTCTCTGGGCTCGCCGGGAACTTCATGGGTATAGACCGACGTCCACGCATACACTAATTCGGAATTGTACATCGCAAGTTGAGCGTACTGGAGATCCAGGTAGCCTGAATTAAGGGTCTGACGCTTCCAGATCCATTGTGATGACAGCGTAACAGCGTCTGAACCGATCACACTGGGGGAGTTTTGTATGCGAAAGAAACTTCCATTGCTCCAGCATTTGCCTACCTGTAGTCCATTGGGCGGGTCGAGCGGAAAATCAATATTTGCAAAATAGAAAAAGCGTCGATGCGGGTCGTAGACCGCGTTGGATTTTCGGGCTTGCGATTTGGACTCAATGGACCGCGATGAAAAGCTGCCATCGGGGAAATAGTTATACATGTGGGCCTTGGGTGCAGCATCGCAGTCTGGTCCGCCCAGGAAGGCATGCATAGATCCTTCAGGCGTGGAAACCAGCGGGATGCCCGCGGTGAAATCAGGGTCTGACAGCATAATGCTCCAGCTCGCACCACCATCTACGCTGCGCATAATCCGCGCAAACTTGGCTGAACCGACATCGTCGGTATTCCACCCTCCGAACGAAGCAAAGATGCCGTAGTCTGTTTGGACAACCGTTTGTAGATGCGACTGATAGGTCGCCAGTGCTGGGCCGACATTCGACTCGAGCGTGGTAAACATAATATCCACCGGCGGCGCGTGATGCGTCACCGTCGCCGTCCAGTCGCTGCGATTGCCGACTTCATCATAGCTGAAGAGGCAAAAATAATAATCCACGTCGAGTTTCCACGCACGCACATCGACGGACTGTACGGTTCCGGCGAGCAACGGCGTGGGCGGATACGGAGCAACGTGCGGAGCGGCCG
>JAVHPJ010000154.1:0-9193 GCA_036170535.1 Leptospirales bacterium | reverse complement strand
GTTCGCTCGGACACGGACGTTCGTGCGAACACGCCGGCGTTGCGTGCCGTCGCAGCATGGCGTAGCTGCGTGAATAATCCGGGCTGGCTGGCGCCGATCTTGCTGCCTGATACCGGCCGAACTTTCCGGCAGCGGGCGCCTGTTTTGTAGGCGCCGCGCGGCTGTAGCGGACAAAATTGTCGGAACTGTTACGCCCGGGCGCAGAGAATGCCTGGATTTCAGGCTGTAACTCGCTATTTACAGGGAAGGGCTTTCACGCAAATCTGGCTAAAATAGAAGGAATTCGCCCGCACGCGTTCAGGCGCTGGCGCGCGAGTCGGTTGGTCAAGGGGCGCACTATGCATTATCCTCGCATCCCACGCGAACACTCCTTCCGCGGCGCGCCGCGGGCCCAGGGCATGTACGATCCGGAATTCGAAAAGGATTCCTGCGGCGTAGGCTTTGTGGTCGATATCACCGGCGCAAAATCCCGCCGCATTGTCGACATGGGCCTCACGTCCATGTGCAATCTCGAACATCGCGGCGCGGTGGGCGCGGACCCCTACACGGGCGACGGCGCCGGCATCCTCATCCAGCTTCCGGACGAATTTTTCCGCCGCGACATGGAAGAGCAGCAGGGCGTGAAGCTGCCCGCGGCCGGTCGATTTGGCGTGGGCTTTATTTATCTGCCCCAGAATCCCAACACGCGTCGTGCGCTCGAAACGCTGATTGAAAAAGTCGTGATGGACGAGAACCAGAAGTTTCTCGGCTGGCGCGACGTGCCGGTGGATCCGACGGTCCCGGGCGAAGGCGCGCGCCGCACGGCGCCGTTTTTTCGCCAGTGTTTCATTGGCGCGTCGGAAGAAATCGCGGACGTTGATGAATTCGAACGCAAACTGTATCTGATTCGTCGCATCATCGACCGTCGCGTGCGCAGCGAGTACAAACTCGATCGCAGCAAGTACTACGTCGCCTCGTTCAGTTGCCGCACGATCATCTACAAGGGCATGTTGATGACCCAGCAGTTGATCGATTTTTACAAAGACCTGAGCGCGCCGGACATGAAGTCCGCGCTTGCGCTCATTCACCAGCGTTATTCGACCAACACCTTCCCCACGTGGGATCTCGCGCAGCCCTTTCGCATGATTGCGCATAACGGCGAGATTAACACCGTTCGCGGCAACAAAAACTGGATGGAAGCGCGCCAGATGGTGATGGAGTCGCCGCTCTACGGCAAAGACCTGCGGCGCATGTTGCCGATCATCATGGAAGGTCAGAGCGACTCGGCCACCTTTGATTCCGTGCTGGAATTGCTGGTCATGTGCGGTCGCGGCGTGCCGCACGCGATGATGATGATGATTCCGGAGGCCTGGTCCAAAAACTCGCACATGGACGCTGAGCGGCGCGCCTTCTACGAATACCACGCCACCATGATCGAACCCTGGGACGGCCCCGCGGCGGTGGCCTTTACGGACGGCGACATCATCGGCGCGACGCTTGACCGCAACGGCTTGCGTCCGGCGCGTTACATCATCACCAAAGACAACCTGGTCGTGATGGCCTCGGAAGTCGGCACGGTCGACATTGATCCGGCCAACATCGCCTTTAACGGTAAATTGCAGCCGGGCAAAATGCTGCTGATCGACCTGCGCGAGCAACGCATCGTCGCCGACGAAGAAATCAAAAAACGCATCTGCACCCAGAAACCGTACGGTGAATGGGTGCAGCAGAATCTGCTGCGCCTTACTGAACTGCCGGACCCGGCCTTTGTGCATCTGCCCGATCACGAAACGATCGTGGAGCGCGAGCGGGTCTTTGGCTACACGACCGAAGATTTGCAGCTCATCCTGCGCCCCATGGCGATTACCGGTCAGGAAGCGACCGGTTCCATGGGCGAAGATGCGGCGCTGGCGGCCCTGTCCGAGCGCCCGCAGCCGCTGTTTCGCTATTTCAAGCAACAGTTCGCCCAGGTGACCAATCCGCCGATCGACCCGATCCGCGAAGAACTGGTGATGGAACTCACCACCTACATTGGCCCCGAAGGCAACCTGCTCGATGAAACGCCCGGTCAGGCGCATCGCCTGGAGTTGGAGCATCCGGTTCTCGAAAACAAAGATCTGGAAAAAATT
This sequence comes from Leptospirales bacterium, assembly GCA_036170535.1. Classification (GTDB taxonomy): domain Bacteria; phylum Spirochaetota; class Leptospiria; order Leptospirales; family Leptonemataceae; genus SSF53. The sequence continues at coordinate 7,085 of JAVHPJ010000154.1, read as the reverse complement.
CGCACAATTTCCAGCGGCAAGTTTCGCACTAAAACGATCAACATCCTGTTTGATCCGGATGTGAAACATGGCATGCGCAACCGCCTCGATCAGGTCTGCGACGAAGCGGCCGACGCCGTGCGCGCGGGCTTTAACCTGATCATATTGTCCGACCGCGGCGTGGCCCAGAATATGGCGCCCATTCCGAGTTTGCTCGCAGTGTCGGCCGTGCATCACTTCTTGATTCGCGCCGGGCTGCGCACGCGCGCCGGCTTGATCATCGAATCGGGCGAACCCCGCGAGGTTTCGCACTTCGCGCTCTTGCTCGGTTTTGGCGCAAACGGCATCAACCCCTATCTGGCCTTCGAGTCCCTGCACGACATGCATCGCAACGGACTTTTGCCGGAGCTGAAAGAAGCCCGTGAAGCTCGCAAAAACTACATCAAGTCGGTGGGCAAAGGCCTCTTAAAAATCTTCAGCAAGATGGGCATCTCGACGCTGCAATCTTACTGCGGCGGTCAGTTGTTCGAAGCCGTGGGTCTGGATTCCGAGCTGGTGAATCTCTACTTCACCGGCACGCCGACGCGCGTGGAAGGCCTGTCGCTGGAGATGCTCGAAGAAGAAACCCTGCGCCGGCATCGCAACGCATACGACCCCACCTGGTATCCGGAGCGGCTGGATCCGGGCGGCTTGCATTATTTTCGCAAAGACGGCGAGGCGCACCTGATCAACCCGACCTCCGTGCACCTCTTGCAACACGCGACGCGCAAGAACGACTACAACACCTACAAAAAATTCGCGCAAACGATTAACGAACAGCACGAGAAGCATATCAGTTTGCGCAGTCTCTTTGAACTGGAATTCGCCGCCGAACCCGTGCCGATTGAAGAAGTCGAACCGATCGAGGAAATCCTGAAACGGTTCGCCACCGGCGCGATGAGCTTTGGTTCTATCTCCTGGGAAGCGCACACGGATCTCGCGATCGCGATGAATCGCGTCGGCGGTCGTTCCAATACCGGCGAGGGCGGCGAAGATCCGATTCGCTACAAGCCGCTCGAAAACGGCGACAGCATGCGTTCGGCGATCAAACAGGTCGCCAGCGGCCGCTTTGGCGTAACCACAAACTATCTGGTCAACGCCGACGAGTTGCAGATCAAAATGGCCCAGGGCGCAAAACCCGGCGAGGGCGGTCAGTTGCCCGGCCACAAGATCGACAAAAACATCGCGCGCATTCGCTACAGCACGCCGGGCGTTACCTTGATCAGTCCGCCGCCGCACCACGACATTTATTCAATCGAAGACCTCAAACAACTGATCTTCGATCTGAAAAACGTAAATCCGGCGGCGCGCATCAGCGTGAAGCTCGTGTCGGAATCAGGCGTGGGCACGGTCGCGGCGGGCGTCGCCAAGGCGCACGCCGATCACATCCTGATCAGCGGCCACGAAGGCGGCACCGGCGCAAGTCCGATCAGCTCCATTCACAGCGCCGGCACGCCCTGGGAGCTCGGCCTGTCGGAAGCGCACCAAACGCTCGTCGCCAACGGTCTGCGCGATCGCGTGTGGGTGCAGGTCGACGGCAAGCTGATGACCGGCCGCGACGTGGTCATCGGCGCGCTGCTGGGCGCGGACGAATTCGGTTTTTCAACCATGCCGCTGGTGACGCTCGGTTGCATCATGATGCGCAAGTGTCATCTGAACACGTGTCCGGTCGGCGTGGCGACGCAGGACCCCGTCCTCAGAAAAAAATACATGGGCGATCCGCAGTACGCGGTGAACTACATGCGTTTTATCGCCACGGAAGTGCGCGAACTCATGGCGCGCCTGGGCTATCGCAAGTTTGAAGACATGATCGGCCGCGTGGAAAAAATCAAAGTTGTACGTCCGCGCGATCATTACAAGGCGCGCGGTCTGGACTTCACGCGCGTGCTTTCGCACATCGATCCGGCGTATCCGACGCAACTCCACAAAGTGCGCGATCAGGATCACGGACTGGAAAGCCAGATTGACCACCAGCTGATCGAACAGGCCGCGCCGGCGCTGGAGCGTCGCGAGGCCGTCGAAATCAACATGCCGGTGAAAAATATCGATCGCACCGTCGGCGCGATGCTTTCCGGCCGTATTGCCATGGCGACCGGAGACGAAGGCCTGCCGGAAGGTTTGATTCGCATCAACATGAGCGGCGTCGCCGGTCAGAGCTTTGGCGCGTTTCTTGCGCGCGGCGTGGATCTGCGGCTCACCGGGCAGGCGAACGACTACGTCGGCAAAGGGCTTTCGGGCGGGCGGCTGGTGATTCGCAAGCCGGACAGCTCCACGTTTGATGCAGCGGAGAACATCATTATCGGCAATACCTGTTTGTACGGCGCAACCAGCGGGGAAGCCTATTTTCACGGACTCGCCGGCGAACGCTTCGCCGTGCGCAACTCCGGAGCGCGCGCGGTTGTGGAAGGCCTGGGCGACCACGGCTGCGAGTACATGACCGGCGGTCGCATTGTAGTCCTGGGCAAAACCGGACGCAACTTTGCAGCCGGCATGTCGGGCGGGTTCGCGTATGTGTGGGATCCGGACAAAACATTCGCGGAGCGCGTAAACGCTGAGATGGTGGATCTGGAAGAGATCGTGGATGCGGAAGACGAAGACGAGCTTTTGCACATGATTACGCGGCATTTCGAATACACCGGCTCGGCGCGTGCGCGCAAAATTCTCGACGATTGGAAAACGCAGCTCAAGCTCTTTGTCAAAGTGGCGCCAGGCGACTACAAGATGGCGTTGCAGAAGCTTGAAGAAGACAAAACCATGGAGCTGGAAGAAGCGGAACCCGCCGCGCGTTGAGCGGCGGCCGACGTATGTTGCGCACGTCGGCGATTGGAGCGATTTTCGCGGCGCTGTTGTGCAGCGGTACATGCGCGCGGCAGGCCCCGGACGACGCCCCGGCGCCGCGCGTCGTCGCCGGCGCGCTGGATCTGCGCGGCCGCGAACCCGGAGCGGCCGATCGAATCTCGCTGGCTGGCGATTGGGAATTTTACTGGCGCAAGTTTCTCGCGCCGCAACCCAGCAAACGCGGCGCGGCTGCGCCGGACGGTTTTTTCCCGGTTCCCCGACTCTGGAATGGCCAGCGCGCCGGCGTCAGACCGCTGTCCGCCGACGGTTTTGCGAGCTATCGCCTGCTGATCCGCCGCGATTCCTCACGCGCGCTTCTGGCTGTGCGTATTCCGGATCTCGAATCTGCATATCGTCTCTACGCAAACGGCGCGCTGATCGGATCGAACGGCGTTCCCGCTTCGACGCCCGCCGACGAAGAACCGGAATGGCGGCCGGCCGTACATCCCTTCGCGGCGCAAGGCGACGTTGAATTATTGATTCATGTTTCCAATTTCAGTCACCGCTGGGGCGGTTTCTGGCAGGGGCTCGAACTGGGACGCGCGGAAACGTTGCTCGCCGACCAGGCGCGCGACATCGCCCATACGCTTTTTCTCGCCGGCGCCATTCTGACTTTCGGATTATATCACATATCGATCTATTTCGCTCGACGTCGTGAAAAGCCGTATCTGTGGTTGGGACTTTTCTGTCTCGTCATGGGTCTGCGTTCGCTCAGCGTCGGCGAGCGTTACATTGTCGGTTTATTTCAGGATTTCCCCTGGGATTGGCTCGTGCGCATCGACTACTGGACGGTGTCTTTGCCGCTCGCGCTGGTGCATGCGTATTTGCGGGAAATCTTTCCGGATGAATACGACCGAAATATGTACCGGGGACTGTTCGCAGTATCCCTTGTCAGCGCGCTCGTAATTCTGATTTTGCCGCCCCGAATGTTCACATACATCGGCGTGCCGTACACCGCGACGTTATTTGTCTGGAGCGTCTACGCGCTTGTTGCGCTTACGCGCGCAGTTGTGCGGCGTCGTCCGGGCGCCCGGATTAATGCTGTCGGATGGTTTGTATTCACCGCAGCCGTTTATTGGGATACGCTGTATTACATTGGTCTGCTCCAGTCCGGGCCCTATTCGCCGCTGGGCTTTCAGGTCTTTGTTCTGGCGCAGAGCTGGTATCTGGCGCGGCGCTACTCGGAATCGTTAGAGTTAAGTGAAAAACTCGGTCGGCGCATTCAGAGTCTGCTCGAACTGACGCGCGACTTAAACCGATCGGGCGATGCGGATCGAACCATCCGCTTCGCTGGCGAAGCCCTGCAAGCGGCCGTCGGAGCGTCCGGGGCGCGGCTTTATCTGAAAGACGCGGATGCGCAGTCCGGCTGGCGCGAGGTGCGCAGCGATCCCGGCGCAGCCGGCGCCCGCCAGTCGCTGGCTCCTGCAGCGGCGGCGTTTCTTGAGCTCCGGCCGTCCCCGATCAGCATGGAAGGCGGCGGGTTGTTTGCAACGGCGCTTCGTAACGGCGAACTCTTCGGAGTGATCGAACTGCACGCTCCGTTGCCAGGCGCGGCAGAACGGGAACTCAATTACATCCGCGGAGTGCTCGAGTCTACTGCCCTTGCGCTCGAACACATTCGTCGGGCGCGGATGGAATCGCTGGCCACGGTCGGACAGTTGGCGGCGGAAATCGTAAAGGATATCAATCATCACTGCCGGATGATTTTGCACGAAATCTCCCGCGCCCGCGACGAGCTCCACGAAGCGCGGTTGCAGCGGATCGAACGCGAAATCGAATTTATGCGCCAGATGGCGCTCGACATACTGGACTACGCGCGCGATCGCATACTGGTTCGACGCAGCGCGTGTACGCCGGAAGTCCTGGCGGCCTCAATGCGCGAAGACCTGCAGCGTCAGTTTGCAGCGTCCGGCATTCAGGTTTCGGTCCATGCCGCCGCCGGGGCGCCGCTGTATCTGGATGTGGACCGGTTTCGGCGGGTCGCATTAAATCTCGCGAAAAATTCGGCGGAAGGCATGCCGGACGGCGGCAATTTCCGGGTAGAGATCGCCCGCGAGTCGGACAGCCTGTATCTCAGCTTTGAAGACGACGGGCCGGGGATTGCGCCGGAAAAACTTGCGTCGCTTTATCAACCCTCAGTTCGTTTCGATGCGCGCGGACACGGGCTCGAACTTGCCGTGGTGCGGCGAATCGTGCACGCACACGACGGAGTAATCACCTGCAGGTCCGAGCCGGGCGCGGGCAGTCGCTTTGTGGTCATTCTTCCCGCCGCTGTAAGCGAGCCGACGCCCCAGGCATTGGATTGACGCCAGGGATCCTTCCGGCGTAGAATTGCCGGGCATGGATCGCGCCCGCCGCAAAATCTTTCTCGTGGACGATCATCCGATTGTGATCGCCGGCCTCGCTGCCGCCATTGCGGCGACCGAGGATCTGGCTGTGGATGGCAGCGTCTCCAATGCCGCGGGCGCCCTTCGCCGACTGCGGCAATCGCCGCCTCCGGATCTAACGCTCTTTGACATTCGGCTGGGCAATCACAGCGTGTTTGGGCTTCTCCAGGAGGCGCTTGCCGAAAAACCCGGGCTGCCCTTCGCCATGCTGACGGCTTCCCGCGACTGGGACGATTTGCGCCGCGCCATCGAATCAGGCGCGCGCGGATATTTGTTGAAAGACGAACTGCCGTTGCGCCTCATCGAATCCATTCGGCGCATTCTCGATGGCGGTAACGCTTTTCCGGAAACTGCGCCAGCGACTAGCTTGCGCATTCCGGATCGGCTGGCCAGCGGATTCCACGCACTGACCGAGCGCGAGCGCGAAGTCCTGCGCTACGTGGCGCAGGGATATCAAAACAAAGAGATTGCGCAGGCGCTCAACATCAGCGTGCGGACTGTCGAAACGCATCGCGCCAATCTCTCGGATAAACTCGGCGTGAATTCAGCCGTTCAGCTTGCGTCGGCCGCGATTGAGCTGCGCGATCTATTAAATTCCTGACGCCGCCTGGCCCGCATAATTTACAAAAACGCTCCGGGTTTCTACGCAGACGCTCGGTTTTCGTGCGTATCCGCTCTGATTGCGTGCGCCTCACAATTCCTGTACAGTCGCGGCAACGATTTTCAGGAGCATTTAATGAAATCCACTCGCATATTATTGGTTCTTACGCTCAGCCTTGCCGTCTTTGCTACCGGTTGTAAAGAAGACTCGGACGATGAGTCGACCACGACCGCGCTGCTTGCGGCGCTCGCAGCCGCCGCCGGCGCCACCGGCGACAATCCGAGCTGCGGCGTCTTGAATTTTGGAGCGGCGATCGCCGATGTGCCGGCCATTGGCCCGACCGGCGCCGTTCGGCCGGTGCAATTCAAGTCCGGGGCGCAATTCATAGGCGTTGCGCTTTTGCTGAACGCCGCGGTCGGGGCGGAGTATGTTGTTAGCTATCCCAACGGCGCCGCCGGCGGTCAATCGGCCTACAACGACTTCACCTGTCCGATCGATCAGGGCCCCACGAACAATGATACGGTTCCAGGAGCGAAGCTGACCACTGGCGCCCAGGGCGCAACGAGTCAAACCTTCACCGTGAACGAGGCCGGCAATTATTCGATTGTCTTTACGTATCTTGCGGATCCTGGTTCCACAATCACGATCCAGAAAACGAAGTAGATCCGGGTCTCGCATCGTAAGCGGCCGGGCCTGGCGGCGATTCGCTATGCCGAACGGCCGCGCATTTTTTTCTGTCCGCGTCATGCCCGTGGATCCATCCCCGACGTCTGAGTTCCGACCGGCCGAACGCGTCGACCTGCCGACGATCGCCGAACTCGCGCAGGAAATCTGGCGCGAATACTACCCGGGCATTATCACCACGGAGCAGATCGAGTACATGCTCGAGCGGCTCTATGCGCCCGCCGCCCTCGAAGCGCAATTTGACTCCGGGCGCCGTTTCTGGCTGGCCGAACCGGCCGAAGCGGGCGGCGCGCCGGCGGCTTATGCGGCGGCAAGCCTGGACGACGAGGGTCGCGGCGTATTCTTGAACTCGCTCTATGTACGGCGTTCGGTGCGCGGTCGCGGACTGGGCGCCGGACTCTTAAACAAGGCGGCCGCCGCGTTTCCCGCCGCGCGTTGCATGCGGCTCACCGTCAATCGCCAGAACTTTCGCGCGATCAACTTCTACTTGGCGTACCATCGCAATTCCGTCGGCTTCGCTGGTCGTGGATGCTGCGCGTCGAGCCACGGAGCCCAGC
>JAVHPJ010000153.1:0-9218 GCA_036170535.1 Leptospirales bacterium | reverse complement strand
GGCGGCGCCGGCGCCTCGCCGCGAATCTGATCCAGCGCGGCGCGCCGCGCATCAAAGCCCGGCGGCTTCGGCGCTCCGTATTTGCTCTGCAGCTCGCTCAACGCATCGTCAATCGCGCGCGGACCGGGATCGGCGTCGGCGATCGACAGGCGTCCGCCAAAACGCAGCCCCAGCGCAAAGCTGGCGTACAGCGCCCCCGCTCCGATTCCGCCCAGGTTTACAAAGGCGCTTTCGCCTTCCACCAGGGCGACCAGAGCCAGGAGTCCAGCGACCAGCAGCGCAAAAGTCCAGAGCGGCGCCGCAATGCGGCGAAAGAGCGCGACGCGCGTTTGCGGAAAACAAAACGCCGCGGCCGCCGAAAGTCCCGAGAGGGCGCCCTGCATCCCGTGAATCGGATTCAGCGGATCGCCGGCCAGAAAACCGACAAAGAGCCCGCCCCAACCCGAAACCAAAAACAAAGCCCCGAGACGATAGGCGCCCAGTTCCGGTTCAAGCCAGCGCCCGAACAAAAACAGCGCGCCCAGCTCAATCGCTCCGGCCAGCGGGCCGGCAAACACGAAAAAGAAGGTCAGCGGTTGCCAGATGTACGCGGCATGCCAGAACTGCGACCAGGACGCGCCCCAGAAGCGCTGGAACTGATCGTACGCGTACGGCCCCTGGCGCCAGTCGATCGCCTCGCCCAGGAGCAGTCCGAGCGCGCCGAGAGCCAGGAGCGCCGCTGTCAGCGGAAAAGGAAAGCGTCTCATGGCGCCGCCCCGCCTTCGGGCGGATGAGCCGGGGGCGCGGGCTTGCGAGCGGCCGCCGCCGACTCATCCTGCTGCACACGCTCAAAGAATTCATCCAGGCCTTTTTTCAAATTCAGGGCCGATGGGCTTTCGTCATCCTCGCCTTTGAGCACCAGCTCGTTCCAGCGGATCAGCAGGCGCGCCGCTTCCCAGCGCAGGCCCTCTTCCAGCTTCAGCGCGCTGCCCAGCAGGAAGTAGCCCAGGTCGCGTAAAAAATTAAACGGCTCTTGCGGTTCCGCCATAAACACTCCGAATCCAGCGCGCTCGCTACCGGGTCAGGAATCCTCTTATCCGGCCGGCGTTGGGGTCGAAACCCATTTTTTTATCGCCCGCGCGACGCTGGCCTGCGCCCCTTCCCTCCATGCCGCCCCGCGTGACGCCCGTCGACTTCTCCACGCGACCGCTCGTCATCGCTCATCGCGGCTACAGCGGGGCGTATCCCGAAAACACGCTCATCGCCTGCGCGGCCGCCGCCCGCGCCGGCGCGCATATGGTGGAAGTGGACGTCGGCCTGACCCGCGACCGCCGCGTAATCGTCTTGCACGACGCCACGCTGGACCGCACCACTGACGGCGCTGGCGCCGCCAATCAACTCGACTATGCGCAGGTGCGCCGACTCGATGCGGGCGCCTGGTTTGATCCGGCTTTCGCCGGCGCAAAGCCGCCGACGCCGGGCGAAATTCTACGAGTGGCGCGCCGCACCGGACTGCTCGTAAACATCGAAATCAAGCCCGATGCCGTGGAAGACAGCGCAGCGCCGGACGGCATTGAAGCGCAGACCGCCCGCCTGATTCGCCGGATGGGCATGGAAACGCGCGTCTTAGTATCGTCTTTTGATTGGCGTGCGCTCGAACGAGTGCGCGCCCTGGCCCCGGCGGTGCGCATTGGTCTTCTGACGGAAGATTCGCTCGCCGGCCTTGATCTCGCGGCGCTCAAAGAACAGTACGACGCCTTCAGCATTAATCCGGATTTCGGACGCGTATCGCGCAAATTTGTCGAAATGGCGCACGCCGCAGACCTCTGCGTCTACCCGTGGACCGTAAACCGCACGGAAGACATGCAGCAAGCGCTTGGCTTTGGCGTCGATGGTCTGTTTACCAACTACCCGGAGCGACTGCTGAGGCTCGCGCCGGAGTTCGCCGGCCGCCAGGCGGAGTCGCAGAGCGCCGATGAGCGCGAAGAAAAGCACATCCGTGCGAAAGCTCAAGAACTGGGGCGCCGACGCCAGCGACGCCGCCGTTAAATCCGCGCCGGCCGCCGCTACGTTCGCGATCCGCGGCGTCAAAAACGTCTTTGCAGAGCCCCTGGCGAGCCCGCCGCTCTATGATCCAGCAGCTCCGGCAGCGCCCTTTTAGCTTGACAATCTGGGGCTTGCTTTTATCCATTGCGCATCCCGAATCTGATGTCAGCCAGAAACAGCAATCTCAGCTTCGGTTCCGGAGCGGACAACCCCGACGGCCTCCAGCTCAAACTCACGTTTGACGAGGATACGCACACTGTGTACGGCGAATATCGCTGTCCGCCCAAGTTCCAGAGCGAAGCCAACGTAGTTCATCCAGGCGTCCTCTCGGTCATCCTGGACGAGATCATGGGCCATATCAACAGCGCCATGAACTTCGACACTACCACCGGCGAATTAACGATCCGCTATCTGCAACCCGCTGCAATCGGCGAAAATCTCTATCTGCGCGGCTGGTTTGTGAAAAAAAACCGCCGCATCGTAGAAAATCGAGCCGAGATCGAAAACGAAATCGGCAAGATCGTAGCGCGCGGCAAAGGCAAGTACATCGAGCGCGAAGAGACCTGAGTCTCTTTCACTCGTCGCGCCGCCCGGAAAGCCGCTCGGATGTTGCGCGCGCGGCCGTCGCCTGCATGCGCTGAGCATCCTCTTTTGCGACCCCGAACCAGCTTTGCGCCAATTCGTATTCCGCCCGCAAAGTCGTCTGCAAGATGCCCGGATCATCGGCGCCAAGCGTTACGGCGAGATCCGCCCGTAAAAAACGCGTCAGTGGATGAAACTCGGGCGAACGCAGGCCGGCGATTCGCAGATTAGAAGTAGGACAGCTTTCCACTATCGCGCCGCTCGCGCGCACCTGCGCCATACACCAGTCCTGAAAGACGCGCAAACGATCCAGACGCGCGGAATCGTAGTGCGCCGGAACGGGCTCCTGGTCGTCGCAGGCTTGCAGCTCGCGCAGTTCGCGCGCACAGGCATCCGCGTTGATCGCATAGCCGTACGCGCGAAGATCCGCTGCGCGCTCCAGTTCGAACTCCAATTGCGCGCGCCGCTCGGCTGCGATTTCGTAGCGCGTCGTATCGCGGTAGAACTCGGGATTGACGCCGAGCGCAACACAGTGTCCCAACCGGTGCGCGCCGATCTGTGCGCTCTCCACCGCCCAGCGCGCCGCGCTCTCGACCGATTTGTCCTGAAAGCTTTCGCCCACGTGATACAATACCGCCAGGGCGCGCTCGGGCGCGCGACGATTCTCGGCCTGAACGGCGGAGAAAAAATCGCGTTTCGCGCGCGGCGGCGAGCCTTCTTCCACATGACAAAAATCGATCGCGACAATCGTTTCGCAAACTTTCGCCGACGCAGCCAGGCACGCGAGCGTGTCTTCGTAGCGCGCGGCGCAGGCCTGCGGCTCGCGCGGCAGGCTCACGGCCAGGCGCAAAGTCTTTCCGGTGCGCGCGGAAGCGTCCGCCAGACCTTCGGCGCAGGCGACGACTTTTTCGCGAAAGCTCGCCGAACTTTCGCGTGGCGAAAACAACATACGATACTCGGCGTAGTCGGCGGTTTCGCGTTCGCCCACGCGCAGCGCAACCGCGGCCAGTTCCTCGGGGTCCGTATGAGCGACAGCGATGATCAAGTCGAAGCCGGCCTGAAACTTGCGAAAGTCGCCAGGCGCAGTAAAATAATAATACGATTCCAGACGCGACCGAGCGGCGGGCGTGAAAAGCCCTTCAATTTCCGGATCGCGGCCATACGCAGCGCGATACGACTCAGTGAAGATCGACCAGCGCGGCGGCTTGCGAGAAGCGAGCCAGGCCAGATCGTCCGCAACCAGGCAGCCGTACAGATGGCTGTGCAATTCATGTAACATGCAGCCGGCTTATTCGCTTATTCGCGATCCGCGTCCATCGGTGCGATCGGTCAGACGCCGGACGCCGGAACGAATCTCCAGTTCCGCTTCCAGTATTTCGCGATAGTCGGGTTGAGCGCCGTACTTTTTCAGCATGGCTTTCACTTCCACGAGACTGCGCGAGCGCGCCGCTCGGTGGAGACGATTCAACGTGCGGGCGTATAACTCTCCTTCGAGCGCCTCCGCCACCTCCGGATACTCGGGAATGGTGCGACGGAAGTAGCTCATCTGCAACTGAAGAAATTCGTCCGTCCATTCGCGCGCTCGTCGCCGCATTTGCGCCAGGTAATCCGGCGTAATGTAATACTCGCGCAGGTCTTCCGGTTCGGTTGGCACGGCGGGCGACTCAGACATCATCAAGGTTCCTGCTCTGTCGCGGCGGATTTTAACTTCTTCTTGTGATAGCGATCGCTCTCATCGTGCACGTCGATCTCAATCGGACGCTGCCCGGGATCGCTGACGACCCCGCCGGTCGGTTCCGGGAGTTCCGGCTCGTCCTTACTCGTTTCTTTTTGAGTCATGGCTGCGCTCCGCACTGTCAGCACGCGCCGCCTTCCCGAACTTTTGCAAATAGAATTCGCGAAAAATGACGCTGAGGATGATGCGGCCGGCCTGAATGGAGCCGATCAGCGTGCCGGTCACCTTGCTTTTGCCGTGTAAACGCCGCCGCGCCCGCACCGGAGCTTCGACAATCTTGAGTCCGCGCTGAAGCGCGCGGATCTGCATTTGTATCGTCCAGCCGTAATTGCGGTCGTCCATGCGCAAAGCCTGTAAAGCGGCCCATTCGATCGCACGATAGGGACCCAGATCCTCGTAGCGGCGGCCCCAGAACAGACGAATCAGCCAGGTCGCCAGCGCATTGCCCGCGCGCTGGTGCGGCAAAAGCGCGCCCGGCGCGGCAAGCGGCCCCGTGCGCGCGCCCAGACAGAGCGCCGCCGCGCCGCAAAAAATCGGAGCCAGCAGGATTTCCAGTTCGGCGGGATCGTCGGAACCGTCGGCGTCCAGAAATACGACCGCATCGCAGCCGCCGCGCGCTGCTATATTCGCCAGCGCCGTGAGACAGGTCGCGCCGTAGCCGCGCTCCGTACAAAAGGTGACGCGCGCCCCCAGCGCCGCGGCAAGGCCCGGCGAGTCGTCTGTGCTGCCGTTGTCCGCGACGATCACTTCACGAATCCAGGGACTGGCGCGCAGGGCCGGCAAAACGTGCGGCAGGTTCTCGGCCTCGTTTAACACGGGCAGCACCGCGCGCACGTCGGGCAGGTGTTCGCGCAACCAGTCGGCGCCTTCGGCTACGACCGCCGCGAGATCGTCGAATTCGTCGATGTCCCGCAGCGTCGGCGCGCGCGCAATGCGCAAGCCTTCCGCCGCGAGTCGCTCCGCCTGGCGCGCCAGGGTGTCCGGATGGGACCATGGGAGATCGGCGAAAATGCGCAACATGCGCGCTTCATCGGCCGCAAGCGCAACAGACATTCCAATCAGATAATATCCGCCGTCCAGCGTGGGTCCCAGAACCGCGTCCGCCGCGTTCAGCGACTGCGCGGCGAGCAGAGCCAGCTCGCGCGTGTACCCGGGGATATCCGTTCCGGCCAGTAGCACGACCGCGTCCGGTTCGCGGCCGGCAAATTCGCCGGCCGTCTCCGCGATTGCGCGCGCCATGCGTTCGCCCAGATCGGCGCCCCGCTGTAATCGCAGCCCGGCCCCGGCGGCGCCCGCCCGCTCCAACTGACGCGCAAGCAGGCCCTGGCCGTCCGCCTCAGCGGAATAGATGTACAGCGAATCAGCGCGAAATTGCGCGAGCGCGCGTTCCAGCAGCGTCTCGTAGAGTCTGAGCGCGCGCCGCTCGCCCAGGACCCGTGCGATCCGGGTCTTGACTCGGCCGGGCGCCGGCGGGCGGGCGAAGAGAATCTGAATCAGCCGACTCACATCTTGAACTTTTTGTCGAAGATGTCGTAAAAATAGTCTTCTTCCTGGATTTCCAGACCGCGGTTCGGGAAGGCCTGCTCAAAGAAAAGCGCCGCGAGGATCTCAAAGCGTTCGTCGTAGTCCAGGTTGTATTGCTCCCAGTAAATATTGCGTTTTTTTATCAAATACGAAATCGTCTTGTCGGACGCGGCGAACTCGACGACCAGCGCATTCATGGCGCGAATCAGCCAGTTGAGATTCCACGAGAGGAAATCGCCCAGGAATTCAAGCGCCGCGTAGGTCGGCTCGTAATCCATCAACACTTCCACCAGGTAAAAGGCCGTGCGATACGCCTCGTCCGATCCCTGGTCCGCTTCCATAATCGCGCGCGAAAGCGACTCATAGATGTGCATGGTTCCGTTGTAAGACTCAAGAATGTCCGTAATGTGCATCGGATGTTCATTCATGATCTCAATGAGATCCACAAAACGATTTTTCGCGATGTGCTCTTTGAGGATCGCCTCGTGCTCGCGGGGCGTCGGATCAATCAGAGGGATATAAAGATACCGCGTCTCAACGGCGAAACGCGACTCGCGCGGTATGTAGTACTCGATGCGCACCGGCTCCACATAATAGTTGATGTACTCGCCGGCGGTCAGTCGCGGCTCGATGGACAAGGATTTGAGTTTTTTTACGTCGTCGGTGACGACGCGCTGGCCTTCGTGTTTTACGCGCGCGCGCTTGATGCGCTTGATATCGGACAGGGTCGTCAGCCCGCGCGCCTGCATGGCGGCCTGACTTGACGAAAATTGCACGCCCGCAAAGGGATCGCGACGACGCCGGCGCGACCCGCCGCCTGGCTCTTCGCTGTCGGCAGCCGGCGCGTCCGGGAGAAGGTCCGGGGCCTCGAGCGCGGCTGCTTCGGTCGGCGGCGCCGGGCGTTCAACACTGGCCGCCGGGGCGGGCTTTTCGACCAGCAGACTGTCAAAATCGCTCAGCTCGCCCAGGGCGCTCACGTCCAGTTCGCCCAGCTCCGGCGCTCCTGCGAGCGGGACGCTTTCCGGAGTCCAGTCGTCAGCCGCGCCGAGGACGCCGGTGAGGTCGAGTATGTCGTCGGAGCCTGCCATCGAGTATCGCTGCTGAACGGTCCGGGCGCGCCGTCCTGGCGTGCGCAGCCCGCAGGCGCCGCATCGGCGGGCCCGTGTTTATTCTCGGAGTTCGGCCAGCAGTTTCTGAATGCGCTCGCGAAATGCGCCGATTTCCGTCGCATTTTGCAGCTGCTCCAGGGCGGTACGGCTCTCGCGGGTATCCAGTTCGGCGAGGGCCAGGGCCGCCGCGCTCCGTATCTCATACGACTCGTCAACGCGCCGAATCGTTTCAACCAGAGGAGCGATTGCGCGATTATCTCCGAGGCGGCCGAGAGCCGCCGCCGCCTCCGCCCGGACCGCCGGAGACTCGTCGTTGTTGGCCGCCGCCGCCAGTGCGGCCAGGCCGGCGCGTTCCCGCAAATAACCGAGGGCCGCCGCCGCCATTTCGCGCACGCGTGCGGATTCGTCGCTTTCAACAAAACGCGCGAGGCCGCGGCCTCCGCCGCTCGATTCCAACTCCATCAGGACCAGGACGCTTTGAACCTTGAGGGCTTCCACAGTCTCGCGCTCCTGTTGACGCGCGATGGCCGCCGCCAGCGATCGATCGCCGAAACTGCGCGCGGCCGCCAGGGCCGCCGTTCGCACCAGGGGCGCTTCGTCGCCCACGCCCCGACCCACAACTGCGATTTGACTGCGCCAGTTGCGGGCGACCAATTCCTCAAGAATGCGTTCGCGCACTTCCGGGTCCGAATCCTCGCTGAAGCGCCGCGCAATTACGCCGGCCTGCTGATCCGGATTGGGCTGCGCCGCCGCTGCGCTGACCGCAAGCAGGCGGACCGACTTGCTGGAATCCGCAAGCGCCGCCTGGATAAAAGGCGCGAGCCGCGTATCGTTGAAGCGCATCATGCCCTCCAGCGCGTACATGCGAAAGATCGGCCGCTCGTCTGTAACCAGTCGCAGCAGCGTGGGAATGAGCATGTCGTTGGATAAATGCGCCATGGCCTGGAAAGCCGCCATGCGCACCTCCTGCCGCGGGTGGCGCGCGAGGCGCAACAAGGCAGGCATCAATCGATGTTCGCGCCAGTTCACCGCCAGCGTGACGCATTCCACCAACACATCCGGCGGACGATCCAGGCCAATGTAGCGATCCAGCAGCAGATACCAGTTGGGCAGATAGTTTTCGAGCCGCGGCCCGTAGGCGCGCATCGTGTTGATTACGGCGCGATGATCGTCGTAGTCTTCGCTGGTAAACAGGTACTGCGCCGCCTCCGGAAACAATTCATCCGCGCGCGTTTGCTGTATGTACCAGATCGCCTGACGCCGCTCGAGGCCCCCGCCGCGCAGCATGGAGCGCAATTGCCCGACGGAGTAATCCTGCGCAACGAGCGTCGGCCCGAACCAGCCCGGAGTCAATGCAACGCTGGTCAGCGCAAGGCCGACCGACGCGACAAGGCGCGCAAGCGACCCGATCCGCCGGCGTCGATGAAGCGATAGTTTCCGCAACAGTGTCAGAGCCCCTGTTCGTAGGCGTTTGCCGCCGCACGTTGATTCTGATAGGCTTCCTGATTGGAAGGATCAAGCTGCACGGCGGAATCAAAGGCCGACAAGGCGCGGCGATACTCGCCGTTTTTCATGTACGCCGATCCGAGCAAGTTGAAAGCCTGCGAAGCCGTATTAGCATCTACGTCCGAACGCGTCACCTCTTTCAAAAGCTCAATCGCCTTCTCGCGCTCGATGAGCGATTCGGTCTTCAAGAGAATCGAGGCCTGCAGCAGTTTCGCACTCTGATCGGCGGGATCCAGTCGCGCGGCGCGCGCCGCGCTGGACCGCGCGCGATCCAGATCCGCTGCATCGCCCGTGCCGGCATAGGCCTGCGCGAGCCGCAGGTAAGCAAGTTTGCGGACTTCCGCGCTGGCCGTGTTCGCCTGGGAGGCGGCGGAAAGATACGTGGCGGCGTTGCCGTAATCCTTTAAACTCAAGTAGGTAAGACCCGTTTCGAGATCCAGTTCCGCATCCTCTTCGACCCGCGGCGACTCGCGGTTGCGTTCGCGAATACGGCGGTACTCCGTGAGCGCCAGATCAAAAGCGCCTTCGCGGCGGTAGACCTGCGCCAGCGCTATGCGCAGCTTGCGCTCATCGTCGCGACTCAGATTGAGGCCGCGACCGCCGTTTGAGCCGAGCGCCTTTTTCCAGGCATCCACGGCAAGTTCGCGACGACCGGCGCGATCGTACACGGAGCCCAGGAGAAAATACACGCGTGGATTTTGCGGACTTATGGCGCGCGCGCGTTCGAGAACATCGAT
>JAVHPJ010000152.1:0-9241 GCA_036170535.1 Leptospirales bacterium | reverse complement strand
GCGCCGAGGCTTCCCGAGAGGTGTTTGACTACATAGAGTTCTTCTACAACACGGTTCGGAGTCATTCGTATTTGGGCTACGTCAGCCCGGATGAATTTGAGAAACTAAACGCGGCTGCTTGAGCTGTCCACCAAAGTGGCAAGGGTTCAGCCCTTTGCTGCCAGGCTCAATCCGTACGCAAACTATCGGCGATCTCCCCTTTGCAAAAAATGCTTCTAGGCGCCCGCGAACGCTCTGCTACGCGCGCCGCGAGGTATTCCCCATGTTTGAACCAAAGCACTCAGAACTGAGTGACATCCGAGCTGAGATCGAGGAGCTGCTTGCCGCCGGCCAGCTGCAACTCGCCTTTCTGGAGCGACTCGCGCTTGTGCGGTTTCCCGGTCTGGATGAAACCGTCGAGAGCTGCGTGTTTTTTGTTGAGGGCGTCTTGAATCCGGCGCTGACCAGCAGCCCGTTTCACAAAGCGCTGCCGGCCCTCGAAGCCCTCGGAGCCGGACCGATCAGCCGCGAGTTTCAGGGCAGTTTCGCGCGTGCCCAACAACTGAGCCAGGCGCTCGCAGGCTTCGCCTACACGCTATCGTCGCGCAGCGCGCGGTTCGAAGTCGGCGCGGCGGCTCGCAGCCTGGCGCTGATCGGCGCACGGCTGCAGGAGCTGGGCCGCGAGCTTGCAGCGCGCTACCCGAATCAGCCGGAATTCGCTCGAATCGTTCCGGACTTAGATGCAGCGCTCGGCGATGTCGCCGGCCTGCTTGAGGAGTGGCGATAGCCGGGCGCCGCTATGGTTGCCGGCGGACGGCTGCGCGCAGATAAGAGCGCAGCTGCACGCGCAGCGCGCTGAGTTCGGCGGTGTCCCGGCCGGCGCGCATCAGCGTGCGCTGCAGAGTTACGAGTGTCTGGCGTGCTTCGCGTTCCAGGCGTTCGACCGATTCGGGTTGGATTTGTGCAGGTTGGACCATGATCCACGCAGGCAACGCGCCGCCCGGGCGGTCAATCGAATTGGATTGAGCGTACTACGTAATATTTGTCGGGTCTGTAATACTGTTACCGCGCCGGCGGGCTGCGGCGCAGCGGAGGCGCCGGGCGAGTACGGCGCGCGCTGCGCCAGCCATTCACTCAGGGCGACGACGGCCTGTGCGGACAGACTGCATCGTTCGGCTTTCGCGACCTGCGCCAGTTTCGCCGCGAGCTCGGGCGGAGCGACGACGGTGAGTTTTATGGTCGCGTTGGTTTTGGGCGCCGGGGTTGTTTTTTCCGGACCAATTTGCGCGCGTGTGTCCCGGGAGGATCGGGTTCAGCCGGCGAGCACGTCGGCTGCGGACAGCTGGTCGTGGTTGTACATCTTCTCAGTGGTCGCCACGTCGGAGTGGCCGAGATAAAGCGAGACCGCTTTCACGGATCCGCCGCGCGCCCGGATTTTGCGGGTTGCGAATGAGTGGCGGGCGACGTGCGGGCCGAGTTTGCGGCCGAGCGTCGCGAGCGCGATGCGGGACAGCGTGCGGTACGCATTGCTGCGGTCCAGGCGGCCGCCGGTCGAAGTCGGAAATACGAACGAGCCGGACGCGTCCGGCGCGCCGCGGGTGATGGCGTGCGCCGCCGTGCGCAGGCGCTCATAGAGGTCGACGTCGACGAATACGGTGCGTTGCTTC
The DNA here is from genome assembly GCA_036170535.1 of Leptospirales bacterium. Taxonomy (GTDB): domain Bacteria; phylum Spirochaetota; class Leptospiria; order Leptospirales; family Leptonemataceae; genus SSF53. The sequence goes on along the minus strand of JAVHPJ010000152.1, from coordinate 7,595 downwards.
TGGCGCTTGCCAACGACGGTCAGGAGGTAGACCGGGCCGACGTCGGCGCGGGTTGTGCGCTTGAAATCGGAAAAGCAACTGTCGAGCGCTTCGGAAATCCGCAGGCCGGTCTTGTACAGGAGTTCGAGCAAGAGCGCGAGGCGCGCGTCCTGGGCCTGGACGGCGGCGGACAGCGTCGCGTATTCGTCGTCGGAAAGGACGCGCTCGCTGGATACGCGCACGTTCGGCTGGCCGAGCGGAATGCGGCGCAGGGTTTCGCGCACGGCGGCGAGCGCGACCGGGTCGCGCCGAAAGCTTCGCCGGGCGGAGGCCATGAGCGCGGCGCGATAGCCGTTGACGGTGGACGGCGCGGGCCGCGGGCGCGCCTTGCGAAAGGCGTCGAGAAACGCGCTCAGGCCGGCGCAATAGGTTCGCAGGTCGCCGAGGTCGTGGAAGCCGTTGGCGGCGAGCCATCCGGCGGCGGCCGTGATGCGGGCGTCATAGATCGGTGTGCCGGCGCGTTCGAGCGTGGCCAGTTCGCCGGCGGCGGTCGCGGGTGCGATGGCGCGGGCCTGGTTGTGTCGCGGGAGTGGCCGCATGGTTGTAGTATCGGCGTGCGGTCGGGATTGGCCCGGCGGAAACGTTCGGCAGGATTCGGAGCGAATCAGGAAGCGCTCGCCCGGCCGGTTTACAACAAAATGCTAATTATGTTGTAAATGGCGCCACGACCGGGCAGGGAGCCGGCAATATTTCACCAGCACGACACCCCCGGCAAGACTCGATCGACCTCGGCCCGGTCCGCAGCGTTGTCATCGGCCGTCGAAATGAAACCGCAGAAACATGCGCAGCAGCCCTTCGATTTGAAGCTGAGCCGCAAGGAACTGAGGATGACTGATTTTGTATTCCACGTCGTGCGCGCAGTCATGCAAATGTCTGAGCAACATGCTGGCCATGCGCACTTGAGCGAAATAAAATTCCTGGATTTCTCCAGTTGCCGGCGCTTCAATGTGGCGCAGGAGATACGCCATCTGACCGGTCTGGCCTGGCTGGCCATTTTTCTTGGTCCACCGCTCAGGAAGCGGCAATGGCCGGCTGTTGAGCCACGCCTGGACTTGTTCTACGGGAGCCAGAAGCGCGAGCACCCGCTCGATTAACTTTCGCATCGAGATCGCCGCGTGTTCTACGTAACCGGGTGATCCTTGCTTTTCTCGGCGTAGCCGACTCGCAATCAGCGCCCGTTCCAGAGCGGGATCCAGCCGTCTCAATGCCTGGGGCAAATCGGTCCAGTTGTCGCCATTGAAGAGTGAGGCCCTGATTGAAACAAAGTCCGTCTCCTCCAGCTCACTTTCCTCGAGCGAGAACGCCACGACGGTCGCCGCGGAGACGGCCGTTTGGCGCTCGACCTCCTGGACGGAAGCAAGCGGGAAGCCGGAGTCTTCCACTGTCGCGTTGTGCTCGATCACGATTCCAAGGCAGGATTCCAAACTTTGGCGGGCGGTTCTCTGGAGTCCCACTCTGAGCACAGGCTGCCGGACAGCCCGAAAAAATGAATTTTTATCTGGAAGACTAAGGAGCGATGTGATCCCGGTCGCGTACATTGATTGTATGCCGGAAAGTTGTTTTTGAGCATCTGCAAAACCGGACAAGATGCCTGTAAAACCATTGAGCCGATCATTGAGCTGATCCCAGTGCCGAAAAGGCGCAAGCAGAGATGTCACCCCGGCGATGGCCGCCAATCCCGAGGTCGACGGCTTAAATGCTTGAACGCTTTGAAAAGCCATGCGATCGAACAGTTCTTGTTGCCGCCGGAAAACCGCGACGGCTTCCGCCATGCCGCCGCCATGGAACGAAGCGAGCATTCCCTGCATCGAAGCCAAAGATGGGCCAATAGTTTGAATCGCTGATTGACCGAATAAAGACTCGTTTCTGTGAGACATGGTATGATACCTACTATAAGGATTGTTTGAAGCGGACTTAGGAGATTGTCAATGCGAATTCCCGGATCGAGTGATAGCCACCGTGCAGCGCTCGCGGAACGGGTGATGTCCGCACCGCCGATAGAATCGTTTCAGGCTAGCTACCACCGGCCGCGTCCCGCCGCTTTCTACTTTCGTTGAGGGCCTTCTGGCGACTCATGGGAGTAGGTGCGATTTTGGGTTTTTGTACGGGTCCTTGTCATCCCGGCTCCTCTTTATCTGAACTCCTGACCGTCGAGCAGGTCCGGTACTGGCTGGCCAGCGCCCGCGAGCGAGCGAGCGAGCGAGCTCCTGAAGGAGGCGCGCAGGCATGCTATGGCGTCCATCCGGACGGAACCTTGCGGCCCATTGTTGCAGTCGAACCGTCTCAGGACGAAGAGTTCGCAATGTTTCTCAGCATCCCGGCAAACACGGGCGACCCCGCTCCGCTTTTGTTCGCCTATGCCAAGAACCACCAGGGTTGACGAATTACTGTTTGCCCTCGGTGCGAGAAGCACGAAGCTAAGCAAGAAATATTGTGGGTTAGGGCACAAACTGCGACGGCGTGGCATCCGCGCTTTCAGTAGTCCACGAAGGGAACCAAAATGAGCAAATTGGCGAGCAACACAGAGACGCATTCGGGGATGTTCTGGCCAGTCGGCCAGGAAGAACGAGCATGGTCGGGCCAGTTGCAATTGGCGCGTTTCGGCTCCGGTAAAATTGTTATGGCATCTGTTCTCGAAGACAACTCTGCGCCAGCCTGGCTTAACGAAAACCACGCAATAATACTTGGCAGAACGAGTCATCGGGAGACTTGGACATTGGAAGACTGTCGCGGTGGAGACGAGTCTCAAACCTTCGCCGAGATACATTTCACAAGTAATACTATATGGTTTCGGCGGGCGTGGAGAGGTGCACACTTAACGCACGCGCAACTGCATCGGCTTGAATCCGCTGAACTTCAGTTCGAGGGAATACACCCTTTTGTTGAATCTGACTCAGTAACATCACGCACTGAGAATGGCAAACGACTCATTGAGATACCGGAGCCTTCAATATACACTTGTGTCGTCAATGGAGGTCGGCTCAGCCTGACTGCGGAATACCGTCTGAAGAAAATCGACGGCCTCTTTTCATTAATTCCACGGACCTTACTGCGCTATGAACCTAGTGAATCGGGAAGTTGGCCCAAAACGTATGCAGAAACCTTACATCATGCAAATAACTTTCTCAGTTTTCTTGCGCGGGCAGACTTGAATCCGAAACATACTTGGATGACCATCCATCTTGCAGACGAAGGCTCCAGCAAGCGAATTGAACTTCTGAAGGGTGACGCTGCCGCCACCTCACTCGATTTCCGGCAAGAACACTTAGCCGAGCAAAACATCGAAAGAACGTCTCTGACACGGGAAGCACTATTGCAGAATTGGATGAAGGCCAAGGACAAGATTTCGTATTCTTTCTACAGTTACTGGCTTACAATATCCGGCGGTCCAATCGTCGAGCAGGGGCGATTTCTCTTTTCTGTCGCTGCGTTGGAGGGCATCGACCGCGCGCGGCGCGGCAAATTACAGGGCGCCGCAAACAAACTGGAGGAGCGACTGATTCATCTGTTTCAAAAAACTGAAGTCTGTTCATTGTGGGATAAAGCACCTGACAACGCGGCTAAGGAAGTCACCAACGCCCGAAACTCAGTTATGCACCTCAGCGAGGGCATCGGAACGAAGCCGGACGTTGCGGCAGCCTTGTGGATGACACAGCTTTGCGAAGCCGTTTATGAACAAAATCTTTGGGAGATTCTCGGCGTGCCCACTTCGGTGGCCGCCAAAATGTCTTACGAAAATGCCAAGAACCGCTTGTGGAGATTCGTTCCCGAACTACCCGCTCCCTCGCGCCACGCGGAATGACCAACATCCTAACGGGTCGCAGAAGTGAAACTTTTGCGCCGATACGATTCAGCCCGGCGCCGGACTGCTTACTATTTGCTTGCTTAACTTCCGATAACGTTTTTTATGTCTCATGCTACGATATCTCATTTCCCGCGCGATTCTGGGAAACAACGAGCATGCTTCGCACTTCACACTCATCAAACCCAAACAGGTCGGCGACTGCAATAATTACGACATATGTAAGGAGAATCAGATCGGATTGCGCAGCAGCATTCGCTGCATTGCAGTTGAACAAGGGGAATTCAAAACTGTTCGTCTCTCCGCCACTCGCCTTGCGAGGGGCGACAAGGCAGACGAAACGAAGCAGCCGGTCGTTAATAGTATAACGAAAGACTCCACCTTCGTCGCACGCGAGGATATCTCTGAGAAATTCGGTCAATGCTGATGCATTTAATAGCGCGCGTGGAGCAATGTCATGATAAAGGTCACGGCGCGCTCGCACATGCGACCTGACGCACTCAGACACGGAATACTTGATTTGCGACGCCAAGTCCATTTAAAATTTTCCACGCTGCGTCGCACCGCCGCGCGCACGCTTTACAAAAGAATACACTCGACCACGTAGCTGCTTTGCTTCAGCTACCGGCTGCCCGCCAACTAATTCAGGGGCAGAAGATCGCAATTCGCCAGACAAGGCAAGATGAGTAAACTCCTCCAATCCTTGCTGTGAGATCGAAGGAATCTCGCTGCTGGAAGAGGATTCAATAGCGGCAAGCATCGACTCAAGGGCCGAAGAGGAAAGTCTCGCCATCAAAAAGGCTTCCTCATTCTCCAGCAGGCCCAACCGACACCGCCGCTGTATTTCCCAAACAAGCGCATCGGTCACGACTTCAACGACCATACACGACTTGTCGATTGGGAACTCGGCGTCAAACGGACCCCAATTGACGTTCGCCCAGAAATTACGATCGACTCGACAGGACAAAAGAGCTTCTTCTCCCAAAATCGGCAGCATGATCTCAAAGTTGAATGCGGGCTGCACTTTGCTGGGCACTACCTGGAAGAACTTTTCGACTATTCGATGCGATGGGATAACGTTCTCAACTATTGAGAGAACTGCCGAACACGCATGAAGCAGTTCGTTTTCCGGGTATTCACGTTGCGCTTGCTCCAATATTTGATGCGCGCGCTCGGTTTGCCCGAGATTAGAGTAGATGACGCTGAGAGCAGCTTTGTCCTCGACGGTTGGACTCGCCAACGCTTCGAGACTATGTCGTTGCCGATGGAGAGCTATTTCGTCAACTTCATCGCGTCCGGCGCGATAACCGCGCTTGAGAATACCCGTCGAATGCCTCTCCGGTTGAGTCATGATTTTCGCTCCTCCCCGCCACGACGAAGCGGCGAGCCGAAATTGTGTACAAGACCTGCCCCTGGCCTACCGGCCACTACGACTCTCGCCGGCTTATCAGGACTCAACAGAGACGTAATCGTTTCCCAGCTCAATGCCACTTCGTCCTCGAATGAGCGCTGGGACCTCTCATTGAGAGCGATTATCGTCAGAGCCTTGCGCAATAAGACGGGCTCCTCTGCAGGCTTTAACTCAAGCTCATCATCAGCAGGATCTCTGCGATTCATCCCAAGCTCGGATATTCGCTTGTGCAGATAAGTCCGCCGGCTCACCGTGATATCGCCCAGCTGGAAAAGACGAGTAATTAAGCACTGAACAGACACTCCCCATTGCGCCTTAACTCGGAGCAGCTCGCTTAATGTAACAGTCGCCGGCTTTTTGAAGACTTGCCTCAATGAAACTTTGGGCATCAAAAACGCACCGGCAAAGTAATCAGCTTGTCTCTCGAGCTTCGCGGCGGCGTCCAAATTGTTCAAGAATTCGGAAGTACAATGCTTGTGGAAGATCATGTGTCCCAGTTCATGCAACAATGTAAAGCGGCGGCGCGCCTTGGATGCTTCACTGTTGAGAAAGAGTACTGGCCTTCCAATTGGGGCATTAAAGTAAACGGAAAACGCATCAATCTTACTCGAAACAGAAGTGGTCGCCAAGATGACTCCATGCGTCTCGAGCAATCCCGCAATATTCCAGATAGGACCTACCCCGAGACCCCATGCTTCCCGCAACTTGATCGCTTTGTCTTCAAGCCATTCGTTTGAAATTTCGTCGATATCTTGCCCTTCTTCGCTCGGGATACTCACTGCCGGCAGGGCAATTCGCTTCTGGACAGCGCTCACGATATCGATGAGCCATTCCACTTCACGGCCAGCGGCGCGCCGGGCGGAAGCGGCCGCACCCGCCTGTTTACGAAAGAAAATCGCCGCCCCCACTTGCGCAAGCCTCGGACGCTCTTTGAAAAAATACCTATAAGGGACTCGCAAAGTTTGCGACAAAGCACTAACACGGTCGGGGTCGGGCGCCATTTTGCCTGATTCATACATTGCGATGGCTTGCCGTGAAAGACCCAAACTGTGCGCTAATTGCGTTTGCGTGAATTGCATCCGCTCACGGGTTTCAATCAGTCGCTCCGGAATGAACTTTTTTTGCAGCAGCATTTGTTTTTTGTGTATTTCGATCGTCGGCATCGTTTCGACGCATTAAAAACTGTTTATCGATTAAGTCGTCCTCTGTCAACTCCGGCGCACTCGCAAAAACAGGGTGAAAAACCTGCTCCTCAGAGGCGTCAAAATTATGCCCTGTATCGACCAATGTGCTCGTGAGATCAGGTATCCATTCGCCGGACTGATCGGATCGAAATTGGATCGCTAAATATGTTAATTCTTCATTACCATTATGCACCAAGAAGCCTCGGATTGGAGTTCCCAATCTGCCAAAAAGGCTGGGAAAAGAGAGGCTGTAACTATCAGCAATGGCCGACATGAACCGCCGATTCGGCAAGAGTAGCCGCTTGGGATACAGCCGGAAAGGACCAAATTCCACTTCGGCGTAGTGCCATACTCGCCGAAAAAAGCGCTCATTCACACGAAATGGCGCTCCACCGTTCGAATGCGCCATCAGGCTCTCGTATGCCTCGTCGCATCGCAGTAGGTGCGTGGCGTTCGAATAGGTTCTCAATTCTGGAATCGAATACCCCTGAGCGACTTGGCGAGCGTACAAGTCCTCGAATGGTCGCCGCAGCGCTCTAATCATCTCAGGCGTCAAGTGACTCGATAGCGCATTTTGCACTTCCTGCTTTATGTCCACATTTGATAAGTGGAAAAATTCATGAAAAATGTCAAGTCGAAATGGAAAAACTTGGGAAAAATGTAATGTAGTTCCGTCTTACTCGCTTCACTCGTTGCACCAGTGAGGTTGAGACTATAGGCTTTTCCCTGATGTTGGGTCCGAGAGAGGGGGAGCATCCGTCGCCCCCTACTCCCAATCCATACACCCGTACCTGCCGACAACCCGCTTCTGTTCGACCCTACCCGCCACCAGACAAGCCGACTGATCGGCACACGCCACGAGGCAGGCACGGCTCTGCGAACGCGGCCCTCCCCTTCCCCCCGTCCAATGCGGAATGCCGCCCAAATAGAGAGGCGGCCCCATACAACGAGATACTTCGCGAAGCTATGCGCTCGGCGCCCTGCTCTTACTTCCCACCGCGCGGCAGATTCAGTTCGGCCCGCAACCGATCCACCGGCGCCGCATTGATATCGTCGCCGGAATCCATGCGCTCGAAGCCCTGGAGCAAGCCTTCGAGCACCTCGCGCAAATCCGGATCCCGCGCCGCCTCGCGCGGAGTACGGTTGCCCAGCGCCGGAA
>JAVHPJ010000151.1:0-39384 GCA_036170535.1 Leptospirales bacterium | reverse complement strand
CGCTGGCGCGCGCTCGCGCGCCGATCCTGCGTTCGCCGCCTCGTCGGCCATCGCCGGAAGGGCCTCGTCGGCCGGGATAGAGTCCTCCGCGTAGTCGCGCGGCTCAAGGCGCTCCGTGACATTTAAATGGGCGCCGCATTTTTCGAGAAGCTCGGCGAGAATAGATCGCTCGGCGCCCCCGCTCGCAGCCGCAGGCGGAGCAACGCGCGCTGGCGTCCCTGCTGAAACCGAGCTTGCGGACCCGCCGACGGCCGGCGGCTCGGATGTTGGTCCGGGGCGCCCGGGAGCGTCGTCCCCGGCAGCTTTGCTGGCGTCGGCGGCCGGTGCAGAACCGCCGCTCTCGACTACGACCCCGGCGATGGCGCCGGGCGGCAAAGCGCTCGCACTGCGGCCGAGGCGTTCGCCGCTGGCTCCGATCAACTTGAGGATACCGTAGTCTTCTTCGACGAAACGATCGCCCGGCGCCGCCGCGCCGCCCACCGCACGCAACAGCTCGGCCAGAAAGGATTCTCCGCCGCGCGACGCGCTTGCGCCGGCTGCGCCTGGCGACGACGCGCCCGCTGCGACGGGCGGGGCGGCGGCGGCAGAGGAAGCTTCCGCCTTACGTTTCTTGAGTTCGCGCCGGACCCCTTCCAGGGCCGGCAGGAGATTCGCGCCGATGAAGCTCGCCAGCGCCTCCGGCTTTACGCCGAGGGCCTGAGCGAAGTCGCCGATTCGATCGAGGTATTCGTCCGGATGTGCGATCGACTGCTGCATGGGCTTAATTTTGCCCAGCATGGCGGCGCCGGTTTCCGGAGGCAGATTGCGTTTGCGGATGACGGCGCGAAAGATCTGCTGATACGCGTGCAGGTGCGCTTCAAGCTCTTCTTGAGCTGCAGCGCTCTGGGCGGAAGCCATACTGCTGAGTCGACCCGGGAATTGCCCGGGTCAAGCATGAATTGGTCGGGAGCCTGCGTCCCGACTATTCGCCCGCGCGTTGAATACGAAGATCGACGCCGGGTTGCAGCGCGCCAGGCAGCGCGTCGGCCGGAGTCTGCGCTTCCTCCTCCACGATGCGATAGCGCAAATAGGTGTTGCAACTCGCTTCCTGGGTATAGCGCACGAGATCAAAATCCACGCGCGGTGAGATGAAGAAATTCGACGCAAGCAAGCGTTCCCGAATTTCCTTTTTGATATGCGCACGAGCTTCCGAGCGGCGGTGATAAACGGAGGGCACCAGCATATCGTTTCGATAGGCCAGTTTTTTATCTTTGTAAACCGCAACGGTGAGTTTAATACGATATCGGGCGCTGACTGCTGCGAGCATTCCCACTCCTCTTTGCAATCAATGTATCGTCTGCGCGGAATGCAGAATTGAAAGCGGAGCAGGAAATTCTCCCGGTAAACGCAGGCGCAAACTCACGGTTTATGTCGCCGCGTTGCGCAATTTCTCGGTCTTTTTTTCGTCCGCGCTCTAAAGCTGCGCGCGGCATCGGCGACGGAATCAGGCCTCTGCGAACCCCAGCAAGCCGAGCAAAACGCGCTGCAACTTTAGCGATCCATCGCGAAAATTTGCACGCCATTGATCGGATCCATCCGGCCCGACGCGATTGGTCAGCGCAAAAAACGCAGAAAACAAAACGCCGGATCCTTCGAGCGCGCGCGCAATACCATAGGCTTCCAGATTCTCAAAGCGAAATCCGGCGTTCGCAGCCGGCGCAAAGTCGACCAGCGTCACCGAGTCTGTGGAATTGCATCCGAATCGTGCGCAACCGGTCGTAAGCTCAAGTTCCGCCGCCAGCGCGTTCGCAACTTCGCCTGCCCGGGTAGTAACGCGACTGCGCGCGAGCGTCGGGCGCCGGGCGCGACCTTCCAGTGCGGCCAGATCGTACTGAAAAAAATCTGTACTGCAGCCAAAGCGATCCGAACCTGCGCTGATATCCGGCTCGCCGCGATAAACGCCCGCCGAACCCAGGAAGAGGGCTTCGCCCGCCGGCTCGCCCCGCGCAGCGCACAACGCGAGCGTTGGTCCGACTGCAAGCGCCGCTTCCAGGGCGCCGATGCCGAGCGCCGCGGTTTGTATGCGGCGCGGCCGGCCAGCGAAAGAAACGACACGACCCTCGGCGGCGCTGCGCACCTCGTCTATCTCCGGCTCGAAGGCGCCGAAAACCAGCAGGCTTTGCACAATCCGATACTGCCGGCGGCCGCTTTTACCGCCAGCGAATCTTGATTGCCCGGCCCGCCCCCGCCGTAGCTCCTGGCGCATGCGCTCAGTCGCAAGACTCACAACCCTTATTCTTCTGATACCCGCCGCGGCGCTCGCTGTCGCCTGCAGCCGCAAACCCGATGCGGCGCTTTGTAATCGCTATTACCGGAGTCTCTTGACGCAGACGGATGGATTGCCGGCGGCGATCAACGTCGGTCTCAAGGCGCCGGAAGCGCGCAACGCCATCGTGCGCTACTGCATGCAACGGGAACGTGCGGAAATTGAGTGCGTCGCGGAAGCCGGTTCCGCGGAAGAAGCGGCGGCCTGCGAAAACGCGGCTGATTGAGCGTCGCCGGGCGGGGCGCCGTCGCGCCAGCGACTCCGATAGCGGCAGGCGCCAGAGTCGAATTCAATCCCGACGCGGAGGCAGCGACTCGAAGAAGGTAATCTGCTTTGCAGCCACTTCGGGCGCGCAAATGGCGGCGAAGTGCACCGGATCGATGTAGCGTTTGCACTGGATGCTGTCCGCGGCGGACAGGTCCAGATAATGCGCTCCGTTCTCGCGAATTCTGCGCAAAAGCCGCTCCCAGGCGTATCGATTCACGTATTCTTTGCGCAAATGACGCATGTCATCGCTCGCCGGCGGATCCCAGAATACAATCGGGACGCCGTCGCGTTGGCCGCGCTCCGCGATAAGTTCTACGTACGTCGCCAGGGTCGGCTCCATGCGATACGATTTAAACAAGTCTTGCTCCAGCACCTGGACCACGCGCAGGTTGATGATCGCCTGCATGGGATCCATTCGTCCCGGTTCGTAGCCCTCGCCCAGCCTCGCAGTTTCGTCGCGCATGGCGGCTTGCTGACCGGCAAATCCCGACATCATGCGCTCCCAATCGCTGAGACCCTGATTGGCTGCGCCGATACGATAACGCGACATGGCGAAGATACGACTGCCGAGCACGGTCTTGCTGTGCTCCCACGGCATTTCAAAGACCCGGCCCATGACGAATCGGACGGGCACGCCGAACTTCAGTTCCGTAACAAACCAGGTGGTGCGATTCGTCACGCTCAGCGGATCAAGTTCCACAAATATTACGCCGGGGCGCACGCCGTGATCTAGCCACTGGTTCAGACGCACATAAGAAGTTAAAATGGAACTGCCCGGATACGCGGCGTTAACGATTTCCCAACGTGCGAGGGCTTCGCGTTCCGGCGGGCTCAGATATGCGCTTTCCGCAACCTGTCGGTCGGTCGGCGCGGCGTAGAATGGCAGGGAGCGCGACGACCCAAAGTTCATTGCGGTGTTGCGGCCGCGTTCGCGCGCTCGCTCAAACATGATCTCCTGATCAAAATTGTATTCCATTGTGCTGCGATAAAAGCTGGTGGAGCCGGACACGGTGCAGCAATCGCGAAAGGCCGGAATGTAGACGATCTTGTCGACAGCAAGCAAAAGCAGCGCAAGCAGAGCGGGTATGTAGACTTGCCAGTTTCGCTGCAACATTGATTTGTCCATATTAGATTCGCCTCAGAACTGGAAGTAGACAAAGGGCAGATCGCCGCCCGCCTTCCAGCTGCTGTAGAACAGAAGCGCCAGAGCGCCGGCGGGTCCCCAAATTGGGAAGTATGCGCGCAAACGCGCGGCCCAATCGGACGCGGGAAAATAGTCGTTATACTCCAGCCAGTGCAAAAACAGATAGAGCAGCATTACCAGGCCGTGTCGCCCGGTCAGCGGATAAGCCCCGTCGCCCGGGTTTACAAAGATCGCCTGCAACATGGCCACGCCGCGCCACGGATCCACTCCGGCGTTGAAGAATACGCCGACGATACACATGAGCAAAAACAGTATCGTACACTTGATTACGTTGTAAACCGTGCGTAGCGCAAAGTCGCGACCGCTTTCGGCCGAACGCCGCCCCCAGGCGGCCGGCGCCTGCACGACGCCCATCTTATAGAAGAAACGTTCCGCAGCCAGATATCCGCCGTGAAATGCGCCCCACAACGCGAAGCCCCAGCCCGCGCCGTGCCATACGCCGCCCAGAAAGAACGTAGCGGCCAGATTAAAATAGGTGCGCGGCTCGTTAATGCGGCTTCCGCCCAGGGCGATGTAAAGGTAGTCTTTCAGCCAGGTGGAGAGAGTAATGTGCCACCGACGCCAGTGTTCTTGAAACGACAGGGAAAAAAACGGACCGCGAAAGTTTACCGGCAGATCAAAACCCAAAAGCAGGCCAGCGCCGCGAGCGAAGTCCGTATAACCGGAAAAATCGCAATAAATGCGAATCGCGAAAAATATGCAGCCGATTAACACATAGCTCGACTGATATTGCAGCGGTGCGAAAGTGATCGCGTCGCTCGCGCCGGCGACAAAGTCCGCAATCACGACTTTTTTAATCACGCCCGACGCGAGCAAAGCGAGACCGCGCGGATAATCCACCGCGGCGGGATCCTTTTGCGTATCCAGGTGCGGCAACAGCTCAAAGTGGCGCACGATGGGACCGGCGATCAATTGCGGAAAGAAGCAGATGAAAAGAACGAAGTTGATAAATGACGGCTTTTCCGACAGTTCGGCGCGAAACGCGTCCACCTGCATCGCGATTATTTGAAAGGTGTAAAAGCTGATGGCAAGCGGCAGAATTATATCCGGAAACCAATCGGTTTCGCGGCGGGCGATCGCCAGGGTTGCCGCGTCGCCGCTGAGCGCGCCGACCGTTTCCATGAAGAAATAGAAATACTTGAAAAAGAATAGATTGATCAGGTTGAGAACTATCGCAAAGACCAGCCAACCCGGCCGGCGCGTGCGATATATCTTGACAAAGATCGGATAATTGATCGCCATTACCGCCGCAAAATGCAGCAGAAATTCGAAAGACCACGACAGATAAAAGACGATCGAGGCGATGAGCAGCAGAATCTTGCGGCCGCTGTGCGGGATCGTCCAGTAGACGACGAGCACCACCAGCAAAAATACAAAAAATTCAATACTGTTAAAGAGCATTTACTTTCGATTTAAAAGGAAGTCAGTGCGGCGCGAACAAAGCTGTTGACCGGCGCTTGTTCGCGCGTATCTTCCAGGCTTTCCCGCAATTCCCGGACTACGGTTTGCGCGTCCGTTACCAGCGTATTCGCGTTGCGATGCAGTTCGTCGTCATTAACGAGAAGGCCAAGCGTACCCTGCCCTTCGTTAATTTTGCGCGTAATCTCGCGCACATTTTCGATGGTTGCGCGCACATCCTCGCGGTTTTCCGAAATCAACTCGGCAATGCCGGCGACCGGGTCGCCGCTGGTCTTGCCCTGCAGGACGGCAAGGTCGGGCTCTTTATCGCGATTCAAAAGAAAGTGTTCGAGCGCCGTACGATCCAGTTCCGCGAGTTCGTCCGGATTGGTCGAAAACGTCCGAATCTGCGCCGGCGTTTTGCCATCGCGACCGGGCCGCGCCGAACCCGGATCGATCGAAATCAACTTTCCGCTGATGATCGACTCGTTCTTGATCGCGACCTCGTAGTTTTCGTAGAACACAACTTCTTTCTGAAGTTCGACGGTAATTGCCACGCGCTGCCCGATGCGCGCGGCCGAATCGGCGGCGACAATTCGGTTTTCCACGTCAACCGGCACCAAATCTACGGCGGCCACCAGACCGGAGGGTACGCCTAAGACGGTGACGCGCGCCCCGGCCTTGAGCCCCTCGGCATTGTCAAAGAAAAGCACGAGTTGGCTGCCGCGCCGCGCAAAGGGACCGCTGTCGGAAACAATCGTGAAATAGCCGGTCATGGCGAGGGCGCCAAAAAACAATAAGCCGACCATCAGGTTTTGGAGCCATTTCATGAGTCTGTCCAGGCGGCGCCGCAAGGGCGGGCCGTTATTACTTCGAAGAACGCAGCGAGAGGCCGGGCAAACCTTTTTTCGCGGCTCCCGGAGCGCATGTCAGCGACCGCCGCCAGCCGCGCCGCCGTTTTCGCCGTTGGCATTGCGGCGCAGAGTCGGGTCTTCGGCGTCGACGATCATCGGCCCCTGGGTGCGACCGTGTATAAACTGCTGCACGATCGGGTTGTCCGTATTGCGCACCTCGTCCGGCGTGCCGACGAATTGCACGCGCCCTTGGTACAAAAACGTAATTCGGTCTGCGATGAAATACGCGGAACTCATGTCGTGCGTCACCACCACCTGGGTCACGCCGATTTCGCGCTGCATTCTGCGCACCAGTTCATTGATGACCTGACTCATGACCGGATCAAGGCCCGAGGTCGGCTCGTCGTAGAGCAGAATTTCCGGATTGGTGGTCAATGCGCGCGCGAGACCCACGCGCTTTTTCATGCCGCCGGAAATCGACGAGGGCAAAAGATCTCTGGCTGGCAGTAATCCAAGCAAGCGCAACTTTTCCATCACGATGCGATCCACTTCGGCCTGCTTGGCCCGACGCACTTCGCGCAGGGGCAAGGCCACGTTTTCGTAAACCGACAGCCAGTTGATCAACGCGCCGCTCTGGAACAAAACGCCCATCCGTTCGCGCAGGCGTTCTTTCGCTTTATTGGACGCGTGGCTCATGCGCTGGCCGACGACGTACACCTCGCCCTCGTCCGGCTCCAGCAGTCCGATGATGTGACGAATGCTGACTGATTTACCCGTGCCCGATCCGCCCAGGATCACCATGGTCTCGCCGCGCCGCACGTCGATGTCGATCCCGCGCAGAATCTGCCGCGCGCCAAAGGCCTTTTTTACGCCGCGCATTTCAATGACGTTTTCGGGAATTTTGTCCGCCATATTCCGTTCCCCGTTGTGCGTTAAAGCGCCGCGCCGGCCACCGCCAGCAAAACGTCGATAAAATCCAGAATCGCCCGCGATTCACGCAAGTCCTCGGCCCCGTCGCGCACTTCCTGGGTGAGTATAATGACATCGCGCAGGATCGCATTGGTTCCGTTCAGCAAGCGCGCTTCGTTCACCAGCAGCGCGATGTTGCGATTGCCCGCGTTCAACTTGTCCGTGATGTCGCGCAAGTTTCCGGTAATGCGGCGCAAATCGCGACGATTCTCGCTGATTACTGTCGCGATCAAATAAACCGGGTCGTCATAGTTGCTCGCCGCGAGCATCGGGCGGCCGTTGGGCAATTCGCCGGTCCGACGAAAATGCGCCGTCTCGGCGCGCGTCAGCGTCTGAAAGCCCAGCGGCGCATTTTGCACGCCGCCAGCGACCGCCGGCCGCGCATCGCCGGGGTCGATTTCGATGATTTTTTTGCCCAATATCGAAAGGTAACGCGTGATGATGCGATAGTTCGGATACAGCTCGGGCTTTTCGTCGAGATGCAGAATTGCTATGACCGTCTGGCCGTGCGGGGCTCCGCTTGCATTCCAGGGCCGCGCATGATCATTTTCATCAAGCGTTACATAATACAGCGAGTGCACGACGCCCGCTTCGACGCCTTTGATGTACACCGGCACTGCCTCGCGCAAACCCTCGGAACTCGAAAGGCGCAAAGGTATGCGAATGCCGCGATCGACCAGGCCAATATCGCTGACCAGTATCGTGTAGATCCCGATCAGGGCCATGAACGCATAAAATGCAAGACCCGTCGCAAGCGACAGGTAGCGCTCGCGAAACAGTCGCAGAAATCCGATCTTTTCGCTCATCGGTAAAACAGAGTGGTAACGAAGTACCCCAGCACCAGCACGAATAAAAACGATTGCACAACGGACTTGCGTACGGCGATGCCGACTCCGATTGCGCCGCCGTGCGCCGCCAATCCCTGATGACACGAAATTGTGGATACGGTTATGCCGAATAAAAAGGCCTTGAGTTCGCCGACCCAGATATCCTTGAGACCGTTCTTGGTGCGCAATACTTCAAGCACGGAATCAATATAGGTTTTCCATTCCACCTGCAACTGGGTGTAGGCGATCAGCCCGCCGCCAAGCACGCCGACCAGCGTCGAATAAGCGGAGAGCACCGGCACCATCATGGTCAGACCGACCACGCGCGGCAGGATCAGATAGCGCACCGGATCGATCGACATGACTTCGAGCGCGTCAATTTCTTCCGACACGCTCATGGTGCCGATTTCCGCCGCCATTGCGGAGCCGACGGCCGCTGCGACTATCAGAGCCGTCATAAAGGGACTGAATTCGCGCGTCAGCGTAATGACAATTCCCTGGCCGATGAAATCCTGCTGGCCGAAATCGCGCAGCGCGAGGCCCACCTGCAGGCTGAGAATCATGCCGGAAAAGGCGGCGACGACGCTCACGACAAACAGGCTTTTTACGCCGGAAACATACATCTGGCGGAGCGTTTCGTCGCGTTTAAACCAGAGTTGGGGCAGCGCCAGCACAGTGCGGAACAGAAGAATCAGCGCTTCGCCGGCGCCGCGCACGGGGTCCATCGCGCGCTGCAGAAATTCAAGCAATCGGTCCATGGCTTCGGGTTATATTATAGCGGCAGCGTATAGGCGCCGACCGGTCGCTCGATCCGCTTGCCGCCGACGGAGGCCGGCAGAGGCGTCGGGATCGAATCCCGGCCCAGGAAAATGTCCAGCCACAGAAATTGCAAGGTCGAATAGGCGGGCTCGTCCAGGGGATAGTCGCGTCGGAAGCCGAGGAATCCGCCCAGGAACGAGACCTCGAACAGACGCGGCGTGAGGTGCAATTCGAGTCCTACAAGGAAGTGGTGCTCCTCGGTCGCGTTCCAGTAGCGCGAATAGAGCCGCCAGAGGGTGGAAAAATAACGATCGCCGTTTTCGTAGCGGTTCACCTCAACCAGGGAATACAAGGCGCCCCAATCTTTCTCAAACTGATCCGAGCGAAAGGGCCACAACACGAGGCTGCGGAATTCGCGGCGTCCGCCGCTCGTCTCGAGGGTCTGGAAGAGCGGCCAGAGTTTGAAAAACGAATCGCTTTCGCGCTCCTTCTTATAAAAGCGCTCATTCCAGGTCAGGAAAGGCAATAGAAACGTGTAATCAGACTCAAGCAATTCCGAATTGGTGCGCAGTCGCGCATACAGCGGCGTGATAAACAAACCTTCGTTGTAGTAGGTCTTGTCGTCCTCGGTCGAATTGCCAAAGCGATAATAGCCGTAAAAGGGAAAAATCACATGGCGGCGGATTACCGGATCGTCGCTGGTTCCGTACTGATACAAAAAGAAGAGCGCGTTGAAGTTAAACGTGTTGCCGATCTTATCTTCGCCCCACGCCACAAAGCCGCCTAAAAGCGGCAGCCACAGAAAGGAATGCACGCTCAGGTTGCCGTCGTCGGACCACTTGCGTCCATAGAGCGGAAAGGAAAAAAAATAGTGGCGCGGCTCCTGCTTGTCCAGACCTTCCGAGCCCCACTGGAAGAACGGCCATAACACGGTCCGACGCTCATACTGACCGGCGTGCACCTTATGCGAATAAAATGGGAATATGCGCAGATCGTCGCGAGTTTCACTGCCGCCCCACATGATGAGCGGCCAGAGTATGCCATGCGCCTTGTAGTCGCGGTAGGACCAGTTTGCGTAGGCCGGAAACAAAACGTAGTTGATCTCGGAGAATCCCAGCTTGTTGCGCAAATTGCCGTAAAAGGGAAACACGCTGACGTAGCGCTCTCCGGAACGGCCGCCGCGCCCCAACTGAAAAAACGGTCCCAGCAAAAAGTCCGAGTCTTCTGCGGTCTCTTCGCGATAGACATCGTCGCCCGTGAAAATCCACAAAAAGGTCCACTTCTGCCAGGAATAGGTTCCGTGCGAATAAAAGAGCGGATATAACGCCCGCCGATAGTCGTAGGCCTTCTCTTCGTTGGAATAAACGCCGTAAAACGGATGGAAGATGCGTTCGATCTGACCCGGGGCGCGCGTCTGCTCGTAGAGGAACAAAAACTGCCAGTACTCGCGCGGCGCGCGGTCTTCCGGCTGCGTGGGCTGGCGCGCCACGAGCGCCGCCGGCGCCAGTGCGCAACAGACAAGCAGCCCGGCCGCCAGCTTACGTCGGATGGCAGTCGTGGCGCGGTTTTGCCGCGTCGACGAGGGCCGGAAATTCGACGCGCACGCTGCCTTCACCCGCGCAGAGAAAAAGTCTTCCGGCTTGCAGGGAAGCCCATTTTTTCCGGCGGCGCAAGACGCGGGAAATAGGTGGCGAAAGAGCGCCGGTCCGCCAGGTTGGGGAATGTCCCTGTCGCGTTGGATTAGCGCCGCGGCGCCCGTGGCGCGCGCACTGCCGGGCGGTCGCTACGGCTGGCCCGGGCTCCTCTTTACCGGCGTCCTCACAGCGCTCGCGACATGGCATATCGTCGCCTTTTTGCAGATCGCGTATCTTCAGATCAGCGCGCGGGCCTTTGTTTCTCCCTTTGAGGACGCCCTGCTCTACGGCGTGCACCGGCTGCTGGCCGGCCAGCTCGTCTACGTGGACGCCAGCGCGGACTACATTCCCTTCATATATAATCCCGGCCTGTATTATGCGGCGGCGCTGGTTTCGAAACTCTTCGGCGCGACCGCCTTTGTAGCCCGACTGCCGGCCGCCCTCGCGACGGCAGCCTTGCCCTTTGTACTTTACGCGATCTTTCGGCGACTGAGCCCGGACGGCGCGGACGGCGCGCGACTCAAGGCGGCGCTGCAAAGCCTCTTCGCTTTCGGTCTCTATGCGACGCTCTTTGAACCCTCCGCCTTTCCGATCGTTGCGCTAAAAGCCGATGCGCTGCTCGCCCTCAACATTGCGCTCTGCATCTGGCTTTTGCTGCGCAACTACGCGGCCCCGCGCGAGCTGGGCTTCGACCTGGTCCTTCTGGCGACAGCTTCAAGCGCCCTGTTCTTCATCAAGCAAACCGGTCTCTTGCTGGCGATCCTGAACACGGCCCTGTTGTTTGTCGCGGGCCGGCCGCGCGCTGCGCTTGTACATGGCGCGGTTGTCGGAACTATTACCGTTGCGCTGATCGTGGCCTTCGAGGCGGCCGCCGACTCGCGGTTCATGGATTTCGCATGGGGCGTGCCCGCCTCCCATCAGCTGGCCTACAACCGCGCCAACGAATATCTGCTCTCGTTTTTCTACGCTCTGCCGCTCGCCGCCGCGCCGGCGCTGGTCCTCTTTGCGCTGCGGTACCTGCGCCGGCTCGGCTCCGCCATGCCGCCAAACTTCATCCATCGGATTTACGCCGCGGGGCGGTCGGAGATCGTCGGCCTGACGTTGATCGCATACGCCGTGGGCAATTTTGCGATTTCGTACGTTGGCGCTGCGAAGATGGGCGGGTATCCGAACTCCCTGCTCTATGCGGCCCTCTGCCTCGCGATTCTGGCGCTGCACGCCCTCGAAGCCGAGGACGACCTGGCGCTAAAACCGGCGCCCTTTGCCTGGCTGGCTGGCGCGCTGCTGCTCTGGCAGGCTGGCGCGCAGGTCTATGATCGGGCCGGACTCGTTGCGCGCCACGAACGTCTGGCGGCGCACGAAGACGAATATTTGAAAGCGCTGTGCGCCCTGAAACAACCGACGCTGAATTATCAAGCGGCGTATCTGGGCGCGTTGTATTGCGGCGCCAGGCCGCAGTTTTCTTATATGGCGGCAATCGATATTGTCAATCACTCGGGCCAGCTGACCCGCTTTCGCGAATCTTTCGAGGCGAACGTGCGCGCCCGGCGCTATGCCAGCGTCGTGACCGCGCTGAACTACACGCCGGAACAAATCGCAGCGTATCTCGATCAGCTGGCGCTCGCCCTCGCCGCGGAGAAGAATCCGCGGAAACGCCGTGAAATGGAGAACTTTCGAGTGACCGTGGAATTGGAAGGGTTGCTGCGTTCGACGTATCGAGTCGCGCCGCCGGAGGCGCTCTCGCCCGCAGAGCGTCGCTATCTGGAACTGGAAGCCGAACGCAGCGGGCAGCCCATCTTTATCCTGCATCCGACGCCATAACCGGGCGGAACCCCGCGAAGTTCGGAAAAATAGGTTTTCGTAAACGTCCGCTCCCCTGAAATGGGCGGCACATATGGACGGCGGAAAAACCAACCCATCAATCACCCTGGAAAATCCCTTTGAGGACGCCGCAGGCGCGGGCGGGGCCCAGGCCGCTCCGCAGAACGGCTACGAAGAGGCGATTGCCATGGGGCGCGAGCTGTTGGAGCGTCCGCATCGCGGCGGCGGCAAAGCGCGCGTGATGGTGCAGCATGCGAAGAACCGCATGACCGTCTGGGAGCGCATCAAGGTCCTGACCGACTCGGAACCGAATATCCATTTTCAAAACTGGGGTCGTCAGCTCGACGGCGCAAGCATTGTCACCGGGCTGATTAACATCAAGGGCCGCGATGTCGCGATCTACGGGCACGACTTCACCAATCGCGCGGGTTCCATGGACGCCACCAACGGCGCCAAACTGGCCCGCCTGATCGCCATGGCCGGCGAACACGGCATTCCGCTGATCGGCATGAACGATTCGGCCGGCGCCTTTGTTCCGGCCGGCGTGGGCGGACTCGACGGGTATTCGGAAGCGTTTTACGCGCTTCGCAAAATCTCCGGCGTCGTGCCCAGCGTTATGCTGATGTTCGGCTACAACGCCGGCGGCGGCGCCTACCTGCCGCGCCAGGGCTCATTTATGATTCAGCCGGCCGACACGTTTTTCGGACTCACCGGTCCCGGCGTCGTACGCGAGGTGCTGGGCGAGGATGTTACGCCGGAAGACCTGGGCGGCCCGGGCGTACACGGCCAGAGCGGCGTTACCGACATTGTGGCGCCGGACGAGTTAGGCGCGCTCCGCAAGGCGCTGCGTCTGTTAAGTTACCTGCCGGATAATAACTACAGCTTTGCGCCCTTTCATCCGACCAGCGATCCCATCGAACGCAAAACGCACGAGATTGATATTCTGCTGCGCCGTACCTTTACCAGCCCGTCCGGATTTAATACGCCTTTCGATATGACGCTGATCATTCAGCAGATTTGCGACCACGGCGCATTTTTTGAAATTCAGCCGCAACGTGCGCGCAACCTTATCTGCGCCTTTGGCCGCCTCGGCGGACATGTGGTCGGCTTTATGGCAAACAACTCCGCGGAATCCAGCGGCCAGATCGACATCAAGTCGGCCTACAAGGGCGCGCGTTTTACGCGCTTCTGCAATCTGTACAACATTCCCATGATCTTTCTGGAAGACACGACCGGCTTCTTGCCGGGCCGCGATCAGGAAAGCCAGGGCATTGTGCAGTCGGGTCGGGCTTTGCTCGATGCAATCATCGATTTGCGCACGCCGCGCATCAACCTGATTGTGCGCAACGCCTTCGGCGGCGCCTACGCCGTGTGGAACTCGCATTTTGTGGGCGCCGATCTGGTCTTCGCCTATCCGACCGCGCGCGTGGCGGTCATGGGCCCGGCCGGCAAGGAATACGTTTACAAAGACGAAGTGCAACGCGCTCGCGCCAAGTTCAAACAGGACGTAAAAAACGGCGCATCGGAAACGGACGCGCGCAAAGAACTCGATGCGACGCTCGCCGCGCTGTCCAGCCGCTATGAAAAAGAGCTCATGAATCCAAAAGAGGCCCTGTCGCTGGGCTCCATTTCCAGCATCGTGCTTCCGGAAGATACGCGCTTTCGCCTGGGTCAGGAACTCAACTATCTCATGCGACGCTACAAGCCGTCGCCGCTCGCCGCCCCCCAACGCGAGTTTCATTGATTGCCTAGCCGCGCGGTTAATCGCTCCGCCGAGAGCGACTGACCGCGCATCCCAGCATGAAATCCGCTCGCCTTTCGCTCTGGAGTCTGTTTGCGGGCGCGATCGCACTCGCCGCATTATCGTACGTATTCTGGAACTCGTCGCCGCGCTGCACGGCGGGCGACTGCCGCAACGGAACGGGCGTGCGCGAACTCAAAGGCGTTTTTCGCTACGCCGGAAAGTTTCGTAACGGCCGCGCCAACGGCGAAGGCGAATTTCACTACCTGGCGGGCGACGAAAGTTACGCAGGCGAATGGGCGAGCGGCGCGAAGCATGGCCGCGGCATATATCGCTACGCTGATGGGCGGGTGTACGAGGGGGAATGGCGGCACAACCAGCGCGCCGGCCGCGGCGTCCTGAAACGCGCGGACGGGACAATCATCTTTGAAGGACCCTGGGAAGACGATCGACCTTTGCAAAGTCCCTGAGATCACAGGATCCGCGGCAGTTCGCCGGCTGAGCCTGATGGCCCGGCTGTCGGCTACATCCGAACCGAAATGTACTGAACTCGCCCGGGAGTTGCACGGGGTTCTCTTCTCTGCGAAGTCACAAACTTCGCCCCCTGAGCCTTGCAGCTGCGCGAAACCAATCCTTTCGGCCTGGTCGTCAGGGCGGGGGTACTGTTATTTACTTAAAAACATCAAAAAATGGTTGAACTAATCGAACGTCTGGCGCTCTACGGGAGTCGAGAGTGGCGGTAAGTTCGATTTTATGCAAACTACAACGCAAGCGTCAGACTTTCTCGCGCCCCGTCTACCGGGTTTCGCAATCGCGGAATGCGTCCACGTTGGAAGACGAGCGGCCGTATTTCGCGCGCATCGTCGCATCGAAGGCGGTACAGTAATTCTGAAGTGTCCCGTCCATCGCCCGGCAAGCGAGGCGGATTCAGAACGATTGTCTCATGAGCTCGAATTCTGCGCCCGGGCGGAAGCCGGCGACGTACAACGCGCGTTGGGACTGGAGCGGTCGCAGGAAGGAACTCCAGTTCTCATTCTCGAAGATGGGGACGGCCAGCTGCTTTCCCGAATGATCAAGGGGCGCGCCGCTCGATTGCTCAGCCTCCTGCGCCTGAGCATTCGTCTGACTGATCTGGTCGGGCGGCTGCATGCACGCGATATTATTCACGGCGATCTGAAACCTGACAACGTACTCGTGAATCTGGATACGGGCGCAGTCAAACTGCTTGATCTGTCGGAGGCGGTCCGCAGGGGGCTCTCGTCGCACACGTCGTCGCCAGCCGCAGTCGGCTCGCCTGCATACCGCGCGCCAGAATTGTTTCGCACAACACGCCCTCCGGACGAACGCTCTGACTTTTACAGCCTGGGAGTGTCGCTGTATGAGGTTGCGACAGGTCGCAGGCCCTTTCCCACCGAGGATCCCATTGAGCTGGAGCACTGCCACCTTGCAGTGCAGGCGGCCGCGCCGCACGCGCTCAATGGCGAACTGCCGGAAGCAATTTCATCGATCATACTCAAACTGCTTTCGAAGAACCCGAACGAACGCTACCAGAGCGCTTTTGGACTCAAGTCCGATCTACAGCGCTGCCTCGCGCATCTGCGCAATGACGGGACCGTACCTCGCTTCGAGCCGGGCAAAAGCGACATGTCCGGTCAATTGGCTTTGCCGCGAAAGCTCTTCGGCCGCGATTCAGAAGTTGAAGCGCTGCTCGATGCATATCACGCAATACAACATGGCGGCGTGCGGCTCTATCTTGTAAAGGGCGTCGCCGGGATCGGTAAATCCTCACTCGTAAGCGAGATCCGCCAGCAGGTGTCCGACTCCGGCGGTTTTTTTGTCAGCTCCGCTTATGAAGCAGTGTCGCGAGACAGTCCGCTCTCCGGAATTGTGCGCGCTTTTCGCCAGTTTATTCGCGAGCTGGCCACGCTTGATGACTCGGCCGCGGAGGCGTGGCGCAATCGGCTGCGCACTGTACTGGGACCGAACGGAAAGATTATCTCCGATCTGATTCCCGAAGTGGAATACTTTCTGGGCAAACAAGAAGACCCGCTAGAGCTGCCGGCCGAGGAAGCCCGGAATCGCTTTGAGGCGGTATTCAGAAGTTTTGTACGCGGCTTCGCGAGCGCCGCGCATCCGCTGGCGCTGTTCCTCGACGACCTGCACTGGGCGGATCCCGCGTCGCTGAGTCTGTTGCGCATTCTGCTGACGGACCCCGAAACCTCGCATCTGCTCGTAATCTGCGCATTTCGCGATGACGACAGCGATCCGTTCCGGGGCATGCAGGAGCTTCTGACCAGACTGAGCCAGGATGGATTCACAGCTTCGGGCGAACTGCCGCTCGGACCCCTGGGCATGGAGGATGTACAAAGTCTGCTGGCAGAAACATTTGGCGCTCCGCTGGCAGAGACGACAAATCTGGCCAATCTGATTCAAACGAGAACGGGCGGGAATCCGTTCTACATAGTCGAATTTCTGAAGACGCTCGTCCAGGAGCGGTTGATTGTCTTTGAAACGACGAACGGACGATGGACCTGGATTCTGGATCAAATAACCGCGCACTCCGTTTCGGATAACGTTGCCGATCTGTTAGCGTGGAAGCTAAAGGGACTGCCGCGAAACTCTCGGGAGGCGTTGGAATTGGCCGCGTGTATGGGCGCCAGCTTTGATCTATATAATCTTTCGGTTGTTCTTCAACAGACCGAGCTCGACACAGCGGAGGCGTTGGCCTTGCCGATTCAACTCGGTGTTCTCACGCCCGCGGGGGACGATCCGGATTTCGTCGCTCCAGGCGCGGCCGTTGACCATCCGCTCCTTCAAGTGCGATTTCGTTTCGCTCATGATCGCATCCAGCAATCGGCATATATGCTTCTGGAAGAAGACCGCAGATCCCTTGCGCACTGGATGGTGGGACTCCACCTTTTGCGCTCATTGCCTCCTGCGAAGCGGGATGAACGGATTATCGAGATCGCCAACCATCTGCACAATGGGTCGGACCTGGCGGCGACCCCGGAACAA
Source organism: Leptospirales bacterium (assembly GCA_036170535.1). GTDB lineage: Bacteria > Spirochaetota > Leptospiria > Leptospirales > Leptonemataceae > SSF53. Next base: position 22,590 of record JAVHPJ010000151.1, on the reverse strand, counting down.
TGTCTGGAACTGGCGCGTGTGAACCTGCAAGCGGCGCGGCGAGCCAAGCGCTCGGCCGCGTTCGCCGCCGCACAAAAACACATCCTTCGAGGCATGGAACAGCTCCCCGAAGACGCCTGGAATTCGGAGTACGCCCTGACGCTGGCTCTGCACACAGAAGCCGTCGAATTGGAATATATTTCCGGAAAAATCGAGAACGCGGACGCCGTAGCTTCCGCCGTTATCAACCGAGCACGCAGCCTGCTTGATCAGGCTCCTATTTACCATTTTCGAATCAAAGCCTACAATGGGGCAGGGCGCCTGCGCGACGCACTGAATACGGGACTGGAACTATTGCGTCGTCTGGGATTAAAATTGCCCGACCGAGCGGGACGATTCAGCGTCGGCCTGGCCTATCTGCGGCTGCGAGGCGCGCTGAGCAAACGTCGCCTTGAAGCGTTGCCTGACATGCCGCTGATCCAGGATGCGCACGCCGACGCTGCCATTCGAACGTGCATGCGGACAGCAGTCACCGCGTACATCGCCAGCCCCGGGCACCTCCCGCTCTTGACCTTTGAGGCCGTACGCCTGTCCTTGAAGCATGGAAACTCACTGATATCGCCGCACGCATACGCCGCCTGCGGTCTTATACTCTCCGCAGTATTCGGTAAACTTGATCACGGTTACGCCCTGGGCCAGGCGGCGATAGCGGTCGCCGAGCGTCTGAACGCAACGGAAAGTCGTCACCGCGCGCTGGGTCTAATGGAGGCTTTCCTGCGCCACACGAGGGAACCAGTCCTGGCCGCGCGAGACAACTTCGACCTCGGCGCCCGACTGTCGCTCGCAGCAGGCGACCTGGAATTCTACAGCGCTTACCGAGCGCACTACCTGAGCTATCGCGCGTTATCAGGTGAATCCCTGCTGGCGATACGCGACGATTACCGACGCGAAGAAGGCGCGCTGCATGGCTACAAACAGCAGCAATGGAGCGATCTGTATTTTATCGCTGCGCAATCCGCCCTTAATTTGATTGAAGAATCTGTCGATGCATGCGCCCTGGAAGGTCCAGCCTTCTCGGAAAGTCGACGCTTACCCGAGATCCTCGACCGCTCGATTTTTGTAAGCGCTTACTATCTGTACTGCTTTAAGACTTGGTTGGCGCTCCTATTTCGCCGCGAGAACGAGGCTCGGGCCTTTGCAATCGAAGCGCACAAATACGCAGAGTCAGCGCTCGGCTCCTTTGCAAGTCCAAGGTTATGTTTCTTTCTCGGGTTGCTTGACGCTCGACGCGCGGCGCGCGGCGATAGGAGCGCACTGATCAGCGCACGCCGGGCGCGCCATGCGCTCTCGGAACTCGTCAGATTCAATTCAGCCAATCATGGTTCAGCGCTTGCTCTACTCACTGCTGAAATTGATCTAGCGACCGGCAAGGAGGAAAGAGCGGCGTCCCTATATGATCAGGCCATACGGATAGCCCGCACAAGCCAAAACACGGCCGACGAGGCGCTCGCATGCGAACTCGCCGGCGAGTATTACGCAACGCAGAGACGCGACCGGGTGGCCGGCGTTTATTTTTCGGATGCGTTGCACGCGTATCGCCGTTGGGGTGCAGAGAAAAAGGCCGAGGACCTCGAAATTCGACAACGAACTTATCTGCATTTGGTGAGTCCGACCAATCCAGAACCATCCGTCGCAGGCGCCATCGATCTGGAAGCTGTGGTCCGAACAACACGCATTCTTTCACGCGAAATTGAGCTCAAATCGTTGATCGAACGGCTTATGGAGTTCCTGGTGCAATACGCAGGCGCGCAGCGCGGCGTGCTGGTTCTGGTTCGAACGGATCGCATGGTGGTGGAAGCAATCCACGATCCGGCGGCTGACCTGAAACAGACTCTATGCAATTTACCGGTATCGGACGAGACGCTTCCGGTTTCTGTGCTTCAATACTCGCGACGCACTGGCGAGGCGGTGGCGCTGGATCGCGCGTCTACCGAAGGTCTCTTCACACGGTGTCCCTACGTGCTGCGTCGACAGCCTAAGTCGGCGCTCTGCCTGCCGATATTGAATCATGGACGCGCGATCGGGTATCTCTACCTGGAAAACAATCTGTATTCGGGCGCCTTTACGCCCGATAAGGTTCAGCTCATAAATATAATGGCCGGACAGGCCGCAGTGTCCCTCGAAAACGCCGCCTTGTATGCGCGTCAGCAGGGCCTGCTTAACGCCTTCAGTCGTTTTGTTCCGGTTCAGTTTTTGAACGCCCTTCGCAAGACTGACATTGCGGAGATTCGCCGGGGCGACAGCGTGGAACGCGAAGTTACTGTACTCTTTATGGACATCCGCGGCTTTACCACGTTGAGCGAAACGCTCCAGCCCTCCGAGGCGGCGGTATATTTGAATGATCTCCTCGAGTACGTTGCCGCGCCGATCGGTGCAAACCGCGGATTCATTGATAAGTACATCGGCGATGCATTGCTCGCGCTCTTCCCGGAAGAACCGGCCGACGCAGTCGCGACGGCAATTCAAATGCTGGGGGCGCTGGAAAAATGGAATGGACTGAATCGGAATCCAGGCGGACGCCCTGCCGCTATCGGCATCGGAATCCACACAGGCCACTCGGTTTTTGCGACCATTGGAGTCGGGGATCGCTTGAGCACGACCGTGTTGGGTGACACTGTTAACATTGCGGCGAGATTGGAAAGCGCCACGAAAAAATACGGCGTGCCCTTATTGATCTCTGAAACCACGCGAGAGCGACTGCGGGAATCGCCCCGCTTTCACTGGCGCGAAATAGATCGCGTGCGCCTGAAGGGCAAGGCGCAGGCTGCGACATTGTTCGAGAGCTTCGATCACGAGAGCCCGGAGCGCGTGCTTGTTAAACGTAGAATCCTGCCCGAATACGAACGAGCGCTGGCAGACTACCGTACGGGCAGTTTCGCTGATGCGTTGCAGCGTTTCCAGATTGTCCGCACAAAGCTGAGCGAGGATGTAGCGACGCGCATGTATATAAAGCGCTGCATTCACTGGTTGGCCAACCCCCCGGAGGGCTCCTGGGACCCGGTTACGGATCTCAATCGCAAGTAGCGCCTGCACGTCCGGCTCACCCGCCGGGGCGACCGCTTGCTGCGCCGCCGCACGGGGCGGCGACTTTCGCAATAATCTTCAAACCATCCCCAACTATATCCAGGGAACTTCTCCCTCGGTCCGCTATAATGTCAGCATGTACAGAAATGCACGAACTGCGGCTATGTTGGTATTTGCCTGCGGCGTCATGGGCGTCTCGGGGTGCGACGATAAACCTTCCGAACAAAGCGGAGCGCACATCCGCCAGATTACATTCAGGAGCGGCGATGCGGCTCTACGCGGCAACTTGTATTATCCTGCGAGGTACCGCCCAGGCGAACGCTATCCGGCGATCATCGTCACCGGAAGCTGGACCACGGTAAAAGAACAAATGGCCGGGTTGTATGCGCAGAAACTGGCGGACCGCGGCTTTCTCGCACTGGCATTCGACTTTCGCAATTTTGGTGAAAGCGAAGGCGAGCCGCGTTTTTACGAGTCGCCTGTTCTTAAAATTGAAGATATTCGGAGCGCAGTCGGGCATCTGGAAACGCTGCCCGAGGTCGACGCCGAGCGCATTGGAGCCTTTGCCGTTTGCGCCAGTGCGGGCTACGCGCTGGAGGCGGCCGCCGGAGACCCGCGCATTCGGGCAATTGTCACGACGGCCGCCTGGCTGCATGATCGCGAAGCTGTGAAGAGATTTTACGGCGGAACGGAAGGAGTGGCGCAACGCATTGCCGCCGCGCAAGACGCAAAACGCCGTTACGCCCAAACCGGCGAAGTCGTCTACGTCCCGACCATCAGCGCAACGGATGCCTCGGCCGCGATGTACGGCCCATACGACTACTATTTAGACAAAGACCGCGGCGCGGTACCGCAGTGGAGCGGGGAAAAATTTGCAGTCATGAGCTGGGAAGACTGGCTGACTTTCGACCCGATGCCTTCAGCGGGGCGACTGACAACCCCAATCTTGATGATTCACTCCGACGGCGCCGTCCTGCCCGACTATGTTCGGCGCTACTACGATTCCATCGCCGCACCGCAAAAACAGCTCTACTGGATCAAAAGCGACGTAGAATCGCCTTTGGAACAGTTCGATTATTACGACAATCCAGAAAAGACCGAACTCGCGGCGAATCTCGCGGCGGATTGGTACAGAAAACATTTCTAATTTTGGAGAACAGCCCATGCAACGCAGAACAGAAACGCAGAAAATCCGCCGCGCCCTGCTGGCCGTCGCCGCTCCGGCTATGCTCGCACTATCGGCGTGTCATTCCCCTGATGCAGTGATACGCGATAGGAACATTGCAACGGTACGCAAATTCCTGCTGCTGCTGGAAGAGGAAAACATTGAAGAGTTTGTCGCCCTGTACGCTGAGACCGGACGCCAGATCAACCCCTACGCCTCCGGTCTTTTTCCAGATCGCATTGAAGGCCGTCAGGCGTTGCTCGATTTCTGGCGTCCAGTTCCCGCTCGCTTTGACGGCATGCGCTTCACCCTCATCGAAGTGCATGCGATGCAGGATCCGAATCTTGTCCTGGCGCGCTTCAGCGGCAAGATCAAGCTGCGCGGGAAAGATAGATACTATGAGAATGACTACTTCGGGCTGTTTCGCTTCAACCCGGAAGGGCGAATTGAAGAGTATGTGGAGATATTCAATCCGCTCACGGTCGTGCGAGCCTTTGATCTGAAAGACAAGATCTGAAGGCGGCATGTCCTCCCGGCTCAACGAGAAGCGCGTTTCCGGTACGCGGCCGGCGACGCGCCTGAATAAGCTTTAAAGGCGCGCGAAAAATGACTCTGATCGCTGAATCCCAGATGCAGCGCCAGATCCGCCAGAGCCATGGCCGAATTGCGGAGCAACTCCTCAGCCCGCTTCATGCGCAATTCGATCAGAAACTGATACGGCGTAACTCCCGTTGACTTTTTAAACTCTTTGAGAAAATAGAACTTGCTCATGTTGAGCTCAGCCGCGAGGTCTTCGATGCTCAGCGGCTCTGCAAGGTTGCTCTGGATAAAGCCCACGAGTTCATGAATCTGTTCCGGCGAAATTCGCGCGGCCGCACGCCCGACCGGGTCGCCGCGACCGCCGGCCAGACTCGAATAATGCGCCAAAAAATACGCGCTGAACGCGCCGAGCAGACTCTGCAGATAGCGTCGACCGCTCGGACCGCCAGCCTCGGCTTCCAGCAGGAATAGCTCCAAGAAATTCTTGAGCGCCAGGTCACTAACGTTGTAGTTATTAAGAAACTCGAGACGCCGTCGATCAACAACTTCCGGATGCGCTGCATAGAGCGCATCCTCTTCAATTGCGAGTATGGTGAAGAAACACGCTTCATCGACTTTGTGCGTGAAGGGCGTCCAGGGCGGATTGATCCAGATCTCGCCCGGAACGGTATGCAAGTCGCTCAGGGCTCCTTCCCGCCGAACCGTCCACCGGAGATCCGCTTCGCGTGCGAGTGCAAAGTAAAAATACGGAGTGACAACGTTCGTCGGGTAAAAGTGCGGGGCCCAACCTTTTTCAATCAGAACGCCCGGCCAACTTAAATCGTGACTGCTGGCTTCAATTATAAGCGATTCGCCGCAGGCGTCTCGAGATCGATCATCAGCGCGAAAGAACTCCAACCGCGTCCGTCGTTTTTCGGAAATTTGCATACGCGCCGCGCTCCCGGAGACTATTCGTCTGACGCCAGCATGCGGCGGCGCAATTGCATAAACTGTTCGTTGGGTTTGCGGCCCGCCCCATCGGCAGACAACTCGCGTTTAATGCTGCGAATATAATACATTTCCAGTTCGCCCCGATTCTTGATGGGAACGAAACCGCGCGATTCGCAGTCAAAGAATTCGCGGACCGATTCGTATACGGAACTCGAAATGTTGATTTCGCCCGGCGAACCGGCGCTTTCACAGCGACTGGCCGTATTCACAGTGTCACCCCACACGTCGTAAGCGAATTTTTTCTTGCCGATTACGCCTGCCACCAGCGGGCCGCAGTGAATGCCGATGCGCAACTCCCAAGCTGGCAAGCCCCGCCCCTGTTTTTCCACACGCAGTGCGTCCGTAAAATCACGAATCGCGAGCGCCGCGAGACAACAGTCGATCGCGTGAGTACTGTTTGGCGTAGGCACGCCGCCGACCGCCATATACGAGTCCCCGATCGTTTTCAACTTTTCCAGATTGTGTTCGGCGATCAACACGTCGAACTGACTGAAGCAACGATCCAACTCTTGAATCAGCTCCGCCGGCGACAGATCAGCCGCGATACGCGTGAATCCTTCGAAGTCCGTAAACAACACCGAGGCCGCTGCAAAATGCTGGGGCGCGGCCGCGCCGGTGCGCTTCAGCTCTTCGGCGACTGTATCCGGCAAAATGTTTCGCAACAACTCATCGGAACGACGGCGTTCTTCCGCAATTGTGCGTCGATCGCGCCGGCTGACTCGTAACAGATGGCCGACAGACGCCGTTTGATTTACATACACTTCCGATGCGCGGCCCATCCAGTGCGTGACAATGAGCACCGCCGCCAGACTCAGACCGGCTTCTGTGAGATAAGAACCCTGGAAGAAGGCTCGATTAAAATAATACAGCGAGGCGAAATAGATGCCGCTCAGGATAAAGCCGTTCAACCAGTAGTCGCGCGGACGAAACAATCCAATTCCGACGGCGCCGCCGCCCGCAAAAATCAAAAAAGCCAGCGGCGCATAGTCCGGTACAAAGGCGGAACATACGCCGATCACCCATCCGTAAGGAACGATGAATAGCCAGTAAAAATGACGGCTCCATGCGTTGAAGTGCAGGCGACCGCGCGCAAGGCGCACCGTCGAAGGCAGGGGCGCAAAGCCGAGCGCTGCCAGCGCCAGCGCAAGATAGATAAGATTGAGGCGCGCTGAACGTTCGGGATCCAACAATTTGATGGCGAAAAAGAGCGCAAAGACGAGCAGAACGCCGCGCAGACAGTTTAACGCGGCGGGATGCCTGAGGGCCGTACGCCAGGCTTTCCAATCCGGATTCATGGAAAATCGTTCGCTTCCTTGAGGCGGTACGGCGCCTGCAGGGTGAAGATGCTGCCGCGACCCGGCTCGCTGCGGGCGCTCAGGCTGGCGCCGAGCAGTTTCGCGAAACGATGCGTCAAGGCCAGACCGAGCCCGGCGCCGCCAAAATTTCGACTCGTGCTGGAGTCGGCTTGCTCAAAAGGACGGAACAATCGCGCCAGTTGTTCCGCGGTCATGCCAATGCCCGTGTCTTCGACTACAAACGTCGCCGTTTCGGACTCGCCGTGGGCGCGCAGGACAACCGAACCGTCAGTCGTAAACTTGCACGCGTTGGACAAAAGATTGAGCAGGCATTGCTTGAGTTTCAATCGGTCCGTGTGCATAATGTTGAAGGAACCGGAGCTTTCAAATGTTATGCGGTTGCGACGGTGCGCGGCGAGCGGCTTTGCGATTTCCATGACCTCCGCCAACAATTCTTCCGCAGCCACCGGCTCCAGGTGCAACAGCATCTTGCCCGCTTCGATTTTGGAAATGTCGAGTACGGCGTTTATCAGCTCCAGCAAATGCTGCCCGCCGCCGAGTATTTTGTGAATGTCAGCGACAAAACCGTCCATGCCGCGCTCTTGCGCCTCCGCCAGCAGCAACTCCGAATAGCCGATCACTGAGTTCAACGGAGTGCGCAATTCGTGACTCATGCTGGCAATAAAGTCGCTCTTGGCGCGATTCGCTGAGTCAGCCTGTTCTTTCTTGCGCTCAAGCTCGACTACCAATTCGCGCAGTCGCGCTTCCGCATGCTTCAGACTGGTTATATCCGCAAAACTGACAACCGCCCAGCGTCCCTCCGCCTCCGCGAGTTCCACCGGAGACGAGTTAATACGGATCCACGCCGGAGCCGCCGCGCCGCGCTCGACGCGCATCAAGACATCGTTTACGACTTCGCCGTCGCGTAGACTGCGCGAGGCCGGATGATCCGCGGGAGCGAAAGGCGCGCCAGCGGCGTCCTGCGCGTTCCAGCGCGGATCGGACGGGGCTTTGCCCGTGAGTTGATCGAGGGTGAGGCCCAGAATGCGTTGCGCCGCCGGATTCGCACGTTCAATCGCCCCGTCCGGCCGGTGCAGCACGACGCCTTCGCCCATCGTATCTATGATTGCATTCTGGATCGACTCGCTGCGCCTCAGCGCCACGGAAAGCGTGCGCTCCTGCTCGCGCAGGGCGAGTAGTTCTTCAGCCCGCAGACGCCATTCGAAGTGCCGCATCACCAATCGCGCAAGGGATTGCAGTGCTTCGCTTTCCTCCGCCGTCAGACCGGCGCGCGACTTGCGATCGATGACGCAAAGGGTTCCCAACGCATGGCCGGACGGATCAATCAAGGGCGAACCGGCGTAGAAGCGGATGTGGGGCGCGTCCGTCACAAGGGCATTGTCGGCGAATCGCGAATCAATGGACGCATCCGGTATTACCAGGGCCTGGCCGGAAGCGACTGCGTGTGCGCAAAAGGAGAGGTCGCGCGCAGTTTCCGGAGCTTCCAGTCCGTAACGCGACTTGAACCACTGCCGGTCGCGATCCACAAGGCTGATTAAGGCGATCGGCGTGTGGCAGAGTGCGGCGGCTAAACGGGTAATGTCCTCGTATTCCGCTTCTATTTCGCTGTCCAGGATGCCATAGCGCTCGAGAGCGGCCAGACGTTCCGCTTCGTTTGCGGGAATGGGCGCGCTCAACCGCCGATCCTCAACTGACATTGTCCGAGCAGCGGATGCTCCACGATTTCCGATCCCAGAAAATTCTCGAACAGCGCGCCGCAAAGTTCGACCGCCGACGCACGAATACGCAGAACCCGGATTAATTCCTGCACGACGAATTCGAGGAACGTGATGTAGTGTTGGTCAAGCGCAATTGTTTCGGCCGCCTCAATCGTCACTTTTGAAATTGCAGGCGGCGGTGAAACGATCGCCTGGCGCTGAATCAACTGCGCCGCTATATCGCGGGCGTCCGGGCCGGGACAGCCGCCGAGGCGGATTCGAACGCTACCGTCGCCGCGCACTTCCGCCCGGGCTGAAAAGGGAAGCTCGCTGCGCGCGATCAAGTCCCCGGGCGCCAGGTTTAACGCCTGCCGAACTCGCTCCATAAGCGCATCATGGGTGACGGGTTTTACAAGAAAACTCCCGGCGTGGAGTTTGGCGGATCGCAGTACAGTGTCGCGATCATGCAGGGCGGTGACCATGACGACGGGCGTGTCGCCGATCTGTTCGGGACTGCTTTCCAGAAACATGAATCCGTCGAATTGGGGCATCATGATGTCGCAAAGGATCAGATCATAGCGGCGACGCCGTACGCTGTGATTGGCAAGGCGCCCGTCGGTTACATGTTCTATGTAGAAATTGTAGCGACTCAAATGTCGGGTAATGATTTCCGCCGATTCGGCTTCGTCTTCGACGAGCAGCAGGCGATAGAGGCGCATATAGCATTTTTTGATGCGGTCCGGGGGTCGGCAAGCGCGTATTGACCGGCGCGGGACCTTTGCGCGAAGGCGCGAAAACGTCGGGGCGACCCTTAGCCTGACTCAGACTTCGCTTGCCAGCGCCAGCCGCAACTGGTCATCTGGAAATTCCGCAAAGAACGCCGCCGGCGCAAAATAGCTCCACACTTCTTCAAAAGCCTGCCACAATAACTTGCGGTAAAAATTTGCATCGATCGGCGGATTGGAGCGAGTTCCGTAATTAATTTGAGCGCGCTCCTCCGCCATATAACGCGGCGTGCGTCCGCCCGGAACCAGTGCGAGATAGCGCACCTTTTCACCCGGAGAAATCTCCACGCCGAGTTCACGCAACTGATGCATGGCGTGAAAGCCGCCGTTGCGCACCGCGTACTGATCCAGTTCGCGACTGGCGGTTTTACGCAGCAGCAACTCCGGCCAGGCGACCCGCTGCGCACGAAGTTGCTCGTCCAGCTCGCGCCATAGCTCAACCTGCTCGCCGTGCATAACGCGCAGCGCGGCGACGCTGTCGGCGCGACGCATCCGCTCAAGCAGCGCAAGCTGGGCGTCGCGAATGAATGCGGGCGCGTCTTTGCGCCGCGAAAAAAGACCCCGGCATTTAAGCTCTCCGTCCGTAAATCTTCCGAAATACCGATTTACCACCGTCATCGCCGCGTCCACGCGCGATGGCGGGAACACCAACCAGGAATAAACGCCTTCCAGACTCATCTCAACCCGCGCACGTTCGCTGATTTCACCGCAAAGCTCAGCCAGTTCTGCGCGATCAAGAGCGGCGCCGTCGCGCAGGATGAAGACCGAGTCGGTAATGGCATGCAGGAGACGAAAGCCGCGCGACTCTGAGAGTTCCTTGGCCACAAGCAGCTTTTCACGCCCGAAGGCGGTTACGCTTTCGTGGCTTTCAATCTTGCCAAATTTCGCATTGCGATAGCCCAGATAACCAAACGAGGTAACGAGGGTCCACTTGAGGCTCGATTGACGGCTGTCCAGGCGCGCACGCTCGGTTTCTAGAGCCGCGCGCTCGGCGAAGGACGCCGTTCCGTTTTGCAGCTGCGTTTTGATTTCTTTGATGCGTGATTTATAGATTTTCCGACGACGCAGCAGTTCTTCCAACGAAAGCGAAACCACGCCGCGACGACGCGCGCACAGGCGGTATCCGATCTCCGGCACGCGGGAATTCATCGGCTGTTCTGCAGCAGTCGACGCGCCCGGAGCGTCCGCCGCGTCCGGGCAGCAAAGACAATTTACCGTCTCCGGACTGACGTTATGCAAAGCCATGATGCTCGGGTACATCTGAGCGTAGTCAAGCTGCGCAGCGTTCTCATACACGCAGCTTTCCGATGCGTCCGGAACGTATATGAGCGCGCCCTTGTCCGCTTCCAGCAGCTCGTAGGCCGTCTTCTCGTCCTCCACCGAACTTTTTTGCCACGGAGCGAGGTAGCCAAGCGACAGTGCAACATGGGTCTCGATGGAAGTCAGCGCCGCGCCGGTGGAAGAACGGGAAAGTTTCTGCACAGGCATGCGGCTGAGTCGGGCAAGTTCAATCACGCCGGACAGATCCGATTCGCGATACACGAAGGAATTTGCGCGATCAATGTGCCAGCGACCGAACAGCGGATACGACGGCGCCATATAGATCCAACTGCCGTAAGTATTATAGCTGGAGCCTTTACGCAAGATGCGGCGTTGGTTAGGAACGGGATCACGATCAAGATTCAGAGCGAGGCCGACGCGCTGGGCCGCCTCAAAAAGGGCCGGCAAGATCATCTGGTCGCCGTAGGCGCTGAGCAGAATATCCGGATCTTCGGCGCGCAAAATCTCGTTCAGCTGGCGGACAACGTCCGCAAGAGAGTTTTCTCGCAACAGGCGCCGTTTCGCACCGACCTCGATCAACAGGGGATTGTTCCGCGAAATTCCGAGCCGATGACTGTAAAGCGTTTCGATTTTCAGGGTCTTCAACGGCGGTAATTCATACTCGCAATCGGCTGGATCTTCGCAGAGTTCCAGGGATTGAATATACGCTCCGGGACCGCTATTGCAGGCGGCGCGCACGCGCGCCAGGGGATACACGCCGCGTTCAAACAGATAACCCGTCACCGGTTCGATGTCGGCGTGATAGATATCCAGCTTTCGATAAAACGCATAGAGCTTGCGGCGAATGGTACGCAGAACGGAGGGCTTTGCAATGCGCAGCTCCAATGCGCGAATGGGCGCATTGCTGTAGAAGCCGCGTTTTACTACAAAGCGCGGCTCCGCGGCGAGGGCTTCCAGCTCGGCGAGGCGTTCGACCAGCTTACGCAGCATGTGCGGTCCGCCGGCCGCGTAGATTACGGGCCGGAATTGATCGCGGAGATGAAAATAGCGACCATTTTCCGTGCGCAACCACACATGGATCTCGTCTTCGAAATTGTAGACGTCGAATAGAATGCCTTCAAGAATCGCCGGCTCCGACGGTTGCGGAGAGTTTTTCCAGATCGCGCTTGATTTTGAGGAGTTCACGGCTTTGTTCGTCATGCTGCTTTCGCAATTCGATGAGCATGCTCATCGTCATCGAGTCAAAGGGATTGGGGCTGGCCGCCATAACGCCGGCCTGCAATTGTCGACGTGCGGCGCGAAACAGGTCGTCGAAAATATCCTGGTCCTCGCGGCGCAGCGTGCGGCGAAACTTATTAAAGCGTTCCTCCACCAGATCAATTTGTATGGAATAGGGTTGGAGCGTACGACCCATGTTCTTCTCCTTTATATTCAGCAGGCTTAGAGGACTGTCGGGATGGCAATATAGCGGCGCCAACGAACTGACGATTTATCCCGCGGCTGGATTGGTACAACTTCAAGACGCCGGCCCGGCCGCGCCGGGAACTTTGCGAACTCCGTTCGTCCGCCTCCAACTCCCACAAGGAAGACGAGAGTTTTTTTAAACGGGCGAATACTCCCGGGAATGCAGGATGTTCATAGGCGTGTCGCTCCGCCACCAGCAGCGGACGACCTTCTTCGTCAAAACGACGCAGCAAAAGCAGCAGGCGATCCAGCAAATATGCGCCCTCTTCCCGGGAAACATCGCCGTCGAAAAATTGTTTGCAGGGCGCGAGCAGGAAATAGAGCCGCTTTTGACCGACCGGCGCCGGCTTTTCCAGAATTTGAAACAGAGCATCCAGTATTTGATACGGGGTAAAGGCTCGTCGCACGCGTACGGAATGCAGCACAAGCTCCGGCTGCACTCCCAGGCGCAGCGCCTCGTCGGCGAGATTAAACACGTTGCACCGCAGAGCGCAGTCGATGTTATGAACGGACCAGCCCTGCAGGGCGAGCCCGACCTGCCACGCAAGAGAAATAGGAAAAATAAGCGACGGACCGGCGAAGAGCGCAAGCCGACGCTTGTTCCATAGATCCAACGGACGCAAAAACGGAGCGGAAAGAACCGGGTGCGTAGCGTGCATTACTCACAGACGCCGAAAGCTATTTAAATGTAAAGCATATATACGTTTAGTTATCGAAATTCCTTACGAATCCTGCGACACAAACTCCAGCGTATGCGTAACAATATTACCGAGCCCTTCCTGCACCCGGTGCGTACTTTGTGCGGGTGAACTCGCACTGCGACGCGGCCGTAATCGGCGCCGGCATGGGCGGCCTCGCCGCCGCCGCGCTGCTCGCGCGACGGGGGCTGCGCGTTACATTATTCGAACAGAATCGCTTTCCGGGCGGGTGCGCTTCGAGTTTTTTTCGGCATGGCTACTGGTTTGAAACCGGGGCCACCACGCTCGTCGGTCTCGACCCGGGCCTCCCCCTGGCGGAGTTGCGCAGCAAACTCCAGCTCGAATTCGAGGCGCAGCCGCTCGCCATCCCCATGCAAATCCACCTCGCAGACGGCGAAATCATCACGCGCTATCCCGATCTCGAACGCTGGATACGCGAAGCGGAGCGCGTCTTCGGCGCGCCCGGTCAGCGGGAATTCTGGACTGATTGCCAGCGCGCCTCGGAATTTGTCTGGCGTACCGCGCTCCGCCAGACCGCGTTTCCGCCTGCGACCTGGCGCGATTGGCTGCGCTGCTTTCAACGCCTGCGCTTCGAGCAAATCCGCTACGCACCGCGCGCCCTGGGGACGCTCGCCGATACGCTCCGGCGCACAGGCCTGCGTTCGAATCAACGCTTTGTGGAATTTCTAAACGAACAACTCCTGATTACCGCGCAGAACACGATCGATGAAGTGAACCCGCTGTTCGCCAGCGCGGCCCTCTGCTACGCAAATCTCACTAACTACTATATACCAGGCGGCTTCCTTCAGCTGGCGCGCGCATTCGAAAAACGGCTGCTCGCCGATGGCGCGGAGGTCCGCTACCGGAACGCCGTCGAATCGATCGTTCCCTTGCCAGACGGCCGCTTTCAGGTCCGGAGTTCGCGCGGTGAAACAACCGCCCGCGCCGTCATCTCGGGCGTTCCCCTCCAGAATACGCTGCGCTTCCTGGGCGACGCCGCGCTGAACCGCCGCTTTGCGCAGCGTATACCGCCTTCCGAGCGACTCTGGAGCGCCTTTACCCTGGGGCTCGCCTTCGTCCGCGCCCGCAAATACGACTCGCTGCATCATCAAATTCATTTAAGCGAGCCCTTGCCCGTCATCGGCGCGCGCAGTCTCTTTGTGAGCCTGAGTCATCCCGACGATAAAGCTCGCGCTCCGCGCGATGTGGCGGTCGTCTCGGTCAGCACGCACGCGTCCGATCCGGCGCGCCGCCAAACCCTCGATGCCGCAGCGATCCAGACTGCAATGCTCGACGCGCTCTACGCGCGCGGACTGTTTCGCCGCGAGGATTTGCTTTACAGTCATTTTTCCACGCCGCGCACCTGGCGCGAGTGGACCGGCCGTGAACACGGCGCCGTCGGCGGCTTTCCGCAATTCGCGTCCGTCAAGCCCTGGCGCATGATCGAAAGCCGAATCCGGCCGGGCGTTTACCAGTGCGGCGATACAAGCTATCCCGGCCAGGGCGCGCCGGCGGCGGCGCTGTCGGGCATGATCGCCGTTGAGAAACTGCTTTCCGACCGGCCCGACCTTTTGCGCAACGATCGCCCGCTCCAGGCCCAGCGCGACCCCGACGCCGTCGGAGCGCGCGAAGAGCACGAACATGCATCTATACTATGAAACCGTCGTCGCTCGTTCTCCCGCGGAGGTCTGGCGCGGCTTCACGCGCGATCTCTTCGTCGCCCTGAATCCGCCCTGGGTTCCCATGCAGCTGCTGCGCTTCGACGGCTGCCAGGTGGACGACGAGGTGCATGTGCAACTCCGTCTGCTCGGCGTCAAACTGCGCTGGGTCAGTCGGATCACCGCTGCGGGCGAAGACGGCGGATCGTACCATTTCGTGGACGAAGGCGTACAACTGCCGCCCATGTTTCAGAGCTGGCGTCATCGACACGGCATAGAGGCGCATCCGAACGGGACCCGGATCATAGACGACATTCGCTTCACCAGTCCCCTGCCCGGACTGGCCGCCGCGCTGTATCCCGGCCTGGCGCTGCAGTTTCGCTACCGCCGCCCGATCTATCGCAAGTTTTTCAGCTGACGGATTCCCGGCACGCGTTCAATTTGTCGCCGCATCCTCTATGGCCGCGGCCCGCGAACAAAACATTATCCTGCTGGCCGGCGGCTCCGGGCTGATCGGGCGCGCCCTGGCCGAAAAATTGCGCGCATCCGGCCGGCGTGTCCGCACTTTGAGCCGCGCGCGGGTCAGCGACGACGAACCGGACCGCTTCTTCTGGGATCCCGAACGCGACTTTCTCAATCCGGAAGCCCTGCGCGGGGTCAGCGTAATTATCAATCTGGCCGGCGCCAACATCGGTGAGAAAAAGTGGAGCGCGCGCCGAAAAGAGGAAATCATCGCCAGTCGGGTCAAAAGCCACGCCGCTTTCGCGCGCCGCTTTGAGGAAGAAAAACTCAAGCCGGCGCTCTATATCTCCGCCTCCGCCATCGGTTATTACGGCGCGCGCGGCGCGGAAACGCTGACCGAAGACAGCGCGCAGGGTCGGGGCTTTCTCGCCGAAACGACGGCGGAATGGGAAAAAGCGGCCGCTCGCACCGAAGCCTACGCAGAACGCGCCGTTCGCCTGCGCATCGGCGTTGTGCTCGCTCGCACCGGCGGCGCGCTCGAGAAAATGGCATTGCCGGTGCGGATGTATGCGGGCGCCCCGCTGGGCGATGGTCGCCAATACATGAGCTGGATTCACATCGACGATCTGTGCGCGATGATCCAGACGGCCATAGCCGATGAAACCTGGCGCGGAATATATAACGCGGTCGCGCCGCAAGCGGTGACGAACCTCGAGATGACTCAAGCGATCGCGCGCACGCTGCACCGACCGCTTTTCTTGCCCGCGGTCCCCGCCGGCGCGCTGCAGCTCATGCTGGGCGAAATGGCCGCGCTGGTTCTGGACAGTGCGCGCGTGTCGCCGGCGCGCGCTCTCGAAGCCAATTTTTCCTTCCAATTTCCGCACGTGGACGCGGCGCTCGCAGATCTCCTGCGCTGAATTTCGATGCGTACTCTGATCACCGGCATCAACGGCTTCGTTGGATTGTATCTGTGCCTTGAGCTTCTGCGACGGGGCGATTCGGTCTCGGGCGTCGATCGCCGCGGACGCCTTGATCTCGACACTCGGCGCGGCATTCCTGGACTCAGCGCGGCGAACCTTTCAGCAGTCAGCGTACGTTCCGTGGAACTGACCGATCGCGACGCGGTGCGGCGCGCCATACTTGAGGAACGCCCCGAACGCATCGTACACCTGGCCGGTCTCGCCTTTGTTCCGGACAGCTGGAAAAGTCCGAGCGAAGCGCTGCGCTCAAACACGCTGACGTCCGTCACCCTGCTCGAAACCGCACGCGAGCTCGGTTGGAAGGGACGTTTTCTTCTGGCGAGCACCAGCGATGTGTACGGCGCCGCCAGTCCGGAAGAACTGCCCCTGCGCGAGGATGCGCCCTTGCGCCCCGAAAGCCCGTACGCTGCAACCAAAGCGGCGGCGGAAGCCCTGTGTCAGTTCTTTATGCGCGACGGCATTGAAGTAATTATTGCGCGCCCCTTTAATCATCTGGGCCCCGGTCAACGTGCGGAGTTCGTTGCGCCGGCGTTCCTGACGCGCATCGCCGAAGCGATCGCCGCCGGAGTGCCGGTGATTCGCGTGGGCGAACTGGGCGCGGTGCGCGATTTCACCGACGTACGCGACGTGGTGCGCGCGTACGCGGCGCTGCTGGAACGGGGCGCGCCCGGCGAAGTATACAATATATGCAGCGCCGCGCCGGCCGCAATTCGCGAAGTGCTGGAGCTTTCGCTCGCAGTCGCCGGCGCGAAAGTATCCTACGAAGTTGATCCTGAGTTGCTCCGCCCTGGCATGGCGAATGCGCGTTATGGAGATAACGCGAAGATCCGCGCCCTGGGCTGGCAGCCCGAAATTACGCTGAAACAAACTATCCAGGACATGTGGAACTACTCGCAAAATGCACGACCGGGGTCTGCGCAATGAAGGCGAGCTCAGGTCGCAGCGGAAAAGCAACGCGCACGACGCCGGGTTTCGCGTTGTTCGATCTGGATTATACGCTGATCCCGCACGATACGATTTTTCTTTTTGCTAACCACGTGATCCGTCGGCGGCCCTGGCGAATTTTGTTTTTGCTCGCCTTCGCGCCGGTTGCCGCATTGTACGTGTTGCGCTTGACCAACGTGCTCGCTCTCAAAAGCGCCTTTCTTTCGTTTCTCTGGGGCCTGACGCGCGAAGAAACCGACGCCCTCGCACGCGACTTTGCAAGCCGGATTACGCCAGCCTTGTTTTACGGACCCTTGTTGCAAGAACTGGAACGCCAGCGAGCGGCCGGCCGCACAATCATACTCAACACGGCCAGTCCGGACGTGTACGTGCGCTACATTGCCGAGCGGCTCGGCATTGAGCTCTGGTTCGCCACGCCGCTTGAACTCAGCGAACGTCAGCCGCTTTATCCGCGCTTCTCCGGCCCCAATAACAAGTCGGGCCAGAAGCTGGTCGCCATGGCCGCGGCGCTCGGCTATGCGAAGGCCCCGGGACCCGACGAAAGCTTGCCGGACTCGATCGCGTATTCGGATAGCTCCGCCGATTTGCCAATGCTGCGCCTGGCGGCGGAGGGCGTATGCGTAAATCCGTCCGCGCGCCTGCGCACTGAGGCCCGGAGACGGGGCTGGCAAGTAGTCGAACCGGCCATGCCCTTCCGGGGCGCGCTCGGGAAATTGTGGACCCTGATCCGACAGATGACGGGTTTGTATCCAGAGCCGCGCTCCTGATCCGACGCGCTGCATGCGACGAATGAAAGCCCTGCTGAAACACATTCAAGTCGCCCGTGTGCGGCGGCCGGGTTTTTGCCTGGCACTGGCACTGGCACTGGGGCTGGCGGCGCCGGGCTGCACAAATTACAGCTCGGAACAGCAGACCCTGAACACGCCCGTACTGTTGGGCGTCACTGTCGAATCGCCCGGGCATTTAATCCAGATCAGCGCGCAGAATGTAGAGATTGGATTTACGGGCTACCGCATGTTTACCGGAACCACCGCCGCGGAAGCTCAGGCCGCCACGTCCGGCGTGGACTGCGGCGCGTTAAATCTCGCGCCAAATCAATCGGTCTTTTTATTTATTGAAGTGAAGCCCAACCAGAACGTTGTTACGCCGGGCGCGAGCAACCGACTGTGCGCCGTGCCCGCGCAGCTCACGTCCGGTCAGTTTGTCGTCATTCGCGCCTTGTTGTTTAATGCGCTGACGATTTCGACCGGCCTGCCTTCGAACGCGGCGCAGGTTCCTTGAGACGGCCCCGGTCGCGAGCGTCGTGACGTCCGCGCCGGAATCTCGCCGGCTTCAGCCGGCGCGGAACAGCTGGCGATAATCGAGTTTATCGCGCAGTTGGTAGATTGAGGTTCCTTTCGCGTTCCCGAGGAAAGCCGGGATTTCCATCTTCTGGGATTCCAGGAATTTTTTGGTCGCGTCCACGCCGCCGATGAGATCGGTCCAGGCCGAAGCGGGAACCCAGTTAAAGCCGAAGCCCATGGCGCCGTCGACGCCGTTCTGGTCGGTGACTTCCGGGATCAGCGAGAAGCTGTAGCTGATGTAGCGCGCAATAAAATGACGCAAGAGATCGGCTTCCAGGCCCTGGGCCGTCAGAAACACCTGCACCGCTCCGCGATAGTCGGAGTCAAGCAGCGCCTGCACAGCCTGTTTTTTAAACGGCACGCTGACTGCGGGCAGGTCGACGTAGTCGCCTTTTGCAATATCAAAGACTTTTTTCTGACGCTTGCCGTCCGGCAGCTTAATGCGCTGATAAAGACCCTTGCCGGCTTTGTCGCCCATGGCGCCCTGATCGATCAGGCGCTGCATGTAGGTCGGCATTACGAAGGTAGTATGCGCCGAGTCTTTGGTGTTTTCGACGATGTTATCGACAATCGCTTTGTGCACATCGAGGCCCACGAGATCCACCGTGGCAAGCGGGCTCATCGCGCGGCCGGTGTAGCCGCCGAGGATCGAGTCGATCAGGTGGATGCCGCCCTTATCCTGATACTTTTCCGCGAGTTGGGCGGCTTCGTTTAATAACTGAAAACCGATCCGATTGCCCGCAAATGCCGGCGTATCGTTGGTCACGACGACGTAGCGCAAGAGACGATTGCTCAGGTAATCAGAGAGCGCCGCTGTAGTCGCCGGATCGTTGCCGGGATGGGTGATCAGTTCGCAGAGCACCAGTTTGTAGGGCGGATTAAAGAAGTGGGTGCCGTAATAGTGCTTCTGGCCGTCCGCGTCAAAGTGCGAAGCCAGGCGCGCAATGGACAGACCGGAACTCACCGTCGAAACGATCGCGCCAGGTTTACGCGAAGCGGCGATGCGCTTGTTGATCGGCTCTTTGACTTCGTAGGACTCCGCGACGCATTCAAAGACCCAATCGCTTTCGGAAACGGCCTTTTCCAGATCCGCGTCGTAGCTGCCGGCGACCATGCGCTTGCCGATTACATCCGACCTGACGGAGGCGATGGCGGCGTTAATGCCTTCTTGCGCTTTTTCTTTGGTCCGCGCGAGCATGTGCACTTTCGCATCGCCAAAGGCGGCCACTATCGACGCCGAGCCGGCGCCCATGGTTCCGTTGGCGCCCAGGATGGTTACAGTCTTAATTTCTTTCATATTAATGCGGTTTCCGGGATCTGGGATTTACAGGCCGCAAGCTTCCGGAAAGGGGGGGCCGGAGTCAACCAAAGAAGTCGGGACAGCCCGCGGCGCATCCCGGCCCGGCGCAAGCGCGTGCAATGGCCGCCCGGGATGCGCCCCGTAAATCATACGCAATTCTTGCAGTATTATCAGCGATTCGGGCTTGCTATTCTTGCCCGCCGCGCTCTGAACTCTCTCAGGCTGTTCCGCCCGACCTGGCCATGACCTTTCGTCGCCTGCTGCGCTCCTGCTTGCTCATTGTCGTCGCCCTGGACGTCCAGACGCGTTGCGCGCTGCGTGAAGCGACATGTCATTCGTCCGATCCCGGGTGCAATTTGTTATCGCTGTTTGCGCTCTACCCGTCGAGCTCCAGCTCTACAAATCTCGTCCCGCGCGCGCTGTACGTTTCGGACCTGACGCCGGCGGGCGCGATTTTCCAGTTTTCGATCAATCAGAGCAACGGCGAGCTATCGACGGCCGGTTCGTTTACAACCGCAAACAACTCCAATCCCTTGATAGTTCGTCCGGATTTGCGTTTTGGCTACGCATCGAACAACGGCGGAACCAATATCGATATCTTCACCTACGATGCGAACACCGGCGCCGCCACGCCCAATGGCAGCGCTACAAACCTATCCGGAGTCAACAGCCAGTCCTGTCTGGTAGAACCGCGCGGACGTTTTTATTACACTTCCAATCAGGGCAACAATACGATTTCGCAGTTCGCAATTGACGAAGCGAGCGGCGGCCTCACAGCGATTGGCGCGGCCGTGGGCTCCGGGGGAACCACTGCAGCCGGCATCTGCACCGATCTGAATGGCCGTTGGCTGTACGTTCAGAACGTGGGCGCGGGCGGCGGCGCAGTCGCCGTGGACCTTCAGGGCGGCGTGTACTGCGCGACGAACACGCAGGTCGCGGCGTTCAGCATGGACGAAACGACAGGCGCGCTTACACTGACGAACACCGCGCCAATTACAATTGCCGGCAACGTGGCGCAATCCGCAGTGTTTCATGTTCCGCGCTGAGGAACGATCGCGCGCGCAGTCAAACGCCGTCCCCGTCCGCCCGAATTGCATGCACCAACTGCTTGACATCCTGCGCATCACATGCATTTCGCACCTGGCGCTGCTGATTGCGTTCTTGTTGTTGCGCTATCGCGAGCGACGCCCGGCGCGGTACGGCGCCCTGCTGGCCGCCGGGCTTTGCGCCTACTTTCTCCTGCAGTTCGCGCTGGCGCGCGGCGCATCGGGCTATGCGCTGCTCTCGCTCGCCTTTGGCGCTTCTGCGCTCGCATGGGCCTACTGGATACTCGCGCTCGCTCTATTTCGCGAAGACTTTGAACCGCATCCGTGGCGCTACGGCGTGCTGGTCGCGAAGTTGATCGTGCTGGCCGTCTCAACTTACCCCGGCCGCTCCTTCCTTTTGCCGGCGCCGGCCGCCTACGAAACTGAGTTCCTGCGCATGGCGCCGAATGTCATTTTCTCAGTCATTCTCGTCGCCCTGGGGCTGCGCGAGGCTCTGCGCGACTTTGCCGCCGACCTCATCGAAGAGCGCCGCCGCATACGGCTGGGCTTCCTGCTCTCCAGCGGCCTGACGCTGTTGGTCGCCATGGCGGGCCGATTGGGCATGCTCGGTCCGCGGCTCGGCGCACTGCACGAATTGCTGGCGGCCGCAGCGACGCTCATCGTGCTCTACGGATTTTTCCTGAGCGCGTTTGACTTTCGTTTTGATTTTTTTCCCGAGCTTGCACCGCCGCGCGGGCCGGAACGCAAAACTGTCGACGTGGAACTTGAAACGCGACTCATGCAGCTTTTTCAGAACGAAGCCGTTTTCCGTGAAGAAGGCCTCACAATCGGTCGACTCGCCGAACGGTTGGCGGTCCCGGAATATCGCCTGCGCCGCCTCATTAACGGAGCGTTGGGCTATCGCAATTTTAATGACTTTCTGAACCGCTTCCGCATTCAGGCCGCGTGCGAGCTCTTGCTGGATCCCGCGCAAAAGCAAACGCCGGTCGTGCGCATCGCCATGGATCTGGGTTACCGCTCGCTCGCTTCTTTCAACAAAGCCTTCCGCGATCTCACTGGAAAAACCCCTACGGATTACCGCCAGCGCGGCGCCGACTGACGGGATTTTCCGACGAATTTCGGAATCCGTCAGGTTTTTTCAAATTGCGGAAGCGCGGCGCCGGCGAATCGGTTAAACTGTCGCTATGTTCCTGCCGCCGATCACGCTCGAATCCCTGCAAAATCCCCGTACCGTGCTGAGTCTCGCCGGCATACTGTTTGCAATATTGTTCATTCGCTACATTGTCGTCGCAGGTCCGTTCTACCTGTTTTTCTGGAAGCTATTTCCGGCCCAGTTTCAGCACCGCCGCATTCAGGAAAACTTCCCGCCGCCGGAGCGGGTGCGTAATGAGTTTCTCTATTCCACCCTGACGTTATTGATCTTTACCGCGGTCGGCGTGGCGGCCGTGTTCTTCAGCGCGGCCGGCTGGACTCAGCGGTATGTTCATATTGAAGACCGCGGCTGGCCCTATTTCATATTCAGCGTGGCGCTCATGATCATTCTGCATGACGCGTATTTTTATTGGACGCACCGGTTTATGCACCTGCGCGGCGTGTTCAAATATTTCCATCGGGTGCATCACGAGTCGTCAAATCCTTCGCCGTGGGCGGCTTTTTCGTTTCACCCGCTCGAAGCCATTGTAGAGGCGAGCATCATCTTCATCGTCGTTTTTACAGTTCCCCACCATCCTCTGGCCGTATTCATCTGGCTCCTGTTCATGACGGTAATGAACGTGCTCGGTCATCTGGGGTATGAGCTCTTTACGCGCGGTTTCACGCGCGGCATCGGCGGCAAGATCATGAATACTTCCGTACATC
>JAVHPJ010000150.1:0-39838 GCA_036170535.1 Leptospirales bacterium | reverse complement strand
GGCGGTTGCGGAGGTCGACGTATATCTGTTCCAGCGCAGCGGCGAAAATCTCATTAATCGCGAAGCCTTGCTGTTTCTGATAGCGCGCGCCCGCGCGCGCAATGAAGAACGGGCGTTATTCTATGAGCGTAAGCTGCGTGAACGCGACCGCGCCGCAGACGAGCGCGAATTGCTCTCCGCCTGGGACTATGCGCGAAATTGAAGCGACGCAAGAAGCCGGATTGACACGCGGCCTCAGATCGGCTTTACCTCAGCGAGCGACAATGAGCGACTTTCTCGAAATACTCCAACAGGATCCGCCGCAGATTAATCGGATTGAGCGCGCCCTGGGCCAGTTGGAACCCGCCGAACTCGCACGGTTGCTCCGCCGCAATCCGCTGGCGGCGTTCCTTACCGATTACTACTTTCGGCTCTTGCCGGTGAATCTGGCGCTGAAGTTCGTCGAAGCGCCGGACCTGGGCGCGGAAGGCCGCATTACTCTGTTCAGTTGCCAGTTGGTGCGCCACTTCCGCAGCAATGTTGAACGTGCTGCCGGAAGCCCGCCGGCGCCTTTGATCGACTCCTACTGGCGCAACCTGACCGCGCCGACCTTTGTTGAGTTGTATTCGAATCTGCGCAAGTCCGGCGCCCTTGAGGACCGCGAAGCCCGCGAGTGGCTGGGCGTGGCGGACTTTGCGCACCTGAACGCGCTGCTCGAAGCGCCGGACCTGGACGCCGGTCTTACACTCGCACTCTTTCGAGAGACAAGCGACCGCGAACTCGCCGAGCTGAGCAAGAACATCGATCTGTTCGACTTTATTTACCGACTGGCGCGGCGCGCGGATGATCGGCGATTCATTGAACGCCTCGACGTGTACGCCGATCAGATTATTTTGATGCGCACGGCTCGGGCGATCACGGAGGACGTCGCCCGACGGGCCGACGCAGGCGGAAAACTCCCGCTCGCCACGCTCGCGCGCCTGGTGGAAAATTCCGCCGATGAGTCCTTTCGCATGGCTCTGAGTCTTCTGGAGGAACGCGGCCTGATCGACCCGGGCGCGCGCGAAACCCTCGAACGCCTGCAGCAGGATTAGCCCGTCCGCACGGGCAGCTCCGCCGTAAAACGCAAGCGGCCCCCGGCGGCCCCGGCAGTGAGACGACCGCCGGCCCGTTCGAGCGCAGCGCGCGCAATCGCAAGCCCCAGACCCGCGCCTTCCGCGCCCTGACCGGTGCGCGCCTCGCCGCCGCGCTGAAACGGCTCAAACCAGCGTTCCATTTCCGCTGCGCTCGCCGATCCGGCGTTTTCTACAGTGACGACGATGTTCTCGCCTTTCCGCGACAGTGCGACGCGGATCACGTCGGATTCTGGAGCATAACGCACGGCGTTTTCGAGCAAATTGCCGTAGGCCGCTTCCAGCCAGCGTTCGTCGCCGATAGTCTGCACGCCCGACTCAAGCTCCGCTGCAATTCGCAAACGCTCGTCCCTGCGCGGCGCGCCGGCGACCTGCAATCGATCCACGATCGACTGCACGAGGTTCGTGATGTCCACCGGTTCTTCGTCCGGCGGAGTTTGCTCGAAGCGCGCGAGCGACAACAATCTGCCCACCAGCGCATCGAGTCGCTCGATCTCGCTGAGCATGGCGTTCACCCGCCGATCCATCGCGCCGGCCGCGCCTGCGTGCACGTCCTGGGCCAATAGCTCGATGGCGACGCGCATGCGCGTCAGGGGCGATCGCAGTTCGTGCGAAACGTGCGCATTTAATTCGCGCGCAGAACGCAGCAGTCGTTCAATGCGTTCAGCCATGGAGTTGAACGCGCGCGCCACATCGCCGATTTCATCTTCGTGGCGGACCGCCGTGCGCCGCGTCAAATCGCCGCCGGCCAAAGCCAGTGCGGTTTCGCGCAGATCCGCGAGGGGCCGGCCGAGCAATCGCGAAAATGGAAACAGTAAAAACAGAAACACGAGGCCCGCCATCACTACAAAGCCGAGCCAGAGAAAACTCCGATTCTGCCGCGGTTCGCGCGCCGCAATCAGGGCCTGTCCGCCGTTGGCGAGGGGCGCAAGCACGCTCCAGTGTCCGAAGTCGCGGTGAAAATACACGTCGCCGATGCGTTGGCTGCGTTCCAGGGAAAAAAACTGGGGCTGCGCGTCCGTATTCGCGCCAAGTAGATTTCCGTTTGCATCAAATATCCAGATTTTCGCCGCCAGCCACGCGCCCGCCCGCTCCGCCGTGCGCCGCGCGGCGCCCTGCGGATCAGCCGCCGCTCCGTCCGCTTCCATGGAATGCTCCAGAAACTTGCTGATGCCGCGCGCGCGTTCGTTAAGGTAGCTGTCGTATTCGCGTTCGCGCGCGCCCTGCCAGAGCAAAAAAGCGGCCGCTCCCAGCGCAAGCGTCGCCAGTATCGCCGAAAGCGCAAAGGCCAGATACAACTTGATGTAAAGCCTCACCGCTGCGCCCCGGCGTCGAAAAGATAACCCTGCCCCCAAACTGTGCGAATGCGATCGCGCCCGGCGCCGAGCGACTCAAGTTTTGCCCGCAGCTTCGAGATGTGGACGTCGATGCTGCGTTCAAAGCCCATAAAATCGCGGCCGCGCGTGAAGTTCATGATATCGTCGCGCGACAGGGGCAAGTTCGGACGCGACATCAAGGCTTCCAACAGGCGCGTCTCCGCCGTGGAAAGTTCGACGCTGGCGTCGCCCAGGAAAAGTTTTTGCTGCACGCGCTGGAGACGCAGACCGCCGGCCTGCAAGTCCGCGCCGGAGCCCGCGGATGGCGCTCCGCTGCGGCGCCGCAACACGGCCCGGATACGCGCGTCCAGTTCGCGCGGATTAAAGGGCTTGGGCAGATAATCGTCCGCGCCCAGTTCAAGGCCCACGATGCGATCCGCGTCGTCGCCGCGCGCGGTGAGCATGATGACCGGCGTATCTCCGGCGGAACGAATTTCGCGAAGCGCCGCCAGACCATCCTGTCCGGGCAGCATGATATCAAGCACGACGAGGTCCGGCCGCAGCTGCCGCACCTCGTCCGCCGCTCCGTCGCCGCGTTCGTAAAACTGAACGCGATAGCCGCGTCCGCTGAGATACTCGCCCAGCAGCTCGCGCAGGCCCGCGTCGTCGTCGATCAAAAGGATCCGGGGCGTCACCCGTTCAGCAATACGCCGGAGGCCGATCCGTGGCAAGCGGAGCGCAAAGCGCCGCTCCCGGAAACGGCGGCATTTTACGCTTTTTTACAGAATTCACTGCGCCGCCGCGCTGGCTCACTCTTCCAGTTTCGCGCCGACTTCGAGCGCGTGAATGCGTTCAAGCGGCACGCCCAACTCTGCGGCGGCGGCGCGCGCAAGAATCGGCGGTTCGTCCATTCCCTCGTCGGCCAGATCAAAAACGCCCCAATGCAGACCGACCAGTTCCTCGCCCTGTAGATCCACAAAGGCCTGCACCGCTTCGGCCGGGTCTACATGGACCTCCCGCATAAACCAGCGCGGCTGGAAGGCGCCAATCGGCAAAAGCGCGAGCCCGGGCGCGCCCAGACGCGCACGAATATCCGCAAAGTGCGGCGCATAACCCGTATCGCCGCCGTAATACACGCGTTCGCTGCGGGCCCGATCTTCGATCATCCAGCTGGCCCACAGCGTGGAATTGCGATCCGTAAGGCTTCGTCCGGAGAAGTGACGCGCGGGCGTGCAGTGTATGCGCAGGCCGTAAACATCAACATATTGCCACCAGTCCATGTCCACCACGCGCACGGCGCCCATTGCTAACATCCGTTCGCCCACGCCCAGGGGAACAAAATAGAGCGGACGAAACTTCGCTTCGAGCGCGGCGATACTGTCCCGATCCAGGTGGTCGTAATGATCGTGCGAGATGATCACCGCGTCCACGCGCGGCAGATCCGCAATTTTAATCGGCAGAGGGACCTGGCGCTCCGGGCCGGCCCAACTGACCGGGCTTACGCGTTGGCTGAAGACTGGATCAATCAGCAATATGCGTTCGCCGAGCTGCAACAAAACCGTGGAGTGGCCGATCCAGTACATGCGAAAGCGCTCCGGCGGGCGCCGCAAATCTTCGTGCAATTGCGCCGCATCCATGGGGCGACTGGCCAGGGTCGACTTTGTTCGAAAGGGCTGCACAAAAGGCCGGCTCGTCATCCAGCCCGCGGCGCGCAGGCCGCCGCTTTCGTGCACCGGCGTCCAGATATTGCGGAAGCCGCCCTCCGGATTGTGGTGGGCGGTGTCGCGCCAGCTCTGGCTTTCGATTAAAGGCCGATCGCCGCTCAGGACGTCGCGCGCGAACAGGGTCTCGTTTCCAGAACAAGCGACCAGTCCCGGCGCTGCCAGGGCGAGCAGCAGACGAATAAAGGGCGCCGACGACGCGGGCGAGGCAAACGACATGGGGCAACGTATGCACAAAATGAAATATCGTCGGCGCAAATTTTCCGGGTCGACCGCTGCGGAAAGTGCGACTCTGTTCAGGACGCTTGAGCCATGCAACCCGCCCGACTGATTCTACTCAAAACCTGCGCTGTTCTGGCGCCAATTTTCCTTTGCGCCTGCGCGCTGCTGCTGGCCCGGCGGCCTGCGCCCCAGCTGCGTGCGGACCGCCTGGAGCAATTTCCCCGGCGCGCGCCGCTGGGCGCGCCCGCGCGGATCTACTGGAGCGATTACGACGTCCCTTTCATTGAAGCGCAGTCCGACCGCGATCTCGCCTTTCTGATCGGCGCAACCCAGGCCCATTTGCGGCTCGGTCAGATGGAATTACTCAAGCGCGCGGCGCAGGGCCGCCTGTCCGAATCAGTCGGCCCCTTCACGATCGAGATTGATCACGCCCTGCGCATTCTGAATTTTCGCGGAGCCGCGCGGACGTCCGCACAGGCCCTGGACGCGCCCACGCGCGAATGGATCAGCGCGTTTGTCGACGGCGTGAACTACTACGCAAGCAACGCCCGCGCACAGCCGCCGGAGTTTGCGCCGCTGAATATTCGCTTTGAGAAGTGGAGCGTGGAAGACGTGCTGACTGTCGGGCGCCTGGCCTCCACGGATGTGAACTGGCTGCAGTGGCTCCAATTGTTGCAACTGCGCGATGAACCCGCTTACGCGGACTACAGTCGGCGGCTCTACGCCTACGGCGCCGCATCGACCTACAGCTTCCGTCTCGCGGACGCCGACTCAGGTCCGCGCCTTTTTCCCGCTCGTCCCGGGCTTAATGAACGCCTCCAGGGCCCGGGGCGTTTTTTGCAAGCCCATTCGCACAACAAATCAATAATCGCTGCGCGCCCCATGTTAGCGCAACTGCTGCTTTCTACAAGTCGATCCGGTTCAAACGCGTTTGCGCTGGCGCCGGGGCGGACAAGAGCAGGCGCGGCGATCCTGGCCGGCGACCCGCATCTCGGTCTCACCCTGCCGAACTTCTGGATAATCATGGGCGTTATCTCGCCATCGTATCACGGACTGGGTTTTATGGTTCCCGGCGTTCCGGCGTTCGCGATCGGACGCACGCCGCGCTTCGCCTGGGGCGGAACCAACATGCGCGGCCGCTCCAGCGACCTTTACGATGTGACCGACATTCCAGAATCGCAACTGAGCGCGCGCGAAGAATTAATCGCGGTGCGCGCCTGGCCCGATCGGCGGGTCGTAGTGCGCGACTCGCCGGCGGGTCCGATACTTTCCGACGCCAGCGTAGTCGCAGCTCCGCCGGATCGGCGCATCGCCTTGCGTTGGGCGGGCCACGACCCTTCGAATGAGATCGGTGCGTTTTTGAACGTGTTGCGCGCGCGCAATTTCCCCGAGTTTCGCCGGGCCTTCGCAGCCTATTCGGTATCCAGTCAGAACTTCTTATATGCCGACGCGGGCGGTTCGATTGCGCAAATACTGGCCTACCGTCAGCCGCTGCGCGACGCCGAGCCGCAAAACGACTTCTTGCTCGACTGGACCGACCCCGGCCAACGCTGGCGCGGATATCGCGGGCCCCTGGAACTCCCGTACAGCCTCAATCCGCGCGCAGGGTATCTGGCCTCCGCTAATAACGCTCCAACGGAACTTAACCCGCCGATCAATCCCTTCTTTGGCGACAACGATCGCGTCGATCGTATGGCGGCGGCGCTCGGAACCAGCGGCCGCCTGAGCCTGTCGGATGTCATGACCTTGCAACGGGATGTGCGTTCGCCGCGCGCTTTACAATTGCGCGACGCTCTGCTGCCGTTGCTGAGCGTCGACGAGCCTTTGCTTGAAGCCCTGCGAAACTGGGACGGTCGCTATGCGAAAGATTCGCGGGGCGCACTGGCCTTACAGCTTGTCGCCGCGGCGCTCGGCAAACTCTACTACGAAGAGCGATATGGCGCCGCCGTGGCCGAGGCCTTGCTGGGTTCGGAGCTGGCCTTGCGCTTTTTACTGGACGACGTACCGGACCCGCGTCTGGCCGAAAAATTGCCCGCGGCGCTCGAACTCGCCCGCCCCGTCTTCGACGAATACCGCGTGTGGGGCGCGTTTCACCAATTGCGGTTGCAACACCCGCTCGGTAATTTGCCCGTGCTGGGCGCAGCGTATCGGTATTACGAGGGGCCGGTCGACGGCTCGTCCACCACGCTGCTTAAATCCGCGCATGCTCTACAACTTACGCCGCACACGGCGACCTACGGCGCCCAATCCCGCCACATTCACGTGCTGAACGATCCGGACGCGAATTATTTTGCGCTGCTGGGCGGCCAGGACGGCTGGCCGGGGGCGGAAGGCTTTATGGATCAATGGCCGCTCTGGCGGGCCGGCGAATACATGCGGGTTCCATTGCGACTGGAGACCGTCCGGCGGGAGTTTAAGCGCGTCGTGGAAATCGCGCCGGCCGACGCGTCGCGATAATGCGCGGCCCGGAGGGCGGCCGCGCCGACACGCCGGGGAAACTGCAAACATTACATAAATTTACATTTCGGCGGCGCTTTGTAAACGCTCCTTTACCGAGTTTTGCAGCCCGCGGGAGAATTGCGGAAACATTCAGAGTATTCTGAGAATTGCAAACCGGAGGGTTTGTATGTTTGGAGGATACCATGTCTGTGCAACGATTCTTGAAGCCCGTCGGCTTAACGGCCCTCATTCTGACCGGGTTTATTTTGCTGACTACCAGTTCCTGTCGCCATCCGATGGGGCGCGACCACTCGGATCGGATTCTGAGCCACATGGACCGCAAGGTCGCGCATCTGGATCTGGACGCGGAGCAGGAGCGGAAGTACCAGGCTCTGCGGGAGAAGATTCGCAGTGAGCTGCGGATGAACTATCAGGCGCGCATTGCAGCGACGCTGCGCGTAAAAGAGGAATTTGCAAAGGAAAATCCGGATGTTAAAGCGCTTTCTCAATTTTTGAAAGAGCGCATCAAGAGCCGCTCGGCGTTTATGGAACAAACGCCGGACTACTTTGCAGAGTTCTACGCGATTTTGAATCCCGAACAACAGCGCGAAGTGCGCGAATGGATTCGCGATCGTCTGGAGGATTTCGAACCGGAAGCCGGCGAAAGCTGATAAATCAACGCCGCTCCGCGAACGCGTTCCGTCATGCGGACGCTGCGCGGAGCGTACGTTCTCTGGAAAGATCAACGCAACGCTACAAAAGCGTCCAGAGCGTATGCGCCGCCTCCGCCAATTAACAGCGCGAGCGCGATGCCGACCGCCAGCAGGTGAAACTCATAACCCTCGCCTTGCTGCGCGCCGAACCAGTTCATAAAAAATCCGACCCGCCAGTGCACCATAAACACCGCGACGATCATCACGACCGCGATCGCGAGCGCCGCCAGGCGCGTGGCCAGACCGATCAAAAGCAGAATCGGCGCAAAAAATTCGATCAGAATGACGCCCAGCGCCAGCACGTACGGGACTTTCAGGCTGCCGGTAAAAAAGCCGATCGTACCTTTGAATCCGTGCCCGCCGAACCACCCGAGCAGCTTTTGAGCGCCATGGGGGAAGATGACCGCCGCCAGCGCAATGCGCAGAATCGTAAGCGTGATATCCGAATCCGTTGAGAAAAGTTGCTCTAACACAATACCACCTCGTTTCGTCGCCGCGCAGGCGCAGCGACGCTTAATAGTTCAAACTTAAACGATTGACGGCGAACCGGCAAGCAAATTACTTTAAACTTGAAGTATTGAAATCGAAAAAAGCGTTCGGGCGGCGCCCGAGCGGGCGCGGGCGCGGGCCGTTCAGTCCGCGGGCGCGCTCGCGCCGACGGCCGCGGCCGCGGTCTCCGGTTGCATGCGCGCCTGGACGGCCAGACCCAGTTTCTTGGCGAGTTCGCCCAATTGATCGAGCTCCTCGTCCGCGAGGTCCCCCATCAGGCGGCTCAGGCTTTCCAGATATTCGGGGAAACGTTTTTTGATGAGCGTCTTGCCGCGCGGCGTAAGATGCACGGTGATAAAGCGACGATCGTCGGGGTTTCGCACGCGGGTGACCAGATCCTGTTTCTCCAGGTTGTCGATCACATGGGTTACGCATCCATCCGTGAAAAATAGCTTTTTGCCCAGTTCCTTCTGATGCATGGGCCCCAGATAATGGAGCGTCTCAAGCACGCCGAACTGGCCGCTGGTGAGATTGTGGGCGTGCAGGTAGCGCCCCAGCGCAGAATCGAGCGAGCCGGCCGCTCGCATCAATTTGATGAAAGCGTCGAGTTCGCGGCGTTCGCGCTCAGAACCTGGATAGCGAGTCGGCATTTTGGACCTCAACGATTCAATCTTAAAGAGTCCCTTTCGTCTGCGCCAGGCAAGTAAAAAAACGACGACTGCTGAACGCAAATCCTTTGCCGTAACGCCATGAACCGAGATGACGCGTTTTGCCAGATTTGTCGCCGCCAGTACGCCCAGGACGAATTGCGCAGCCTGCGCCTTGTCGCGCCTGCGATCATCGACGAAATTGAGGCGGAAGGCCACACGCCGCAGGTCGACGGCTACATTTGCCTCTCGGACCTGAATCGATATCGGATGAAGCACGTCTATGCGGTGCTGGCCGGCGATCGCGGCGAAATCTCAGCTCTGGAGCAAAGCGTACTGGAAAGCCTGGCGCGTCACGAGACCGTCAGTCAGAACGTGGAAGACAGTTATGAAAAAGACCGCACCGCAGGCGCGCGCATCGCGGACGCCGTCGCCGTGTTCGGCGGCAGCTGGATGTTTCTGGGCAGTTTCGCAGCGTTTGTTGCGGTCTGGATCGGAGCGAATCTCGCGATTCTACGCCCGCCCGATCCGTATCCGTTTATACTGTTGAACCTGTTGCTCTCCTGCATCGCCGCCGTCCAGGCGCCGATTATTATGATGAGCCAGCGCCGTCAGGAACTTCGCGATCGGCTGCGTTCGAGAAGCGATTACGCCGTAAATCTTAAGGCCGAGCTGGAAGTGCGTCAACTGCACGAAAAGATCGATCATATCCTCCAGCAGCATTGGCTGCGTCTGGTAGAGCTCCAAACCATGCAAATGGAGATGCTGGACGAGGTGCGCCGGGCGACGCGCAAGCCGCCCGGGGACTACGATGCGTGAGATCAAATGAACGGTGCACGTTGGCGCGACGACTTGCACGCAACCTCAGGGCCGAACAGGCCAGCTTGTGTCGAAGTTTCCCTGCGTTACGCCGACTTCGCGCATGCCGACTTTTTGCGTCAGCAGTTCGTGGAACTTGTTCGTTACGTCACGGTCTTGCGCCTGCACCACAAACACGGTGCGGCGGCCGTTGGCGTCCGGATGAAAGGTGATTTCGCACAGCTTGCGCTCGCGACCAAAGAGCAGCACCATGCCTTCTTTGCGATCTTGATTTGCGTTGTAGATTTTTTGAACTTCAAAGACAAAGCCGGCGGCGGCCATCTCGTCGATGAATTTGACCACCAGGTCGCCCAGCCCCTGGGCCGCTTCGTACGTCCGTTTCTCCGCCGCCAGACCGCCGAGCGGGGCGAGGCCCAAACACAGGATGAGCGCCAGCAGGGCGGCGCCGCCCGAACGACGAGTCTGTTTCCGATGCATCATGCTGAATCCTCCGATCCCTGTTCGAACTATCGGCGATCCGGCCGCTTTCTTTAGCCGGACTGGCCCTCGTCCGGGTCCGCCGACGCCCGGCCCGACGGACGCGCAGACAACTTGCGCTGGTCCGGCAGGATAGGATTGACGCAGGGCCGCCGGCTGGATTAGCTTCAGGAAGCCATGAGACCAACCCGAGGCGAGGCATAGCGTGAGCGGCCCCCGATCCACCGAAACCTTTCAGAGCATAAACGACCTGCTCTTTTTTGACAATCTGGCGCTCTATTATCTCCTGGAGCGCACGCCCATGGCGGCGCTGGCGCGGGTATTTAACAGCGGCGAAACGCGCGTAGGCGGCGCCCTGCTCGGTCTCATGACCGTGAAGCAGCGCGAGACGATTCACGCGCTCATGGCGCATGAGCGCGACGGCGACGAAGAAAAAAACAAGGCCGCGGCCGACGCGCTCCTGGTCATCGCCGGAGATTTGTGGGCGCGCGGCTTTATCAAGAAACGCGGGCCGCACTACTACGGCGTCCCGCGCGACGAACAACTCAAGCCGCAGTGACGTGATGCGCTTGCCGCACCCCGAAATCGAGTCTCTGCAAAAGAAATCAGGACTTGCTACAGTTGAATCTCGACGTCCGTAAGCGGAAACGCCACGCAGCAGTGAATCCATCCGAACTTTCGATCTGACTTTCGGATCCTGGCTTCCGGCGGACTGTAGACCTGCCCGGATCGCAGTTTCACCCGACACAGGCTGCACTCTCCGGACCGGCAGGCGTTTTCGGTCGCGTAGCCATTGCGTTCCAGACTGTTCAGCAACGGCTCGCCCGCGCGGGTTTTGAACTCGCCGCCGCCCCTGACGGACACGCGGACTTCGGTTTGCGCGGATACGTTTGAGGGCCAATCCCGCAGTTGATCCGGATGGCGCGGCGGACCGTTGCCCTCGACCAGAATGCTGCGACTTTTTACGTTCAGTTCGTTCAGCAACTGCAGGCAGTGGTCATTAAATGGGGTCGGACCGCAGATGTAGTACATGCATGTTTTCGGATCTGGCGCAAGTGAACGCAGCAATTCCAGGCTCAAGCGCCCCCGACGCCCGGAATACTCCGGCGTCGGCCGCGAGATAACTTCCGTGAGCGTAATGTTAGCGTGCTGACCGGAAATTTCGCGCAATTCGTCGGCGAAAATGACATCGTCCGCGTAGCTGTTACTGTAAATCATATGCAGCCGCAACGGGATCGGCGATGCGAGCACGCTGCGAATCATGCTGCGGGCCGGAGCGCTGCCTGATCCGCCGGCCAGAAAGACAAGGTCTGCACCATGACATAAAGGATTATAGTGAAACGTCCCCATCGGTCCGCTGCTCTGAAACAGCTGATCGACGCTGACCTCGTCGATCAGGTAGTGACTGACAAATCCGCCCTCCACTCGTTTCACCGTCAGATCGTAATACTCCAGGATATCGGGCGCCGAGGAAATTGCGTACGGGCGCGCCGTCGCAACGCCGCGAATATTGGTAAAGAGATTAATATACTGCCCGGCCTGAAACGGCGGCAGGCGCTTGCCGTCCGCCGAAACCATTCGCAGGGTTTTTGTCGATTTCGTTTCGACAATGATCCGGGCGACGCGCAGGCTCAGTCGCTTCGGATGCAGCCGATCCACTGTCCGCCGGACTACGCCGCGTTGGTCGCGAAAATCATCGCCGTTCGCTTCCAGCTGCGCTTTTTTCGCGACCGCCTCGCGGTATCCGACTACGGCGTTGAGTATGTTGTCTTTGCTTGCGACGAGCTTATTGGACATTTGCCGCCTCCTGCTTGCGTCTTTTCATGCCTTTTAAAATTTGCTTTGCGACGCCATATCCGTTCATGTAAGTCGGCTGAAATCCGCCCATGCCGGTCCAACTGCTCGCGGAATACAGTCCGCCGATCGTATCAAACGGCTCCCGCATCAGATGGCTGTCCTGCAGAGTCTGCTTGAAGCCATAAATCGCGCCGCCGGGCGTATTCAGGTACCGCATCATGGTCAGGGGCGTGGCGACTTCGGCTTTTTCAATGTGCGCCCTGATTTTCGGATAGGCCAGTTCAATGAGTGCGATCAATTGATCGCCAAACTTGTATTTTGCGGCGGCGTAGTCTTCGGGCGCAACGTCCTTCCAGGCTTCTCCGTATTGCAGGGCGACCAGAGTTACCACGCTCTTGCCAGGCGGCGCCAGCTCGTTATCGATAAAATTGTAGCAGGTAACCATCCCCCAGTCGGGCGCTTCCAAAGTGTACATTCGATCTTCAGTGATCTCATGATCCATAGCAGTCATTACAAAGGTCGACGCGGTCGTAATCCCGAGATCCTCGGGCGTGCAATCCAGCCCCAGATACAAACAAACCGCCGATAGTCCCATCCGCCGAGACTTGAAATCCAGCTGCACCGATGCAGGCGGCGTTTCCAGATCCAACAGCTCATGATATGTAATGAGCGGACTTGCGTTAGAGACGACTGCATCGCAGGCGACAGTCTCGCCTGTTTCCAGGCGCACGCCCTTGATTGCGCCGTTCTCCGTCAGAATTTTTTCGGCGCCGCAATTAAAACGCACTATGCCGCCCGCCTCTTCGAACGAATCGATCAAAGCGCTCGACAACATTTGCGAACCGCCTTTGAGATGCCAGGGCTTGTAAACGCAATAAAAGTAAAGCATGCCGATGAATTCTGCGAAGGGCAATTCGCCCGTGGGAATTCCTACATAACTCCAGTACGGCGTAATTGCGCTGATCAGCATTTCGTCCTGAAAAAACTCCGTCAGAACCGCGCGAGTCGGTCTCAGGCCTTGCGCCACGAAAGTCGGACACTTCGCCCGCAGCATGGCTTCATCGTTTGCCAGACGCACGCGCGGCAATATCATGTAGTACTCTTTCGAGAGCGTCTCAGCCAGAGTAAAGAAGCGAACGATGGCGTCGCTTTCGGCGGGAAAGGACGCGCGCAACTCAGCCTGCAGAGCCGCCCAGTCAGCGGGCAGCGTAATGTCCAATTTCTCGGGAATAATCAGGCGGTAGAGCTCCTCCTCTTGCACGAGTTCGATCTTATCGAGAATTCCAAGATCCTGAAAGATTTTGCGCATTACAAACGGCTCATCCTCGACGCCCACGCCGCTCAGCTGATGCAGGGCCACTTCAAATTCGAATTCTCCGCGAACAAACGACGTGGCGCAGCCGCCCGGAATATTGTGTCTTTCCAGAAGCAGAGTACTGCATCCGCCTCGCTGCAAGCGAACGGCGGCCGCCAGCCCGGCATTGCCTGCGCCAATCACAACGGCATCGTAGTGTTCCATATTATTTTCTCCCGATCAAGCTGCAAGGCGCCAGGGACGCTCAGGCGACCCAGCAATCTTTACAGCGTAAGGATTGAAAGCGAAAAATTCCTGTTCCCCTGGAAAAAAATCGCCGGCGGCGCGAAAACCATTTGCCGACCGGGCGCGTTCAGTTTCAGCGTTACTGGACCGAGCGGATCAAATGAACGCCGACGCGCAGACCCGACCGAATTGAAACCCGATAGTTATCACCACGGCGACCTGAAAGCTGCGTTACTGCAGGCGGCGCGAGAGATCCTGCGCAAGCAGGGTCCGGGCGGATTGTCGCTGCGGGCCATCGCCGCCGCGATCGGCGTCTCGCACATGGCGCCCTACGCCCATTTTAAAAGTAAGTCGGAGTTGCTCCAGGCGGTCGCCGCTGCGGGCTTCGATGAACTGGCGGAGCGCATGTTGGAGGCGAAGCGTCGGACGCTGCGCGGTCGCAATCTGGCCATAAGCTACGGCATCGAATACATCCAATTCGCGCTCGAAAATCCCGCCTTTTATCAAATAATGATGAGTCACGTCAGTCCGCCGCAGCGGCCCAGAACAAAGACGGTCGGAAGGACGCCACCGGACCCGATCGCCGAAAAAATCAGAATCCGGTCCCAGAGACCCTTCAAACTATTACATGCCGCATTTACGGATCGGAAGACGAGTAGCAGAATCGCCCTCGCTCGAGCGCTCGGCGCCTGGTCGATGGTGCATGGCATGGCGACGCTCATAATCGACGGCCATTTGATTGTCCCGGAGGGGATAGATGCCGTGGATTTGTTTAAAGCGGCAGTTGGCGCCCAGCGTGAATAGCCAGGGGATTTGCGAAGCGCGGGTCGGGCTCCGGCCGGTTCGCTCAGCGTGTGCGGACCGTCTTTGCCGCCGTTTCGGCGCAGGCATGTTATCTTATTACCGATGAGCCCTCAGCAGACCGTACGTATCCTCCAGAATTCAAGGGTTCCCGCCCTGGGGCTCGGCACCTGGCAGCTCAGCGGACGCGCCGCGGAAGACAGCGTCGCCGCGGCGCTGGACATCGGCTATCGGCACATCGACACGGCGCAGATCTACGAGAACGAAGCGGAAGTGGGTCGCGGCTTGCGGGCAGGCGGAACGCCGCGCGAGTCGATTTTTCTCACGACAAAAGTCTGGATGAGCCAGGTGGCGCCAGACCGCGTCCGTCCGAGCGTGGAAGAGAGTCTGCGCAAACTCCAGACGGAATACGTCGATCTGTTGCTCATTCACTGGCCGGTAAAGGACGTTCCGCTCGAAGCGACCCTGGCGGAACTGTTTCGCCTGCAGCACGAAGGCAAGACGCGTCACGTCGGCGTTTCCAATTTTCCCATCGCACTGCTCGAAGCCGCGCTGAAACACGGACCCATTTTTAATAACCAGGTCGAACGCCATCCCTATCTTGCGCAAACCCGGCTCACGCATTTTTGCCAGGCGCACGGCGTGCTGCTCACAGCTTACAGTCCGCTGGCGCGCGGTAAGGTCTCCGACGATCCCGTTCTGACCGAAATTGGCGCGCAGTACGGCAAAACCGCCGCTCAGGTCGCGCTGCGCTGGTTTCTGGAACAAGACGGCGTCGCAGTGATCCCGAAAGCGGCGAAACGCGCGCATCTGGAAGCGAATTTCAATATCTTCGACTTTTCGCTGAGCGCCGAAGACATGACGCGCATTGCAGCGCTCGATCGCGGCCAACGCCTGATCCATCCCGGCTGGGCGCCCGCCTGGGATTGAGATACGGGCCAAATTCGCTTGACGTCCTCCGGCCGAACGCCGATCTTTCCAGTAGAGCCATGGCCTGCGGCAGCCCCAACCCCTTCGAGTCTTCGAAGCGCGAAATCCCTTTCGCGACGTTACGGCTTGTCCTGACCCCGGGCCTCCTTCCCCTGCTCGCTCTATGATGGCGCGGCGACGCCTGTTCTGCGTGCGACCGCGCCTTCCCCATTCGCGAGATCCAATCCGCGCCTCGCGCGCGGAAAAATACCAGAGGAGCGAGTCCGGAAAGACGCTTAACTGTTCTTCCCCGGCGTAAATCGATATGAGCGAAAAAATCTACATCTTTGACACCACCCTGCGCGACGGCGAACAATCCGCCGGCGTAAGCTTCACTCCGGATGAGAAACTTGAGATCGCCCAACAACTGGAACGTCTCGGCGTGGATATTATTGAAGCGGGCTTTCCCTGCACGAGTCCCGGCGACCTCGCGGCGGTCCAGGGCATTGCGAAAGTCATCAAAAACGCGACCGTATGCGCGCTGGCGCGGGCCGTACCGCGTGATATCGAAATCGCTTACCAGGGAGTAAAGGAGTCCGCCGATCCGCGCATTCACGTGTTCATTAACTCCAGCGACATTCAAATGGCGCACCAGCTGCAAAAAGGGCGTGAAGAGGTGCTCGATCAGGCTGCAGCGATGGTAAAACTTGCGGCCAGTTTCACCAAAAACGTCGAGTTCAGCCCGATGGATGCGACCCGCTCGGATCGCGAGTTTTTGTATCGCATAATCGAGCGTTGCATCGCGGCCGGCGCGACGACGATTAACGTGCCGGACTCGGTCGGCTATGCCATTCCCGAAGAACTGGGCGATTTGTTTCGTTCAATTGTAAACACCGTGCCGAACATCGACAAAGCCCGGCTGTCTTTCCATGGACAGAACGACCTGGGACTCTGCACGGCCAATACCCTGACCGCGATCCAGAACGGCGTGCGTCAGGTGGAATGTACGATCAACGGCATTGGCGAACGCGCCGGCAACACTTCCCTGGAAGAAGTCGTGATGGCGATTAAAACCCGCGCGGACTTTTTCAAGTTTCACACGGACATTAACATTCGCGAACTGTACCGCAGTTCAAAGATGGTGGAAACCTACTCCGGCATGCCGATTCAATGGAACAAGGCGATCGTCGGAAAAAACGCGTTCCGCCACGGCTCCGGCATTCACCAGGACGGCATACTCAAGCTGCGCGAAACCTGGGAGATCATGGACCCGACGGAAATCGGCATACCGATGGGCACGCAGCTCGTGCTTGGCAAACTCTCCGGCCGCCACGCCTTCAAGGTGCACATGCAGGAGTTGGGCTACGATCTGAACGAAGAGGAACTTTCGCGCGCCTTTGGCGCCTTCAAAGATCTGGCGGACAAAAAAATGAAAATCGACGACCGCGATTTGATTGCGATCGTCACCGACAATCTGCGCGACATGGAGCATCCGCCGTGGACGCTCGAACAGGTGCAGGTGACGGCCGGCGACAAGGCCCAACCGACTGCCACGCTGATCCTGATTGATCCGACCGGAACCCAGCGCGTGGACGCGGCCGTAGGAACCGGTCCGGTGGATGCAATTTACAAGTGCATGAACCGCATCACGGGGCTGGCGCCGGATCTTACGGAATTCAGCGTCAAGAGCGTAACGGAAGGCATCGACGCCCAGGGCGAGGTGACCATTCGTATTGAGCAGGAGGGCCGCACCTTCAGCGGCAAGTCCTCAGACACGGATATCCTGGTCGCAAGCGCACGCGCGTACATTGATGCGTTGAATCGGATGCTTGTGTCCAATCGGCGCGTGGAAGGCGCCCGCGCCCGCTCCTGAGGGGCGGGCGAGTTTTAAGCGCACGCGGCGGCGATTATGCAACTGTTACGCATCTGGTCGTATTTGCTGATCGCCGCTGCGTTATCTGTCGCGCTGGCGCTCTACTGCATGTTGGGCGCGAGCTGCCCCGGCGACGCGGCAATCGGCTACATTTCTACGGGCGTAGGTCTTCTGGCGGCGCTCATCCCGATTGCGTACATTTTGCACGTCGGTCCGCCCGGACATCGCCCGGCGGCCGTCGCACTGTATCTGGTCGCGCTCTTCGCCGGTTTTTTTCTGGCGCTTGGGCTGGTTGCGCCGCTGGTGCGGCTCACACAGGAGAGCTCCCACAGTCGACTGCTCTACGGCTTTGGCGCAGGGCTGCAGGTCTGGCCGCTTTGCATCAGCGCGCTGGCGCGAGCGGGCTTCGCCTGGCTTGCGAGCCGGCGCTGAACGCGCCTTTACAAAGGCGGCCAGCGAGCGAGCTGCCTGGTATATTGGATCGTGACGCTCCGTACTCCCGCAGACCTGAGCCAGACCGCCGCGCTCGTTCTATTTTTCAGCCTCACTCTCGCCAGCGCGCCGCTCCCCGCGACGCCCGAACAGGCGGCCTCGAATGTTTTTCGATCCGCGCACGGCCGCGCTACGCTCTACAGCGAGCGGCTGACCATAGGTCCGGGCGAAACGTTTCTCGTAGGCCTCGAAATCGCACTCGATCCTGAGTGGCACACATATTGGAAGAATCCAGGCGATTCCGGCGCCGCAGCGATCTTCGAGTGGGATTTGCCGCAGGGATTTTCCGCGAGCGAGATCCTCTGGCCTGCACCCGAACGCATCCCCACGCCGCCCTTTATGACGTACGGCTATCATGGCCGACCGATGCTGCTGGTTCGCATGCAGGCGCCGCGCGAAGTTCCAATCGAACCGGTAAAGATTGGGCTTAAGGCGGAATGGCTGGAGTGCAAAGAGGAATGTATTCCAGCGATCGGCAGTTTTACGCTGGAATTGTCGGTTGTAGAACGCGCATCAACCGCGGCGGAAACTCTGGACGCGGCGCTTGAACGTCCGGCGCTATTTACGCAGGCCCTCGATCGACTGCCGCGCAACGTGGACGCCGGTGCGCGCGCGGCGCTCATGGATGATGAGTACCAGGTGCGGGTGCAGCTGCCCGCCGGCCTTGCCGTTGATGAGCGTCAAATCTATGCGTTCGTGGAGCAACAGGGGATCGTCGATCATCCAGCGACGCAGACGGCGACCCGCGCAGGAAACGAATTGCTGGTGCGCATACCGCGCGATTTTGACGAAGAACCCGGCGATTCGCTGGCTTTAGTTGTTGCGCTCGGGCCGCGCGCGCCGGGCAGCGCGGTTCTGGAAAGCTGGCGCATGGAGGCGCCTTTAACCTCCAGACTTTCTTTCCTGACACTACTGGGCGCCATCGGCACGGCGTTTCTCGGCGGCTTGATACTAAATCTGATGCCCTGCGTTTTGCCGGCGCTCTCGCTCAAGATCCTCGCATTTGTACGCCACGCCGGCGAAAGTCGCAGTCGACTGCTTCTGCAGGCCGCCGCCTTCAGCGCGGGCGTTCTGCTCAGTTTCTGGATTCTGGCGGGCGCGCTGCTGCTCGCGCGTTCCCTGGGCGAAGCGGCCGGTTGGGGCTACCAGATGCAATCGCCCTTTTTTGTGTTTTGTCTGGTAACGCTGTTCACGCTGTTCGCATTGAATCTGTTCGGCGTGTTTGAAGCGGGACTGTCATTTTCGCGACTGGGCGGCGCGGATCAAGGACTCGGTCCGCTCGCGGCTGCGTTTGTAAACGGACTGGTCGCGACGGTGGTCGCCACTCCGTGCACCGCGCCGTTTATGGGATCGGCGCTCGGATTCGCTTTGCAAGAACACGCGGCGATCGCCTTCGCCATTTTTACTTTTTTGGGCCTCGGCATGTGCGCTCCGTATATCGCACTGGCCGCTTTTCCGACATTGCTTCAACGCGTTCCGCGGCCCGGTCCCTGGATGGAACGCTTCAAGCAGGTCATGGGTTTTCTGATGCTCGCCGCAGCGCTGTGGCTCGCCTGGACGCTGCTGCAGATTGCCTCGCCGGAATACGCGCTGCTTGCGCTCGCCGCAGCGCTGATTGCCGCCGTCGGCGCGTGGATATACGGGGCGTTCGCGGGGCCGACGCGGGCCCGCGCTGCGCGCCTGGCGGCGACGTTCGCGGCCCTGAGTCTCCTCGGTCTGGCCGCGGGTCTGGGCCTGGCCTTTCGCGACGCCGCGAACCGCAACGCTGCGCGCGACGCAGAACCGCGCGAGTCGGGTCCGTGGCGCGCCTGGTCGCCGGAAACCGTAGCCAGGCTGCGCGCCGAAGGTCGGCCGGTCTTTGTCAATTTCACCGCCGATTGGTGCTTGAGCTGCAAGGTCAACGAGGCGCTGGTGTTCCAATCGCTTGCGCTCCGGGAAAAAATGGCGGCGGCCGGCATCACGGCCCTCAAAGCCGACTGGACGCGCCGCGATGCGGACATCGCCCGCGCCCTGGAGAGTTATGGCCGCGCGGGCGTTCCGCTGTATATTATGTATGATCGCACGGGGCGCGCGCGCATCCTGTCGGAGACTCTGACGCCCGGCGAGTTGAACGCAGAAATTGAAAGGATCGTACAGCAATCGCAGCCGTAGGTCCGACTGAGTTACAGCACATCAAAGTTTCAGGAGCATTTTATGCAACGATTCTCATGGCTCGCGCTGACTATTTCAATTGGCGCGCTGAGCGCCCTGGTCGCCTGCGGCAATGGCGAAATGGAGGCCCGTTCCAATGGGCTGGTCGGTTCGCCGGCGCCGGCGTTTACGCTGACCGATTCAAACGGCGCGCAACACAACCTGGCCGATTACCGCGGCAAGTTCGTGGTCCTGGAATGGATCAACCACGACTGCCCGTACGTTCGCAAGCACTATGGCGCCGGCAATATGCAAAACCTACAAACCAGTTACGCGGCGCGCGGCGTCATCTGGCTATCGATCAACTCGTCCGCGCCGGGCAAGCAGGGCCATTTTACGCCGGCCGAAATTAATCGTTTGCAACGTGAAAAGAACGCCGCGCCCGCGGCGTATTTGATCGACGCGGCGGGAACCGTGGGCCGCGCATACGGCGCCCAAACCACGCCGCACATGTTCATCATTAATCCCGAGGGCGCGGTGATTTACCAGGGCGCCATCGATTCCAATTCTTCGTCGGACCCGGCCGCCATTCCCGGCGCGGAAAATTACGTGCGCCGGGCTCTCGACGAAGCGTTGGCGGGCAAGGCTGTAAGCAATTCCAGCACCCGCTCCTACGGTTGTTCAGTTAAGTATTAAGCGCAAAGTTTTATGGCGCCGACGGCGCGGCCGTCCGCTCGGGCGGCTCGCGCAGGTACAAGCGATAGCCCACGCCCGGCAGGGTTTCCAGAGCGACGCGGTTTGTATCGTCCAGGCGCAGCTTCTTGCGCAACTGCGCGATGTGAACGCGCAGGCTGCCCGTCTCGTTTTGCTCCACGCCCCAGATCCGTTGAATGATCGTTTCGCGCGTCAGCACCCGGCCGGCGTTTTGAATAAACAGGGTAAGCAGGCCGTATTCGGTGGGCGTCAGATGGACGGTCTCGCCGGCGCGGCGCACTTCGCGCGAGGCCGGGTCCACGGAAAAATCGCCCAGACTGAGAGCGCCGCCGACGTCGCGGTCCTGTTCGCGGCGTAAGGCGACGCGAATGCGCGCCAGCAGTTCGCCAATGCTGAAGGGTTTGGTGAGGTAGTCGTCCGCTCCGGCGTCCAGCAGCGCTATCTTTTGCTGATCATCGCTTAAAGCGGAGATCACGATGATCGGCGTGCGGCTGAACTCGCGGACGCGCTTGAGTATTTCAAAACCGTCGCCGTCGGGCAACAATAAATCAAGCAAGATTAAATCCGGCAAAGGATAAACAGCGCTGCGCAACCCGCTGATCGCCGTTTCCGCCTCGCTGACGATGTAACCATGTCCCTCGAGACTCAGACGCAACATGCGCCGGATGGCCTTCTCATCGTCGATGACCAGGATGCGCGCCGCCGTCATACTGTTTCATGGGAGCGGAACGGG
Organism: Leptospirales bacterium; assembly: GCA_036170535.1. Taxonomy (GTDB): domain Bacteria; phylum Spirochaetota; class Leptospiria; order Leptospirales; family Leptonemataceae; genus SSF53. The sequence continues at coordinate 18,894 of JAVHPJ010000150.1, read as the reverse complement.
GCCGGCGCCGGCAAGGTCAAAATAAATCGCAGGCCCTGCGGTCGATTGGCCGCCGCCGTGAGAGCGCCGCCGTGCAACTCGGCAATGGCGCGGCAGAGCGCGAGTCCGAGACCCGAGCCCCCGGTGGCCGCGCCTGGCGCGCGGTAGAATTTTTCAAACAGACGCTCCAGATCCGCCACGGCCACGCCAGGGCCTGCGTCAGCGACTTCCAGCGCCACCTGATCCCCGTGAGCGTAAGCGCGCAACTCGACGCTTGTTCCGGGCGGCGTATGGACGGCCGCGTTTTGTAAAAGCAGCGCCAGCGCCTGTTGCAAAAGTGCGAAGTCCGCGTCCACAAATAGCGTCGCCGGCTCCCCCTTAATCTCAAGCAGGCGGCCCGGATGTTCGCGGCGCCATGCGCCGGCCGTTTCTTGAACCAGGTCCGCCAGGCAAACTGATTCGCGCTTCAACGCAAGCTTGCCCGCCTCGAGCCGGCTCATATCCAGCATATTGTTCACCAGACGACTCAGACGTTGCGCCGATTCCACAACGCCTTCGAGCAGCGCGCGCCGTCGATCCGCGTCGGCGGCCAGGCCGTCGTCAAGCAGCGCGCTCGCCGAGCCCAGGATATCCGTCAGGGGCGTGCGCAACTCGTGCGACAACGTGTTCATAACAGTTTGATGCAAACGCTCGGACTCGGCGCTGACGCGCAGGCGCTGCGTCTGCTCTGAAAATTGTTCCCGCTCCACAGCCACCGCAATCTGCGCAAGCAGGGCGCCCAACATGGTTTCAATCGCCAGAGCGGGCGCGGATTCGAAAGCGAATCCCGCCACGCCGACCACGCCTTGCGATGCGAGCAGCGGCCGAAAGCTGCAACGCGACTCCGCCAGAGTGTCCGTGAAACGGCCGGCCGCCCGACCGTTGCGAAAACTCCAATCCGCTACGATGCACTCCTGTTCAGACAAGGACAACAACGCCGCCTCCGCTCCCGCTTCCTTGAGCGCTTCGCCATCCCGAAAAAACAACGCAGCCGAAACTCCCAGGGCGGACTGAAGATTGCGCACGGCCGCACGGGCAATTTCCTCCAGATGGGAGGCGGCCGATAGCTCACGGGAAAGGTCGTAGAGATGAGCGGTGATACGCTCTCGTTCCGCGAGGCGCTCTTGCTTGCGACGAAGCCGCACGGTGAAGCTGCTGGTTACGGCCGCAATCGCAAAATACAAAACCAGCATTAATACGTCTTCGGGACGATCCACGTAGAAAGTAAAACGCGGTTGGATAAAGAGAAGATTCCAGAGCATAGCGGACAGACTTGCTGCGAGCAGGGTCGGACCGCGACCGGCGAATGCGCCCAGCATTGTAACCGTAAATAGATATATGATTGATGGGGCCCAGTATACAACCGGATCATATACCAGAAGGTTCAGCCCGGTTGCGACGGCGATGCCGGAGACGGCCAGGGCGTATTGACCTGAGCGCGAGCGCACAGTCGGAGGCGAAAAATTGATTCGACGCAATTCGGATTCAATATCCGGCGTAATGTGCAAGTCCACGCCTGGACAGAGTTCGAGCAAACGATCGGAAAACGACGGCCCGCGAAATACTCGATAAAGCCAGCCGCGCGCAGGCGTTTTGCCCAGAACGATTTGCGTTACGCCCTTCTGGCGGCAAACGCGCGCAATCGCGGCGGCAAGGTCGTCGTCGCTTGCTTCGAGCAGCTCCGCGCCCATTTCCCGCGCAAGTTGCAGATTTCGCTCAAGACTGCGTCGCTCCTCGCTGCTGAAAGAATCGGTCCGGTTCACGTACACTGCAAAGAAGTCCGCATGCAGTTCCGCCGCCATCCGTTTGGTCAACCGGATTAACCAGGCGGCGCCCGGATTGGGACCGATTGCGACCAGCAATCTTTCGCGCGAACGAAAGGGCCGACGATAAACTCCCGTCGTCTGATTGGCGGCGATTTCGTCGCCCACAACGCGGGCCGTCAACGAAAGCGCCATTTCGCGCAGCGCGCTCAGGTTGGAACGGCGAAAGAAATTTTGCTCCGCCGCTTGCGCACGCTCTACGCCGTAGACTTTTCCCGCCCGCAATCGCGCATGCAACTCGTCCGGACTGATGTCCACCAACTCAATCTCGTTCGCCATTTCAAGCATCGAGTCGGGCGTTCGCTCATACACGCGCACGCCCGTCAGTTTTTCGACGTTGTCCGCCTGGCTCTCGAAATGCTGGACGTTGATCGTGGTAAAGACGTCGACTCCCTGTTCAAGGAGTTCCAGAACGTCGAGGTATCTCCGCGGATGTCGCGAACCGGGCGCGTTTGTGTGCGCGAGTTCGTCGACAAGCGCCACTCCGGGGCGACGTGCGAGCAGGGCATCCAGGTCCATCTCTTCGAGTCGAAGACCATTGTGTTCGTAAACGCGGCGCGGAATTCGTTCAAGTCCTGTCGCCAGCGCATCGGTCTCTTCCCGACCGTGAGTCTCCAGGTAGCCGATCACGACATCGATGCCCTGGGCCGCCAGCTCGCGCGCTTCCGAAAGCATCGCGTAGGTCTTGCCGGCGCCCGCGCACATGCCGAAAAATATCTTGAGCCGACCGCGACGGCGACGCTGATCCGCTTTTTGCACTGCGGCCAACAAGGAGTCCGGATCAGGTCGCTGTAAATCGTCAGGGGTCATGCGACTCCTGCATGGCGTCGAGCGCCAGATTCAACTTCAAGACATTCACGCGCCGCGGCGGGCCCGCTTCTTGATTCGCCGCTTCTTCGATCAGGGCGTGGACACGACTGATTTGATCAACTGCCAGCCCGCGCGCAAGGACCACGGACGGCGCCTGGGCGTGGGCCGCGCCGGTTGAGATATGCGGGTCCAGGCCGCTCCCGCTTGCCAGCAGCAACTCTTCCGGCGGCGACTCCAGCCCGCGCGCTTTCCAGAACCCTCGTCGCTCCTCGATCGCCTGTGCAAAAGCGCGATTCAGCGGCCCGGCGTTGCTGGCGCCGGACGGAACCGTCGCATAGTCAGCGGCGGAAGGTCGCCCGGCGAAATAGCGCGGCGAGTCGAACTTCTGCGCAAGCAGCGCTGATCCAATCGGTCGACCGTCGCGGTAGACGATCTGACCGGCGCTTTCATACGGAAAGAAGGTCCTTCCCGCGCCGTAAACAATCAGCGGATACGCGACTCCCGTGAGTATTGTAAGAGTTAAAAACATACGCAGCGACGTCAGCATAACTGTCTCCTCAATTCAAATTGCATTCTCAAAGCAAACTGCCCAATATTAAGTCGATTAACTTGATCCCCGCAAAGGGAACAACGAGGCCGCCAAGACCGTAGACGAGCAGGTTGCGCCGCAATAGGGCCGCTCCGCCCATAGGACGATATCTCGTTCCGCGCAGTGCAAGCGGAATCAGCGCAACAATAATCAACGCGTTAAATATAACCGCGGAGAGAATTGCGCTTTCGGGCGAAGCGAGATTCATCAGATTCAGTTGCGCGAGCGGGCCGGCCTTTCCGCCAACCGCGTACAGCCCGCCAAATAACGCAGGCAGAATTGCGAAATACTTCGCCACGTCGTTGGCGATGCTGAATGTAGTCAGGGCGCCGCGCGTCATCAAAATCTGTTTTCCCGTTTCAACAATCTCTATCAATTTTGTCGGATCAGAATCAAGATCGACCATGTTCCCGGCTTCGCGCGCAGCCTGAGTGCCGGCGTTCATGGCCACGCCTACGTCAGCCTGCGCCAGGGCCGGCGCATCGTTAGTGCCGTCGCCGGTCATCGCAATAAGGCGTCCGCCGCGTTGCTCGTTGCGAATACGTTCGAGCTTCGCCTCAGGCGTCGCCTCCGCCAGAAAATCGTCCACGCCGGATTCCGCCGCGATCGCCGCCGCAGTCAGAGGATTGTCGCCCGTAATCATCACCGTGCGCACGCCCATGGAACGCAGTCGCGCAAAACGCTCTTTAATGTTGGGTTTGACAATATCTTTAAGATATATGGATCCGACCACGCGCTTATCAACCGCAACCAGCAAGGGCGTTCCGCCCTGCCGCGCGATACGCTCAACGTCGCGCCGGACGGCGTCCGCTACCGTTCCGCCCTGCTCGCTCACAAAACGCTCGACCGCGTCCGGCGCGCCTTTTCGAACACGTTGAACTGCTCCGCCCGAACTCTCGTAATCCACGCCGCTCATACGCAAGCGCGCAGAGAATTCTACAAAGCGGGCGCTGATTGCGCCATCGGGCAGATCGCTGAATCCGCCCATTCGTCGGGCGAGGGCCGTGATCGAGCGTCCTTCCGGTGTGGGGTCTTCGAGGGAAGCGCGTCCGGCGGCCGCGAGAATGTCTGCGAGCGATGCGTCCGGGGCCGGCAGAAACTCCGCCGCCGAACGAGCGCCCAGAGTAATTGTCCCCGTTTTGTCGAGCAGCAATGTGTCAACATCGCCCGCCGCCTCGATTGCGCGACCGCTTAATGCAACCACATTGAATTTTAATAGACGATTCATTCCGCTCACGCGAATCGCCGAAAGCAGACCAGCGATCGTAGTCGGTATAAGACATACCAGGAGCGCGATCAGCGCAAAGAGCGAAAGACCGCCCTGAACGGCGCCAGACTCGCGCAAATTGTAATCGTACAGCGGTTTCAGCGTGAGAGTGGCCAACAAAAAAATCAAAGAAAACGCCGCCAGAACGATGGCTAGGGCGATCTCATTCGGAGTTTTCTGACGTTTCGCTCCTTCAACCAGCGCAATCATGCGATCCAGAAAGCTGTGACCGGGGTCCTGAGTTACGCGCGCAGTGAAGCTGTCCGAAAGCACTCGTGTTCCCGCGGTTACGCCGCTGCGATCGCCGCCGCCTTCGCGCACGACAGGGGCGCTTTCACCGGTAATCGCCGATTCGTCGACGGATGCGGCTCCATCGATGATTTCGCCATCCGCCGGAATAACGTCGCCGGCTTCACAGTAGAAACGTTCGCCTTTAAGCAGGCGATTCGCAGCGATCAGCTCCCGCTCTCCGTCGTCGCGCAGACGCTTCGCCTGCGCGCTCACGCTCACGCTTCGCAAAGAATCCGCGCGCGCGCGACTGCGCCCTTCGGCGATCGACTCGGCCAGATTAGCGAACCAGACCGTGAACCACAGCCAGAGCGTAATGGCGCCATCGATCAGGTCGGCCTCGCCGCGCAACGCGTCGCGGAACCAGAGAAAACTCAGAAATATCGAGCCAAGATAAACGAGAAACATAACCGGGTTTCTGAACTGCTCCCGGGGATCGAACTTTTTGAGGCTATCCGCAAGGATGCGCAATCGGTTGCTTGTTTCCGATTCGCTGTTTTTTGATATTGCGTTATTCATAATTATCGCTCCTTCGCCTGCGTCGCACGCGAAATTTTATGGATTTACCAGTAGAGCTTCCAGGCCGGGACCCAGCAAGAGCGCCGGAAAGAACGTGAGCCCGCCCACGATAAGTATCACTGCAATCAACAGGAATGCGAAAGTGAAATTATCCACGGCGAAACTGCCAGGTCCCGGAGGGACGGCTTTTTTCTGCGCCATGCTTGCGCCAATTGCTATCGGGGGAAGAATCGCCGCGAGACGACCCAGCGCCATGCACACGCTCTGCGTAATCGTATAGAAGTCCGCGCCGGCGCCCAGGCCGGCGAATGCGCTCCCGTTGTTCGCGGAGGCCGATGTAAAGGCGTACAGAATTTCGCTTAAACCATGCGGCCCCGTGTTGGCGCGCGGGGCCAGTCCGGCTTCAAATTGCACGGCAACTGCAGTAAAGATCAGTATCAGCGCCGACGGCGTCAGTACGCCGATTATGGCCAGCTGCACTTCCCGCTTTTCGATTTTTTTCCCGAGGTACTCGGGCGTCCGGCCGACCATCAAACCCGCGAGAAATACTGCGATTATGACGAACATCAACAGGCCCGTGAGACCGACGCCCACGCCGCCATAAACTACCTCGCCAAGCATCATCAGAAACAAAGCCACGCCGCCGGCGACGGGACTCAAACTGGAGTGCATGGCGTTAACGGACCCGTTAGATGCCGCCGTAGTCGCTGTGGCCCACAATACGCTTTGCGGGACGCCAGAACGCAGCTCTTTGCCTTCCAGATTGTTCGCAATGCCGAGTTCCGGCAAACCCTGCAGCTCGGCATACAGTCCGAGCGCCAGTGCGCCCGCAAACAAGAGCAGCACTGCAAAATACAAGCGCCACGCATGCCGGGCCGCGCCGGCGATGCGTCCGTAGGTGAAGATCAACGCAGACGGTATTAAGAGTATCGCGAGGCACTGGGCAAAATTTGAAAATACGGTCGGGTTCTCAAATGGATGGGCGCTGTTTACGCCGAAAAAACCGCCGCCGTTAGTCCCGAGCTGCTTGATCGCGATCTGAGACGCCGCCGGTCCCAATGGAATTGTTTGCCGGGCGCCCTCCAGCGTGGTTGCCGTAACGTAGTCCGCAAAGCTCATGATCACGCCCTGACTCAGCAAAAATACGGCGAGAATTAATGACAGCGGCAGGAGTATGTAGACAATGCTGCGGACTAAATCGACCCAGAAGTTTCCCGGCCCGTTTGCGTCTTTGCCCAGACCGCGCGCCATCGCAAGCATCACGGCGAAACCGACTCCCGCGCTGATGAAATTTTGCACTCCCAGCCCGAGCGTCTGCACCAGGTAACCAAAAGTCGCTTCGCCCGAATAGGCCTGCCAGTTGGTGTTGGAAACGAAGCTGATCGCCGTATTCAAGGCCAACCAGAATCCGGGCGCCGCGAAGCCCTCGGGATTCAGCGGCAAATACGCCTGCGCGAGTTGCAGCGCCAGAAGCGCAACGACATTTACGCCTGTAAATATAAGCGCCGCGCTCATGTACTCGCGCCCGTTCATCTGCTTTTCCGAACGCGCCCCGGAAACGAATAAAGCGCCGCGTTCCAACCAGCCCAGGCTGCGAGTCAGCCAGAAACGCTCGCCGTCCAGCGCACGCGCCATGACTTCGCCGAGCGGCGGAGAAAGCAGCAGCAGCGCGAGCATGTATAGAGACAGAATACTTATATCGCCGTAAGACATATTCAATACCCGTCGATTTTAGAATTTTTCCGGCAATGCGATTACAATGCCCAGATAGAAGATAAGCGCCGCGCCCAGGCACAGCGCGATGAGATGAATCGTAGATTGCGAGGCTTCCATGCGGACAGCGTAGCACGTCCGCGTAAGCGCGCAAAGCGAGTGAGAACTCAAGCGAGGGTAATGTTATGAAGAACGGGGCGTACGGCGTAAAGAAGTTGTTAACACGCTCCGCTCGCCGCCAGCGCGAGCGGCCGGCGCTACATCAAACGCCGAGAATCTTTATCAACCAGAGGCCGCCCTTATATATGTAGAACACGCCGATGATGATGATGCCGACGGAGAATACAATCTTCAGGAGTCGCTCCGGAAGAAATTTTGCAATATAAGGACCGATCTGCCCGCCAATAATAACGCCGCTGCCGGTAAAAATCAGCAGGTTCCACAATATCAGACCCGTCTGGATATTCAGAATAGTGATAATCCAGTCGCCGGTCGCTTCGACCCAGATGGCGGTCGCGTTGGCGCGCCGCGTAACAAGACCCATCTTCCTTTCGAGCAGGGGCTGGGTAGTTTCCGCCATTCCGGTCCCTGTCGCGGCCGAAAAGAATCCGCCCAGCGGCGGAATCCACATATAGGGGAATACCGCTTCAACCGGTATATCGCGTTTCAGTCCGTAGTGATTGCGCGCCACGCTCAGCAATTGGGCGCCGGCCAGAAAGATGAGCACAATGCCCAAAAGTAAGCGCAGCAGATTCGAATCTATTATAACGAGCGCATGGTTTCCGACGACGACTCCGGGGATTACCAGCATAATCAGCACCAGGCCAATGCGCCGCTCCACCATTTCTTGCATAAAATAGCGCGTTGCGCCTGACGTCATGCCGATTGTTTCCGTTGCAATGCCGGTTGCAACGGAGTTCGCGATGGGCAAATTCAAACCCAGATTGATCACCGGCTGAAAGAGCACGCCTCCCGAGAATCCTGAAGAATTCGCCAATATCGCTATGACGACAGCGATCGGGAACATATACCAATAGGTGAAGTCCATGATGTTTTTTGATGACCCCGTTTTATGAGGCGGATTGCGCCGGCTGTAGCAGTTTGAATATTTCGACCATCTCGCTGAGCGCATTCAGATCCGAGCGCATAGCGCGCATAAAATCGAACACATCGCCATGCAGGCGCCGCAAGCGACTCAGTTCGGCGGCGTCGCCGTCCGCAACAGCTTCGCGGCCCGGCCCGGCGGAGAGCTCTGCGTTAAACGCGCTCGCGCGGTTCTCCTGATCGAGTTGGTGTATCTCCGCAGCCATCCGCTCCACTTCCTTCCGAGTAAAGGTGATCACTTCATGGAGATTGGTGCGCATATCGTTGACCAGATTGCCCAGTTCTCCGATTTCGTCGGCGCCGAGGGCGGGAACGCGCGCGGTTAAATCGCCGTTGACAATACGCCGGGAACTTTCAACCAGAAGGTCGATTGGTCGCGCAATATCGCGGGAGAACATTACAAAGGCGGCCAGAACGTTGCCCACAATTACGATCAGCAGCAACAGGGTGCGAACCGCCAGATCGTCCAGGGGCTTGAAGATGCGCGCATAGGCCGCCGCCTGCGCCTGCGTGAGTTCGCCGGGCTCCGCCGGCGCCAGCGAACCGGCGGCCAGCTCGCTCTGCGCCGCATCCAGAACGCGCGAACGCAAGTGCTCGCCGCTGAACTCAAATACCAACTCAAACGAAACGGATATGGAGACCACTGAGATTAACAGAAAGTAGACGACGAGCTTCTTCTTAACCCGCGACCCGCCGACGCCGAACAATTCCAGCCAGCGATTAACTGCGTTACGAATTCCATTAAGTGCGAAAGCCATGCTGTTGCTCCCCGGTTTGCGTTCCAACGAAGCAATGCGCCGATTGGCCTGTCATCCAGTATCCGACGGAAGGGGCGGAAAGCGGGATTAGAATGTTGTGAAGTAAGCGTGACGGAGCTTAACGGAATCTCACGCTGCGCCCTTAATTATCGGCGGCGGCGAACAGTGAGCGCGGGCCGCTATTTAAGCTTTGATGATACGTATTTTTCTAATTCGTCTATCAAAAATTCGCAGATGACTGCATCCCGCAAAGCGGGCGGACGCGCATCCAACAAGCGACGCGCAACCTCGCCGAGCTTGTAGTTGATGAACTTATCCTTGATTTTGCTGTTGTTGTTTTTCGAGTGCAGAACCAGCATCTTGAGCGCGCCAGCATTTGGCTCAACCACGCGCGATCCGGTGTGCGCTTCGAGGAAGCGCAGCAAACGCGTCCTGAGCCGAGCGGCATGCTCTTCGCTGATCGGCGTATTGAGTTCCATCGCCGAATTGAACTGCGAGAATAGGCGCGAAAGCAAGCGGTTTTTTGCATGACCGTCGCGCGGGCTGCATGCAAATGTCGTCCTGGAGTTTACATGAACGACTGGCTCTCCTCGCTCTCTGCGCTTCTGGACCTGATCGACGGCGTCGTCTGGGGACCGCCGCTGGTAATACTGCTGGTAGGCGCGGGACTCTTCCTCACTGTGCGGCTGGGCTTCGTTCAGTTCACGCAGTTCTTCCACGCATTCTATCTGGCCCTGATCAAGCGTCGCGAAAACGACGATCAACCCGGCGACATCACCCACTTTCAGGCGCTGATGACGGCGCTCGCCGCAACGGTGGGCACGGGCAACATCGCCGGCGTGGCGTTGGCGATCTACTGGGGCGGCCCCGGGGCGCTCTTCTGGATGTGGATGACGGGCCTCGTCGGCATGGCCACAAAATACGCGGAGGCGGTGCTCGCGGTCGAGTATCGCATTCAGGACTCGCACGGCCGGATGCGCGGCGGTCCCATGTACTATCTGAGCCGCGGCCTCGCATGGGGCGCCGTCCCCGCTTTTTTATTCGCACTGTTCGGCGCCTTTGCGTCCTTCGGCATCGGCAACATGACCCAGTCCAACTCGGTGGCGACGGCGCTGCAGGCGAGCTTCGGCGTCGCTCCGGAAATTACGGCCGTCGGCCTCACTCTCTGCACGGGTCTGGTAATCCTGGGCGGCATCAAGTCGGTTGCGCGGACCGCTGAGATTCTGGTCCCGATGATGATCCTGTTATACATTGGCGCCGGCGGCATTATTCTGATCGCCAACGTGAGCGCTTTGCCGGGCGTCTTTGCACTGATCTTCCAGAGCGCCTTTACTCCGCCGGCCGTGGCCGGCGGCGGAATTGCCGCCTTTACCACGGTCATATTTCAGGGCGTCAAGCGCGGGATATTTTCGAACGAATCAGGTCTGGGCTCTTCGCCCATCGCGGCGGCGGCGGCGCAAACGCGTCATCCCGTTTCCCAGGCGCTTGTATCAATGACGCAAACTTTTATTGATACGCTGGTTGTGTGCACCTTTACCGGCCTGGTCATCATCGTCACCGGCAGTTGGGATGATAAACTTGAAGGCGCCGCGATGACCACGCAGGCTTTCGCCCTGGGTCTCGGCAGCAGTTTTGGTTCCGGAATTGTGGCGATTTCGCTGGCCCTTTTCGCGTATTCCACGCTGCTCGGTTGGAGTTACTACGGAGAGCGCTGCGTTGAATATCTGGTCGGCGAAAAGGCGATAGTTTATTACCGCATTGTGTTTACGGCTCTGGTCGCCGTGGGCTGCCTTGCGAAACTCGAACTGGTCTGGGCCTTTTCGGATATTATGAACGGACTCATGGCCCTGCCCAACTTAATCGGACTGATTTTCCTTTCGGGCGTAACGGCCCGCATTACGCGCGAGTACCTCGCAGGCAAGCGCGACTGAGATTAACTGGAGAAAGTGCAAAATGATCGGACACAAAGCGCGCAAATTTCTAGCGGTCGGCGCATTCGCGTTCGCATTGACGCCGCTGTACGCCCTGGATGTTCCCTTTCTCAGCGGTCGCATCGTCGACACGGCCGGTATGCTGACTCCGGAAACCGCCGCGGAGCTCGAAACGCTGTTAAAACAGCACGAAGCGGAGACGTCCAACCAGATCGTGGTGCTGACAGTGCCTTCGCTCGAAGGCGAAGTTCTGGAAGAGTATTCCTTAAAGGCGGCCGAAACCTGGAAACTGGGCCAGGCCGGCAAAGACAACGGCGTGTTGCTTGTGATCGCGAAGAATGATCGCAAATTGCGGATTGAAGTCGGCTACGGTCTGGAAGGCGACCTGACAGATGCGCTTTGCAATCGCATCATCGAGCTGGAGATCACGCCGCGCTTCAAACAGGGCGACTTTGACGGCGGAGTAACGGCGGGAGTAACGGCGATTCTTGGCGCGATCGCCGGAACTTACACGCCGGATGAGTCGTCGTCTGATTTCCAGATGCCGCCGCTGATCGTGCGCATTTTTGTCGGGCTGATTTTTTTTCTCGTGGTCGGCATATTCACAGTACTGGGAGTGCTTGGCGGCAAAGGAACCTGGTTTCTGTATTTCTTTCTGCTGCCCTTTTACGCGATCTTTCCATTAATGTTTCTGGGTTTTCCCGGAAACTTTTACATGCTCGGCGCATTCGTCGTCTTGTTTCCGCTGTTGAAACTGTTCTTTCGCAATACCAGCTGGGGCGCAGCACTGCGGTCGCACATGCCGGATGCCCTGCAGAACGACGTAAAATGGAACACGAGCAGCTCTTCGAGTTGGAGCGGCGGGGGAAGCAGCGGCGGCTTCAGCGGCGGCGGCGGGAGTTTCGGCGGCGGCGGCAGTTCGGGAAGCTGGTGAACGCCGCCGCCCGGCTCAAGCGCGCGCCGCCGGACTCATGTGGCGGCCGTCGACGAAGCGATCAAAATACACGCGACGCCGCTCCACGCCCATTTCTACGAGGCGCCCGAGGGCTGCATCCACCATCGGCGGCGGACCGCAGAGATACGCTTCCGCCTGCGCCAGGTCCGTCGGCGCTTCGTTTAAAAATTCCGTAATCGGACCGCGCCTTCCCGCCCAGGCGCTTTCAGCGGGTTCCGCGGACAGGGCCGGAAAAAACTCAAAACGTCCGCGCCACACGGCGCGCAAGGCTTCCACCTCCGCCGTGCAATAGAGATCATCCCGGGTGCGCGCGCCGAAAAATAAAAAGGCGTCGCGCACAAGCGATTGCGCCAGGGCCGCTTCGAGCAGGGCAAGAATGGGCGCCAGCCCGCTCCCGCCGGCGACCAGCAACATGGGCGCGGTCGTCGCCGCCAGTCCAAAGGACCCGAGCGCAGACGAGATTTGCAGCTTTGCGCCCGTGCGATCCTCGGCGAACAACCAATCGGTAAAACCCCCGCCCGGCGCCCGACGGATAAAAAAGCGCAAGTCTGTGCGTCCGGCCGGCGCTGGCGCACTGGCGAATGAATACGAACGCGGTCGATCCAGGCCGTCAAAGCGCAGGTTGGCGTATTGGCCCGCGCGATAGTGCACGGGCTCGGTCGTCGCAAGGCGAACTTCGACTATGTCATGCGTCAGCAGCCGCAGCGCGGTAATCTGCGCCTCCGTCTCGCGCACGGGATCGCCCGCCGCAAGACTGGATTGCGTATTCACGTGCAAGTGCAGGTCGCTTTTCGGCCGCGATTGGCAGGCGAGTATGTAACCGGCCTCGATGTCTTCAAGGGTCAAGACGTAAGAACTATCCGTGAGTTCCTGCACCTGGCCCGAAAGCAGCCGACACTTGCAACTCCCGCAGCTGCCGACACGACAACTATGCGCCAGAGGCAGCCCCGCATCGAGGGCGCTCTGGAGCAACGTCTGATCCGCACGCGCCTGAATTTTCAGTCCGAGCGGCTCCAACTGCACGGCGTGGGCCGCCGGCGCGCCGCTGAATCGCGAAAAAAAACCCATCCGCTTGCTCCCGCTGTTATATATCCCGCTCAGCCCGCCGCCGCAGCGCCGGCGGACTGCACGAGCTGCGCAACGCCGCTCTGCTGGTTATGCACGCGCGCCAATGCCGACTCTTCCGCCGACGCCTGGGTTTTATCCCAGTGCAAAAGTCGCGGCGCCATGAGGCGTTCCCACAGCGGGGGAACCAGACAGACAAAGATCGTCGTCAGGTAGCCAAAGGGCATCTCGGGCGCCCCGGGATAGGGTTCGAGTTTCCAGAATGGCAGATCGCCTTTTTCGTGATGGGCGCTGTGGCGCGTGAGCGAGAACAGCAACAAAGAACTCATTGCGCGATTTGTGTTCCAGCTGTGACGCGGCGCAACCGGACGACCGGCGACGCGAATCAGCCCGTAGTGCTCCATGTAGTTAACCACTTCCAGAATAAACCGGGCGAATAAGCCCTGCGCCAGAAAATACAGCGCGCCGACCCAACCGCCCGCAACCGCGAACACGGCGATATACGCGAGCGATATTCCGTATCCGCTCAGCATGCGATTCTGCGGGGAGAACGCGGATCGCTTGCGGCGCGCCAGGCGGTTTAATTCCAGGCGCCACGCGCTGAGGTGTCCATAGACGACGGATCGCACTGCGAAGGCGTAGACCGATTCTCCGCGTCGCGCCGTCGCGGGGTCTTTTTCCGTGGCGACGGTTTCATGATGACCATAGACGTGTTCAATGGCAAAATCAGCGTTCAGACTCTGTCCCAGCAACCAGCGACCGATGAACATGGCGCGCGGGTCCCAGGTGCGATGCGTCAGTTCATGGGCGACATTTGTGCCGTAGCCGGCTACGCTCAGGCCCACGCTCAGTATCGCGCCGATGCGATGCGGCCACTGCTCGGACGCGCGAGCCGCAAACATGTCGTAGTCGAATGCGCGGCCGACCAGCGCGCCGATTCCCAGAAAGTCGTCTGCGCCGCTGCCAGTGGTCCACGCAAAAAGGGCCAGTACGCCGAGCAAGATCGGCAAGGTCAGGTACAACAGAGCGTTTAATATCCATTTTCTTCGATACGCAGGTTTCGACAGGTCGTCCGGCAAGAGCCCGTCGCCGGCGACGGAGCAAATCACCAGGGCGGCGAAGCCAAGCCAGGCGTACGGTCCCTGCAGGGCGAGACCGATCATGGTCAGACCCATAATTAACGGCGTCGCCAGATGTTTCAGATAGTGCAGCATATTCGCCTCCGCTTCAATCGCCGCACATTGCGGCGCTCAGCCCCGTTCTTAAATTTTTTAAAACGAAAACCCGGCGCAAATTGCGCGACCAATTCAGCAGCCGCGCTCTCGCTCCAGGAGCGGCAGAACCAATCCTGTAAGCAGCGCCTGCTTCACATCGTCCCAGCGGCGGGCCAGTTCCCGCTTGTTGCTGATAATATTCGACTGCGCGCTCATGCCGATGATCAGATTCTGAATCAAAAATGCCAGTCGGTCGGCTGGTAAACTCAGCGCATGCCGCGCTTCGCCGAGCGCCGCCTCGATGCTCCCGAGAATCAGCGCCAACTCCGCTTCGCGATAGCGCTCTAATTCGCTCCGCACGCGCTCGTTATGAATCGCCGTCGCATAAAGTTCGGTGAGAAAGGCCGTCTTGATCGGATCGGACAGCAATTGCTCGAACAACTGATCGGCCATTGTGAACAATCGCACCATCGGCGCGGAGTCCGGATCCAGGCCGGCGCGCATGTCGGCGGCCGTTCGTTCGGCGAGCTGCGAAACGACCCGAATCAAGAGCGTTTCTTTGCTTTCGAAGTGGTAATGTAAAAGACTCTTCGAGACGCCGGCCGCCGCCGCGATTTCCGACATCGAGGCGCCCTCGTAGCCCAGGCTGGCGATGCGTTCCATCGCCGTTTCGATGATTCGCTCGATCGAGGCCTGCGCCTCTCCCGCGCGCCCGCCCTTCTTTACCCGGCTGTGCGGCGCGGGTTTTTCCATGGACGGCGCTGCTGCGCCCCCTGCCGGTCGGTCTGCCATATTCACTGACTGACCGGCCGGTCAGCGAATGTCAACAAAAAATCCAGTCAGCGGCGGTTTCCGGTCTCAGGGGGCGTAGGGGTTCAGGTAAACGACCTGGGCGGCGGGCTCGGCCTGCTGGAATTCCAGCGCGCACAGCTCTTTGCAGTCGAGTTCCCGGACGACGTTTTTCCGGCGCAGCTCGCACTGCACCCGGCTGATGTCGCTGTGGACCGCATAGCGCGCGCCGTCGACGGGACGTCGTTGGACGTAACCGCTCTGCTGGGTTTCGTTGAGCGTCGCAAGCGCCCGCACCTGGTAGGGGCCCGCCGTAAGTTCCAGTTCCAGGCGGGGATACTCGACGCGGCCGCGCCGCCCGAGAGCGCGCAGCCGATTCTGAGCCAGATACAATTGGTCCTTTTCGCGCACTGCGGCGTAGCAAAATTGCGGGGCGAAGCGCCGCGGGCGAATGGTCAACGCTTCCAGTCCAAAATCAGAACCGTCGCTGTCAAAGGCCGGCGCCCACAGCCAGGCCAGTTGCAAATCGCGCTCCTCGCCCCAGGCGTGCCCGAGAAATGCGCTTGCACCCTCCGTCGAAAAACTCCTCCGGCCGGATGCAATACGTCCGCTTACGCCGGCGAAAGCCGACACGGCCGCGCTGGCGGCGCGCCCGGGCCACACGCCGCCGCCGCCATGAAGGTAGGGCGCAAAGCGGTGTTCCAGTTCCAGATCCCAGCGCAGGGGACCCGAGAGGGTCCGAATTTCTCCGTTAAGACGATCGGCCGAGATTTGCGCGCCGTCGCCGAACTCAACGCGTTCCGGCGAAAATCGACGCTGACGCTCGCTGAAGCCCGCAGCCTGGAAACGATGCTCCTGCGCATCGCGCACATCGAAACACGAGGCCCACAGAACGCCCTGAGGTTGCGAAGACTCGTGAATCGTGGGCGCCGGCGCCAGATACGAATACCGCAGGCGCAAGGCGGCCCGCTCCGCCGGCAGCATGATGACCGCCCACCACAATTCAAAACCCTGCCGCGCGCCGCCGGCGCGACGCGGGGCAAATGCCTCACGGCGATCAGAACTCATGGAAGGGGCGCGACTCCAGACATGGCCGAATCATCGTCGCAGGATTATTGAATCAGGCGCCGCGCTCGTTCCCGCGCGTCTTCCTGCAAGTCCACCACGCGATCCGTTTCATCGACAATTTCGCCGGTCAGCACTTCCAGCACGTCTTCAAGGGTTACAATGCCCGAAACTCCGCCGAATTCGTCGACCACCACGGCCAGATGCTGACGCGTGCGACGAAAGCGTTTCAGCAAATCATCCGCGCGCGCTGCGCCGGGAACAAACAGGGTTTCGCGCACAAAATGCGAAACCGGCTCGTCGAAACGATCATTGGCCATCGCAGCCAGCAAATCATCCTTGCGTACAAATCCTTGAATATCGTCGATTGATTCGCCTGCGACAATGATGCGCGTGTGCTGGGAACGCAGGATCTCGTCTTTGACTTCGCGCAAAGGCGATTCGCCATAGAGATAGGTCAGGTTTACGCGCGGGGTCATCAATCCTGCGGCGGTCACGTCGTTCAGGCGAAATACGCGCTGAATCATTTCGGACTCGTCCTGTTCGATCTGACCTTCGTTATGCCCGATGTGCGCCAGCATGCGAATTTCAGCTTCGTCGGTCGTGGGTCCGCGATCGCCGCGCCGCAGCGGCGCCGTCAGGATGCGCACCAGCCAGACCGCCGGCTTGAAGAGGAAAGCGAGACCGTTAACCGGTCCCGCAGCGACCAGGGCGATCCGCAGCGCATACCGTTCGCCCACCTGTTTGGGAATAATCTCCGCAAAGAGTATCACCATGAACGTGAGCGCGCCGGAGAACAGACCCAGCCAGGCGTCGCCCAACAGGTCGGAAGCCAACGCTCCCACGTACAAACTGCCGAGGATATTGGCGATGTTGTTAAGTATGACCAGCGTTGTAATCGGCTGATCCATATTTTCGCGAATGCGCAGGAGGGTTTTCGCCGCGCCCCGGCCGGCGTCCGCAAGCTGGCGCACCTTCAGAACCGAAGAGGAAAACAACGCGGCCTCCGTCATGGAGCACAGCGCAGAGGCCGTCAATACGGCGAAGATGGCAAGGATCAGATCGCTCATAAATTGCAGTCAGGGCTCGATCGATACGCCGACTTCGATCGCTTCGAGCAATCCCGCGCGTCCCGGGCCCGCTTCCTCCAGTATGCGGCCGCGAACGCTGAGGGACTTGTTGAGGTAAAAATCACGGATGAGGTTTTCTGCGCGGCCGGCGCGCAGGCGGTATCTGGGGCCCGAGTCGAGGGTCAAAAATAGGCCGGGCTGGCCGTCCTCACGACCGGAGCTGACAATCCCGCGCAGGACCGTCGGTTCGATTTGCGCAGCGGATTCCGCTTTTTTATCGCCGGAGCAGCCCAGGACGAGTAAAAATAGAAATACCGGAAGCAGCAAGGCCCGACGACGTCGCGGAACTGAGTCCATTGTTATTCGCCGCCCAGATTCCGCAGGAAACTGAAACGGGGCCCCATTGGATCGCCGATTGCGAAACCGGTAAAGCCATAAACGGAGAGATTGGCGTTTTTTTTGGCCTCACGTTCGAGCGGCGTTTTTCCGACGAACTCTCGAGGGCCTGCGGATCGTCCCTGGAAGGAAGTCACAGTCGCCATGTCGTGGAAAAATACCCTTGTCCTGACTCTCGCGCTCGTCGCCGCCAGCCTGCCGGCGCAGACTCCGCCGCTGGAAGATTCGCCGGCCGCGGCGCACAAATGCCCGGGCTGCAATCTGGCCGGCAGCGACCTCAGCCGGCGCAATTTCGCCGGCGCTAACTTCGAGGGCGCCGACCTCACGCGCGCCAATCTGAGCGAAAGCGACTTTTCCGGCGCGCTGCTGGCCGGCGCCAATCTCGCGGGCGCGGACTTGCGCGAAACGAATCTGAGCGGCGCGGATCTGCGGGGCGCATACTTACGAGACGCCTATGCGGTGGGGGCGCGCTTCAGCGGAGCCATATTCGAGAACACCACCTTGCCGGGCGGTCAGCTCTGTTCAAGCGCTTGCGAAAGTCTGCTCAGCGAACCTTAAGGCAAGAAAAAAGGCGGTCTTGCGGACCGCCTTTCGCAGCAGAAGAAACGACTCAATATCAGGGAGTGATATTGATGGTTCCAACCTGGCAGAGGTTTACGTTATAGACGAAGTATTCTTTGCCGTCTTCGTCCACTGCTTTGAAGTCCCAGCTACAAACGCCTTCCTGGTAACCATTAAATGTTACAGTAAAGCGCTGACCGGCCGCCAGCACGTCGTCGCCCAGCACGTCATCTTCCCATTCCGAGTTTTCAGATTCGGAAATGTAAATGTAGTGGATTGCTTTGCTGGTCTTGTTAACGACCGTGATGCGCTTCGGTGAAGCGACTACCGCCGTTACAGCAAACGCCATCAGGGCGATGAACGTGATCAATTTAGTTTTCATTTTTTAGCGTCTCCTGGACTGCGAAGGATCCCTTCGCGTTGGACCATTGGACGGCGCCGCCGCTATCCTGGGGGAAGCGAAATCTTTCCGCACGGGGAAAAAAAGCTGTATTTCTCGCCGCCGCGCAATTTAGTACGCGTGACTTTCTTCGAACTTATACGCTGAGATTTGTGTCGAAAGCGTTAGCAGGGGCGGCGCACGCGCAGCCCAACTTCATCATGATGAAACGACTTATGTCCTCTACGCCGCTCCAAAATCGACTTCGCTGCTCTGCATCGGCTGGCGTGGCGGCGGCGTTGCTTCTGGCCTGGCCCGGTTTACGTTGTGCGGCCGCCGAGACCGGCGCCGGCGTCGCGGTCGCGCCGCGGCCGACGGATCGCGGAGTCGTCTGGCGCTACAGCGCTGAGTTGCCGCCCGCTGGCCTGGCGCGTCGTGAACGCTCGTTTGCGCTCGGAGGCGCCGCAGAGCCGGTCGAGTCCGAGCGCGCCGCGGAGGCTGGCGCGGCCCCGACGCCCGCCAACCCCACCCCCCCGCGACTTTTGGGCGTCGCGGCCCTTGCGAGCGCGGGGACGCCGGC
>JAVHPJ010000149.1:0-2077 GCA_036170535.1 Leptospirales bacterium | reverse complement strand
CAAAACCGGCCGCCGGGTCTTCCATCGCGCCCGGATCTTCGGTCGCACCGCCGGGCAACATGCCCCCGCCGCCGGGCAGCAGTGAACGCAACAGGTCCGGGGCCTGTTCGAGGATTCCGGTCGCCACATTGGCGACGTTTTGCAAGGGCTTAATCGCGTGATTGAACGCCTTCGAAAAATTGATTTTCGGCAGCTTAAACTTGAATTTCGGGAGACTGACCTTGAATTTCGGCAGCTTGAATTTGATCTTCGGCAGCTTGAAATTCAGCTTCGGGAGTTTCAGCTTGAATCCGGCGAGCGTTTCGCTCCCGTGCAGCGCGTAGAGGTTTGCGCTGCGATAGTTGATTTCCTCGACGTCGCCTTCAAGGATTGCATATTGACCCTTTTCGCCAACTACGCGCGCCGTCCCCTCGACGCTGGCAACCTGCCAGTCGTCGACGCTTTGCAGGCCGCCCGGGATAACGCGCAAAGCCGGGATATTCAGCGTCGGCGTTTCGCGCGCGCTGTCCAGCAGCGCGGCGCGCGGATCAAGGGCGAGCGCGCCCAGCGTAAGGGGCTGACTACGCGGGCGCGCATCGCCTTCAAGCACCTGTAAGCGCGTTTTGCTCACGCCTATCAGATACTATGCATTACGTAGCATTGCAAGCGCCTTTCCGTTCCACTGATTCAAGCCTGAGTCCGTTATGAGGGGTTTTTGAGGCGTTTCGCAAAAAAAAATCAGCTGGGCCGATTGAATACGCGCCGGAACCGTTCCGGGCGATACAAGCGCACGCCGAAAACGCTCCGATCGGGATACGTCGCGTCGGTCACATACCACGTCCGATTTTCGCGATTGAACATTTCCGGGTAAACGTGATGAGGATACGGTTTCCCGGTCGCCTCGTGAATCTGATTCCCCGCAATCACGATCCTGTAAGGCGTCCCCGTCAGTTCATACCATGCCGCCAACAAAACCGTTTTTTCGTCGCAGTCGCGATACGGAGCGGCCGGCCGTAGTGCTTTCCCGGGGCGCGTCAGTCGTTCGACGCCTTCCGGGTCGGAGCGATACTCCAACCGGCGCACGGCGTCGAAGACCTCGAACACGTTCAGGGCGCGCCAGTGTGCGACGTCGTGGTAATACTCGCGCGCCAGCCGGAAGATTTCGGCGACGGTTTCGCGCGGCGAAGAAATCAGACGTTCGGTCAGCTTATCCACGGTCGGCCACCTCGGACAGCGGCGCGCCCAGAAACGCGACACGCCCCGGAAACAAGCCCTGCAATCCGGCGACGGCGTCAGGATGCAGGCCCGGCTTGAATACTTGAGTCAAGCCGCATGACCCAAGCCGCGCGCTCTGGATTTCAGAAAATCCGGCAGCGCTGAACTTCCGGCGAATATCCTGTTTCATTTCTCGCCATGCCTCGAAACCTTCACCGGTTTCCGGCTCATCCGGTCTTATATAATCTTTAATGTTCTTAAAACTCTTTGTTTTAATACTTGAAGAAACCCGGTTTTCGCGGACATTTTGTCCGGATTCGCGGACATTTTGTCCGGATTCGCGGACATTTTGTCCGGACATTTTGTCCGCAGGCGCGCCGCCCAGCGCGGCGATTTCTGCATAATTCAGGCGCCATAAATGCGGATGAGTCGGGCCCACGGTCCGCACCAAGTAACCAGCGGAAACCAATCGCTGGAATAATCGGCGAACATGGCGATCGGTCAACCAGTGGAAGTATTTTCGCCAGAAATCGTCTGGCGATCCAGCGGCCCACAATTCGCCGGAATGCCAGACCGGATAGCCTTGCTCTTGACAGCGGTAGTGAATTTGTTGCAACAAGATTGCCTCATTTAGCCCGACAAGACGGGCCAGCGAAGGCTGAATAATCAGGGGACTTTCGTCGAACAACAGGCGACCCGTCGCAGGGCGTTTTTCAGTTCTTTTCATCGTGGAATAGCTCCGGCTGTAATAACGATTCGAGCCGCTGGGAATAGATTTTCCGGCGGCGAGACAGCGCGCGCAATCGCGCGGCGTGGAAATCCACCTCGCGCGTCAGGCGGCGCAGTTTCACGCGCGTCAGGATGACGCGCCAGTAGAGCCGCC
>JAVHPJ010000148.1:0-9793 GCA_036170535.1 Leptospirales bacterium | reverse complement strand
CCGTTCTCATATCATATCTTCCTGTCATAGACACCTCCTGCGCGCGGCGTAAGCCACCATCGCTGGGACTTGAAAGCATGTTTGGGAAAGTGAAGAGAGCCCCGGCGCATTTTTTGGCGGATATGCGATGCTTATCAATTACGCGTCTCAGAACGGGAGCTGGATCGTGCGTTGCCATTCGTGCGACGCGCGAAAGCGTCCGCCGGCGCGCCGCTTCTGGATCGCTGGCCCGAACTTGCGTTTGAGAAAATGAAAGCTCTCTTCTTCGCGCGCGAGATTGCGGATTTCCGCGAGTCCACCGCGGTTTTTGAACGTTTTCACCGGCACCAGGCCGAAGCGATTGTCCACGACGATGTAGCGATAATAATACGCGTTCAACAGACAGATGTAGTAGTCTTCGACGAGGTTATACGGATCGTCCGGGAAACGCAGTTCCGGCGTGCGCACGACGCCGATCGCGCCGCCGCAGATGTAGCCGGTCAGGCGAAAGGGCGCGTGGCCGTGGTACATCTCCGGCGACGGGTAGTGATTCAGGCCGAAGAGCTTTGCACCCAGGCCGCGCGCGATTTCGTAGAGGTTGAAGATGACGTCACGCGCCGTTTCCGGGTCCACGCGCACCGGCGGATCGTGGCGGTTGCGCGGCTCGATCCAGAGTCGACTGATCTGGCGGATGTCGTCGTCGATCTGGAGGCTGTCGCCGAAATGATCCAGTATCCAGTTGCGTTTGGGCGGCAGGCCGACCACGGAATCCGGATGCCCGACGATTTCCAGCTCCGGGTTGTGTTCGCGATACTCCGCGACCTGGGACTCCGGCACGCAGAGAATGAGGCCCGCGACCGCCTTTTTGGTGAGAACGCGATCGGCGCGCTTGTGCGAAGGACACACGATAGGCAGCGTCATGCCCCTACGCTCCGTCCGGCCGAGGGCGGTCATGCCAGCGTGCGGCAAAATCGGCGAAGTCGATCACGTGGGTGAGGCCGACGCCCTTGCATTTATACGAGCGGGCCTTTTCGAGGCCGAGCAGCTCGCAGAGTTGGTTCCAGTCGATTTCGTTACGACAGAAGATCACCGCCGCGTTGTAGGCTTCGCTATACTTCGCAACGATCGGATACTCCGGCAGCTCTTCTTCGCCCGGCGCGTCGTCGAGGCTCGCATCGATCTTGAGATCCAGCTCGGGGATGCGCAGCGCGTCGAGGTCGAGATCCAGGTCGCTGACAAAATCGAGAAAGACATTCTCGTTGTAGCCGCCGTAGCGCTCCTGGAGAAACACAAACGCGCGCTTTGCCGCGTCGCGGTCCGGAGCATCGATCCAGACCGCGTCGAGTTCCTCCGGCACCGGCACGCGGCGCGCGACCAGGCGGCGCAGGGCGGCATCCCGGCCGTGCGCGTCGAGAATCCAGTCCGTGCCGGCCGCGTCGCGCCACACGTACCAGACCGAATACAGTCCGTTGGCAAGCAGCGAATCCGCGAGGTCTTCGATGTCCTTGTGACTGCGCTTGCGCAGGCCCTCGGGTTGAAACCAGCGGCAGTCGCGCCAGCGAACCTTCCCCTGGCGCTGGATGCGCAGTTTGAGACCGGGGTCCGGTTGCGGCGGCGGGGACGCGGGAGAATCGGGGATGGTTTCGAGCGAAGAATCGACGGTGGTTTCGGGCATACGACCGCGGTGGAACGCGGCGTGAGTTTGTAAAGTCGCGGCGGAGTGTATCGCTGGGGTGCGGCGGGAGGCGGCGGATCAGCGACGGTCCAGAAATGCTCGGCCCGCCTCCGAGATGCGCTCCGGAGACCAGGGCGGATCAAAGGTCAGTGCGATCCGAACCTCGGGCGCGAGCGCCTGCAACCGCTCCTGCACCTGCTCGAGAATCATCGGCCCCACGGGACAGGACTGCGTCGTGAGAGTCATGGTCACGTGCACAATGCCCGCCTCATCCGCACGCAGATCATACACAAGGCCAAGGTCCGCCACGTTGAGTCCCAACTCCGGATCGTACACCTCGTATAAAGCCTGGCGACACGCTGCTTCGACTGCATTCATCCGCTTCCTCGCTCCCCGGGCAGACGTCGCGCGCCGGGCTGCAACCAGAAGCGCGCCGTGCGCACTACGAGCACGCCATTGTGCATCAGGTACAACGCAATACAGAATCCGTAGAACCCCGCCGCCGGAACAAACGCGGCGGGAAGCAACGCGCCGAGACTCAAGAGTAGCACGCTGGCCGGGTAGAGCCAGGCCAGAGTCTGTTGCAAGCCGCGCGCGCCCAGCTCGCCGGCATCGGGTATGCGCTCTGCGGCGGGAATGCGCTCCCGCAAAAACGTCCACGCCATAAAGGGCAAAATTTTAAAACTCATGCCCATGATCAGGCAGCCGACAAAGCCGGGAACCAATAGCAGAAATAAGAGGACGGGCGCGAGCGGACGCGCCGGATCGACGGACCCGCTGGCGCACACGCCGGCGACCGCCGCGAGCGGGAACAGAAATCCCGCCAGCGCCAGCCGGATGCCAGGGTCGATGCGCTTGCGCATGCGCCGCCGTACGATCTGGATCACGAAAAATAAAAAGAGCGCATACCCGCCGCCGCCCGCCGCGAGCGCCAGCAGCAGCAGCCAGGGCTCAGGAAAAAGAAACCCGGGCAACGCGAAAAGCGGCGCCAGGGCAAACAAGAGGCCGGCCGCGAGCGCGGTTTTTTCCGAGACGCCATGGGCGAGGACGAACATGGGAAACAGTCGCGCCCCGAACGCCACGATGGCAATGCCGAACCAGCCGAGCATTCCGGCCACGGCGTGCCACTGCACGAGATCCAGAATGGAATCAAAACCGAAATAGAACCCGGCGGCGGCGCCCGTCCCGATGCCGGCGACGATCGTCAGATACGCGGCGGACAACGCGGTCAACACGGACGGAATACCCCGGCGACCGTGCACGACCAGCCAGCCGATTTGAAACAGATAGCCCAGAGCGCCGGCCAGCAGCGCGAACGTAGAGAGCGTGACGGAACCCTGCAAAATCTTGCCGGCGATAAATCCCGCGGCGCCCGTCCACCAGAGCACTGAGGCGGCCCAGGCCAGTCTCGGAAACGGCAGTTCGCTCTCCGCAAGCACGGGAAACAGTTGATACGCTGCGCCCTGGACCGCCGCACTGAAGGTCAGTAAGGTCAAAAGATGCACGGCCGCCACAAACCCGCTCTGGTAGTAGTGCGATAACGCGGGCGACGGTAGCAGAAGCAGCGCGAGGGCGAAGCCCGCCCAGCCGAGGCTGGCCACGACAAAGTGCGCGCCCAGCAAACCCGGACGCGTCGCGGCAAACGAATCGCGGGTCATACCGTCCGGCGGCGAATCAGCAAGCGCAGATCGCCTTCGCCGCGTTCGCGCATCTGCACGACGTAGTTCTGTTCCGCCAGTTCCGGCAAAAGGAAGCGCGGAATGCGCTCGTGAAACACATACAGGCGCTGCCGCGCGTTCAAACCCGCGAGCGTGCTCAGAATTCGCATCATGGGCTCCGGCGGCTTGAGTCCGCGCACATCAATACGCACGACAAAGGGTCGCGCGTCGGCGGTGGTAGCCGTCCCCTCCGCCGGCTCTGGCAGGGTTTCGTCGTCCGTCGCGCTTGCCGCGAAACGAAGGAACCGGGCCTCGTACCGATCCGGCAGCGCTTCGATCCACCCGCGAAACCCGCGCGGGGCGAGAAGATCGAGCAGGGGCTCGGGCGGGAAGGAGTTGATTACACGCAAACCTTCGCCCGGCAATACGGCGCGGGCGGCACGCAGGATGTCGCTGAGCGGTTCCTCGCCGGCCGCGATGAGTGCGCGCGCATCGAAGTCGTGGATCGTCTGGAGTGCAGCGAATTCGCGCTTGAGTTCTCGTTCCGCCGCCTGCGCCCGAGCGTCGCCGGCTGGATCGGCGGCGTCGGACTCGGCGGCCGACGCGGACGCAGCGCATTCCGCATCGGCCACCAAAAAACCGATGCCGCGTAACGCGTCAAATAGCGCATCGAGCGACACGCCCCCGACGCGCGCGGCCTGCGCCAGACTGACCTGCCCGGCCATAATCTTTCGCAGCACGGGGTTTCTGAGCTTCTCAAAACGCGCGCTGACGCCAATCAGAGTGTCGATGGTGCGTTCGTTCGCGCGAATCAGGGCCGCAATCCGCGTGTGTTTGTCGATCTGCATATCCGTATGCGCCCGCAACCGGCAAATGTCCGGGGATCAGCCGCAGCAACGCCCCCCGTCGACCGGCAGGGCGCCCTCCTGGAGACGGGTGACCTGCACGCGAAAGGTCTCGGGACCGCGCTCGAGATAGTCCCACTGGAAAATTCCAGGGATCTGTGCGTTCATCTGGTAGTACAGCGGCACGGGATCGTGATCGTTGTGAATGATAAACGACTCGCCGATCTTGAGGTCGTTAAATCGGATGAAGATGGCCGGATGTTTTTGTCTCGGTTCGAGTACAGTGACGTCGAGTATGTTTTCTGTCATGGTCGTTTCTCCTTTAATACTTACGGGTTCATCGGAACAATGTCGTGGGTTGGCTCCTATCGCCCCGGACCGCCGGCCGGCTGCAGATCGAGGGCCCGTCGCAAGGCCGACTGCGGCGCGACCAGATCCGCGATGGTATAGTCCGCGAGAACGGCAAAAAAGGCGTCGAGGGCGTCGTTGAGCGCCGATTTCAGCACGCAGTTGCGTTGAATACAGCAGTGCGTTTTCTGGACCTCGCGCTGACACTCGGCGAGCGCGAAACTGTTCTCGCAGCGGCGCACGACATCGGCGAGGTTGATCTGGTCCGGCGGGACCTGCAGCCGGACGCCGCCGCCGCGCCCGCGCGTATTTTCCAGAAAGTGCAACTCGGCCAGGCGCCGGACGATCTTCATGACATGATTGCGCGGGAGATTATACGCCGCGCACATCTCGTCGATGGTCGAACGCTCCTCCGGACGCTTCAGGGCGACATAGATCAATATGCGCAGGGAATAATCGGTGAATTCATTCAGCTTCATTGTGACGCCGTCGCGAAAAAGCTTGCATCGGGAAAGCGGGCGCTCCCCCGATGCACTAAAGCAGCATATGCCATGCTACTTTAAGGCCGCCCGGTCGTCAACCCGGATCCAGCGTCTTTTTTCGACGTTCGCGCGGCGGATTTTGTCAGCTCCGGCCAGGCGGGGTTGGTTGGTGAAACTGTATGAACGAAGCAGAGACCACAGATTGGCATCCGCTGTCCGTCGAGACCCGGCGCGATCCGCCGGCCCGGTACGATTGGATGCGGGAGCATCAACCCGTCGCGCTCAGCGGGCTATTGGGCTGGTCGCTATTCCGCCACGCCGACGTGGCGGCCGCAGCGCACGATCCAATTACATTCAGCAATGCAGTTTCCCCGCACGTTGCAATTCCGAACGGCCAGGATCCTCCGATACACGGAGTCTTCCGACGGCCGCTTGATTCGTTTTTCAACGCAGCGGAGATGCAGAGATTTGAGCCGGTCTGTCGACGCGTGTTCACGGACACGATCCATAAGTTGAAAGATCACGCCGATCTGGAGGCGATGTCCGACTTTGCGCGACCCGTCGCTGCGCGCCTGCAGTGCGCATTCCTGGGCTGGCCGGACGCCAGCGCGGCCCGATTAAGCGAATGGGGCGTAAAGAACCAGATCGCCGCGCGGGCGAACGATCGGGAGGCTCTGGCGCAGACGGCGCACGAATTTGAAACCTTTGTTGATGATCGGATCGCCGAACGCAGGGGTTGCGAAACAGCCGATCTGACCGCGCGCCTGATGCAAACCCGGATCGAGGGCCGGCCGCTGACGGCTCACGAAATTGCGTCCATCCTGCGCACCTGGACGGTCGGTGAAATCGGCACGATCGCGGCGTCCATCGGCATCGTGATGCGCTTCCTCGCCGCGCATCCGAATATCTGGACTTTGCTGTGCGAGCAGCCGGACCGAATCGAAGCGGCCTGCGATGAAA
This sequence comes from Leptospirales bacterium, assembly GCA_036170535.1. Lineage (GTDB taxonomy): Bacteria > Spirochaetota > Leptospiria > Leptospirales > Leptonemataceae > SSF53. The sequence goes on along the minus strand of JAVHPJ010000148.1, from coordinate 3,846 downwards.
TTCTGCGCATCGACGGTCCGCTCCTGTGCAACCGTCGCGTGACCACGCGTCCGGTAGAAGTTCAGGGACGGCGCATCGAAGCCGGCGAGCGCGTTACACTGATCTGGCCCGCTGCAAATCGCGATGGCAGCGTCTTTGTCAATCCGCTGGAGTTCCGACTCGACCGCGACCCATCCTTAAATTTGCTGTATGGGGCCGGCATTCATGGCTGCCCGGGGGCCCCGCTGGCTCGATTGGAACTGCGCGTCCTGATTGAGGAACTGCAACAACAACGCCGGGTTCCAGGCATCGCAGTAAATCAACAAGCGAGCCGCGCAGTCTTTCCCACGGCGGGTTTCGAGACGCTGCCAATCCGACTGGAGCGCAAATAGACGGATCGGATTCGCAGACGCGGGCCGGCCGGCGCATGCGCTCCACCGGCTCACACGTAGAGCGCCCGCACCACCGCACGCACCACAGCCGCCGCAACCGGGACCGTCACCGCGTTCCCGAACTGCCGATACGCCTGCGTGTCGCTGACGGAAATCCGAAACGAATCCGGAAAGCCCTGCAGGCGCGCGCACTCGCGCGGGGTCAGGCGCCGCGGCCGGCCGCCGGTCTTCCAGGGCACAAGGATTTCGGCGCCGTCCTTGTGATACCGCGCAGAAAGCGTGCGGGCGATGCCGACCGGATCCGCGAGCGTGAAGCCAAAGCCCTGCCCGCGCGCTTCGTGATGCGCGCGATGGCGTTGCAAACACGCCCAGGTTCTTGCGCCGAGCCGAACCTTCGCCGGCGGATCCGGATCCAGCAGGTCCGCGAGGGTGCGCAGACGGGAGGCGCGCAAGATGGGCCAGCGAAACCGGGCGGCCGCAGCCTTTGCGCGAAAGCCGACGATGTAAACGCGCTCGCGATGTTGCGGAACCACGTGCGCAGAATCCAGCACGCGCCAGTGAATCGAATACCCGAGGCGTTGGAAGGGCCGGAGCATCGCCTGGAGCGTGCGACCCTGCGCGTGATGCGCCAGGTTGCGCACGTTCTCCAGCAAGAAGGCCCGCGGACGTCTCGCGCACACAATGCGCGCAACCTCGAAGACCAATCGGCCCTGGGCGGAATCCGCGAGACCGGACGCGCGGCCGAGTGAATTGCGTTTTGCGATGCCGGAAAGACTGTAGGGCGGACAGGGAAAGCCGGCGGTCAGAAGATCCGCGGCGGGGATTTGTGACGCGGGAATTCGCCGGATGTCGCGCGCGTCGGGAACGTGCCCGAAGTTTGCGGCATACGTTTTTCGCGCAGCGGCGTCCGTGTCGTTCGCCCAGACGACCGACACGCCGGCGGAACGCAGCGCGAGGGCAAAGCCGCCGCAGCCGCAAAAGAGATCGAGGCCGCGCAGTCTGCTCATGCGGCGCGCGCCTCCACGTGAATCACAACTTCGCCGCCAAGGGCTTCGCGGACCTCGTCGAGGTAGCCGTGCCCGATGCGCCGCGCACGATGGACGTCGGGCGCAATGAGACGGATCTCGGTGGACGAGAGACGCTGGAACTCCACACGCCCGAAGAGATCCTCGAAAAACGGCCAGGCGACCTTGCGGCGGAGCTGCACCAGCGCTGCACGCCACTCCGCGCATTCGATGCGCACGCAGTGCGCCGCGGGTTCGTCCGGGCCCGACGTTTCACCGGCCAGCGCGAGTTCCGCCGGTTGTGCGAGGGCGCGCAGAATCTCGTCCCAGTAGAACCGGCGAATGCGCCCGAACAAATCTTCGTCCGGTGCGATGAGCTGCAGTCCAGTCGGCGTCTCGCGACATTCCAGGCGCGCGATCAGGTGCATGACAAATACTGGGGGAATGCGGCTGTGCATGCGCTCCAAGGCTTCACGCCAGACGGTCGGAACTTCGGCGCCACGCACGGGGGCGGGTTCCGGTCGTAAGGGTTCGGCCGGTTCCGTCGGCGGCGGCGTGGGCGGTACAACGGGCGCCGGGGCGGGCGGAGCAGACGGCGCAACGGCGAAAGCGACCGCGGGTTCTCGGGATGTGAGACTACTTCGCGGGGCCGGATTGCGTCGGCGGCGGTTGCGTTCGGACAGTTGGCGGGTCTGATACGCCAATCGGCGGCGCTCGCGCGCGGGCGCGCGTTCCTGTACACAGTCCAGTACTGAGTCCTGTACACAGTCCAGTACAAGAGACCCGCCAATTGGCGGAAGTGATCCGACATCTGGCGGATCTGATACGACAATTGGCGGAACAGATCCGCCAATTGTCGCAAGCGGGGGTGCTGCGGCGCCCCCCTTCCCGGTTGCAACCGCGAATGCGAAACGGGCTGCGGGGGCCCGTCTCGCCGCCGGAGCCTGCGTGACGACGGGCGTCGGAGCTTCTGATACGACAGCCGCAGCCGGCGCCACGCTGCGACCGCGGCGCGCGGGCGGATCCAGAATAAACCGATCCCGCGCGAGCACTTCGCGGCCGGCGATCGTGAGGCGCGCCCGCAGACGTTTGTTCGCGTAGTACTCGGTCTCGATCAGGCCGCAGTCCCTGAGAAATGCGCGATGCCGTTGCAGCGAACGCACGGACATTCGCAGATAATGCGCGGTCAGATCGTCGAGCGCCCGGGTCCAGCCGGTCTCCACGGAGAGCTGCGCGATCTTGTCGAGCACGCGGAACTCGGCCGGCTTTAACCGGCGCGTGTGCAGTCCGGGCGGATCGAGGATCGGGAACAATTCAAGTTGGCCGTCGTACATGAGACGCCTCGGAAAATAAACCCGGTTGTTCCGGGTCAAACTTCGGGTCGGAAGCGTGCGCGTTCGCGACGCGCGCCTCTGCGGCTGCCAGATAATCGGAATTGAGTTCGAGATTGAGGGACCGTCGGCCGAGTCGGCGCGCGGCCACAGCGGTGGTTCCGCCGCCGGCGAAACAGTCGAGCACGAGGCCCGGAACGACCTCCGCGTTGCAATCGCAGGTCGGTCGCCAGGCGCGCGTGACGCGTTCGCGCAGGCCGGCGAGAATGTTCCGTTTCACGGCCGCCGCATTCTGGGCGCCGGCGGCGGCGAAGTCTTTCGACGGCGCGCCGTCATACCCGCCCGCAACGTTCGAGCCAGCGCGGCGGCGGGCAGCCACAAGCGCGTCGCCGCGCGAGTCGATGCGCAGGTGCGGCGAACCGCACTGCGCGCACACGCGTTCCGGGCAACCGCCGAGCAGCGCCAGTTCCGCCAATGCGATCGGAAAGACCGACGTATGCGGACCGCGGTAGTCGCGGTTGTTGCACCAGAACACGTCGCCCGCTGTGGTGCAGGCCGCGGCAAATTCGGCGACCAGAGCGTCATACGTCGCACCGAGCCGCGCCTGCAGAAACTCCTGCCACACGTCGTCTACAGGACCGGCTTCCACGACGCTGCGGCGATTCCGTTGCGCGAGGACCGCCGCAACCGACTGGGAGCGATCCGGATTCTGCGCAGGCCGGGGCGCGGTGGGCGAGTGCGAGCCGGGCCCGCGGTTCCAGGCGCTGGCCGGCGCCATGCGCGCGCGCGGATTGAGTCCCCGGCCGCGACCGTTCGTGAGCAGCGACGAGCGTTCCAGTAGCGCAAAATCGTCGTAGTAATAATGCAGCGGCTGCCAGAGCGATTTGCGTACCCAGACCCGCAGACCGAGTGCATCGCGCAGGGACAGATCCGGCGGGTCGCGTACAACTTCGCCTGTTGCGCGGTGTTCATACACGCAGTCCGTCGGCGGCCGGCTACGCACCGGGGAACGTTCCGGATGTTTCCAGAAGAGCGGCCGCTTCGACTTCGCGAAGAGAAACAAATACTCATGCGCGGTCGTCGGTCGATCGCGCACGGTCTCCGGCAAGGGCGCCGGTTTCGCCCAGATGCAGTCGCGGC
>JAVHPJ010000147.1:0-2084 GCA_036170535.1 Leptospirales bacterium | reverse complement strand
TCGTCTCGGGCCGGTACTGCCCTTCGCCAAAGACCACATCGCGCCCGAGCGTAAATGCCTTCGCCTGCACGCCCTCCGCCGCCTTAGCCGCCTCCGGTCCCGTATGCACGCGCACGCCGGAGAAATCAGCGCCCATGCGTTCTTCAAAGAATCCCGCATTCTCCAGCGGTTTCCCGCCACTTGAAGTTACACGCGCAATCTGCTCCGCGCTTTCCCGCGAGACGGATAAATCTTCGTCCGCAGACGGAGTCCGCGACACCCCCTCCGCAATCCGAATCGGCAAAGCCTCGCCGGCTGCCTCGTCCTCAAGCTCCCCATCGATCGAGCGCGAAACCTGGCCCTCACGCGCAACACCGTGCTCAACTTCTTCGCGCCCTTCGCGCCCTTCGCGACCCGCCGGCATGCGCATCACCCGATCGGCGATCTCATCGGCTTCCTTCTCCGCGGGGTCGTTCGGATGGCTGACCGTCAGCGCCTGGCGTTGCAACGCGAGCCGCGCGAGGAATTCCTGTTTGCTGCGTTCTTCACGTTCCGCCGCGGCAGCGAAGGGATCACCTCGTCGCAGCGTCGATGGCTTCATGGCTTGCCGGTCGATCTTCTTTTCCCAGCGAACGATCTTCGAGGGTTTCATCGCCTCACGATCAATCCGGGGTTCTCCCCGGTCGATCTTCGAGGGCCCCGTTCCGCGGCTCGCATCCGTGGGCTTCTTTTGCATGCCGCGGGGCTGGCTGTCTTCCATCGGCAGCGGTTCGCCAATCGGCGGGCTCTTGATCCGTCGATGAATGTGCGGCGGGGTCGCGCGAAACGGGAATACGATGTCCCAGTCGTCCTGCTTTTTTTCGCCGGATTCGGTATTGTCGGTGCTCATACGCTGCTGGCCAGTTCGTAATATTGAGAGAACTGTTCCGGATAGAAGAACTTGCCCTCTTTCTCAAACTCGCGTTTGATCGCCCGGAAAATCTGGCGCATGTCGATCGGCGTGCCAAAGCGCCGCGCATAAAACGCCGCCGAGATGACGATGTTCTTCACAAACGCGGGCGGGAAGTCCCGAATCTTCTCCGCGAGATATTCAAAGTCCACGTCTTCGCCGATCGGCGCCTGCGCCGGGAAAAGCGACTTCCAGAGCTTCAGGCGGTCGTGGTAGTCCAGCCAGTCAAAGCGCACGATCTGGTGCAGGCGTCTGCGAAACGCTTCGTCCATATTGGTCTCGTAGTTGCTCGCAAGGATCGAAATGCCCTCGTAGTCTTCTACAAGCTGGAGCAGATGACTGGTCTCTTGGTTGGCGTAGCGATCATGCGAGTCTTTCACGTCCGTGCGCTTGCCGAAGAGCGCATCCGCCTCGTCAAAGAAGAGCAGGGCGCTGGCCTGTTTCGCCGCTTCGAAGATGCGACTCAGATTTTTCTCGGTCTCGCCAATGTACTTGTTCACCACGCGCGAAAGATCGACGCGATATAGTTCCAGGCCGAGTTCGCCGGCGAGGATATTGGCCGCCATCGTCTTGCCCGTGCCCGGCGGGCCCACGAAGAGCGCATTTACGCCCTTGCCGCTGGTCGCTTCGCCGCCGAACTTCCAGGAGCGATACACGTCGCCCCGCTGGCGGTAGCGCGCGGCGATATCGTTGAGCTTTTCGTTAATGGCGGGGGGCACGATCAGATTTTCGCGGGCATAAAAGGGCGGAATCCGTTGCGCGAGTTCCGCGAGGGCCTCGTTACGCTGGCTTTGCAGGGCGCGCGTCAGTTCTTCGCGGTTCGGAAACTCGGCGGAGCGCAGTTCGGCCGCCATGCCCGCGCTTGCGAGCGCCAGGGTGATCTCTTCTTCGGTGCCGCCGTGTTGCGCCAGTTCTTCATGATCCATGTCGGCCGGCAGGTTCGATTGCCAGTACTGCAGACGGTCTTCAAAGGTCAGCGTCTGGATTTCGAGCTCGATGGCGTAGCCAAAGCGACGCTTGAGGCGCGCCCGGCGCACGCTCGCGCTCACAATCAATACCGGCAATTGCGCGAACGAATGATAGAGATAGCCGGCGGCGTTACCGCCCAGTTGCTGGACGCTTTCGTCCTCGACGAGCAGCGCCGCGTCCCGCCAGA
>JAVHPJ010000146.1:0-9806 GCA_036170535.1 Leptospirales bacterium | reverse complement strand
CGAGCCCCGAGGCGATAAGCACAGGAGGTGCGCTTCGCCTCGGCGGCGCTAGTGTTGTAGGCCGCGAAGCCGCGAAAGAGGAAGAGCGCGAAGGGGTTAGTCGCGAAGCCAGCGAGGATGCATTACAAACGAAGTGCGCGGATTGTGAGGCGGAAGAAAAAGACACGCTGAGCCGTCAGGAAACTCCGGAAGAAGATACGGTCGCGGCAAAACTCCAACGCAAAGTCGATATGAGCGGGGCGACGGTGGATGCCGCGACCGCGGCGCAGATTAACAGCGTGCGGAGCAGCGGCGGGCAACCGCTGGCAAAAGCAGACCGTGAATACTTCGAAGAACGTATGGATACGGATTTTTCCAACGTGCGTGTGCACACGAACGCGGCCGCGAACGAGACGGCCGGCGCTGTGCAGGCGCGTGCGTTTACGTTGGGACGCGATATTGTCTTTAATCAGAGCGAATATCGACCTGAGACGAGCGACGGGAAGCGGCTGCTCGCGCATGAGTTGACGCATACAATCCAGCAGGGAGCTGCGGTTTCGCGTAGTGTACGCAGGAAATACCAGGGTGCAGCGCGGAGTTTATTGCAACAGCCGAATACGGAACAGATTTACGAATCGCCTCGGATTGTCGCGTGCAATCATCTGACGCTCTTCAGATCACCTGAGTGCAATGCGCATGTGCCGCAGAACTACGCGTGCTTAAGCAACCGAATCGTCGAACAAAATGATCGTGAAATCAGTCACGTCCAAAACCTCTGGCGCGCCCTGGAAAGTCTCTATCCCGAAGAGATTGGCGCCCGAGATCGGGACCGGAAAATTTCGATCCTCCGGGACGAAGTATTAAGGTTGAATCTGCAGGCGCTTGGACCGTTGAGCACTGATCCGAATTGGGACCGGCGACTCCCGCCGACGATGCGCCTGAGAGTTCCCTCGCGGAATCGAGCTGCTGAGATTTTGAGGCAAATGGAGCGTCGCCCGGACGAGTTGAACATCGACTCGTATCCTGACCCTGCAGCTCGGTTTATTAAGGCGCTTCAGTTTATTGCTACGGCGGCGGGCTATGCCAGCACGTATCAGACTTCGCTGCACACTCAATGGTTGCATGGAACACTGCTGCCCAGGAGTCTTGTAGGTACGCCGGCGCGCGCCGTGTTGCACGAATTACTTCGCGTTGCTTTGATAGCGGAGAGAGCCATCCAGAGAATGCCGGCAACGGCGAAGTACTATCACTATATAGTTCATCGCTATATTGATTTCTTAGGAATCATGCGTATCGCCGAAAATCGATGGATCGGACGCGCAGGCACGGGGGCGGCGATCGTAGCCGGGGCGCTTTCGTTTAATCTGGCCATCATCAATCTTGAAAAGATGAAAGAACTAATAAAAGAAAACAATCTTGACATTTTTTGGGCGACCTCCAATGCCTCGCGCGTTACGGAAATCGTAGCAATGCTCACTCATGAAAATCGACTGAGTGCGAATTGGCATGTCATCGCCCGGGAGCTGTTTGCCGCTACCGACTCAAGGCCGATCGATGCGACGTTTCTGGAAACGATTCTGAAGCATTATGGAGTAAGTCAGATATCGCGTGGAAATCTTGAGGCCCTGCGAAGTTCTCTCATGGGGCTGCAGACGCATAAGCGCCGGGCAATCGAGCGATTTATGAAAGAGTACGACGGACAGGCTCGAGAATATTCTACCAATATTGTAAATGTGTCCGGGGCGCTGGCCAGTTTGATGAACACGGCTCCCACCCTGATCTATTCCTTGATTGCGGCGCTGGCAACCTGGGACCTCGGAGGCGGTTCAATGCTAATTTCGCAAATCCATGATCTTGCGTCCAGTGCGAGCGCCGACCGCAGGACTGTAATTGCCAATGCGATTTTCGAAGCGCCCGAAACAGGCACGCTTCTTGAATTCTTCTATAGATATAAGGATACTGAGGACGCCATTAACAGACTGCTCCAAAAGTATCCATTCGAAGGATTTGTATACTAAATGCCAGTTGACGGAAGTCAGTCAGAAATGTCGACAAAACGCCCAGCGGCAGCCTGACACTCAGTAATTGCTTGGTTCTGTGGATAGCGATTCGAATAATAGTAGCGATGCACTGTTACGGGCAACGGCTCTGACGTTGGCAGTGCGAGCACGCAGTATCCGAACGCGTCTGCAGCAGGGCAATTCTTGTCTTGCAAAACTCGGGCCTGGCTCAACGGCAAGCTGTAAATGGCAGTGAACTGCTCGAGATAATGTTCCCTGGTTGCGCCGTCCGCTACCATTGCGGAAGGCAGAAATGTATCTTCGCATATACAGAAATCCGCACAATCGGCAGCGATTGCGCGGACTTCTGTCGATATTACGATGGAGCCTGGATGAGAGCCGGATTTCTTACAGGTCATCGACGCGCCGAAAAAGAGCAGAGCCAATACAATTCTAGAAAAAGGAGTCATAATAGTTGCACCTTTAGCATTAGCTAATACGTCGACGGAGATCGAGGACAACATTCTTTCAAGCTTCGTCACCTGACGCAGTTGTCAATAAGCATTTCGGAGTCATTCTCCTGCGTGGGACGACGTGCGGCGTATTGGCTACTAATTCCTATGTATCGCAACGGGAGCGGCTTTGTGCAACTCGGCTGCGCACGATTGGCGGAAGTGATGCTGGATTTTTTTGGTCAGCGCAGCGATCGTCTGGGTGCGACTCTGGGAATTACTGCAGGAGTCGTCGCTGGCAATGTTAGCGTTGAAGTTGTAGCAACGGCGCTCACGGCCTGCGGGGCGAATACCGCGAAACGCAGTGCAGCAGGCTGGCCGCTCGCGGCTCTCCATGGCCTCCGCGGCATAAGCGCATCCTTGCGCTTAAGAGCCAACTGTAGTCGGAAGCGCTTGCGCCGATAGCGAGCCAGGATTGGCAAGCCCCACGCGGTAAGCCCAGGATGGGCGCTTCGCGTGGGCGGCGTAAGTGCTGAAGGCCGTGAAGACAAGAAGGTTGAAGATCTCGAAGACGTGAGTCGCCAGGCCAGCGAGGAGGAGTTACAAACGAATTGCGCGGATTGCGAAGCAGAGGCAAAGGAAACACTGAGCCGAGAGGCGACTCCGGAAGAAGACACGGTTTCCGAGAATCGCCGCTCTTATCCTCTATCTCGCGGGCGTGCATCTATTTTCCGCGCTCCTCTTCCTGGCGGTCGAGCGCCCGATTGAGAGCCTTCGGCTCCGGTTTAAGTCGCGGACGTAATCGACCCGCCAGAAGGCGACGGCCCGCGTCCCGGCGCCGGCGACTTACGCGCGTGGTGTAAACCGTCCCACGCCCGCCCCGGCCGAAACTCCGGCCCCGCCGGAATCGGCGACTGGCCCGACCGGCTCGCCGTCCGGCATGTGCAACTGTGGCCGGGCCAGGCCGGACTCCCGCCCGTCGGGCGCAGCCCGCAAATGGCGCGCCGGGCGCATTGAATCCCGCCCGCGCGCGGTCGATAATATTCAGGACAGTCGGGGTTAGGGTACGGTAAGCTTGAATCGCAGCGGTCAAATTTTATTTGCTGGATCCGGCCGCCGGACCGTTGCTGGAACCAGACCCTGTCGGCGCCAACTGTCGCAGTAACTAAACATGGGCGAATTTCTCCCCTTCGAGTTCAGTCCGGAAATCATCGATGGATTCCGGGAAAAAAAGGAAATCCCTGTTCACTTCTATAACAAGGAGGGCCAGATTCTCATTTATCGCAAAGAGTCCGCCTCCGACGCCGAGATTGAGCGGCTGCTCCGCTTTGTTAAGCAAGGCATCTACTACAGTACGGACGACATGGATATCCTTGGCATCAAGCGCAAGGATCCCGGCTCCACGACGGACGGTCTCTCAGACACAAAGCTGCTCAGTGAAAACCACGCCGAAGAGCTGACGCGGGACACAAGCGAACTGTTTCTTACCCTGAAGCGCAGCACCATTACGGCGTTGCATGCGAAAAACTCAAGCGATCGCTTGAATCAGCTTTTTAACGACTTTGAGTCGCAGCCGGACGCAATGACCGGACTGGTGAATATCATTGAACTCATGTCCGGCAAAGGCGCCAGTCAGGACGTGGAAATGGCGGTGAAGCGCACGGTAGTCGCTATGGCCATGAAGACGCGCGGCATGAAGGCGCAAAGCGTACGCGACCAACGTAAGATGCAGGACATGGTCAATGTGCTCATGATGAGCGCCCTGCTCTGCGACGTGGGCTATTCGCGCATGACCTTGCCGACCAGCGAAACTCTGAACGATGAGCAAATGGAGTACATTCGCAATCATCCGCTCATGTCTTACTTGATGCTCGTGCACGAATCTTCCATCGACACGCGCGTAAAGCGCAACATACTCGTGCATCATCGACCGCTGCGCCAGGGCGTTCCAGGCAACAACTACCCTCAGCTCAAAACTCTGCTGGTCAAGCTCGGTCAACTGGAAGAAAAATATCGCGAAGATATGTCGCGACAGCAAATCGCTGCGGATATTCGCCAGCAAATGCAATTGCTGCGCACGGATCTCGCCTACGACGAGGACGCGAACATCCTCGCGGTCGCATCGGAATTCGCATCCCTGACCTGCAAGACGGCCTGGCGCGACGCATTCGCGCCGGATCGCGCGGTACGGATGATTATCAATAACTCATTTTTCAGCTACTCGGACCGCATTGTGCGGGAGTTCCTGGATCACGTGGCCATGAGTCTTTGCGATAATCACAAAGTCTTGAAAGAGGGCGACTTTATCATTGTCGCGTCGCGCGGCTCCGACGGCCGGCCCTTTTTTGAAGTCTGTCAGATTACCGCCGCAACGCGTTATCAGAGCCGGCCGGAGGTTGAACGCTTCGCCACAATTTTTCCGGAGTTTACGCGCAGCCCCAAACTTGGCTTCGCCAGCTTCAACCTGGAAAAACTTCGCCCGGACCCGCGCTTTGCCCACTTTGATCTCAGCAAGGATGACTCGCGGCATATCGTTTACGCCGTCGATCCGCCCTATGATGAGCCCATGTTCAAGCGGTTCACGGAACTTACCGCCGGTCGCCGCCGCAACGCCGCGCCCGTCGAAGCCGACGCGGGGGCGTCGAAAGCCAATTGAATTGGCCGACGCCCGCTGACTCGTGAGCGAGCTCGCCCGACGACTACTGGCCGATCCGCAGGCGGGCCTGCGTCGCGACGGCGGTGGGCGGCGCTACTTTCGCCAACGCCGCGTTCGCTTCCAGACCATCCGCATGAGCGCTGCAGACCTGCGCTCCGCACGGTGGCTGGAATATGACCTTGTCCTGGATGCCCTGCCGTGGTTGAGCGACCCCTCGCATCGCGACATTGTGCAATTTGCGCATGACGCATCCCGCCGTTACCTGAACTTCTGGTACCGCGTATTCGACGTGGCGGTGGCCCGCGCGCTGCACGGCCGGGACGCGGAGATTTTTCGCACGCCATTTTTTGAAGGATCGCCGCTGATCGACATTGGCACGCCGGAGGAACAGTCCGAGAGCTCGGTCCCGCCCGCGCTGCACGCGGCGATACTCGCCGAGTACCGCCGCTCGTGCGACTTTCAGCCGCGCGCGCGCATTTATTATCTGTCGACCTATCTCACCGGACTGACCGACGACCTGATAGCATTTTTCCAACCCTACGAGCGACTCTGGTCGCTGAAAGCGCACAGTGCGCACCTTCTGGAAGAACTGGAGCAAATCAGCGCCAACATCGTCGCGACTCTGCAGGCAGCCCTGCCGGAACAGCCTGAACGTTCCCTGCGCGAGTGGCTTGCAAAAGAAACCGATGCGCGTCTGCTCGAACACATTGACGCCCTGGTCCGGGAACGCGGCGAACGTACGCTCGCCGATGAAAAGCTGCGCAAACTGATTTTTCGCCGACGCACAGGCGAACTGAATTCCCTGACTGAAGAGGAACGCCGGCTGTGTTTGGCATCTCCGCGCGCGCTTAAGCCGCCAGCCTGGGCGCAGGCCTGGTTCGCGTTCGAAACGGACGCCGAACGCGCCGCGCAACGCGCGCGCTCCGGGGCCGGATATGCGCGCGCGCTCTTTCGCCTGGAACTGCGCCAGCTGAAGTTGCGCCGAAACCAGACGACGCCGGCCGCGCCGACCGGGTCGACGGCGTTTGAAGGCCGGGCGCGCATCTTTCGCGAACGCTTTGCGCGCCGACTGACCGAACTCGGCGCAAATCCCGCCAGCGAGGTGCTGCGGGATCGTCTGGGTGCGGGATTGGTCGCGCTGCTCGAAGCCCCGGACGAAGCGACGCGGCGGGCGCGCCTGGACGCGCTGGCGCGGCCCGTCGCCGCGACTGATGCGTCGGCGCTGGCGTCTTCGGCCGCGCCCGCCATCCGCACCGAGTTTGCGCGCTACCAGGGAGTACTCGTCGAGTTGCGCGCTACGGACCAGCAAATCCTCGCCTTGCATCGTGCGGACCCGGTTGACCCGCCCGCCGTTAGCGTTGCAGCGGATGCGCCGCGCCTGAATCTTGCCCGCTATCCAGGATTAGAATCCGTAACACTGGACGCCGGCGAGCGACCTGGCGATCCATTCTCTGAACCGGCGCTTTTACGCAAAGCGCGCGCCCTGCTGGTGCGACGACTGCGTCCGATTCGCCGCACCGCCAGCGCTTATTCGGTCATCGCCGGCAGCCGCCACGGCGCCATGCCGCTGAATCCGATTATGCGGCTATGGAAAGAGAAGCCGGAGATTCGACGCGAAGGTCCGCGTCTGACGCGCACCGAACTCAACACGCGCGAAACCGTAGATTGTCTCTTGCGGCTTGCAGCGCTTGGCGACGCGAACCTTTCGCTGCGCGAACTGCGCAGGGAAAAAACTGTTCGCGAAAAACGCGGGCCCGAATCCCTGGCCAATCTCGCCCTCTTTTTGTTGCCGGGCTCCTGCTATCCGCTGCGCGAGATCGGACGCGCCGACTTCCCCGAGTTTCGCGGTCGCGTGATCGGCGAAACGCGGACGCCGGAAGAGCTTGGAGTTCCCTCCGAGGAAGACTCCGTCCTGACCGGCGCCTGGTATCAGAAATTCAATCATGCGCTGTATTATCCGGTCGGCGGAGACCATGCCCGCCTGATTCGTTGTATCTGGGACTCGGCGCGCGCCGCCAGCCTGCCCGCATTCTTTTTCGCGTTGGGCCAGTTTGTTCACGACTGCCTGCCGGACAACCAGATCTACTACGAAAGCGGCGAGAAGACTTTTCGATCCTGCGTGGAAGAATATTATCGTGAAGAAGAACGCGTGCAAAAGAATCGCGGTGAAAAAACCGGCCGCAGACGCGCCGACAACAGCCGCGCCGGCGTGCGCTTCATGTTTGCCGTTAATTATGCGCGCCTGCTGCTGGAAGCCCTGACCGGTTCCTCGCAGAGTCGCTTTCGCCATGCCGCGACGGAGCAATGGCTGCAAAAGCGCGTCGGCCTGCCGCTCCTGCGCGGCGACGACCGGGCGCGATTTCTGGACATCCGGCGGCGGGCGCGCGACTTAATTGCAGAATATTGACGCTGTGCGGGCGCCTCACGGGGCGGATTCCGCCGGCGCCGGCGCTTCCTCAATCGGTCCAAAGGCGCGAATGCGCTCGGCGCGCGGCGCCCGATACAGGCCTGGCGACGTAAAGTAGCGCACCTGTCCGGGGGTGCGTTTTTCCAGGCCCTCGGTGTAAATCGTCTCGGCATGCGGCCGCAAATAATGCTCGAAGTTGTGCGTGAATAGTAGCGCTGCAAAACAGGCCGCGGGCGTAGCCGCCAGCCAGCCGGCGCGAAGCCGCGCCGCGCTTTCCAACGCCTCAATCAGATAGTTCCAGAGTAAAACGCCGATATACACGCTGAGCGTAAACGGGATGATCCAGAACTCAAAATAGAACGGTTCGACTTTTACGCCGACCAATGCAAACCCCGCCCACGCCAGCAAAAGCGCAAGCCACATGGGGCCGTAGCGCGCAAACAGTCGGTCCCACAACAGCACGCAGCCGAGGAAAACGCCCAGCGCCCCGGCCGCCAGCGCGTGAAAGGCGAAACGCGCTGGATTTTTCCAATCCTGCAGATCATAGTCGAACTTCAACGAACGGTGGTATTTGGGCAGCGGGCGCATCAACGAAAGCGCGGCGTCCGTAAAGCCGCGCAGCGTTTCGCGCGGGTCGAACTTGCGCGTCGCCAGGAAAAACGGGCTCTCCGGATTCAGATACGCGAAGATCCAGCGCTGAAAGGTGTTGCCGTTCCACGTCGTGCCGCGGACCTGCGCAACGTTAGGCCGATCCAGCGGCAGATTGTAGTACCACACGCCGATGGGATAATAGGCGGCGGCCGTCAGCAGGAGGGCGGTTCCACCGGCAATCAGTGCGCATCGCAGACGGACGGCTGCATCCCGGGCGAGCGGGTTTATCAAGTCGGCCCGCGTCTCTGCCGCGGCGAAACCGGGTCGAAATTCCAGAAAGGCGCTGCGCAGGCGGAAGCAACGCGCGGGGAACTGGAGGGCGAACAGCACGGCTGCGGTCAAAAAACCCATGTACTGGTGCAGCATCGCGCCGATCGCCGAGGCCGCGCCAAAAAGCAAGGCCAGCCCGTAGCCGCGCCGCGCCGTCCAGATCAACTCGCCGCCCAGCAGCAGCAGCAACGGCGTCCAGGCGGCTGGATAAATCGGCGTATCAATTTTTGCTGCATAGTGCAAATAACCATGCGCAAATGCCATCGCCGCGCTGCCGGCGAGCGCGAGCGCGAGCCGCGCCGTTATGCGATAGAGAAACAAGACGCTCGCACCGACGCCGAAAGCCGCAAACAGGACGCCGCGCAATCGCTGATAAAACGCAAAATCGCCGGGGCCGTCCGCACCGAATACCCGCAGCAAGATTTCGTAAAAGTACACGCCGCCCGTTTCAAAGTGCAGATGGTGCGGATTAAAGAAGGGCTCGCGATACGAGCCGCGCATATTCAAAAGATAGACCAGTTGATCGTAGTCGAGGAAGCTCTGCAAAAAACGCAACTGGATCAGGGCGTAGACTCCGGCGGCCAGCGCGGCCGCGACAAATACGCGTCCCGACCATGCGCCCATCAGCCCAGGTCCCGAACGAGCTCTGACGCGCGATGCAGCGAGCGCAGCGTGTAAACGCCGGCCTTCACCGTGAATTCCAGCTCGCCGCTGTCGCTAAGCCGGTCCAGCCAGCCGCGGCGCAGGGTCAGTGCGACAATTTCACTGCGCGGCAGAATCAACAGATCTTCACGAAAGGGTCGGCGTTGTAAAATCAGCAGTCGCTGTGCGCCACGCTCGTAGACCAGCGCCGAAAACCATTGGGAGTGCCAGCGCCACAGAAACTCCAGGCCGTAGCGCGCAAGCAGCAGCGTCAGAAGCAGGCGCGCCGCTTGATCAAACCTGGCCTGGGCCGGCAGTTCGAAGCGAAACACTTCGTGAAATTGCATAAAAGCGACGCCCTGCTGAAGCCATTGACCCGCAAGAAGATGCGTCGAATACAGCCAGGCGCCAAAGACCAGCGCCGCCAGCGCCTTACACAGGATACGCCAGCGTAGCATGCGGTACATGCGTAACTCGTAGTCGCCGGCGGGAAAGAGGACGCTGGCGCGCAGATGGACCTCGATTCGCCGGCGCCAGTCAAACAGCCGGCGCAAGGTCAGGAGCGGAGCGAACACAGGTCCGGATGGCGCCCGGGCGCCGCACTGTCAAAACGGAATTGCCCCCTGCGACTCCAGTTCGGAATTTCCTTGCCGCAGCGCGACGCGCGGCAAAGCTACCGGCGAGAGAGCGCGCCGGATCATCGCGCGGCCCCGGGCAGCCGGGGGAGTGAGGAAAGTCCGGACGCCGCA
>JAVHPJ010000145.1:23927-40656 GCA_036170535.1 Leptospirales bacterium | reverse complement strand
ACGTGGCGGGCGAACACTCGCTGCTTGCCATCGAGATTCGTTCGGTGTATCGCGGAACGCGCTATCGCGATACGCTGATCAGCGAAGTGAGCCATTGAACTGCGCCGCCGCATGAACGCGCCCCGCTTTCCCCTGCACCTGTACGGCCACCGCGGCGCCGCGCGGCTGTTGCCGGAAAACACCCTGGAGTCGTTTCAGCAAGGTCTGCGCGACGGCGCCACGCATCTGGAGATGGATGTCTGGTGTTCTCGCGACGGGCATATCGTCGTAGCGCACGACCCCGACGGTCGACGCATGGCCGGCCAGGCGGAACTGGTGCGCGAATCTTCGTTTGCGGAGTTGAAGCGCTGGAACGTCGGGAAAAACTTTGCGGTCCATCCGGATGCAAGTCAGCCGGGGCTGTTCGAGCGCGGGCGGCGGTACGAGATGCCCGCTCTTGAAGAAGTCGTGCGCGCCTTTCCGCGCGTCCGGTTGAATATTGATATCAAGCATCACGATCCGATTGTGGCGGGCGCAGTCGTCGCCGTCCTGCGCCGCACCGGCGCCGCCGAGCGTTCGTTGCTGGCGAGTTTTTCCGATAAGACTCTGCTGGCTGTGCGCGCGGCGGGCTTCGAAGGTCAGACCGGCGCCACGCAGGCGGAACTGAGCCGCATCCTGTTTCGTCCCGCCTTCTGGCCGAGCGCGGCCCGCATCGAAGGGCAGGCCTTTCAATTGCCGCGGCGGCCCATGAAAACCGCCCTGAAATATCTGCTCCGCCTGGATTCGCGCCGACTGATCGAGCAGGCTCACCGCGCCGGCGTGCGCATGGACTACTGGACGATTAACGAACCGGCCGATTTGCGCGAATTGTTGAGCCGCGGCGCCGACGGCTTTATTACCGACGATCCCGCGCGACTTTTGCCGATTCTGCGCGCACACGCTGAGCAGTCCGGGCGTAAAATCGGATAGCTTTTTTGATAGGCGGGGCGACCGACGCGACGGCGAATTTACCATGCGACGATTGTTTCCCCCGCGCGTTGTGCGCCGACGTCGCGCTCTGTGGATCGTCGGCGGTCTGGCGGCCCTGTATTTTATCACTCCTTTGCCCGGCGGCGGCTCGCATCTGCAAGCGCCGCCGCCGGGCTGGCTCCAACCGCGGATCTCGCCGGAAGCGGCCGTTGATCACGCGCTGGGTTTTCTCGACGAACACCAGCATCCGGCGCCGGACGAAGTCTGGCGCTTTTTACAGGATGATCCCGCTGCTGCGCGATTTATCAGCGACGCGCTTCGGCGTGCGGAGACGCCAGGCGACGACAAGCGCGCGCGAGCGATCCTGCAGTATCTGGAGACGCGCGGCTTCATGTCCGCGGAGTATCTGGTCTTGTTTCCGGGCGCGGCCCGATCACTTTCAGAATCCGTCGATTTGCTGATCGGAGTGCATCCTCAGAGCGGTCGTGTGCAACGCGGGCGCGGTCTGGCGATTCCGGCGGCGACGCTGCAGGACGTGGACGCCTTCGTTCTGCATAATTTTGGACCGGGTTATCAGCGTTCCACGCCTTCAGATCTCTCCGAAGACGAGCAGTGGATCGAATACGTCCATGAAGAGTTTGCGCCGGACGTCAGCGAACGAATTGAGGTCGCCGTGGCCGACGGCGCAATTCTGTCCTTCAGTCGCCGTTTGCACTATGACGACCCGCGGTACGACTCCCCCGGAGACGACGGCGCAGGGGCGGCGCGCGTCTTTTATGCGGCGGATATCGCGTTTACCCTGGCCGCGCCGCTTGCTGCGCTGGCGCTGCTGGTCGTCTATCGGCGTCGCATAAGTCGAGCGCAGGTTATGGCGGGACTGGGCGTCGGTCTGTTGATCGTCGCATCGCAGTGGCTTACTCGGTGGCTCTGCTACAATTACTGGTTCGATCCCCAGGCGAAACTGGAGTTGGGGGTGGAGGCCGCCCACGCTCTGGCGGCCGGCGCTGTCGCTATGTTCGCCTTTCGCGCCCGAACGCTCGGCGGTTTTTTCGCAAGTGTTCTACGACGTGCGCCGCTCGCGCTTGTCACCGGTCTCGCGCTGTTCGCCGTGGCCTGGGTCGCGCTGGATGCGTTCTACTGGATCGCGCACCAGGCCGGCGCCTGGATGGGCGATCATTCCTTCGAAGAAGCCGTCCGCAGCGCTAAGCCCTGGCGCGCCGGCCTGTTTCTGTTTGCCTTTCCAATTGCGCCGGCCCTGGGCGAGGAACTCGTGTATCGGCGGCTCCTGAGCGGCGAACTTGCGCGCAGCGAATCCCGCTCTAGCGCAGAAGCTCAGGGGGCGCCGACCTTGCTTGTGATGGCGCTCAGCTCCTTTCTCTGGGGCATTGCGCACCTGGGCTATATGGCCGCGCCCTGGTATCTTTATCTCCTCGACTTTATGCTGTTCACCGGGCCGCTCTACTACTTCGCCTACCGGCGGCTGGGATTGGGCGCATGCATAGCGCTGCACTATTGCAACAACCTGATCGTCATGGCGACCATCTTGCTGGAGTAAGCCGTTGCTTCCGGCGCATGCGCGCCGGGCCTTCGGGCGGCATTTACAGACACTGCGCGCGCTTTTTCAACGCCATTGCGGATTCCCTCCGAAAAAGGCTGGCGCTGACCGACCCGCATTCTGACATTCAGAAACTGCTGAGCGTTTTATTCCGACTGAGAGGCGTGCATGGCGACCAATAGACTTTCTCTGGACGAGCTGAAGGCGGCGATCAAACAAAGCGGCGCCACCCGCGTAAAGGTGGCCATCACCGACATCGACGGGATCCTGCGCGGCAAATACATCAATGTAGAAAAGCTTTTCTCCGCTCTTGATAAGGGCTTTGGCTTTTGCAACGTCGTGTTCGGTTGGGATGCGGCGGACGTCTGCTACGACAATGTCAGCTACACCGGCTGGCATTCCGGCTATCCCGACGCGGAAGTGCGGCTCGATACCGGCACCTTTCGCCGCATCCCGTGGGACAGCGACACGCCGTTTTTTCTGGGCGACTTTGTGGACGGCAAGGGCGATTCGCTCGCCGTTTGTCCTCGTCAATTATTGCGTCGTGTAATCAAAAAAGCGGACGACCTGGGATATTCTGCGCTCTTCGGCGTGGAGTTTGAGTTTTTTAATTTCCAGGAAACGCCGGACAGCCTGGCCGCAAAAAAATTCGTCGATCCCAAGCCGTTAACGCCGGGCATGTACGGTTATTCGATACTGCGGTCCTCGTATAATCAACCCTACTTTACGGCCATCATGGATGAGCTGGGAAAATTTGATGTGCCGCTCGAAGGGTTGCACACCGAGACCGGACCCGGCGTATACGAGGCGGCGCTGTATATCGCCGATGCGCTGGAAGCGGCTGATCGCGCCGTGCTCTTCAAAACCGGCGTGAAAGAAATCGCCTACCGTCACAACGTTTTGCCGACCTTCATGGCGCGCTGGGACGGGACGCTGCCGGGTTCCAGCGGGCATGTGCACCAGAGTCTGTGGGATCGCGATCAAACGCGTAATCTCTTCCACGACGACGCCGACAAAAACAAAATGAGTGCGCTATTCAAAAACTATCTGGCCGGCGTCATGCACTGTTTGCCGGAAATCCTGCCGATGTTTGCGCCCACGGTGAACAGCTATAAGCGGCTGATCGAAGGCTTTTGGGCGCCCACCCGCGTCACCTGGGGCGTGGACAATCGCACCACGGCTCTGCGAGTCATACACGGCCCCACATCCAAAGCCACGCGCGTTGAAGGGCGCGTCTCCGGGGCGGACATAAATCCGTATCTGGCCATCGCAGCCTACCTTGCGGCCGGTTTATACGGGATTGAGCACAAGCTGGAACTCAGCGCGGAACCGATTGTGGGCAACGGCTATCAGGCGCAGCACGCGCAACGCCTGCCTGGCAATCTGCACGACGCAGCCAAGATCATGAAAGATTCTCTGACGGCGCGCGAATTATTCGGCGGCGAGTTTGTGGAACACTACGCGAATTCGCGTCTGTGGGAGTGGCGCCAATTCAGTCAGGCGATCACGAATTGGGAGTTGCAGCGCTATTTTGAAATCATCTGAAACCGGTCTTAAGAGTGCGGTCGTACGACTTCGGCGAGCGCGGCGGGATCCTGATTCGAATCCATGCGAGCTTATATCTCTTGTGCTCCAGGAATCTTAGCGGCGTATGCGAGTAGTAGCGCCCGTGTTTACAGGGCCGTTAGAGTATGAATGCCGGTAAATCGTCGGTTCATTGCTCCATTTTCGGGAGGTTTAAGTGTTCTCCAAAAATTCCAAAATCAGTCGTGCAATTTGATACGGGCTCTCCTCTAAAGCAAAGTGACCGGCATCGATAAGATGCAGCTCGGCATCCGGCAAATCCCTCAGGTAAGCTGTCGCTCCGGGAGCCATAAAGACAGGGTCGTGCTTTCCCCAGACAATCAGGGTCGGGGGCTGGCGGCTTCTCAAGAATTCTTGCCACGCCGGGTATAGAAGTAAGTTGCTTCGATAGTCTCTGAATAACTCCACCTGAATCCTTTGATCTTTCTTACTTTGAAGAAACACAGAATCGTGCGTCCACGTATCCGGACTCATTCGATCGATTTCATTTTGTTTCACATCTCGTAAGTATTGGTTGTTGATGATGAACTCTCGGCTGACATGATCGTAGAGTTTTTCAATCGGGAATGCGGAGCCTTCATCGCCGGCAGTCATAAAAAATTCACGTCTTTGGTCGCTGAGCCCTTCCATGTAGGCGTTCGCATTCTGGATAATTAAGCCTTTTAGCTTTTCAGGGTTCTTGAGCGCTAAGCGGTAACCAACTGGCGCTCCAAAGTCGTGCATATAGATATAATAGGACTCAACTTTAAGAGCATCCATCAAGCCATCAATCTGCTGCGCAAGAAGGTCAAAAGTGTAGCGGGTCTGCGCAGGGTCGGGCCGGTCGCTGAATCCGGAGCCGAGGTTGTCTGGCGCAAGGACGTGGTATTTTCCAGAGAGCATCGGAATCAGTTCACGATAGGCGTGAGAGGAAGACGGAAAGCCATGCAAAAGCAAAATTGTCGGCTGACCTGGATCGCCAGCTTCCCGATAGAACATTTTATAGCCGTTTACGACATAATACCGATAAAAAGTCTTGGCTGGCCAGGCGATAGACTCCCGCTTCGAAGAGCATCCGAAAGCAAAAGAACACAGAAGCAAGAAGAGTATTGATCTCATTTTTTATGCCAATCCGTTATTTTCCAGGATTCTTCGTGGCGTATGCGAATAGCAGCGCCCATGCTTAGAGGGCCGTCAGCGTATGCATACCGGTAAATCTCCGAATAATTGCTCTATTTTCGGGAGACTTAAATCTCCCGCGTGCACCGGGGCTCACATAAGTCGCCCGGTCGGTCCAGAGGAAAAACGTCGCCTTGCTTGACACTTGAACAGGCTCGCGTTACAGCCTGATCGTATGAAAACGGCTGTAATTGGTTCCGGCGCCTGGGGCACAACTCTGGCGAAGATTCTTGCAGAGAACGGTCACGAGGTGCTGCTCTGGGCGCACGACCAGGGCATCGCGGATGCGATCAACCAGGATCGCGAAAACAAGCAGCTTCTGCCAGGCGTCCTCTTGCCGGATCGCGTGCGTGCGACCACGTCCTTTGAGGATGCCGGTCGCGACGCCGGACTGATCGTGCTCGTCACCGCGTCGAAATTCATTGCGTCTACCGTGCGCGCGCTTATTCCGCACATTCCGCCGCAGGCGATTCTTATATCCGCAACCAAGGGATTAAATCCGGAGGATCACAAACGTCCTTCCGAGCTGCTGCGTGAAAACCTGCCCCGGGCGATGCACGACCGGATCGCCGTGTTGTCCGGTCCCAACATTGCAAAAGAAATTGCTGCACGCAAACCGGCTGCAACTGTGATCTCTTCGGACAATCTGGAAACAGCGCGCATCGCTCAGCGCGCCTTCAGCGCCAGCTACTTTCGCGTCTATACGAACAATGATATCGCGGGCGCCGAGTTCGGCGGGACGCTTAAAAATATCATCGCAATCGCCGCCGGCATTGTGGATGGTCTGGCTCTGGGCGACAATACCAAGGCCGCCCTGATGGTGCGCGGCATGGTCGAGATTATTCGCTTTGGCGCGCACTTTGGCGCTAAGCCGGAGACGTTTTACGGCCTGGCCGGCATGGGCGATCTGATCACCACCTGCAACTCCCTGATGAGCCGGAATCATTATGTGGGCGAAAATCTGGCGAAAGGCAAAAAGCTGGCGGATATTCTGGCTGGAATGAGCGCCGTTGCGGAGGGCGTCGAAGCCGCCCATCTGGTGCATGAAATTGCCGCGCGCGAAGGACTGGAAATGCCCGTCACCGCCCAGGTCTACGCCGTTCTGTTTGAAGATAAACCCGTGCAGCAGGCGATCTTTGATCTGATGACGCGGGACCTCAAGGCCGAAAGCGGCGCGCCGTGAGCCGCGCACCCGTAATTTTTTGCTCGCCTGGCGCGCGGCCGGACGCGAACTCGCAGCATGTCTGGAATCTTTCGATATAATTTTCCCACCACCATCCATTATGGCGCCGGCGCGCGGGCCCGCATCGCGGATTCCTTGAAAGCGCGCGGCGCGGTCCGGCCGCTCATTGTGACCGACGAGGGCCTCGCGAAATTGCCGCTGGTTGGCGAACTGCAGAACGATCTCGTGCGCGCTGGTTTGAACGCCGGCCTGTTTGGCGGGGTGGCGGGCAATCCGGTGAAATCCCAGGTGACGGCCGGCGTTGAAGCCTATCGCGCTCACGGCGCGGACGCAATTGTCGGATTGGGCGGCGGCGCTTCCGTGGATGTGGCGAAGGCGATCGCGCTGATGGTCGCTCATCCCGGCGATCTTTTCGATTACGAAGATGAAAAGCCAGGCGCCCGGCCGATTGATCAGCCCATTCCGATTTTTTTCGCGGTGCCGACCACCGCCGGCACCGGCAGTGAAGTCGGACGCAGCACGGTCGTTTCCGACGATGCGACGCATGTGAAAAAGATCATCTTTTCGCCGCGACTCCTGGCGCTGGAAGTATTTGCCGATCCGGAGCTCACGCTGGGCCTGCCGGCGGGCGTTACGGCGGCCACCGGTTTGGACGCTATCACCCATCTTGTGGAAGCGCGTATCGCAAAGGGCTTTCAGCCGCTCTGCGACGGCATCGCCATGGAAGGGTTGCGGCTGGCGGCGGCGAACCTCAAGCAGTGCGTGGAATTCGCGCGTGCAAAAACCGGCGCGACTGCCGAGCATATTGCGGCGCGCGGCGCAATGCTGAATGCGTCGATGATGGGCGCGATAGCGTTTCAAAAAGGACTCGGCGTTACGCATTCTCTGGCGCATTCGCTTTCTACGGTGCATGATCTGCATCATGGCCTGGCCAACGGCATCATGATCGATTACGCGATGGAGTTTAATGCGAGCGCCGCGAGCGAGGCATTTGTTCTGATGGCGGAAACTGTCGGAGCAAAGCAAAAAAGCGCGTCGGGTTTTGTCGAATGGCTCAAGCAACTCAAAGCGGAGGTCGGGCTTCCCGCCGGACTTAAGTCGGCGGGCCTGGAGGCTACGCGTCTGGAGGATTTGGTTAAGTTCGCCGAGCTGGATGTTTGCCATCAACTGAATCCGCGTCCCGTGGAGACTGCGGACTTTCGGAAATTATACGAAGCGGCCTTTGCCGCCTGAAAAAAATCTGGAGAGAAAAATGAAACTGGGTCACTGGATTAGCGTTCTGGCCATCGGAGCTGTAATTACTGCATGCGGCGATGATCTGGAAAAAAAGCTGCACGAGGCGCATGCGCGTCTGGAAGCCGAGCACGATAAGCTCGAAGCTGAGCACAAGGCGATGGAGGCGAAACATGCTGAACTTGCCGCGGCGGGATCGGGTCCGGCATTTGACGCGCTCGAAGCGAAGCATCGCGAAATCATCACGCGTCACGAACAAATTATTGCGGACCATGAGAAGATCATCTCCGAACACAAGACGCTGGAAGAGAAACACGCCGCAGGCGGTCTTTCAGATGAGGAGCTCGCAAAGGACCATGAGCGCATGGAAGCGGATCACAAGCGCATGCTGGAAGAGCATGAGCAAATGAAGCGCGAGCATGAACAAATGGAAGCGGAGCACGCAGCTCTGATGAAGTAAGGCGAAGCGCGCCGGGTCGGTTCCGCTTCCGCTCGTTTCTTGATCGTGATTCTGCAAAACGAATTAATGGAGCGTGAAGTTCACGCAAGTTCCGCGGTCGCCGACGGGTCGCCGGTAAAATCCATACGGGCTTGCGCCTCTGCCAGAAGCGCGCGCGCTTCGTCGAGTTCCGGATCAAGGTCCAGCGCCGCCTGGAGCGCGGCGCAGGTTCCGGGGAAGTCTTCGGTTTCATACAGACACGCTCCCAGATTAAAGAGCGTTGCGGCCGAAGCGCCGTAAATTTCCAGCGAATTGCGGAAGCGCTGGATGGCTGCGTCGTACGCCGTACAGGTCGCGTGGAGCAGTCCCAGCATAAATGCGATGTCTTCCGTTTCTCCGATGTGATAATAAGAGTCCCAGACGGCGTGCGCCAGGCGGTCGATCTCTTCCAGTTCAAAGTCGTCGGCTTCTTCAGCGTGCGCGAGCAAGGTCGGATAGCATTGACGAAAGATGCGCGGGTCGGCCGAGCTCAACCGCAGATAGGCCAGCGTCTGCGCAAGGCTCAATGCGCCAAAGTGCGGTTCGAGCGCGGTCTTGATCTGGTAAAAATCATCGGGGTTCAGGGCTTCGATGTTTTCCCGGAACGCTGCGGCGAATTCCAGGTCAGCGTCGGGCGAAAAGACCGCCGCCGAGATGTCGAGGCTCGCGTGGCGAAACAAGGGTCGCAGCACGGCGCCGCCGCGCGCGCGGACCCATTCGCCGATCGCGTGGTAGTTGACCATTAACGAAACGCTGCCATGCTGGCTGAGGGTCGGCAGCGAACGGTCTTCCAGGTCTTCCGGTCGCGAATAACCCTTGTCGGCGCTGAGTGCGACCAGACGGCCGCCGGCGAGCGCATACAGTCGCGCGAGGCAGCGGATCGACGCCACCGGCAAGCTCAGCGTCGTGTCGTCCAGTTGAGCGGCGTATTGCCGGAGTACGAGTTCAAGCTCCGGCTCGTCCGGGTAGGTCGGGAGCGTCGCACTGGCGTGTTCGTAGCGCAGGGACGCCTCCATCAGCCAGGCCGGATCAGGAGCCGCCGGCGCGTCCACTTTGCGGGCGGCCGCAGGTATTTCCAACGTCGCGTGCAATTCCTGAAGGCGGCCATTTTCAATCACGAATAGATCCGAAGGCAGGCTGTCGAAGAAGTAGTTTGCAAGCACCAGCAGGGTTCCCGAAAAGTTTTCGGGTGAGAGAATTGCGCCGCTTTTCCGCAGCGTGAGTCGGTCGTCGCACTCCGCGTCGAAGAGCGCAAAGTCCAGGCGACCGGATCTTACATAGACTTCCAGCGCCGGATGGGACTCTGCAAAGCGCACATTGGCTTCCGTGAAGTCGCTCAGGATATAACGCACCGGGAAGTCGGCGAGCGGCGAACGGTCCAGTCGGTCAAAAAACGCGCGTAAAAATGCATGCGCAAAGCGTCCGCTGCCTGCGCCCGGTTCCAGGATTTCCAGACGAGTTGCGCCGCGCGCCGCCAGATCGCGCACCAAACCCAGAGCGACGCCAGCGCACGCGGTCGCCAGGCGCGGATTATTCGTGATGTAGTGCGGCACTTCGCCGTCGCCGAAAGCGGCCACGCCGCGCGATTCAAAGTACGCGCGTTGTAGCTTCCACAAAATAGAATAGGAGAGGCGACGCGGAGTTTCCAGAGGGATGACGGCGGAGTTCATGCGGTACGGCTCGGCAGGCGGAGACCGACTCCGCCGGAATTTCACGGGCGCGGGCAAGCAGCGTCGGTCGCCGGGTTGAGATTTATTGTGCGGCGGCCATTGTAAAGAATCTTCGCCGGGATCAGGTCCGACGCCGGGCGCCTAAAAGTACACGGCAATCCCGGCGCGCCCGCCGGCGTCGACCGCTCCGCGCAGTGCGCCGTCGGCCCCGTCGTCTTTAACGTAAAATCCGTCCACGTAGCCTTCGAGGGTGAACATCACGCTGCGCGGAGCGCCAATGCGCACGCCGATTGAGGAGCCCAGCACGAGGTTTTGCAGCGCGGCATTCTCCAGGGGAATCGGAAAGGCGAAGCGCCAGAAGGGCTGCACAATACTCCGCGACGCGTGCGAGTGTATTGCGAGATCCAGACTGAAGCGCGGCGCGGCGTCGATCGTGCGCGAGCTGGTTTTTTTTGTGAAGTAGAGATACTCCAGATACTGCAGTTCCGGCGAGTCAAACAGGAAGGGCCGCCGCGTCAGCAAAAGATAGCCGTAGTACCGATCGCGGTCCTGCACGGGCAGCCGGCGCGCGAGCAGGGAGGTCGTTGTGAGACTGAAACCGAAGTCTACGTAGTCGGACGTCTCAAAAAAACTGAATCGCCCGCTGCCGGAAAAGATCTCCGGTCGACTGCGCCGGCCAATTGGCGTGAGTTCGATTTGTCGGCGGAACTCATTGTTCGTCGAAGACGCGACCAGCAGACCCAGCACATTATTATCTTCGAACTGCGACCGCACCTGACCGCTGGTTCGCCCGCCGCCGCCGACCAGCTCCATCATTTGCTCCCCTGCGCGCGCCTCCACGGGCCGTCCGACCGAGGCGAGAATCAGGATAAATATCGCCGCGCCCGGCGCGGAAAGGAATGGATTGAACCAGGCCCGGGCGTTTGACTGGTATTTGACGGGCTGCGGAAAAGGCGGTTGAAAAGCCCTTTCTGTTCGTCTGATGGGTACCGTAATCATGAGTTTCCCTTTGCGCATCGGCGTTTCGGCCTCATTTTTCCACCCCGATCCGGATCGGAAAATATTTAAAGGCAAGCGACTGTTGTATTTGGAGGAAGAACTGGTGCATTGGGTCATGTCCGCCGGCGCCCTGCCGGTGATGGTCCCTACCAGCGCAGGTTCCATTTCGCCCGACGATATCGTGCATGAGTTGGACGGGCTTGTGCTGCAGGGCGGTTCGGATGTTTCTCCTGAAAGTTACGGTGAAACGCCCCTGCGGCCGGAGTGGTCCGGCGATCGCTTTCGCGATCTCTACGAACAAGCGCTGATTTTCGCGTGTTTTCGCCGCAACGTCCCGGTTTTCGGGGTCTGTCGCGGCCTGCAGATTTTGAATGTCGCCTGCGGGGGCAGTCTTTACCAGGACATCGCGCTGCAGGTTCCGGGTGCGCGCGAACATCGCAACGGCGACATTTACGATCGGCTGCGCCATGTGGTGCAGTTTGAGCCCGGATCGCGCCTGGCTGCAATGTATCCCGGTCCACAGGGCGAAATCATTTCGATCCATCACCAGGCTATTAAAGATCTGGGCGAGGGACTGGTTGTGGAAGCGCGGTCCGTGGAAGACGGAATTATCGAAGCGATTCGACTCGTGCGCGATCCCGCGGGCGGAGAAGTTGCGCCGTACGCTTGCGGCGTGCAGTGGCATCCGGAGTTTCAAAAGTTGCACGAGACGCACCTCCTGGATCCGGCGCCCTTGTTGCAGGAATTTTTTGCCGAGGCGCGGCGGCGTCGGGAAGAACGCGAAGCTGCGCCCGCGATCGCTCCGTCCACCGCAGCCCGATAGTCAGGTTTAAACATGAGCGAACCCAGAAAAATGCGCATTATCAATCCGGCGACCGAGGAGTTGATCACCGAGATCGAGACCGACGATTCCCGTTCGATAATTGAAAAATATAATCTCGCCATGTCGGCTCAGCTTGAGTGGGAGCGCGTGGATCTGGCGGAACGCGAGGCGGGATTTCGACGATTCAAGGAACTCTTGATCGAGAAAAGGGATCTGCTTGCGCGCACGCTTGCGGAGGAAGTCGGTAAGCCGATCAAGCAAGCGCGCTCGGAAATCACCGCCACCGTAGGGCGAGTCGACTACTTTCTGCACAATGTGCGTCGATTCCTGGGAGGCGAAACCATTCAACCGCGCGACGCCTCGGACGACGGTCGTACCGAAGAGCGCCTGAGTTACGATCCCCTCGGCGTGGTCGCCAATATCTCCGCGTGGAACTATCCGTATTTTGTAGGCGTAAACGTTTTTTGTCCCGCGCTGCTGACGGGCAACGCCGTGTTGTACAAACCCTCGGAGATTTCCGCCCTGACCGGCCTGTCCATTGCGGAGCTGCTCTACGAATCCGGCATCCCCGACGACGTCTTTATACCGATCATCGGCGACGCCTTTGCGGGGCAGGAGTTGCTCAAGTGGCCGGTGAGCGGCGTCTTTTTCACCGGTTCGTATCGCACCGGGCGCGCGATCGCCGATATCGTTTCGCGGCGTTTTGCGCGCTTGCAGCTCGAGCTGGGCGGCAAAGATCCGGTTTACATTTGCGATGATGTGAACATTCAGCAAGCGGCGACGATTGCGGCTGACGGCGCTTTTTACAACACCGGCCAGAGTTGCTGCTCGGTGGAGCGCATATACGTGCACGGCGGCATCTACGATCGTTTTGTGGAAGCCTTCCTGAACGAAGTGAAGAGTTTTAAGGTCGGCGATCCGCTCGACGAAGAAACCTACATTGGGCCTGTTGCGCGCGAAGGGCAGATCAAAATACTGGAGGCGCAGGTCCAGGACGCGCTCTCCCAGGGCGCGCGGCTGGCGCTCGGCGGCAAGCGCATGGATCGTAAGGGCTATTACTTCGAACCGACCGTGCTGCTCGACGTCGATCACAACATGTCGGTGATGCGCGAAGAAAGTTTTGGGCCGATCATCGGCATCATGCGCGTTAAGGACGATCGTCAGGCGCTCCAGTTAATGAACGATACGCGCTACGGGCTGACCGCCGGCGTTTTCAGCAATACCGAAGAGCGCGCACACGCAATACTCGGCAAGGTTAACGCCGGCAGCGTTTATTGGAATTGCTGCGATCGGGTAAGTCCGCGCCTGCCCTGGTCGGGTCGCAACGATTCGGGCGTGGGCGTGACGCTTGGCGCGGACGGAATCCGCGCCTTTTTGCGTCCGCGCGCCTGGCACCTGCGCAATCTCAGTTGAACCAGTAGGGCGTTTTTTGCGCCCATTCGCTGGCCGGATAGTTCCGGTGCAAAATTTGAAATGCGTGCCGCGAATATTCGCCGTTGCGTTCGTCCGTGCAACCCAGGCGCGTGGCGCGCACGCAGCGGTGCAGGGCTTCCGGCACGCGCGGATCGGCGGGCGCACTTTCCGCCCAGGCGATCGTTTCGCGACACAGATGCGTGGGAGCGGCGCCCAGTTCCGTCAGATTGAGATACTGACTGGCGCCCGCGTCGCGCTCGCTTGCGTTTAAAAACTCTGGCGTGATGGTTTCGATCAAGCCGGCCGTCGAATACGCAGCGGGTTCGTCTTCCGGAGCCGCCTCGTTGTTCGGCTGTACGCCGCACCACCAGTTGTCGCGATAATCGTCGAGTTCGTTGGGCGGAGTTTCGCGCAGCCGATTGGCGTCGATATAGGGATCAAAGGCCGGGAATTTCAACACGAGATAGAGCGCGGCGCGTTGCTTTTCTTCCGGCGTGCGCGCAGCCTTGTAAGCATCCAATAAACTCGCCGTCGAGCTTTCCAGCGTACGCACCAGCGGCGTGAGCCGATCGACTGCGTCGTAATCGCCCAACAGAAAGGCGCGCGTCCACAGCTTCACTGCGAGTTCGCGGCGCAAATGGGCCGGCAGGGAGTTCCCTTCCAGCGCGCCGATCATTATGTTCAACGGCAGCTTGCGGTTCATCCACAAAACGGAATCGGCGTCGAATAAGAGTTGGTTCGCATCGACGCGCGGCGCGCCTTCCCAGTCGAGCGCGGCCGGACCATCGTCGCCGTTGTCGTTGAACGAAAACGTATTCGGCTTGCGCAGGGCGAAGGCGAAAAAATCCGCGTTGCGGCTCGCGCTGAGCATGGCGATCGAACTGAAATGGTTGCGCGCCGATACCGGCAGACTGAGCGCAGCGTTATTAAGCGTCGCACGCGCAATGTCGTGGGCGCGCCCGAGTTCGCCCAGTCCGGCGGCCATTCGCGCGCAATGGTACGCGATCGAAGGATACGCTGCGTTTTTCGGACGTTGATCCAGGTCCGCGCAGAGCGTTTTTCCGCGCGGGTCGTCGTTGGCGAGCTTGCTCAAGGCGGCGACCAGCCACGGATCGGTCTTGCGTCGCGTGTACTCCTGCATTGCGTCCGCAACCGACTGCGGCCGTCGACTCTGGAAGACCGCCAGCCAGCGCGTCAGCTCGTCCTGTTGCAGAGTCGGCGTGGGAAAAAAGCCGTACTCCTGAGTTGCGTCGTCGTATTTTTCGTAGGGATTCAACAAACGCGTGTAGTCAATCAGATCCTGGGCGAAAGTCGGGTTTGGCTCGCGGGCGGCAAGGCGTACGGCCAGCTCGCGCAGGCGCGCCTGCGGTTCGCCGCGCGTGCGCAGCAATGCCAGTAGACCGTTTACACTCGGCTTGAAGCGCGTGAGCGCGGGATCGGCTGCGAGTGCGCGCAGTCTGCGCTCGGCGTCGGCAAAGTTGCGGCGGCGTGCGGCCTCGGGCGTCGGTTTCATCAGGGCGTTGCGAATGGCCGCCCGGGCGGCGCCAATGCGCGCGTAATCGCGCCACGGAGAATTCCGATCCGCCGCAATCGCATCAAATAAGGCGCGCGCACGCTCCGGTTCAGCAGCGTAGAAATGCGCCGCCGCAATCTGATAGGCGCGGTCCTGTCGCGCCAGCGGCGGCGCGCTGGCTGGCAAGGCGCCCGGAATAACTTTTCCGCCGTCGCAGTTATCAAAGACTTGCTCCTGGGCGGCCAGCCAGGCTTTTAGCTGCGGACTGCCCGCGCCGTAAGTTTGGGTGCGCGCCGCAAGCGTTGCGGTCGCGACGCGAAAGGCGTCCTCGTTGCAATTTAAGTATGAATAATAATCGCTTTCATCGTTCGCCGGGCGTTGCACCTCAAGCCATGTGAGCGGCTCGCCGCCCGCCGCAGCATTGCGTTTCTCCAACCAGAGTTTCAGCGGTTCGGGATCGGGATGGCCGCCGCCGCCCATGCTGTCGTACCGATTCTGCCAGGCCTGTGCAACGCTGCGCGTTTCTTCCGCCGTGACCGGGACGCCGTTCATTCTCCGGAACGCTATAACCAGATAGGTGCGCCAGTAGGAGGAGGGAACGACGCCAAGCGAACCGGAAACATAAGCGTCAAACGGCAGATCGGGCCGCGATCCGGCATGAAACACCGCCGCAAGAAAAAAGGGCCCGCAGGCGGGGAGCGGTTTCGCATTATAATAGAGGGCAAGCATTGCGCCCGGAAGCAGTAAGAGCTTGATCCAGCGAGTTTGTTTCATTGCAATTGTTCCAGCCACATTTGTGCGCGTTCCGGCGTCCACGCGGCTGGACTGAAGAGGTAAACCCGCCGTACGGACGGCAAGTCTTTCAGCGGTTCGTCCGTCGACAAACCGAGGCTCAGTCGACATTTTTCCGAACGCATGGGTCGATGCGCCTGCAAATCAAGCCGCACGCGATCCGCATCGCGACCCATCCTGAAGAGCATCGGGGCGGCTTCCGCAACCGGCAGCGCGTCCAACCATGATTCGTAATAACACCAGCTCGCGAGGGCGGTCATCGTCAGAGCGACATCATCGGGCGTTTGTTCGCGCAAATTCCAGAGCAGCCGCGCATAAAAGTCGCGCTCGGAGACGCGGGCGTCAAAGTCGATTTGCAGCGCGCGCACAGACCGTTTGTCCAGGGCTTCCAGAATTTCCGCCTGCAGCCGCGCCGTCTCGCGCCCGCTCAGTGCGGCGGCCTTGCCGGCGCTTTCAATGCGGACGACCGCGATGCGAATCTGCGCATCATCCAGCCGCAGGGGATTGCGACGCGGCTCCGTCTTGACAACTCCGTCGCCGATGTGGATGGTGCGCGCCAGATAGGCGATTGCGGCGGCGTCGGCGGATACGCCGCGAAAATCCTCGGGACGTTCCCAGGCCCAGAAGATCACCTGCGGCAAATCGCGCAAGGGATCGTCGGTGCAACTTGCGCTTGTGCAAGAAACAAGCGCCAGTCCCGTCAGCAGGCGGCCGGCCCGGCTGAGGCGGCGTCCCGAATGTGCGCTATTGAAAAGAAGCGCGCGCAGATTCGATGCTGTCATAAATCTTGATTTCGCCGTTGCGAACGACTGCGTCCAGGACGCGTCGGAGGGAAGCCTTAAGCCCGGTAAGGTAGAGCGCGCCCTGATGGGCCGCCATTTCCTGTTGGAGTTTGAAAATCGCCGCCAGACCCGACGAATCAAGAAATGCGGTGCGCGACAAATCGAAAATCATGCGCTGCGGTTTGCGCGTAAGGTAATCCGCGAGCCGGACGCGTATCTCCGGAATGACAAACATGGTTACTTCGCTTTCCAGGATGCGCACAATCAGGCCGCCCGGAAATTCTTCAACGCTCAAGGGTTCGGTTGATTCTTCCTCCGGCGCCATGGGGAGCGTTACCTCGTCGCCGACCCTGCCCGGCGATCAGAGGGGCTGCAATTACTAATTTTCTTTTTTTGGACCGTCGTCGAAGGTGGCGCCCGAGCCGCGCGTCAATGCGCCGACGGCCCGGGAGGCGACTCTGAAACTGAACGTGTATTGCGCAATCGCCGCACTGGTCCTGTCCGTTCCCGGCGTTTTCGTTCAGAGCGGAATTAGCGCGCCCGTTGGCGCCGAACCGGAGAACGATGGCGAGACCGGCGCGGCGCTCGAGGCCGCCGG
>JAVHPJ010000145.1:0-23917 GCA_036170535.1 Leptospirales bacterium | reverse complement strand
CCCCCCCCCCCCCCCCGCCGCTGTGGGGCTTTGTGGATCGTCGGGGCGAATGGGCGATTCCCGCCCGGTACGAGGAAGCGGAGTCCTTTTCGGAGGGCCTGGCTCTGGTCCGCAAAAACGGGCTTTACGGATTCATCGACCGTACGGGGCGCGAGGCGATCGCGCCCGCCTACGACTTCGCCGCCAGCTTTCACAACGGACTCGCCCGCGCCGATTTACGCGGCCGGCAGTATTTTGTCGATCCGGCGGGGCGGCGCGTCTTCGAATTACGCGTCGCGGATGACGGCGCCAACAACGACGGCTTTCGGCGTTACGTGCGTTTTTCCAACTCGCGTTTGCGCGTGCAGGATTCGCGCAACGGTCGTCACTATTTCCTGGATACGCGCGGCCGACCCGCCTTCGAGCAAACCTTTCAGCAGGCGTACGAATTTTCCGACGGCCTGGCCGGCGTCTGTGAACGAGACCGGTGCGGCTACATCGATGCCGAAGGCAAGCTGGCGATCCCGCTGCAGTTTGCGGCCGTCACTCCCTTTTCAGAAGGCCTGGCCTTTGTCAGCGGGCCGGAAAAACAGGGTTTTATCGATCGCAGCGGCGCATTCGTTTTTGAACTTGAGCGCGAGTTCTCGCTGTTTGCGGTAAATCGCTTTTCCGAGGGCCTGGTTAAGATTACGCAGACGCGCGTTATCGCGCCCGGTCGCGCCAGCATCCGGTTCGGCTACTATGATCGCGCGGGCAAGCCGGTTATTCCGTTTAAATTTGAGAGTTATTTTGCAGAAGACCAGTATGCAAATTTTTCTCATGGGCTATCGATTTTTGTAAAGAATGGAAGGATCGGATATTTTGATCGCGCGGGCGACGAGGTGATCGATGCCGACTTTTTCGACGGACGTCCCTTTGCGGAAGGGGCCGCCCTGGTTCAAATCCAGAGCGAGTCGGGCGACCTGTTCGGCTACATAGATCTGGACGGACGATTTTTCATCGAGCCTTCGTACACTGACGGACGTAGTTTTTCGGAGGGGCTTGCGGCGGTGCGAGTCGGTCGCTGACGAATATCTCTGGATTATTCCAGGGGCTTCGGCCGGAGTGTGCTCGCAGGCCGAACCATGAAACTCGCACTTTTCAGCGCCCACGGGTATGATCGCAGGTTCTTCGAAGAGGAGAACGTTCGTTTTGGACACGAACTGGTCTTTTTCGAAGCCGGACTTGAAACCCGCACAGCGCCGCTTGCGGCGGGATTCGACGGCGTATGCGTCTTTGTAAACGATCGTCTCGACGCGCCGACGATTGCCGCCCTGGCCTCCGGCGGCGTGCGTTTTATCGCCCTGCGCTGCGCCGGCTTTAACAACGTCGACCTGAAGGCGGCGGCGGCCGCGCAAATGCGCATCGCGCGCGTCCCGGCCTATTCGCCCCACGCCGTCGCCGAGCACGCCCTGGCGCTGATTCTCACGCTGAATCGTAAAACGCACAGGGCCTACAATCGCGTGCGCGAAGGCAACTTCAGTCTCGACGGCCTCGCCGGATTTGATCTGTACGGCCGCACCGTCGGCGTCGTGGGAACCGGTTTGATCGGCGCAGTGTTTGCGGGGCTGATGCTGGGCGTAGGCTGCAAGGCGCTCGCCTATGATCTCAAACCCGATGCGGAACTCGAACGCCGCGGCGTCGAATACGTCGCCCTGGACGAGTTGTATCGTCGCGCGGACATTATTTCGCTGCACTGTCCGCTCACGCCCGCCACCCAGCATTTGATTGATGCGCGCGCGCTGGGCTTGATGAGGGACGGCGTCATGCTGATTAATACCGGTCGCGGCGCGTTGATTGACACGCGCGCTGTGGTCGAGGCCCTCAAGGCGGGGCGGGTGGGCGCGCTCGGACTGGATGTCTACGAACAGGAAGAAGGCTTGTTCTTTTCCGATCACAGCGGCGAAGTTCTCCTGGACGACTTGATTGCGCGCCTCCTGACCTTTCCGAATGTCCTGATTACCGGCCACCAGGCGTTCTTTACGGAAGACGCCCTGCGGGCGATTGCCAATGTCACCCTGAGCAACGCCCGGGAATTCGAATCCGGCGCTCTCTTGAGCCACGAGGTGCGGGCGTAAAGCGCTCGGCGACTCAACGGAGACTCACGCACTTATGAATCAACGCAAACTTCTCCCTGCCGATTCAATCGCCGACTCGGCGTATGCAACCATGCGGGACCTCCATCCGGATATTGTCGCCGCGGTGGAGGACGCCATTGCGCGTCACACGGTGGTCGTCGTGGGCATGGCGCAGAATGTCGTCGTAGCGCGCGTCAAACGCGTCCTCAAAAAGGCGGGGATCGATTTTTTTTACCTGGGCTACGGCAGCTATTTTTCAGCGTGGCGCAAGCGGCTCGCAATCAAGCTCTGGTCCGGCTACCCCACCTTTCCCCAGGTGTTTGTGAACGGCGTCCTGATCGGCGGCTGCCGGGAAACGGAAGAGGCGATTGCCAGCGGGGCCTTGCCCGCGCTGCTTGGCAAATAAGCGGCGCGCGTCCGCGTCCGCCCGGTCGACTTATGCTTGCACTCTACGAACCAGTCCTTCGATTCATTACTGCGCGTTGGCGCGCGCTCTTCGTCTTTGACAGCTTCGTCGTTCCGGGGCTGCTGTTCAGCTCCAGCCTGTCCACCTACGCGCTGTATCTTGGCCGCGAACCGCTTTTTGGACCCGATGGCGTCGGCCTTGTGTGGGTGTTTCCGCCGACGATCCTCAATGTCCTTGCGACGCTGATCATCGCGCTTGCAATCAGCGGCAACCTGCTCACGCTCTGGAACAAAAAGATCGGCTGGTTTCTCGCGGCGGCGGGCCTCTTTTTTGCGTTAGTGCACATAACCTGCCTGGGTTTGTTCGCCGTGCAGGACATCGCGCGCGAGCTGGACTTTCACCGACAATCCGGGCCGACCGGCGTGGATCCCGGCGACTACATTGGCGTATATTATTTGCAGCTGGGTCTTGAACTGATGCGTTTATTGTATAACGGAGCGTATTACCTGGCCTTGCGTGCGGCTCGCACCGCGCCGGGGACCGCGGAGGTTCCACAGAATGTTTGACCTTTCATTTCGCAAGTTCCTCGCAGCGCTCGGTCTGGTCGCCGCCTGCGGCGCCGGCGCCCTGTTCGCCCACGAGTCGCCCGACCATCGCGAATTAGCTCCAGGCGCTGTACTGGCCCGGCAGAGTTGCGTGAATCAACACGATCAGGCGAGCGAGCTGGACGAATCTCTGAAAGGCGTTCTGTTTGTGTCGAACATGGATGCGAGTAAGATTTTGCACGCCGTGTTGCAGCAGCAGGGCGAAGAATTTCTGAAAAGCCGCGGCTTGCGCGCGGTCGCAGACATCAGTCGCATGCCCGCCATTATCTCGCGTCTCGTCGCGGTGCCGCGTATGCGCGAATACTCCTATTCGCTCTGTTTAATTCGGGATGCGGAATCGGGCGATCCGTGGCCGCGGCGCCCCGGCGAAGTCCTGCTGATCGAACTGGATAATCTCAAGGTGCGCTCGATCTCATCCGCTCGCACCGAGGCTGAGTTGCGGGCCCTCCTCGGACTGTAGGCGCCGGCTGAACATGCATATGTATTTCGCTTCCGTTCAACAAACCAAACTGCTGCTCAAAAACTTGCTTGGCTGGTTAGAAAAGGCCGAGGGCTTTGCACAGTCGAAAAAAATCGAGGCCGACTCGCTTCTGACGGCGCGGCTAGCGCCGGATCAATTTCCGTTGGGCCGCCAGATCATGATTGTCTGCGACAACGCCAAGGGCTACTCGGCCCGGCTGGCCGGCAAAACTGCGCCCGTGCACGAGGACGTGGAAAAAACCATTCCCGAATTGCGCCAGCGCATCCAGAAGACTCTGGCGTTTCTCGATACGCTGCAAGCCGCGGATTTTGCGGAGGCGGCCGAGCGTCGCATTACGCTGCCGCGCATGGACGGCCAGTACATGAGCGGCGCCGAATATTTAATCAGCTACGCCCTGCCCAATCTCCATTTTCACACGACCACAGCTTACAGCATACTGCGCCACAACGGCGTCGAGCTGGGCAAATCCGACTTCCTCGGGCCCTTGCCCTGGAAACCGCTTTAGTCGATTCAATCCGACGCCTGGCCAGCGTGGATTGGTCGGAGCTTGCTTAATAATCCGGGCTAGATTCGCCCGCTCATTTTGCGACTGTAGCCGGTCAGCTCCATATAGCCGCCGCCCGTAGTTTCAATTCCCTGGCAATTAACGGTCGCATCGATCGCGCCCTCGTAGTATTCCAGGCGGCTCAGAGCGGGCCGCATTTCCTGGTCGTCCAGCCAGGCCCTGGTCGCGATGCGGCAGCCGGCCGCTTCGAGATTCCACTCCACCGGATAGGCGCCGCCGCTGTGAGGGGAGTTCCAGCGTCGGCCGGGCGTAAATCGCAGCTCGTTCGGCGCGAGCGAGCGGACAGCCCCGTCTGCTGAAAAAAGCGCGCCGGCGGTAAAGTCGCGAGCGGTGTCGGACCGTACGCGAAACAACATCAGACGGCGGCCGTCCGCCAGATTCAAGTGAAACCAGTCCCAGCCGATCTGATCCGGCGCAAGCGCGTTGGATGCAAATTCATGATCCATCCACGCGCGAGCGCGCAGCCGGCGTTCAACGCCGTTAATTTGCAGCCGGGCTTCACCGACCAGATCGATCACGGAATAATAGTGCGACGCGGCATCGGGCGTAAATCCTTTGCGGCTGTAGCCGCGCTCGCCCTGCAGACGCGGTCCCAGGCGGCTCCTGAGATCCAGATCGAGCTCAACGCCGATGTCGGCGGCGCGCGCACGAATTTTGTGGGCGCCGTCGGAAATCTGCAGAGTATTATTGGTAATGTAGAGTTCGTTTTGTTCGCGCGACCAGCCGGCGAGTCCGGGGAAGTTGCGTTGAATGCGCTCCGTCTGGTGCAGGCGACCCGCGCCGGGATCGGTTACGGCGAAATGCAGCATGTAAAAGACGCGATCATTGCGAAAGTCGCCTTGCGGATTGGGCTCGCGTTCCACTTTGAAAATTGTGAATTGAAAACCGAAACGGCGTCCGGCGCCGTCGTCCAGTTCGCCGGTGTAGTACCACCATTCAGTGCGGAATCCCGCGTGCGGTCGGTGATCGGCCGGAAATTGTAAACTGCGTGCGGGATCGGCGCGCAGAAATTCGCGCGTTGCGACGGGCGGCTCGGCGCGCGTCGGCGCGGCCAGCCACGCAAGGGCCGCGCAGGCCAGAATCCAGCCCGAACCGGGAAAGGCGGGCCGGCGCGCAGTATGCGCCACTGTCTGCGGGCCCGGCGTCCGCCTCCCGAATAAATCGCCGCCACTGTTCTGCAAAAAATGTCCTGCCACTGCACCGGGACGCACGATCAAAAGCATGCTACCCTGGCGATATGAATTCGTTACAGCATACTCACGGGCGCCGGGAGTCGGCGCGTCAAGAAAGCGAAGCTGCGTCAGAGGCGGGCGCACGAGCGAAGTCAGCGTCTCCCGCGGGGCGGCTTGCGCGGCCCTTTGGACACTGGCGCTCCGTCAGCGAGTTCGATGATGGCGCAATTCGCGACCGACTACTC
This sequence comes from Leptospirales bacterium, assembly GCA_036170535.1. Lineage (GTDB taxonomy): Bacteria > Spirochaetota > Leptospiria > Leptospirales > Leptonemataceae > SSF53. The sequence continues at coordinate 18,347 of JAVHPJ010000145.1, read as the reverse complement.
GCGTTTCAGCGCCTCTACCAGATTCTGTTTGCGAATCAGTCGGATCGGATAAATAGCCGCAAGCAGGGCGAGCGCACAGGCGAGCGCTGCGCCGGCCGCCAGCGGCGCCACGGGCCAGGCGGCGACGATGGTCCACCCGAAAGAATAGCGATTGATCACCTTGATTAAAAGCAAAGCCAGAAACAACGATCCCGGCGCCGCCAGCGCGATCGCCGAGAGGGCGATCACCTGCGATTCGATGGCCATCGCCAGATCAATGCGCGCAGGCCGCGCTCCCAGAGCGAGGAGGGCGGCCAGATCGCGTCGTCGTTCAATGGCCAGTCCGGCGAGAGTCGTCAGCACGGAGAGCGCCGCAATGCCGCCGGCGATCCATTGCAGCGCGAAGGTCAGCCGAAAGGTCTGATCAAATATCTCCAGCGCCCGCGCGCGAATTTCGCGAGAGGCGTTCATCGTGAGCGCATGATCGGAGAGGGCCGCCCGCGTCTTTAAGATTGCATCGGCGGAACTTATGCCGGGCTTCAAATAGAGGGCTACGCCGCTCGGACCCTGTTCTCCGGCGAGCTGGGCGAACAGAGCGTCGTCCATCAGAAGATAGCCGCGCTCGGACGCGTAGTTGCGATACACGCCGCAGATTTGCAGCGTGCGGCCCTCGAACTCAATCGCGTCGCCGCGCTTTACCTGAAAGCGGTTGGCGAACACCTCGCTGGCCAGTACGCCGTCGATCTCGCGCGCGCGCAAAAGATCGGCGCGATCGCCTTCGACAAACGAAAAACCGTGAATGAGCGCCGCTGTTTCAAAATTATTCGCCGCGAGTTCAATCGGCTGGCCGCGATATACGGCGGGGCTTGTGCGAATGGTTACGGCCGCGCGAACAAAGGGCAGCGCTGCCGCGCGCGCAACGATTCGGGGATCCAGTTCGCCGATGACGACGTTCTCGCCGGACTCGGATTTGATGTACACGTCGGCGGCTACGACTGTTTCCAGCCAATCCCGGACTGTACTGCGAAAAGAGCTTACCATTATCGTGACGGCGCCCGCCATGGAGAGTGCGACGGCCAGCGCCGCGCAGGCGACGGCGATCTTCAACACATGTTCTTTTGCAGTCGCGGCCGCGAGCAGGGCCGCGCCGGCGTTCGGTCGCCTGAGTGCGCGCGCCGCGCCAAGCACGACCAGCGGTGAAAGAAAACTGATGCAGCCGATCACAAAAGCGACGGCGGCAAAACCCGGTTCCGGCCGGCGCAAATACACGGCGAGCGCCCACGCGGCGCCGGCGAGCGCGATGCACAGTGCGGCGCCGATCAATGCGGAGCCGACGCGGGCCGGCCGGTATTCGCTGCGACCCTGCTTGCGCGCAGCGGCGCCCGCGATCTCCGTTGCACGGCGCGCGGGAAAAAAGGCCGCCAGAGCGCTCGCCAGAATTCCGATTAAAAACGACCCGATAAGCGCGCTCGCTCCGCCCGTTGCGCCGCCGCCCGCGTCGAGTCGGAAGACCGAGGAGAGGGTGGCGGCGACCTCCGCGTAGGCCGCCGCTGATAACAGCCAGCCGAGCGCGCAGCCCAGGGCGGCGCCCGCCGCGCCGATTATGACGCCTTCGGCGATGATGGCGGCAAACAGCGTTCGCGGCGGCGCGCCGAGAGCCAGCAGCACGCCCAGCATTCCCTCGCGTTGCAGCACCGAAATGTTCACTGTGTTGTAGACCAGATAGGCGCTCACCAATAACGCAATTACGCCGAGCGCCGTTAGATTCATTTGAAATGCGCTTAACATGTCGTTTGCGGCCTGCCGACGCTCGGCTGTAGTCGCGATCCGCGCGCCGGGGAACAAACGTCCCAGTTCCGCACGCAACGGCTCGATGCGCTCCGGAGGAACGTAGAAGTCGACGCCGGTCAGGCGCGATTCGAGGATAAACAGCCGGCCCAGATCGACATACGCAGCGTTGCGGGGCGGCAGACGGTTGTCGATGGCGCGTAGTTCGCCGACGATCGGGAAGCTGATGCGACGCCCATTAATAACCAGCGCGGCGGTATCGCCAATGCCGCCCAGGGGCGAGTCCTCCGGCACAATCAGACCGTCCGTGCGCGGGCCGGCGTCGGCGGCGTCCTGTTCGGTGTCGCGCTGAAAACTGAATTCGCGCAGGCCGCTTGATCCCAGAAAGTCAAAACCGTAGAGCGTTACCGCTTGCTCGCCGGCCGCCGCACGCAGGCGCATGTACGGCGCGAAGCCGCCCTGGTCCCAGACGAAGCGCAAGCGCTCCAGATCTTCCGGCGCCAGTCCCTGACGCGGTTCGAGGTTCAGCGTCGTCTTGCCCGCGACAGCTGCAAGACTCTCTTCGAAAGATGCGATTACACGCGCGTTCGTCAGGTTAATCGCGGAGGCGACGCCCACGCCGGCTGCGAGACCGGCGACGCACACCGCAAAACGCGCCGGAAACCGCCGATAATAGCGCAGCGAGAGCGCGTTGACGATCGCGAATAAGGCCTTCATGAAACGGCGGCTTCCGTAACCAGTCGGCCGTCCGCCATATGCAGAGTGCGATCGGCGGCGCCCGCGGCGGCGAGCGAGTGGGTCGCCATAACGATTGTCAGACCAAAGGACTGATTCACTTCACGCAGCAACGCGAGCGTTTCACGGCTGTTCCGACTGTCCAGACTGCCGGTCGGTTCATCCGCGAGCAGAACGCGCGGCTGCAAGACCAGAGCGCGCGCCACGGCCACGCGCTGCATCTCGCCGCCGGAAAGGGTCTCCGGCAGTCGCTGCTGTTTGTCCGCAAGTCCGACGCGCGCCAGCATCGCCTGTGCGGCTTCGTAGTCGGCGCGCTCGCCGCGCAAAAGCCGGGGCATAACAACGTTTTCCAGCGCGCTGAGCGTGGGCAATAAACTGAAGTCCTGGAAGATTACGGCGATCGCGCGTCGCCGAAATGCGGCCAGTTCGTCGGCGTTGTAGCGCGCCGGTTCTTCGCCCGCCACGAGCAGCCGGCCGCCGTCTGCGCAATCCAGGCCCCCGATCAAATTCAAGAATGTCGTCTTGCCGCTGCCCGACTCGCCCATAATGGCGACAAATTCGCCCTCCGCCACGCTGCAGTTGAGCCCGCGCAATGCCGCATAGTCGCCGTACGACCGCGTCAGGTTTTCAGCCTCAATAATTGCGGCGCGCTGCATGCGACAAGTTAACCGATTTTTGCCGGCAGCGCGCGCGTTTTTTGGTTTTCGGCTGCGAGCGGTCGGGGCGAGACTTCGCCGTCATGTTGCGCTTTGCGGTCATCGGGGACATCCACAAGGCGTGGGACGAGCAGGACGCCGCCTACTTCAATAACTCGGATTACGATCTGATCCTGATTGTGGGCGATCTGCCGGGCCGCACGAACAGCGGACTCGAACGCATGGTGCAGAGCCTGCGCACGCTTACGCGACCGGCTTTGTTTATGCCCGGCAACCACGACGGCGTGAGCGTAATGCAGAAATTCGCAGAGCTAAAAGCCGACCCCGATTGGATTCGCCGCAGCTCGCCCGGCCAGGACCGGCGCGTGGCCGCCTTGCAGTCGGGCCTGGCGCCGATCCCCGTCTGCGGTTACAGTCGGCATCCGGTGCGTTTGCGCGGGCTGGCGATCGACATTATCGCGGCGCGACCGCACAGCATGGGGGGGCGGCAACTTGCGTTTGCGCCCTACCTGGAACGTCGATTTGGAGTGCGAACCATGGACGATTCAAGCGCGCGCCTGAAAACCCTGGTCGACGCGGCGGAAGCGCCCATTTTGTTCTTCGCGCACAACGGTCCGACGGGCCTGGGCGATCGACATGCGGATATCTGGGGCTGTGATTTTCGCGCCGAGGGCGGCGACTTCGGGGACGCGGACCTGGCCGAGGCGCTGCGCCACGCAGACGCGGCCAGGCGCCCGGCGATCGGCGTGGTGGCCGGTCACATGCACCATGCTTTGCGGGGCGGCCGCGGGAACCGGCGCTGGCTCGTGCGCCGGGGCGAGCAAACCTTTGTCAACGCCGCGCGCGTCCCGCGCATCTATTACGAGGCGGGGCGCCAGTTCCGCCACCATGTGCGCTTCGAAACCGACGGAACAAGCGTGCAGGTCGCCGCCATGCGGGTCGACGAAAAGGGTCGGGCGGAAGCCGAGCCCGGGTCGTCGCTTTGCTGAGAATTTCAAGAACGCCGGCGCCGATACTATACATGAACTCAGTCTATTTTAAGGAAGACGATGCTGACGCCGCACTGCGGCGTCGGAAACGTAGCGCAGCCATATGATTTCGGGCCGTGAAGAGGGCGGTGTTTCCCGCGAAGAAGAGGAACTGGATCTCGTGGATTCGCCGAGTTCGGCTGCGATGATCGCCGCCGGGACCAAGCCCATGCAGACGGGAGAAGCCGGCGCTCTCGCGACGACTGCCGAAACGGGCGAAGGCGACTCCGCGGACGGCGAGCCTGCGGCGGGCGTCGGCGCGGCCGCGGCTGAGCCGGACTTGCTCGGCGAAACCGAACTCAAGGTGTTAATGAGTCAGTTTAATCCGCTGGCGAGTCGCGACATTCAACTGATTCAAAAAGGCGTTGAGAACTTTTTCCTGTTCCGCCAGTCGCATTTCGGTCTGACGCGCGTTGATCAATTGCAGCATCTGGGCGCGCGCGAACTCGCTTATCTTTCGGATCGCGGCGCGATCGTTTTGTGCAGTTACCTGCATCCGAGCGAAGATCGCGAACGTCTTATTTTGCGCGGCGTGGTCGTGCGGCCTGCGTCATTGAAGGGCGAGCAAGTCGCGCGCGTCCGCGCCGCCTGCGTACGCGGCAGCGCGCATGCTGTAATTGAATTCGTAAGTCGTCGTGACGAGAAGATGCGTCAACTTGCGCAGGAAGGAACGCTGGGCCAATGGGTTAGCGCGCGCTTTACGGCCGACGCCAGTCTGGACTCGGCCGGCAAGCGCGAACTGAAGAGCATGCTGCCCGGCTTGCGCAAATACTCCGTTGAACAACTGCTGGGCGAGTCGGGAACGCCGGAAGACCTGACAGTCGGAATTCTGAATCTCCTGAATAAATCGGCGGACATTCTCGCCGAGGAATTACGCTCCCAGCAAGAGGTCTCGGAAGTCGTCGAGGCGACGCTGGCCAGCCGCGGTCCGCGCGCGGTGCTCGTCCAATTGAGTCCCGAGTTTCACGTATTTCAACCGCCGGCGCGCGACCTGCTGGAACTGCCGGATTCGGGCGCAAAGCTTAAAGAGAATAAGAGCGAGCTCGAATGGCTGTATCTGCTGTACGTGCAGATCGCGCGCAAAATTCTGATTCAACTCTTACCGGAAGAAGAACGCGCCTGGATTCAGCCCAAAGGAGTCTCCCAGGACGAACGGTATCTGGAAGAACTCAAAAAGCATCCTTCTTTTTTGTACGGCGAAGACTGGCCGGACGGGCGCTTGTTTGTCGAGTGTCTGGAAGCGTTGATTCAGAAAGTGCGCGGCGTCCGCAAAATCCGACGCGAATATTTGGTCGAGCTGATGACGCAAGAGTCGCTTAAAAAGCTCAACATGCAATTTGAGCCGATACTGATCAGCTACGAAACGTTTACCCTGCCGGATCCCGCCATGGAAGGCTACCTGCCGCGCAAAGAGCTCTATCAGGAAGTCGTCAATCGCCTGAAGACCCTGCCCGACGTGATGCACATGGACGAACGGCGCAGATTGACCCAAAACCGCCGGGGCGAAACGGAAGAACGCGGCGCGTATTTCATATATCGCGCGAACATGCCGCGCGCCTTTGTCCGCAACGGAAAACGCCGCAGCATGCTGCATCAATTCTGTCGCGCAAATGGACTGGCGAAGGGCGTGTATGATCTGCTGGTCGACGTCAGTTCGCCCGCGACGCCGGATGAAATTATCGAAGATCAAATCGCCCTCAGTCGCGCTATTCGTGAGTGGGAGGCGGAGTTGGAAAAAGAGCGCCTGCGCGCCGAGCGCGCCCGACTCGGTTTTTTTGGCCGTATACTTGCGTTCTTTGCGGCGCTGTTCGGCATGGCGCCCAAGAATACGCGGCGGGCGGACGACCGCGCGGAACTTCCGGACGCCGCCGACTACGACTCCAGCGAAACGGCGCGCGAAGACGACCGGGCGGCGCGTAAGCGCAGCGTCGGCGGAGTACTGAAGCGTGAGAAAAGCGGCGTAATTCCCCAGCGCATTCAAAAGGCGATCGATTTTGTCGAGCGCAACCATAAGGGCGTGATCTGGCTCGACGAAGTCGTGCGCGCGTTGAACTCCGTGAAGTATAACGACGCGCAAATCGGCGATTATCTCTTTTATGACCGAGAGAGTCGCTACGTTGAAATCAAAGCCTTGCGCGAGGCGCGCCCGGCGTATATTCGCAGCGCCAACGAATCCAGTCCAAACTGGGCGCGGGCGGCGCTGGACTATTATGAAAACATTGCAAACCCGCTCGCCGAACACGGGGTTTTGATTCAGTATCTGCGCAATCGGACGGGATCGGCGCCGTAAATGGCCGCTTCCGACGGAGAGCAAGCGTATGTTTGAGCACGCGAACGGCGTCGAGATACTTACTGCTATGATCACGCCGGCCGTGCTTATCTCGGCATCCGCCAGTCTGATTTTTTCGACGGCCAATCGTCTGGGACGCATCTTTGATCGAGTGAATCTCCTCAAGAGCGAAGTAGAGAGCCTCCTCGATGGCCGCAGCTCGTATCCCGCCGAACGCGCGCAGCACTTGAAGCGGCAGCTGGGCATTCAACGGCGTCGCGCAGATTTGATCCAGCGCAGCATGGCGGCGCTGTATACGGCGACAGCGCTCTTTGTCGCTGCGAGCGTGGCGCTGGCGCTGATTATGGCTTTCGCGCCCGCGCTTACCTGGATCGCCGCGGCGCTGGCCCTCGGCGGCGGCGGGTTTCTATTGGTCGCCAGCCTGATTTTACTCTACGAAAGCCGGTATAATCTCAAGTTCATTCGCGGTCAGATCGAGTTCATCCAGTTTCTGGAGGCGCAGTCCGGGGCGAACGACGCCAACCGCAGCTGAGCCCTGCGCTCCGCCCGGTCGTCGGAGCAGGCCTTACGGCTGTTTTTCTTCTACTTGCCTTGACAGGCGACCGCCCCAGACTTGAAACGAGGTCCGACATGCCTTCGATCGATCTCAACGGCGCATCCCTCTTTTATGAAGATTCCGGCGGCGGCGAAGAAGCCGTCGTGTTTTTGCACGGCGTTCTGCGCGACCGGCGCGTGTTTGAGCGCCAGTTTATCGCGCTGCGCAGTCGTATTCGGTGCATCGCGATCGATTTTCGCGGCCATGGTCAGAGTTCTTCGCCGGAGGAGGGTTACGAACCAGCGGCCCTTGCCGCGGACGTACTCGCCCTGCTTGCATTTCTGGGAGTTACGCGCGCGCATCTGGTCGGACTCGGTCTGGGCGGTTACGTCGCCCTGCGCGCCGCCCTGGATCGCCCGGAGTTGACGGTCAGTCTCGCCTTGATTGGAACTTCCGCCGATCAGGAGCAAGCCGCCAACCTGCCCCGGTATCGCTGGCTGGTGTTTATGGCGCGGTGGTTGGGCCCGGGACTGATGGCCGAACAAGCTCTGCAGTTGTTGTTCGGACCGCGCTTTTTGAACGATCCGTATCGGGCCGCGGTCCGTTCGGAATGGCGTCGACGTATGGGCTCATTGAAACGCCATGCCGTGGGTCGCGTTCTGCGCGCCTATCTTTCGCGTCCGTCGCTGCTTGCCGAAATTGAAAGCATCCGCAAGCCGGCCCTGTTGTTGGTCGGCGAAATGGATCTTGTAACGCCGGCGGACGAGTCGCGCCGCATACTCACGCGCATTCCCGAAGCGGAACTCAAGATCATTCCGCGTTCCGGGCACACTCCCACGGTCGAAGAGTCGGACGAGGTCAACGCGCGACTCGCAGCGTTTATTCAGCGGCATGCGTCAATTAAGACTGACCGCAGCTCCGCGCGCCCGATGGGCGGGAAGAGTTCGAACGCAAAAAAGACGAACGCCAAAAAACCAGGTGCGAAAGCGCAGCCTGCGTTGCGAGCCGCCGGGAAAAAATCAACTGCGCCCAAGGGGCCGGCGCGCAAAGCGACCGGTAAGTCGGGACAGCGACCGCGCAAGCAGGGCAAATGAAAGCGCCGGTTCTGTTCATTGGCCACGGTTCCCCGACGAATGCAATAGAGGACAATGAGTATACGCGCGCCTGGCGCCAACTGGGGGCGGACATTAAAGCCGATCCCCGCTACGAACCATTACGCGCCATTGTAATCATTTCCGCACACTGGGGCGAAGCGGCGAGCGTCGTGAGCCTTTCGCCAGCCCCCGAAACCATATATGATTTTTATGGATTCCCGGAAGAGTTGTACCGCATCAAATACGCGCCGCCGGGCGATCCCCAACTCGCGCGGGCCGTCGCCGAACGCATTGCGGCGGCGGGATTCCGCGCGGGCCTGAGTCCGGTCATGGGTCTGGATCACGGCGCCTGGTCTGCGCTCGTGCATCTGTTTCCGGATGCGCAACTGCCCTGTTTTCAATTGAGTTACGACGAAAGCCTGGCGCCGCAAAAACTGCTCGAAATTGGCGCCGCTCTCGCGCCGCTGCGGCGCGAGGGAATCGTCCTGCTCGGCAGCGGCAACATCGTGCACAATCTGCGTCAGATAAATTTCAATGCGGCCGCTGCGCCGAACGATTGGGCTGTCGCTTTCGACGCTCTCGTGCGCGACCGCATACTGGCCCGCGACTTTTCGAGCCTCGCCGCATACAGTGATCTTGGCGAATCAGCCTTGCGCGCGATTCCAACGCCCGAGCACTGGCTGCCTTTGCTGTACATCCTCGGCGCAATTGATGCGGACGACGAAATCACTTTTCCTGTCGAAGGCGTTCAGAACGGATCAATCAGCATGCGCGCGGTGCGGGCCGGCTGATTCGACCCTCAACCGTACCACTCGAGCAGAAGCAACGTCACGTCGTCGCCAGGCGGCGCATCTGCGGCGTGGGCCCGCCAGACGCGCAGAATTTCTTCCATTGCCAGGTCAAAATCCAGTTCCGCCGTGGCGCCAAGCAGGTTTTTCAAACGATCCATGCCGAACGGCGCGCCCTGCGCATCGCGTTGCTCGACAATGCCATCTGTGAAAAGCAAGACTCGATCGCCCGGTCGGAGCCGATCCACGCGTTCTTCATAGAAGCCCGGACTGTCGTCCATTGCGCCCAGAAACATGCCTTCTATCTGCAATGAGTCGACCCGGTTCTCCTGGCGGCGCAATACAAAGGGATTGCGATGCGCTGCGGTGCTGTACCGAAACACGCCGTCCGACTCGAACACCAATAAAAAACACGTAAGGTAGTCGTGGGTGATTACGCTGCGATTGAGCGCTTTATTTACTGATTCAAATACGTCGATCGGAGACGTGTAACTGCGAAATGCATCGTCGAAACTCATGCGCGCCATTGCAAAGACCAGCGCGGCCGGCACGCCATGGCCGGAGCAATCCGCCACCAGAACGGCGGTCCGGTCGCCTGGCAAAGGCACAATATCGTAGAAATCGCCGCCGACCTTGTTCATGGCGCGATAATATGCGGAAGTTCGGAAGCGCTCATGATCCATGCGCCGCGGAGGCAGTGCGCCTTCCTGAATAGCGCGTGCGAGATTCAACTCGCCCATAATTTCCTTTTCGCGCCGCGTCAGTTCTGCAAGCGCCATGACCGTTTCGTGCGTACGATCCTCCACCAGTTGTTCCAGATTCTCGTTCAACTGACGCAGGCTGTTTGTCGTGCGAGCCAGCTTCAGATGAAAATCCACGCGCGCCAGCAGTTCCTGGCGCGTGAAGGGCTTGGCGATAAAGTCGTTGGCGCCGTGATCCAGATCGGCCAGCATTTCGGTCATGCGACTACGTGCGGTAAGCATGATAATCGGCGCGCCGGCAGCCGCCGGTTCCGCGCGAATTTGACGGCAGAGTTCATAACCCGACATGTGCGGCAGCATCGCGTCGATCAGGATAATGTCAAATTTCTCGCCGGCGCGAACCAATTCCAGAGCGCGCTGGCCCGTCGCAGTTTCTTCCACGGCGCAATCAATGCTGGCCAGATAGCTGGACAACACGCGGCGGACTACGGGTTCATCGTCCACCGCGAGCGCGCGCAGAACGCGGCGCTCGCGCGCATCGTTTCGCATCGTTTCGGCGGTCGCCGACGTCGCCGCGCTGCGCGCCGAATCGCCCACGATCAGAGTATTCCAGTCCGATTCTTCTATCGCGCCGTGGACACCCGGAAAAAAAATCGGAAGGCTGAAGGAAAAACGCGATCCGCCGGATTCCAGAGCTTCGTACCAGATTCTTCCGCCGTGCAGTTCCACCAGTTTGCGCGTAATCGACAGCCCGATGCCCAAACCGCCCTGCATGCGCACGGCTGGAGATTCCTCGAATGTATCAAAAATTCTGTCTCGCAGCGCGGCCGGTACGCCCGCGCCGTCGTCCTCTATGGAAACTTGCAAAAAAGCGCCCGCAGCGGCGGCGCGGGCGCGTATCTCGCCGTGATCGGCGAACTTCAGAGCGTTGCTGAGCAGATTAATGAGAATTTGCTGAAGGCGCTCTTCATCGGCGGCGGCCGGCGGCAACGAGCGCAGCGTTTCATTGACGAGGGTCAGCTTGTGGGCCGGCGCCAGCGGCCGCGTCAGTTGAAAGGCGGTTTCCAGCGCATCGAACAGGTTCACCGGGCGAATCCGCAGCTTGAGGTTCCCGTGTTTAATGCGATTAAAATCGAGCAGGTCGTTAACCAATGTGTACAGGCGTCGTCCGCTGGAAACAATCAGATCGGCTTCTTCGCGGGCCGGAATGGTGAGTGCGCCAAAACGACCGTCGCGCAGACTTTCTGCGACGCCGACCACGCCGGACAGCGGCGTGCGCAACTCGTAGGATGCGCTCACCAGAAACTCGTCGCGCAGTTCATCCATTCGCAGAAGGGTCTCGTTTTTCTCTTCCAGAGCGCGGCGCATGCCGGCCAGCCGGCTGGCCAGAGCCCCGGTGACCATAAACGTCAGCACAAAAGTCGCCAGCGGGCTGATCTGCGGACCCGGCGCAAGACCGGAAAGCACCATCACGTCGTAATAAGCGGCGGCGGCCATCGCGCAGACGCCGATCAGCAACAGCCACGCGTCGGCGCTGGCTTCCGCGGCGCGTTCGATCAAGGGCGCCGGCGCCGACTTCAACCGTTCCGCTGCGAATGCCGGCGCGCTTGCGAGCCATTCGTTCCACCGACCGCGCGCCCGTACAACAGCAGGTTCCAGTTTCGACTCGGCCAGCCCGGCGATTCGTGGAGCGAAGCGTCGCGCCAGGCGAAAGCCGTACGAATAGAGGTGCGGCGTCAGAATCATGCCGCAGAGCGCCAGGTTGACGGCCCACAGCGGCAGAAGTTCTTCGTACAGCGACAAGACAATGTTAAGCAACGAGGAATCCCAGAAAATTCCGAAGAGACCGCGCACAATCGCCGCGCCGTAGAGAATCAAGCCTGCGTCGGCAATACGTTCGAGCAGGAAACCCTGACGCGGAAAATGGGCCCGTAAAAAAGCGAGCGTAAGGGGACCGGCCAGCCACAGCGAGCTGTACTCGATCAACTTCATGGTTTGAAACTCGGAGAAAAACCAGTAGCGCGCCTGGCCGGTGAAGAAAAAATACACGCCAATATTCAATGAGTACAGGCCGAACAAGAAATACTCGTTCAGCGAGAGGCGGCGACTGAAGAGCAGAATGAAAACGAAGCCGATCAGCGCCTGGGCGGCGGCGACCACCAGACGGGGAGTCTCGTCGATCACGGCGTGACGGTACGCCGCAGGCGACGGCATGATTTGGAGGTCGGCGGACCTTGGACCGGGAAACCAACCGGTAACGGACGGATCGAAAACGATGTGCAACTGATTCGGCGCGGTTGTCCGAATGCGATCGGCGGCGATCTCGTAGACAATCATGCGATCGTAGTCCGCCGCCTGTGGATTTTCCGGATCGCCGTTTTGTCCGATCAGGACTCCGTTCCAGTACGCGCGACTGGGCGCGCGCAATCCGAAAGCGTAGAGTGCAAGAGCGTGCGCGGGCGTCCGGGTTACGTCAATGTTCCACTCGTAGAGCAGCGGTTGGCGAGTCAGAGCGGAGAACAACGAGCCGTTAAACGTTGGCGCCGTGGTCAGAAAAGCGCTTTCAAACGGCGGCGCGAAAGTCGCTGGATTTTCCCGCAGTTGCGTTTGCTCGGCCGCGCCGGGGAGCCGCACCAGGACGGGCCCGGCCAGACTGAGCTTGCGGTCGCCATCCATGCGTCGGCGGGCGAAACGAAGTTCGTCCAACCGATCCCGCGCTGCGAGGTAGAAGCGCGGCGCCGGCGCCAGCGCGGGCGTTCCGCCGGATAGCTCAACGCGCACGCGATTTGCGGCCGTCCGCCACGCGCCGACCGGCGCCGGGAAAAATCGTTCCGTCGGCGAGAGGATTTCTGCGCTCAGTTGCGTTTCGTTCAGAGATATGCTGACGCCGGCATAGCCGGTTTGCAGGTAAAAGCCGGAGTTCACGTCGTTCAGCGGTCGCGGCGTTTCGCGCTCGATCCGGATGACGCGCGCGCTCGGCCGCCAGCTTGCGGGCCGCGCAGCTCCCACGCGCGCTGCGCTAACGATGGCGCTTGCGAAGGATGCGTATTCCCGTTGCGCCAGTCCGGGACGCTCCTCCGGCGCGGCGGGCGTGAATATTCGCCAGAACGGAATCGGTTCGTCCGTGTCGCTCAATGTCCAATCGGACTGGAGTTCTACGAGGCCGGCGGCCGTACGTGAGGGAACGTCATGTCGACAGGCGCAAAGGGCGGGCGCCAGCAGCAACAAGGCGACGGTGCGGAGACTGAGGGACGACCGGGTCATTCGAGAGTGACGCTACGCGCTCCGCTTCTGCAAAAAACGAAGAGCGCAGAGCACGCCTGTCAGGAGACGGTCGAAGGAAGCCTTGTGAGGGCAATTGAATTTTTGTCGAAGCCGAGCGCCGCTTAAATTCCGGAGTTCGCGGCCAGACGATCTACGGAGCGGCGATGCACGTCGAGTTCTTCAAAGCGACTGTTGCGGATGGAATCAGCGACTCGATCCGCGATCTCGTTCAAACTGTGCATCCGGCCTTCGAGATCGGAAATCCGATTCAGCAGGGCGTCGATCGCCGGCAAGCGCATCGCCGGCGGTATCTGTTCAAAATATCCGGAATCCATGAGGTTCCTCCCCTGTAACAGGCCGGAGCGCTGTTCACTGAATGGTGTATTCCCCTCTCTTATCGATACAATATCGACTCAATGTCATTTTGCACAGCACAAAAATTGTGCGACGCAAAAAAACTGTCAAAATCGGGGGCGGCGCCGGGCGGCCGGCCATCCGGAAGGGCGCCGCGGTCGGCTCAGTCGCGAGGCAGTTGGTCGAGGGCGGCTCGGCCCCGGGCGGTGAGCATCGGGCCGCGCGGGTCGCCCTCCCGGATCAGGCCCTCGCCGACGAGGACATGCCACGCGCCGCGCAGCTCCTGTTTGAGGGCGGGCGTCCAGCTCTGGATTTCGCGCGTCAATTCGGCCTTGGGCAGGCAGGCCCCGACTTCCACGCCGTGGCGCGCGAAGGTCGCAAGGATCTTTTGGACAGCGGCAGACATCCGCGCCATTTTCTACGCCGCGCGCCCGCGTCCACGAAAGATTCACCCGCCAGGGGCCGGGCGGCCCGGAGGGAAAAACTCTCGACTCAAACCCTTAACTTAATCAGGACGATCCCATGTCTTGTCTTCGCGCGGCGTCCGCGCTCCCTGTCGCTCTCGGGCTCGCGCTGTGTTCCGCCTGCGCCGGTTTCATCGGGTCTTCCGCCGCCGCACTCGACGCTTCCGCGCCAGGCGCGCCTGTCGAAAGCTGTGTGGCGCAATGCACGGACGGCGACTGCGCCAATGGCGAGGGCCTCTTTGTGTACGAAGACTGTGCGCGTTACACGGGCGCATTCGTCGCCGGCCGGCGCGTCGGTGCGGGCGTGTATGAGTATCCGAACGGCGACCAGTATTCCGGGGAGTTTCAGGACGATCAGCGCGCGGGGCGCGGCGAATACCGCTTCAAGAACGGGGATGTGTTTCGCGGCGTGTTTCGCGAAGGCTTGCCGATCGGTCGCGGCGTCTATCGCTTTGCCGACGGTCGGGAATTTGAAGGCGATTTCGCTCGCGGATGGAATGCGCAGGGCGCGCTTCGCACAGCGCCAGGCGCCGCTCCGACCGAATGTGCAATGGAAAACGGCGCCCTCCGTTGCGGCGCCGGCCGCCGGGTCGCGGCGGCGAACTCGGGACGGGCCTTGCTGGTGTTGTATGCGGGCGAGGATGTAAGCGTATTCCGCGGCGAGCGGCGGCTGGACGGTTATGCCGGTCTTGCATTGTTTCCAGGCGACCGAATCGAATCCGGCGCGCGCGCGGTCGACCTGCAGGGCGCGACAGGCGTAACCGTACGCCTGCGTCCGCGCTCGGCGCTGTTGATTCCCGACGAAATTGAACGCGACTACGTGTTAGTATTGTTGCGCGGCAGCGCTCTTATCGACTACGACAATCCGGGCGACGGACCGCGACTTCAGATTCGTTCGGCGGGATCGCGGGTTAACGTGGACGGCACAACTTTTGTCGTGGAACTGGATGACGGCGGCAAAATCGCCACGGTGCGCGTGTACGAAGGCGAGGTGACTGTTGCGCCGGACGCGCCCAACATCGAACGGTTTTCCGACGCAGAAATCCAGGCGAGTCCGGAATTGAAGAAACTGGTTCAGGCGCTCGATTCCAGCGCGGTTCAGGTAGGCGCCGGCGAACAGGGCGCGCTGAGCCCTGAGTCTCTGGAACGAGCGCGCGAAGCGGACCGCATTATTTCCGAGGCGCGTACCCTGGCGGAGACGACGCCCGCTGCCAGTCCCGATGCGAGCGGAGCGGCCCTGCGCGCGGCGCTGGACGGAAAAGGGGCGGAGCTGGCGACGCTCGCTGAGCAATTGGAGGCGGCCCCGGACCCGATCGTCACGGCGGCGCCGCCCACGCCGCAGGACCAGGCCGAACGCAAACTTTTGATTACAATCGACGAGCGCGCATTCGAAAAGGCGATCTCCGCGGCGGCGGAGGCGGCTGCGAGCGGAGCGGAAACGCCCGACGAACAAAAAGCCGCCGTGCGCGCGGGTTACGAGACGCAACTGAACGTCGCAGTCGAGGAACTGGAGAAAAGTCTGGAAACGGTGCGCATCCAGACGACCCAGGAACTGCTGCGCCAGTACCGCATACTTGAGGTCGTCTCTCTGCACACGGGTCAAAAAAAGGCCGGCTCGGTCGTCGCCCAGGCGGGCGATCTCTTGATCCTGCATGCGCCCGACGGCGTGTTCCGGATTCGTACCGAGCAAATCGAATACGTCGAGTATTTCAGCGGCGAAGACGCAGTCGAACCGTGATGCCGCGGGCTGCGTGCGCGCCCGCGCGGCGCTGAAACTGTAACCGTTTCGCAATCCCCGGGTTTTTTGGTTGCCCCGGAACCGTCACGAAAACGTTGCTCTTGAATGCGGTTTGCGATTCGGCGATTGGCGTTCTGGCTTGCAGGCGCCTGGCTATTTCTTCTGGCGCACCGCTTGTTATTCGCCCTGGCCTTTCGCCCGGAGGGCGCGGCGGGTGGAGATATCCTGCGCCAGTTCCTGTTCGGATTGCAATTTGACATTGCCACCTTGCCCGTGCTCGCGCCGCTTTTGCCGATTGTCGCTTTATACGCGCTGGCGGACAATCCCGCCGGCAAACTCGCCCGGTTCCTGCGCTGGAGCGAGTTTGCGCAGTGGCTCTGGATCGGTTTTTGCAACCTGACCATGCTCGCCAGCTCGTATCATTTTACGATTAACGATAAACATCTGGGTTGGGAATTCTTCGCTTACATTGGCGATCTGGGGACGCTGCTTGAGGGTTCCTTTGAAGACCATCCCTGGCTTTTTCTCGTATATGTAACGCTGATTCCCGTGTGGCTTGCGGCGGGCTGGCGGATGTTTCTGCGGCGGCGCTCGCCCGACGCTGCGTCTGCGACGCACGCGGATTCCGGCGCGTCGACCTTGCATTCGCGCCGCCGCTGGCCGGCATTCGCGGCCATGGAAGCGGCGCTGCTCGCGTTGCTTGTAGTATTGACCCGGGGCGGGTTTCAAGAAAGCCCCGTGCGTCCGCCCGACGCGATGCGCTATTCCAGCGCGTATCTGAACAACGTGCCGTTAAACGGCGCATTTACGATTTCACGCGATATTCAGGACGGCGAAGAAAATGTTCAGGCCTACGATCCGGACGAGAATACAGCGAAGGTGCAGGCCCTGCTCGACGAACCGTCGGCTTTTGTTCATCCGGACTATCCGCTTTTGCGTTATATGCCGGAGAATGCGAACGCGGCGAATCGGCCAAATGTCGTCGTAATTGTGCTGGAGTCGTTTACGGCAAAATACCTGGCGGAATTTGGCGGCGACCCGCGCACCGCGCCCGAATTTCAGAAACTGATCGAAGGCGGCATGTTCTTCCGGCGCTTTTTCGCTACCGGCGGTCGCAGTGCGAACGGCATTTATGCGCTGTTTGGCGGGCTGCCGGATCGCTATGGCCGCACCTTGTTGCGCAGCACGGAGATTCACAATCGAATCGGCGGCCTGCCCGCACTGCTTGGGAATCTGGGCTACGACTCGCTCTTCATGTACGGCGGCGATCTTACTTTTGATAACATGGATCGATTCACGCCCCACGCCGGCTTTCGACGCACCATCAGCAATCGCGAGATGTTGGCGCGCGGTCTGCACGCTGAAGGCACTGCATGGGGTCTGGATGACCGCGACACCTTTCGCCTGCTGCTTGAAGAGATGGATGCGCTCAAGCCGCCCTTTATAGCGTCGCTCTTCACTTTAAATACGCATCACCCCTATCTGCAGGCGCCGGACGGCTCCGCTCTGTACGGGCCGGAAACGCCGCAGCATCTCTTCTTAAATAGTTATAACTATTCGGATCGGCTGATCGGCCAGTTCATGCGGGCTGCCGCCGAGCGGCCCTACTTCAAGAATACGATCTTCATATTCGTCGCCGACCATGCGCATCACACGGATCTGAACTATCTCGAAGATCGACACATTCCCTTGTTAATCTACGCTCCGGGCCGCATTCCCGCGCAACGCATTCAAGAAATCGCCTCGCAAACGGATCTTTTGCCGACGGTGTTGCACCTCGCTGGCGGCGGAAGCTATTACGCTTCAGTGGGGCGCAACCTCATGGATCCGCGCGCACGGGCGAAGGATTACGCTTTTTTTGCGGCCGCCGGCCTGATTGGCTGGGCCCAGGGCGATCATATGATCTTGCGCTGGCCGAGCGTACGTAAACACGTTCTGCTTACGGCGCACTATCCGGCGTCGGCCGAAGATCTGTGGCCCCGATTCCCGGAGGAGGGCGAGCGCAATCTGGAGTGGGCGCGTCGGTTTTATCAGTTCACGCGTTCGGTGCAGCAAGCCAATCGAATCTGGCCGGAGCCGGACTTTTTCAAGGCGACGCCTGCGAGCAGAAACTAACCCGGATCATTCGTGATGTTCCCGCCCTGCTGCGGCGTCGCGTCCGCCTGCGAGCAGATCTGTTGCAGCGCTTCGCCCGCGTCCTCGCCGGTCGATTGCGAGCGTCCGCGTTGCGCTCTGCACGCGCGGCGGATTTCTTCGGGCGCGTATTCGATCAGGCGCGCGCCGGCTTCCTGCAGCAAAAATCGATCATTCGCCGCCGGCCCGCGCGACAGTTGCAGAAGGACGCTGTCGACCAGGCTTTGTTTACGATTGGGGCCCGTCGCCAGCCAGAGCGAGTAGTCCGTTTTTCCCGCGCCGATCGGTCCGCGCAGGCGCAGCAAGCCGCCGTTGGCGGAATCGGCGATTACAACGCGACGAATCTTAATTTGCTCCGGAAAGAACTTAACGGACCCGGACCCCGGAGCGGAAAGGTCCATGTTGGACGCGTTGCTGAAAAAGAACACGACGCTGTCCGGCGCAAGCGTTGCATAATCCGTGTAGTCGCCTTCGAGAAAATTCACCGTATCTGAAATATTGCCGGCGATCCGGCGCGCTCCCGCCGGTCGGCGATCCGCTCCGGAGCGCGCATCGGGCTGAAAGGCCTGCCGGCGGATCACGGCGAAGTCTCCGGAAGCGCCCAATTCTACGCGGGTTTGTCCGGCTGTCAGTCGACGGGTGGCGACGATGTCGTCGTAAAAAACATCGAGTTCCGCCAGGCTGAGATCAACGGGCGCATTCGGAGCGCCCGGATAATAGAGGGTTGTATACAATTCGCCGCGCGCGAGGACCTGGCCGTCGCGCGCGCCGCGCCAGCCGAATTCGGGCGCCCCCCATCC
>JAVHPJ010000144.1:0-9877 GCA_036170535.1 Leptospirales bacterium | reverse complement strand
GCCGCCGATGCGCCGATTATGCGCGAGGCGGTCGCGCCGGTTTTAAAGAGCTTTGCGCCGCAGAATGACCGCGAGCGCGAGGCGCTGGAAATTCTGCGCAACTGGAATCGCCGCACGGACGAAAGCTCCGCGGGCGCGAGCCTCGCCATCCTGACCTGGCGCGAAATCTGGCTCGCCATTGAGGTCGAACGCAAGCCGGCCCGTCCTGATCCGCTCGCGGAATTTCGCGAGGCGGTTGAATATCTCGATGACAACTTTGGCCGCGTGAACGTGCCGCTGGGCGAGCTGCAGCGCCTGAGGCGCGGCGAATACGATCTGCCCCTGGGCGGCGGTCCGGACGTGTTAAACGCCATGCATGGCAATCTGCGCGACGGACGTCTGGTCGGCTGGGCCGGCGAAAGTTTGATTCTGATTGTGGAGTTTGGCGGCCCCGGCGGCGCCGGAACACGGTCGTTCGCCGTGCAGAACTTTGGCCAGTCGGAACGCAAGACCTCGCCGCATTACGCCGATCAGGTTCCCTTGTTTATCAAGCGCACTCTGCATGATTCGCTGTTTGTGCAAGCGGATCTGGAAGAACGCAGCCTCGAACGTTATCGGCCTGGACGTAATCAGCGTTGAGTCGCGCAGTT
Source organism: Leptospirales bacterium (assembly GCA_036170535.1). Classification (GTDB taxonomy): domain Bacteria; phylum Spirochaetota; class Leptospiria; order Leptospirales; family Leptonemataceae; genus SSF53. The sequence continues at coordinate 9,248 of JAVHPJ010000144.1, read as the reverse complement.
GCCGGGGTTTTTCGGCGCGTCTGCACGGCGCAGGCGCCGGCGCCATTCATTCCCGCACAATAGCAGTTCACTCCCCGAAATTCTCCGCGCGCGCACACTTTGTGCGAAATATGAGGCGCACATTGGATTAGTTTGCCCGCCGGAGCGGGTTGCGCGGTCCAAGCGTCATGAGCTTGCGGTTTTTTGCGCGCAGCCTGGCGTTCGCGGGCTTGCTCCTCGCGGGCGGGCTTCACTGCCTGCGCACCGAATGTATTTCCACTGATACGACCTGCGGCGAAGCCGGTCTATTTTTTGTTGCGACCAGTGCGCTTGCCAGCGGCGCCACGGAAGCGGGGCCCGAAGTTTCCGCCGGCGCGCAGCATACGTGCATTGTGATGGCGAATGGCGCCGTGCGTTGTTGGGGTAATGGAATACAGGGCAATCTCGGATACGTAAACACGAGCATGATTGGCGACAATGAAACTCCGGCATCGGTCGGCGACCTGGTCCTGGGCGGCGCGGCGACCCAGATTTCGGCCGGCAGCTTTATCAGTTGCGCGCGCCTGACCAGCGGCGGCCTGCGTTGCTGGGGCGACGGGCTCTACGGCCAGAACGGCTACGCGATCGGCATCCCGTTGAACGACGACGTGGGCGACAACGAGACGCCAGCCAGCATGGGCGACGTGGTCGTGGGCGGTCCGGTGAAGTCCGTCAGCGCCGGCGCCATCCACGTGTGCGCGTTGCTCGATGCGGGAACCGTGCGCTGCTGGGGCGAAAACAGCGGCGGACAGCTTGGATATCTGCATACCAACCACATTGGCGACAACGAAACGCCCGCTTCCGCCGGCGACATTACCCTGGGCGGGACCGCGACGCAGCTCTCCGTTGGACAATATTTTACCTGCGCGCTGATGTCGACCGGAGCGGTGCGCTGCTGGGGCATCGGAACGCAGGGTCAGTTAGGATACGGAAATACAAATACGATTGGCGACGGCGAAACGCCTGCTTCCGTCGGCGATGTCAACGTCGGCGGCCTTGTGCAACAGGTCGTCGCGGGCCAAACGCACGCCTGTGCGCTATTAACGACGGGCGTCGTGCGCTGCTGGGGAACCGGGGCGGCGGGACAACTCGGCTACGGCAACACGACGGTGATCGGCGACAACGAAGCGCCGGCGACGGCGGGCGATGTAAACGTCGGCGGAATCGTGACGCAGCTTGCCGCCGGGTATAATCATACCTGCGCGCTGCTGAGTACGGGCGCCGTGCGCTGCTGGGGCGACAACACGCAGGGCCAGCTCGGCTACGGCAATACTCAGAACATCGGCGATAACGAAACCCCGGCCAGCGCGGGCGATGTGTCGATCGGCGGAGCGGCGCGGCAAATCAGCGCCGGCGAACAACACACCTGCGCGTCGCTCGTAAGCGGCGGAGGGCTCCGTTGTTGGGGCGCCAATGGCGCGGCCCAATTGGGCTATCCTGGCGCGGGCACTATTGGCGATAACGAAACGCCGGAAAGCGCGGGCGATGTTCAATATCGTTAAACGCTGCGTCGTACTCCGGCGCGTCCTGGCGCTGACTGTCGCCCTGAGCGCGGGCGCAGGCGCAGGTTGCCTGGACGTTGATTGCGCGGCCGGCGACACGAGCTGCGGCGCAGGCGGCGCCTTCGCTTTTTTACTGCCTGCGATTGCAACGGGCGCCAGCGCGGGCGATCCGGGCCCGCAGGTCGCCAGCGGCACCTTGCATACGTGCCTGCGCCTGGAGAGCGGCGCGGTGCGCTGTTGGGGCAGCGCGGGCGCCGGGCGTCTGGGTTATGCAAACGCAATTCAGATTGGCGATGATGAAACGCCCGCGTCCGCCGGCGATGTGGATATCGGCGGCAGCGTGCTGCAAGTGTCGGCCGGCGAGAATCTTACGTGCGCGCTCTTGACCACCGGCGCCGTGCGCTGCTGGGGCGACGGTCAGGGCGGACAGACCGGCTACGGCAACGTTGCAATGATTGGCGACAATGAAACGCCCGCCAGCGCGGGCGATATCAATCTCGGCGGCAGCGCCGTCGAGATTTCCGTGGGCCGCTATCATAGTTGCGCGCGTCTCGATACCGGCGCCGTGCGCTGCTGGGGTTACAACGTGCTGGGTCAGTTGGGGTACGCCAATACGAACAACATTGGCGACGATGAAGCGCCGGCCAGCGCCGGCGATGTGAACCTGGGCGGCGCGGTCAGCCAGATCGCGTGCGGCGAGTCCTTCAGTTGCGCGCTCATGACGAACGGCGCGGTGCGCTGCTGGGGCGATAACTCCATCGGCAAACTGGGCTACGGCGGCGGCGGCAACATCGGCGACAATGAGGTCCCGGCGAGCGCCGGCGATGTGAGTCTGGGCGAAGCGGCCACGCGCGTGGTCGCCGGCTACCAGTTCGCGTGCGCCCTGCTGGCTTCCGGCGCCGTGCGCTGCTGGGGCGACAACGTCTTTGGCCAGCTGGGTTACGGCAATACGACTCCTATCGGCGACGATGAGGTTCCGAGCTCCGTCAGTCCGGTGAATGCAGGCGGCGTGGTGCGCAATCTCTTCGCCGGCGATACCCATGTTTGCGCGCTGCTGGACGACGGCGCGTTGCGCTGCTGGGGCATTGGCACAAACGGCCGCCTGGGTTACGCCGACACGCAAAACGTCGGCGACGATGAGGCGCCGGCCAGCGCCGGCGGCGTTGATCTGGGCGGCGTTCCGCTTCAGGTCGACGGCGGAAACTCGCATACCTGCGCCTTGCTGGACGGCGGCGTGCTGCGTTGCTGGGGCTTGAGCGGCAATGGTCAGCTGGGTTACGGAAATATCGATTCGATTGGCGACGATGAAACTCCGGCCAGCGCCGGCGATGTGATGTATCGCTGATCTGGCGAGCAGACGCGGCGCCGGCACGAAACCTTGCAGTGCGGGAAATTCACGGAAATCTTTACTAACGGATAACAGGCCTGACGCTTTTTTTGATTGTCATGCCTCTGCAGCCGGTAGTTCTACACGGATCGCCATGCCCTGCGCTCGCCGGACATTTCGCCCCGCCCTGAATTATCGCGTCGGTCTCGCCGCGTTTGCTGCGCTGGGCGCGCTCGCTGCAGCGGGCCAGACATGGACCAGCGGCCAGTCCCTGGTCGAATTATGTCGTCTTGCAATCGGCGCGCCGCAGTGCGCCGCGCCGGCGCATGCGCAGCGCACGCCGGACCTGTATCAACAGCGCGATCTCTGGCTGGCCGAAGAAGCGCTCTTTGAACGGGAGCGCGCGGCCTTTGAAGCGCCCGCGGCGCGCGCCAGCGACAACGTCGCCCGGCAGGCCGCCCACGGCGCTCTGGCCGAGCTGAACAGGTATGAACTGCGGCCGCCGGCCGGTCCGGATGCTGAGGAAGACGCGTATCTGTGGCTGGGCCCGGCTGAAGATCTCAGCCTGCCTGCGCGACTGGCGGTACTGGCCGCAGCCGATTCGCCGCCGCGGCCGGCTGGACCGACGCCCGCGCTCGCAGCGGCCGCGCCCCTGGCGTCCGCCGGGCCCACATCGCCGGTCGGCAACCCGCCGGCCGTACGCACGCGGCAAGCGCACACGCACGCGGCAGCCCGCCGCCCGGCGGCGCCTTTTGCCGCCACGCCGGCTTTATTTCAACTCGGATATTATTCCACTCGTAACGGCTACGCCGGACGAGGGCGCCCGACGTTTGTGTCCGTCTCGCCCCGCCCGCCTGCCGCCGCTTTCGCGCCGCACCCTGCGCCGCCGCTGTCTGTAACAGTTCCGACAATTGCCCAAGCTTCCCCGGAGTTTCCCGTATGAATCTCTCGATCACGACCGTAAAACAAACGGCGGCTGATACTATCGCCCTGTCTCTCGAACGCATGCGCAGTTTACGCGAGCCGACGCGCGACTGGAGTGCCGGCGGCGCCGGCGGCGGCCCGGGCGGGAATGCCGATCGCGACGGGCCCGGGGATCGCGACGCTTTTGGTTTTGCGGCGACGCCGGACTTTGCGCGGCGGGCGAAAGTCGTGCGGTTGTTTCAACATCCGCTGCGCCGCCGAGCGGTTGCGATTCTTACGACGATTTCCGTACTCTATTCCATATTTATTCCTCAGGGCGCCGCGATTGCGCAGACCTTTCGCGAATTTGGCGAGAACGATCGCCAGGATCTCGAACGCTTTGTAAATCGCGCCAATCGCCTGAGCGACGTGGACGCCTGGAACAACTATCTGGCGGCGGGCGTCGCCACCGAGCGCGTGGAGTGGGAAGAAGAGGCCTTTGACGTTCTGCGCAAACGTTTTCGCGACATTGATCTTTCCAGCGCGGACGAAGAAGACAAAGCAGCCGAGCGCGAACTGGCCGAAAGCGAATACGAGGCGGCATTGCTCGAGTGGCAGGCCGATGCGGAAGACTACATCTTTGAAGAACGCGGCTCGTTTCGCGCCGAGCGCGCCGCGCTGGATGCGGATCTGCCCGATCCGGCGGAACTGGAGAGCTTTGTCGCGGCGGCGAATGCCGCCGTTGTAAACGAACAGGACTTAAATCTGAGTTTGTGGGACGCTGTCGCGGGCGGCGTGGACGCCGTGCGTGCAGCTTTTGAAGCGGAACTCGATGCGGACCTGAATGCGGCGCGCGCGGCGAACGGCGGCCTGCCGGCGGCGGAACAGGCGGCCTTTGAGGCGGCGCTGGATGCGCGCGCCAGCGAGATTCGGTCCGAGTTTGCGTTGCGCGAGAACTTTTATATCAAGCGCGGTCGCAATCAATACATCGCGGTCAAGCGCGCGGACGACCTTTCGGCGCGGCTGCTTGCCGAACAACAGAGCGCGGACGCGATCGGTCAGGCGGCGCTCGACGAAACCCAGGCCGCCGTCGATGCGGAGACGGAAGAACTGCTGGCCTCCACCGAAATCGCCATCGATCAGATGATGAGCGGTCCGGGCTTTGACGCCAGTCAGCTCGATCTGTTAACAGGAACCTGGGAGCAAAAGATCGAAGCCGTCATTGATTCCGGTCTGCGGCGCTGGGAACTCGCGGAGGAGAATTTATACTCCGAACGGCTCGCGTGGATGGCGGAGACCAAAGCCTCGCGCGAACAGGCCGAGACAATCTGGAAAAACAACCACGCAGAAATTAAAAAAGCCCGCGACGCGTGGCTGGAGCAGGTGCGCGGCAAGATCAACGAAGGCCGCGAGGCGTGGAATGTCAAGATCGCCGAGTTTGATCAATCGCGCCAGCTCGCCGAACAGGAACTGGATCAATACATCGCCGAAGAACGCGCCCGGCGCGACGCCGCCCTGAGCGAATCCGGCGCCATGGTGCGCGGCGGCGGCGCGGCGCTCGCCCAGGCGAAAGAGGCGCTGCGCTATTACCAGACGCGCATGACCGGCGCCAGCTACAGCTGTCCCTCCAGCGACAATAACGGCGCCGTGTGGTGTTTTTATCAGACGGAAGCGGCGCGCCTTACACAAAGCGTGGCGAACTTCGAACGCATCCTGGGCAATTCCGAGACCCTGCTGGGCGACGCGATGCACTCGGGCTCGGGCTCTTCCGGCTTCTTGAACGATGTGCGCAATCATGCGGGCGACCTGCCGGTTGTCACCGCCGCGCTCGCCGAGTCCGATTATCGGGGCGAGCTCGAAACCCTGATGGCGGGCCGCAGCGAGGACTTTCTTCTATATAAAAGGGACATCGAGTCTCTGATCGATCGCAACGCGGTCTTTGTGGAACGTTCGCAGCAGCTGAACGCAAACGCTGAGTTCTTGAGCTATGCGTCGCTTGCGACGGCCGATCAACTGCGCACGCTCGTGTCGGGTCTCGATACGGAGTTCCAGGACCACAAGCGCGCGTTGTTTGGAATTATCAACAAGGACCGCAGCGCGCTGCCGGACGATGCGGCGCGCCTGGCGGCGATTAAGGCCGAGATCCAGGCCTGGCTGGCCGCGGATCAGGATGCGAACGTACGGCTCAAGCGCCAGGTCGGCGAATATTTCGCCGGCTCGCTCGACGGCTATTTTGTCACCGGCAACGAAAACGATCCGTACCTGATGACCCACGCCGAATACGAGTGGGAACTGTTGCGCCGCGAGCGCAACTACCTGGCGAAACGCCTGGAACGCGCGGAGGCGGTGAAACGTTACGCGGAACTGGCCGAGCGTTTTGATGCGGGCCTGGAACTGGCGCAGGTGACGGAGGAGCGCGCCGCGGCGGCCGAACTCTGGTCCAAAGTGCGCGAGTTGCGCTATCTTGCGCTCAAGGGCGACTTGAACTTTAACGAGGCGGACCTCGACAATGAATACGGCCGCCTGCTGGCGGAAAAAGGCGTAAATCTCGTTTTTCTGGATCAACTGGAAGCGAATCTTGCGGAAGAGCAGGACATCCTGGCCGACGCGGCCGCGCTGGCGAATCCCGGCGCAGGCGAACTTTCCGCGGTCATTGCGCGCATCGAAGCGTTTCTCGCCAATCGCGTGCCGGAAGCGGAACGTTCCGCGCATCGCTTGTTTGAGCTGCGGCGCAAGTTCGCCGATCAACGCGCGCAGATTGTAAACGGCGCCGATGCGGGGACGCTGGCCAATCGCTGGACGGCCCTGCAGGGCGCTACCGCAACCCTCGCCACGGAAGTGGGCGCGCTGGCCGGACAGTACAATTTACCGGGACTCAGAACGGAGCTGACGGCATTCCGCGCGGATCTGGGCGCAAATACGCTCGTCGACTACGCGCAAAACCTGAATAATCTGCGCACGCAGATGCAGACGCACGCCGAACTCGTGCGCGTAGCCAACGAAGAGCTGGAAAGCGCGCGCGAACGCTACCGCAGCGCCTACATTGATTTTCAGGTGCTCGCGTCCGGGGACGCCAACGAGCTGATTCGCATCGAGCTGACGAACACCAGCCGCGAACTGGCGGCGGCGCTGAACCGCATGAACGTGATTGAGACGGCGGCGGGCGGCGTGGAACGCATTGTCGACGGAGCGGAAAAAGAACGCACCGAGTTTTTGCGCGCGGTGGGCAGTCGCACGCGGGCGGATGAAAATACCGCCGCGGCCGGCAATGCGCTGCGCTGGCTGACCGGCTTTGAAGAAGCCAAAAAACGCCGGGCGGCGACCGAGACGCTGCTCGCGGGCAATAACCTGAACGCCATGAACGCGACCGCGCGCGCGGATGCGATCCTCGCCGTGGAAACCCAGATTTTAAACCGCGACGCAAGCGACGCGGTCCTCCGCTCCAATGCGGCGGCGATCCAGGCCGTGGACGCGCTGCGCAACTTAAAGACCGCCCACGAAACCAGGTCGACCGCGATCGCAACGGCGATATCCGGCAGCCAGCCGGCGGAGGTCGTGGAAAAATTGCGCGCCGAACAGGCGGAATTGGAAGAACAGATCGCCGTGGAAATCGAGCGCCTGGTCGCGTCAATACGCGGCGAAGAAGAGGCGCGCAAACGCGGCGTCTTTAAGCTGCTGGGCGACAACCGCGCGGCGGAAGAGCAACTGAAAGAAGAAATCGAGGCGGAACAAAAAACGCTCGCGGAGCGCAGTCTCACGCGCGGCGAAAACGCCGGTGCGGCCCTGCAGAGCTTTTTGTCCGCTCATGTGGGCGAAAGCTACGCGCAACTGCTCGCGCAAGTTAACGCCGACGCAGCGGCGCTGGCGCGGCCCCTGCGCATTGACGCGGGCGAAGACGGCTTTGGGCTGGGCGCGGAGAACAGCTCCGCGCGTTCGAACCTGAACGCAGTGCGGCGCTGGCTCATCGCCAATCAGGCCTCGATCGACTATGTGAATCGCGTTCCGACAGCGAGCGACTTTGATCAGCGCCCGACCGCCGAAAAATGGAGCGGTCTTTTGACGAGCGTGGGCGAGGTCGCCGCGGACTCCGGCTTTGCACGCGACTTTGAAGACGGGGCGCCGGCGAGCGCCAGCGACGCCTGGGCGGTCGCGTACCAGGCGGATCGCGTCGCAGTACAGGGACGACTGGCGACCCTGTTGGCGAATCCGGACGGAAATTTGCTCGCGGCCTACAACGCGGCCAGCGCGGGCGATCGCGAGTTGTATTTCCGCTACGGCGGCGTGGATCTGAGTTCGCCGGCGGCCCTGCGACTGAACCTTGAAGTCGCCGCCCGCAATCTCGCGCGCGAGTTAAGCGGTTTTACACGCGACTTTCGCTCGGTTTATCTGCGCGAAACCAAATACGCCGCGGAAAAATCGCTTTCCACATCCGGGCCCGAGTATCAGGCGAAAAACAGCGAACTCGAAGGCTACCGGGCGGAAAAAAGCGCGCTGACGCTGGAAAAGAATGATCTTGCGACCGAACGCGCCGCGAGCGTGGACGCCGTGCGCATAGCGCGAATTGACGCGCAGATTGGCGCAATCGACGCGCGCATCGCCGAACTCGACAGTCGCATTGCGACCTTGACGCCGGCCGTGGCCGCCCTGCGCGCCCAGGTGCGCCAGACCTCCAATCAGTTAAACGAAATCACTAACCCCGGCTCCACCGCGCCGATGTTAAACTACGCCGCGGTAGAACTCAACTACGACGCCCTGCGACTGAGCATGAAACGCCTGGCGCTGGATTATATTGCGCAGCAACAGGAGCGCCCCGAAGACGAAAGTCGCAAGGCGGCGCTCGATCAGGTGAAGATCCTGATGGGCCTCTACAAAACCGATGCAAGCGGCGAAATCAGCCGCGACGCCAATGGCAAGGGGATTGTAAGTCCGGAGTTCGCGGCGGTCGTGGCCGACCCGGACGCGGATCTCGCGCAGATACTTGGCGGCAATCTCACGGGACCGCAACTGATAACGTGGTCCGGCCGCTTGAGCGCGGCGCTCGATAATCCCGAGACGGCCGCGAAACTCGATCCCGAAGTGCGGGCGGCGATTCAGGAAATCGAAGGCGCAATTACCGCCGTGCTCATTGCGCGCACGAAGGTCAGCGAACGCAATGCCGGCGCCGACGACATACGCACGCGCTACAGCGCCGATCGCGACAAATACCAGGCGCTGGCGCAAAAGGTGGCCCTGCTGGATCAATTCGAAGCCGGCCTGACGGAAGCGATCTCGCGCGCGGCGAGTCAGAATCAGGACGCGGCGGCTGCGGCGCTGGCGTATCTGGAGAAAAAGGAAAATCAGCACGTCTTTCATCTGTTCGCCGGCTACGACTACGAGGGCAAGGTCGACAATGTAACGGATCCCGCGCTGCAGGCGCGCGTGCAGGAGCTCTTAACCCTCGCCGATCGCCTGCGCGCCGCGCAGATGGACCGCAGCATTGGCGAGCTTTCCGATGATTA
>JAVHPJ010000143.1:0-2104 GCA_036170535.1 Leptospirales bacterium | reverse complement strand
CAGGGTTTCCCCCATTGCGCAAGATTCTTAACTGCTGCCTCCCGTAGGAGTCTGGACCGTATCTCAGTTCCAGTGTGGCCGATCACCCTCTCAGGCCGGCTACCCATCGTCGCCTTGGTGGGCCGTTACCCCGCCAACAAGCTAATAGGCCGCAGGCTCATCCTCTGGTGCATTGCTGCTTTAACTGCGCTATTTGCATTTGCGCAGCGTATGCGGTATTAGCTCAAGTTTCCCTGAGTTATCCCCCGCCTGAGGGCAGATTACCTACGTGTTACTCACCCGTTCGCCACTCGAGTATCCCGAAGGACCTTTCCGTTCGACTTGCATGTTTAAGACGCGCCGCCAGCGTTAGTTCTGAGCCAGGATCAAACTCTCCGTTATGTAACCGGTCCGAAGACCGATTGCGAAAAGTTTTGTCTGTCGCTTGCGCGACAGCGTTGTTTTCACAACAGTGGGCGGCTCGCCCACTTCGACTTTATCCTGACCGAAGTTTGCTGATTGGAATCTATGTTCTTCTCATGAAACCCCTGTCCAATGAATTGGACGGGTCACACATCTATCCATTTTTTAAAGATCAAGGATGGATCCGAAGATCCGCGCCGCCAGATGCCGTCACGACATCCTGCGCTTGACCCGGGTGCGTCGGTGGAGGCCGACCCCGGAGCGCTTTCGGCGCACGTCAGTGTTGCTGACGTAGAGGAGCCACTATCCAGTAGACGATCCGCCTGTCAAACACAAACGGGAAAAATTATTCCGATCGCCGGCGTTTTTTTTCGGCCCGGCGAACCCTTCTAAAGGCCCGGCGGGCTGGATTATGTCGTATCGGCAATAGTCCCGCAGGCGCCAGATTCCAGGCGCCGAAGCGCCGGAGCGCCGCGCAGCAGGAAGTTTGCGTTTCGCGCGGTTCTTTTCTAACATCCGAGAATATTGACTTAGTAGATCGCAGCGGCGCGGCCCGCGCGGGCCGCGCCTGTGCGCCAGCAGTGACGGAAAGACGCCCGCCCGCCGGCCATTGCCGGCAAAAAACCGATCGGCGCCGGAGCCGCCGATCGGTATTCTATGGGGAACTGGAAACACACATGGAATACACGTATCTATTTCCCTTTGCCGAATACTGGTGGTTTTATCTCGCTTTCCTGGCCTTTGTGCTCGTGCTGCTCGCGCTCGATCTCGGAGTCTTTCATCGGGACGCGCATGAGGTCGGATTTCGCGAGGCGGCGACCTGGAGCGTAATCTGGATTTCACTCGCACTCTTGTTTAATCTGGGGCTCTATTATTACGCCGGGTATCGTTTTAGCGAAAGCGAACGACTGAGCGCCATCCCTGGCTTTGATCCGGAGGCCGCCGCCCGCACCGTCGGGCTCGAGTTCCTCACTGGATATATTATAGAGAAATCCCTGTCCGTAGATAACATCTTCGTCTTTGTGATGGTGTTTTCTTACTTCGCGGTTCCGCTGAAATACCAGCACCGCGTCCTGTTCTACGGGATTCTGGGCGCGCTGATCTTCCGGGCCGTCTTTATTGCGCTCGGCTCGGCGCTGATGCAATACCAGTGGGTCGTGTATTTCTTTGGCGCCTTCCTGATTTTTACCGGCGCAAAGATGATGATCGTCCCGGAAAAGAAGCAGGATCCGGAGAAAAACATTGTCATTCGATTGTTCCGCAAACTGGTCCCGACGACGCCGGATTACCACGGCCAGAGCTTTTTTGTACGGATCAAGGGCGTCGTGCATGCCACGCCGCTCTTTGTCGCCCTGCTCTTTGTGGAGCTTTCGGACATCATCTTTGCAGTCGACAGCGTCCCGGCGATCTTCGCGATTACGCGCGAGCCTTTGATCGTGTTCACCTCGAACGTCTTTGCGATTCTGGGATTGCGCGCTCTCTACTTCCTGCTGGCCGGCCTGGTAGACCGTTTCCACTTCCTGAAATACGGTCTGTCGATCATTCTGATCTTTGTGGGCCTCAAAATGGTCTGGCTGAACGAGATGTTCGGCGGAAAGTTCCCCATCTCGATCTCGCTGGCGATTATCGGCGGCGTGCTCGCCCTGTCCGTAGTGCTGTCGCTGGTGTTTCCCCGAACGCCGGAACCGACCGATCGCGCGCC
>JAVHPJ010000142.1:0-9937 GCA_036170535.1 Leptospirales bacterium | reverse complement strand
CTTCGGCGAGACTGCGTTCCGTCTCGCGCTGCTCGGCGCTCAGATCCGTGCGTTCTTCAATCGCAGTAAGCTCGTCGCGCAGTTGCTCGTAGACTTCCTCTTCCCACTCGGCGCGTTCCGTCGCGACGCCGAGCGTCATGTAGTTATTCCAGGCGTCGACGTCGTTTAAACGCTCCGCGCGATCGCCAAAGCGCTGCAGGTCGTCGCGCGAAACCTGCTCAAAATCGCGAAAAGGCTGCGCGGCGAGTTCGCCCGTGGAAACGACCAGCGAATACAAAAAGATTCCGAGCGATGCCGCGGCCGTGGCGCGCAAACGCCGACCGGTGAAAAAACTGCGCCAGCCGGAGGGCGGCGGCGTCTTTAAATCAAGCAGTAGCGCAGCTAAATCGGGGCCGCCTGCGCCGCCCGAAGGCAATCGCCGCACGGCTTCGTGCAGACTGCGCACGCGCTCGAGGGGGATGGCGATAGAATCAACCGCCGTTTGTTTTACGGTCGCGATCGAGAGATTCATACGAGGAACTCCGGAGAGGTTTGGACAGTTGTCGGAACTATGACAGAAAGCGGCGCAGGATGCGGCGCGCGCAGGGCGGCAGGCGGGCGGGGGGACGAAGACAGAAGCGTCTCGCGCCCCGCGTCGGCGTAGCCGTTACGAATTGAAAAGTATACGTTCTTTAGAAGCAGCCCGCGGCCAGAAACGACGCGGGCCGGCGGCAAACTGTGGCGCAGAGCCCCGGGCCATAGATCGCCGCCACAATCCCGACCGGCGCCAGCGCCCGGATCCGGATTAATGGACGCGCCGCCGCCAGCCACCACAGCGACCGAGCCCGGCCCCTGAATCGCGCATTCCGGCCCAAGCGGCGCCCGATACAAATCCGCCGCCTGGCGTTCCGGCGGCTGCGCGGCGCGGTCTTCCGCATCCAGCTCTTCCGCGCGCCAGGCATTCTGCTCGGAAGGTTCCGGCAGGGCCTCGGCAAAAGCGCGCACATCCGCGAGCTCTTCCGGAGTCAGGGCTTCGACATCCGCAAGGGGCGGCTCAAACTCGTCCCAGGGCAGGCTTTGCGCCGCCAGGCCTTCGAAGGGCACCGCGAGCAGACCGGCCGCAAAGAGGGCGGCGAGCAGAATATGTGCGGGGCGGCTGCGCATGGGATTCGGGCAAACTATACTGAATAAATACTTATAGATGTCAATCCGTAGAGGCCTGGGAAATCGTCTTTTGCCCCCGGTCAGCCGTGGCAGCAGGAGTCGATGCCAGCAAACCTTCCGCATTCTGGAGGCCGCTGGAGCCGTTTTCGCCGTTCGCCGCTAACAGACGGCGTAGCTGCCTGGGAAAGAATGTCATTTCTTCGATCAGGCGCACCCCGCCGGGAACGATTCGCTCGCCGCGAATCGCATATCCGTTTGCAGTTTCTCGCAACTCGCACTGCTTAAGGCGCATCTTGCCGAACGGCAAACCGCCGAACACCAATACGCCGCGCGGCGTCTGCCGCAATGATACATCAACAAAAACGGAGCCGCGCCAATTGATCCAGCCGCTTTGGGGCTTCAAATATCCGGCGCTCATTAAATGCTACCTTCGTGGCCCAGACCGAAGGTTTTCGAACCGGAATCATTGCTGAGCTTACAAACAAATTCCGGCGAAGATCTTAGATTTTCTACCATCGTATCACCCCTGATAGTCTCCGTTAAACATGGCGCCATTTAACTTCAGATTCATCGCGGCACTGGTGTGCTGCTTGATAAATCTTGTGATTTCCAACAAAAGTTCATCCGATGGCCCTGCTCGCCCGATTGACAGAGCAAGCTCGATTAATCGAAGTGCATTGATGGACGGGAACTCGTTGCGCAACGCTTGAGCCAGAAGCGTCACTGGATACTGCACAACGAGCGACGCAGGAAGAAACTCGACACTCTCGGCCACTTTTCCTGAATCGGAGTATCCGCGGATGAGCAGGCTGTCGTCGACGATCTGAATTGAGCAAGCTTGCAATTCTTTGCCTTCCACTGACGTCGTCAATTTGATGCATCCGTCTGGAAGAGACCGGAGATCGGCCGGCGACTCCTTCCCGGCGGTTTTTATCCATCCTTTCATGCGGCTACTTCCTGAAACATCTGTCGCATTGAAGCTTGATACATTCGTCGCGATGCGAATATCGGAGCGATCGACATGCCCGACCTCGAATATGCGCCCAATCGAACCGTTGACGTTCTTACGCTCCTGGGCCCGCATGGACCCGGGGCTAACTGGCCGCCTGCAACTTATACCCCAAATGGGGAATAAGATCAACCATTTTTCGAAAATATGAAAGCCGGATCTCGAAAAGGCCGAGCCTTAACTCAGGCGGAGAGGGTCGCACAGATTGTGGACGCCCTCGGTCTCAGGAGCCTCGCCGGCCTTGCCGAACTGCTGGATGTGAGCCTCGCCCGCCTATCAGATATCAAGGCTGCGCGACGGGCCCCAACTGCGAACCAGGCGATCGAACTCTGGAAAAAGAAGGGCGTGAATCCGACATTCTGGCTCGAAGGCACAGGTCCGCTGTTCGCATCGTCCGTGGACGAACCGCTTAATTCCGAAATGCAAGCCCTTCTAAATGATACCCGGCTCGCACGCTTGCTTGGCGTTCTGAAAGAAGACCCTCATTTATTGGAAGCCTTCGAGGCCATGCTGGAAAACGAGGATTTGCGTGCGCTTCTGTTGCAGGCGCACGAACTGATTGAGTCTGCGCCACCCGAGAAAAAAAGACGCCTGCTGGCCAAGATCAATTTGCCGCGCAGCGGTCCGGACCGGGCGACGTAAAAGCTTATTCCTTAAGAAAGTCCTCGACTGCCTTTCGCGCCGCCTCAGCGCCTCCGTAGCGATATATGCTGGCGATGTGCCGTAAGAATTCAAAGGTCACATCTGGAGCTTGCGTTTCGCCTGACGCTGCCTCAAGCAACGCCGAATTTTTTAACTGCAGATTCTCCGCCCAGACGGCTTTCAGAACTGAGTCCGCCAGTCGACCCGCTTGATTCCAGGCCTCCAACTCTTGCTCCAATACGCCCACCTGGCCGATCAAGGCCTGGCAACGCACGGATAGCTCCATGTTTGTATTGGCGAGCGATTGCTGCTGCACTAATAGATTTTTGAACGCGCCGGGCGTGATAGTCAACTCGTCGCGCGCCGGCGCACCCCCTGCTCTAACGCTTACCCATCTTCCTCCTAGTTTGACGGAGGCGCGCTCGTCTGAACCCTGGATAAGTTCTTCACCCAGGCGCATCCATTCAAGCGCCGACATAGAACCGGAATCAAAATCCAGAGGATTCGAAGTGCTACTGGCAGCCTGCACGAATCGCATGCCAAGCCATGCCCCGGCAATTCGCTTCGCCCCGCCCAGCACGGCCGTCATCATCGCAACGAACAACAGCGTCAACGCGGCAGGAGCATAGAAGCCCCATGAGGAATCACCCTGAACCATCGGACGAATTCCATTCGTATAAATTCCGATGCCAAATGAAACCGCCAGCGAGGCAAGCGTCCACCGGTACTGAAACAGGTGCAGCCTTGTCCGTTCATCCGGTCGAACACCTCTGCGACGTGCGTCCGCCCCGCTGCGCCTCCAGGCCCAAAATATGCAACCTGTCCAGGCAATGCCGGCAAAGCTGATCGCTCCCACAAATACCAGGCTGAGTGGACCGTGAGCGGGCATGCCGTCGGCTTTCGCTCCAGAGACAAACAAATCCGTCGCAAAGGCCGTGACAGAGATTATCGCAAGCGCTACTATTAGAGCCCAGTGCCAGACTCTCCGGTTTAAATCAAGAGCGTCCGTGGTAAATGCGGCAACAAAGCGACCCAGGCCAATGAACAGGGGCGCCATCATAAGGAAGACAAGCCGATATGCAATGACTGGATCCAGCAACGATGTGCGAGTGGCGGCAATCGCGAACAAGTAGAGGGCGGCGCCGCCGCAAAAGCCAGCCCAAGCGCGATGTGTTCTCGAGGCGCGAAACGCCAGAAGCCCATACATGCCAAATGCGCCGATGGCGCTCGATGCTATCAAGTTGACGACTACTACGCTCATCACTTTACCCAGAATTCGGACGGCGAATGACCAATGTCCCTATAGAGCCGAGAAGTCCGGCGAAATTTATTGCAATGCGATTCAACGACAAGCGACGCGGCTCGTGGCGGACTAAGTTGAGCGCGTCAGCATGTCGTGCAGGCTCATCACAGTTAGGCGTATACAAGGCCTCGTTACGCTCCATCATCATCGCGGCGAGTCGAATGGATTCCGCCGTGTGATATGCGCCCCCTCCCCCGTAACAGGCTTTTTGCCCCGTGTGAGGCGGCATGTTATCACCAAATAAAAGCCTTTGGCCCCGCGCTTCAATGACCTCAAGCGGCGCGAAACCAGGCGCGTGCATGATTACCAAGTCGACACGCTTATCGCCTGCCAGCGCTATCTCGCCCGCCCTTGCCACCAGTCGGCCATGACGGTCGGGATTCTGAACGGAGTTTTGCACCAATCCAACCGATTCTATTTCGAAGATCGGCCGCGCTCCGCGAGTTATAGCGTTATGGAGGGACTCGACGACGAATACAACAGCGCCTTCGCTCAAGCCGGTTCCGCTGGACTTCGCATCCATTATGCTGACTCGATCGGCGGATGTCACCAGGCCGTTCTTTGAAAAAACGTTAAAAACAATTGGATTAATCGGAGCTTCCGCGCCGCCGACGAGAATCACGCGCGAATCTGCGTCCCGGGCTCGGATTTTCGAGGCCGCGAGCGAAAGCAGACTGCCGGGCGTTGCGCAGGCCGTTGACCAGGCGCCAGTATGGCCCTCGAGACCTAACGAGTTGGCTACTGCCACGGCAGGAAGATGCATTGTAACCAGCTGCAGTATGTTCGGATCTACGCGATCTGAGACGTCACTGGTAAGCATTTCCGGCAGTCTCAGTAATTGACTTCCTGTGGCTGCGAGGTCGTTTATGGTGCTTCCAATAAAGATCGGCGTAAGAAACGGATCCAGCCGCTGGATATTTGCATCGGCGAGCGCCAGTTTCGCAGCAACAATTGAGAAGCGAGCTGCGGCTCCGAAGCCGCGTTCAAAATCGGTGAGTGAAGCGTCCTCCAGGACGGCGTAGTCGGACGCAACATGAAAAGCCCGGCTGCATCGGAACGATGATGCATCAAAGTATCGTACCGGTTCAAAAAGTTGTACGCCGGCGCGCGCAGTTGCATACGCAGCGCTGTTGTCGCAGCCAAGCGGGCCTACGCCGCCGATTCCGGTTACGACTGCGATCGTCGTTGGATCGCGCTTCTCGCGGACGCTGACTTCCGATGCAAAGATCGGTTCCTCGTGACCCTCACTGGTTGGATGGGGCGCGACATAAGAATCAGGCATACTCATAGCCGGGTAAGGCGACAGGCCGATCGCAAGCGCAAATGCCGCTGATCCTGCGGTGAAAATTTTGCATTGTCTTGCAGAGGCGTACATTTGCCGGCAAGTTCTGCGAAATGACGAAATTGCCGGCAATACAAAAAACGCATTGAGGCGAAATAGGCGCCGTAAACAGACGGCGTGGATTATGTAAAACTACATACCGTGTAGTTGAACACGCGGCGCGTTTTTTGTTTCCGGCGTGCATCGCCCGAATGCTTCTGGAGCCGATTTACATGCACAACGCGACCCGTTGCAAAGTTGGCACGTCCGGCTCCGGAATCCTACCGCGTTCCTTCGGCGATTGGAGGCGCACGCGTTCGCCGAGTGCTCGCTCAATCACGGCTTGATAGCGCTCCGTCACGCGTCGCGCGAGTTGCTGGCTCGGAGCCCAGAGGCTGATTACGCCATCTGCCGTGCGTTGAAAACGTAGCGGAGCAATAAAATTCGCAAAGAAAACGGCGGGCATTTCGGGGCGCAGGCGTTCGAGAGCCTGACTCCATTCTTCCGGGATTCGCACAGCCGCTTCTTGACCTGGTTCAACTGATTCATCGTTTTTGCGTGCGGCCGTGGGTACATGTGTACCTGAGCTTTGTACTCTCTCATAATGTGTACGGGCCAGGTGTTCCAGCGCCTGGCCCCCAGGTGGCTGAGACCCTGGGGGTGACTGTCCGAACGCCTGGGGCCAGGGGTTCGTTTCGCCTGGTCCAGGGACCGCATGTAGAGCGGATAGATCAAAACCGAACTGTTGCGGCCAGGTTTTGCCCTGGTTCACACGCGCCGTGCGGAGACGAAGAACAAAGTCTCCACAGATTGCAAGGCCTGCAGGAGTAGGCCAACAATAGCGTGTGTTGGAGCCTTCGCCGCTTGCAGGGTCCACAAGGTGGTCCCTGTCTGGGGAGAGATAGACGGTCTCGAGCAGACCCTTCTTGCGCAGACCCGCTATCGCTGAGCGGAATTTCTCCCGTCGCGCTTCGCGATCGCGCTTTGGCGTGCGCGGCCGTGCGCGAGATGTCGGACCGAGTTCCGGCATGCTCTCAAAGGCGGCGAAGGTCGCCCAACAGTAGCCGCGATTGGCCGAGAGCTGGATAATGTGTCTGAGCGTCGCCAGCTCGACGGGCGTCGGAAGTCCGCCGTCATGATTTGATAGGTCCACTGCCCCTCCCCTGCGCAGACGCCGGGCAAAGCTCCGCCCTCGCTTGCGCGATGTAAATTTTTACGGAGGCTGGGGATTTATTGATCCGGCCTCGCGATCCAGGACAAGCCGCATAGCCGTGCGGCAGCCGTTATGAGACATAATCGGCGTAGAAGTCACATACCGTTGGGGTGACGGGCGTCAACGAAAAATTGGTGGGCTTGAGGACCGGCCCGAGGGCCCCGGGGCCTTGCGGCCCCGGTTAGCGCAGCCGCGGCTATTCGTCTGCGCTACAGAAACTAGTGGATCGCGAGGCGGACATTCGGCGAGCGAACGACCGCTGCGTCACAATAGTTATCCCTTCCCCTTTCGAGTACAAGAATTTTTTTGGGCAGCAGTTCGTTTTTTCGGCGCCGAGAACCAGGCGCCGATGGTTCAGTCTGGTATGCCTGGATTCCGGCGTTTATGTTTGAGGCCGCGCATTGTCTCTCCGATACAGCGCTATTGCAGGCTTTTTGATGCCTAATCCAGTGAATCAAGTAGCTTCTCAATTTCTTTGCGTGCATTCTGTCGGAGTTTGCGTTGTTTTTGAGGGATGCGGTGAATCAGCCGCTGGGCGCGCGCGAGGAGCGTTGATAATTGTGTGGCGGCGGCTTCAGGAGTTATGACATGTCCCGCCCTGCCCGTGCGTAGGCCCCTAGCAGTTTTCCCGTTGGTGACGGCCTGGGCCGCATCACGCTTTGTCGCTCCGGCCGACACAAGCGCGAGGGTTTCTTTCACGCTGCGTTGCCGTTCGCGTGGATCTGGCAGACGCGCAATTCGCTCCGCACTGGAATAATCCAGAGCCTGGGCTTCTGGCACTTCATCGATCAGGCGAGCATAAGCCAATTGCGCGCTCATCCACGATTTGCTACGACCCAGCTTTTTGCCGGCGGATTCAAGGGTCTCGCCCCAGTGTTCTACCAGGTTGCGGAGGCCGCGCGCAAGATCGGCGCGGGAGAGGTCTTCTCGGATGAGGTTTTCTACGATCCGGGCGACGGGAGCATCCCGCGGCTGGAGTTCATCAACGCGTTTGATGATTGCGTCAATCTCGGTCCAGCCTGCCTGAGCTGCAGCCCGAATGCGACGTTCGCCTGCGACCAATGGATAGCGCCCATCCGTTCCCCGCGGCAAAACAACAATCGGTTCGAGCAAGCCGAGTTCTTTCAAGGACGCGGTGAGTTCGGTGAGTTTGTGCGCATCAAAAGTGGTCCGGGGATTCCCGCCACTCTGGCCATTTTCAGCTCGTTGAATTTCAGCGAGTTGGATACGTTCCAGGCGTCCGGCCGGAGCCCTGGTCGCCGGGCTGCCTGCGAGGGCTAAGTTCGGGGCTGCGGTTCCTGACGTTGTAATGACCTGGCTGATGTTTGTTTTGCGCTTCATGCGACCTGTACCTCTTGAATCGTTTCGGCCATTTCCCGAAAGCGAAGGAACGCGTGGCTTTTTGGCGAAAGAGCGAGTCCGGCCTCAGTCCTGAGCTGGACGTTTTCATCGCGCGGTATCGCTGGCAGGACAATTCGGCCTCGAGATTTCGCAAGTTCGGCAAGCTGCTGAAGAAACTCTGCGTGGTTGGACTTTTCGGCAAATACGACGGGCGCGAACAGGAATCGTCTGGGCTTGTCGCGGCCCGCAGCGTCGAACGCCTTTTCGATAACTGGGAGGGTTTCGATGCTCCAGTCGGCGGGCATGACCGTCATGATGAGCACGTGTGCGAGGGTCGATGCCAGGGTAAGCTCGAACGCTGCGCGGCCCGGCGTATCGATGAGCACCGTGTCATACGGCGCGGATTCAATAGCTGTCAGGATGCGCGCAGGAAGGCGCGGATCGGATGCGACTTCGCGGACCAGATCCGGAATGTCGGCATGGGACGCGACCAGGTCTCCAATTTCGGTTGGTGTAACAGAGTCGGCCAGCAATGCTTCGCCGCGGGCGATGCGCACGATGTTATGAGCCGCGCGCAATCTCTCTCGTTCGGAGTGCTCCGCGTCGGAAGTCGCCTGAGACCAGTTCGCGGAGTCCCCGGGCGGACGGCCGATGCGGCGGAGCAGGGCGTGTTTTGTCAGATTGCCCTGTTCATCGAGATCGACGATGAGCACGCGGCGTCCCTGTCTGACCAGAGCGTCGGAGAGGTGAATCGCGGTCGTTGTTTTGGCCGTCCCGCCCTTAGAATTTACGATGGCGATGATGCATGGCGCTGCTTTGTTCATCCGGGCCTCCGTGGGCTATCGCTACGGGGAATGATTGCCTGAGTTCAGCATGCTGAACTTACAGGTTTGGCCGGAGCCTGTGGCCAGCCGGCGCAGCAGTCAATCGAATTATGTCGCATTGTCACCGAGTTCAGCATGCTGAACTTCAGGTTCTCTGTGACAAAGGCTGAAGGCATCGGGGGGATGGCTGGTGCGGTTCAAGCGCAGGGCGTGAGCAGCCACCCGCAAGCAGATCGACAGAACGTGCATGGCGCACTCCGCCGCCTCGAACTCACGGTAAACCTGATGCCATGCCGCTCACGCAAGCTGCGTGCTGGATTAGCGGCGGAGCTTCGCCGCATTGCCAGTAGCCTCTCGGAGGGTCGCGATGACTGAGAATCGCGCCCGCGAAACGTCGCACGAGCCGGCCGACTGAAATTTTTTTCCTCAAAAAGTTGCCGAAACCGGCAATTATTGCCGGAATCGGCAACTTTATACCCTAAATTCGCATTATAAATTTCATTATTTTTCTTGATCGTTGCAGTGCGGGTTTCCGATGTCCATCCCATGGCGTCGGAAAATTCACACGCAATAGTTTTTGAATCATCCCACTGGAATCCTGATGCACCCCTTTTCAGCGCGATGTCCGGGCAGTCGGCCGCGGGCCGAAATCCGGCCGGTGCGCTCGGAGCCCTTGGCGGGCTAGCGCAACTTGTCGAGGTGGCAGAGTCCTTGCCAGCCGCCCTCCTGCTTCAACTGGCGCTCGATCCTGCAGTGGATGAGCGAGCCAATGTCTGGTTTGCCGGACGAGGTTGGCGCCGCTTCGTCGCTGATGAAATCCAGGCCGCCTTTCGGATCGGGGAGGGCGCTATGGTTGCCGCCCTCGACTTGCTGGAACGCAAGGAACTCGCACTGACCTTGCTGTACCGCAACGAAGCCGGCGTCCCGGATCTGATGTTTCTCAGTCCGGAACCCGACGCCATCGATCTCGCCTGGCAGTTGTGCGCGCCGGCTGCGGAACACGATACGAGCCGTTCGATAGGAGTTCGCCCGGTATGAAAAAGCTCCGATCAGAACGTTCCCGCGTGATTCATCCCGGGATGCAGAAAAAAACGAGTTTACCAACTCAACCCGAGTTTGGTGCTGCCGCAGAGTCCATGTC
>JAVHPJ010000141.1:0-9995 GCA_036170535.1 Leptospirales bacterium | reverse complement strand
GGTAAAAAAGGCTTGCGGGACGCTGGATCTTGAGCCAGACCGTGAAAAAAATACACTCTAAATGGAGTAAATCATGCGAAAGTACCTGATTTTGGCCCTCGTGGGCGCATTGACTTTGGTCGTTTCTTCGGAGCTGGCCGCCTTCCGTCCGCCCCCGGCGGCGCCGCCGCCGCAACCGGCTCAGCCAAACGTTTACAACTTGTTCCTGCATGGTCGTTCCAGCGACAACCACTGCCAGGCGCTTACCAGCGTAAACAGCGGCACATCCGACCACAAAAACTACTGGGGCGGCGACGTTTCCGGTGTTGGCAATATTCGTTATATAGGCTTTGACGGCACGCGTCCTTTTGGCGCATACAGCTGGGACAATTGCGGCGCGCAGAAGCAGCTGAACGACGCGGTCAACGTGTTTTGCAAAGGCATTAATCGTTGCAACATCTACACCCACAGCACGGGCGGTCTGGTTGCAGCGTATTATTTTTCACGCTACGGCTCGGCGGGCCTGAACGTGCTCGACATTCGTCTGATGGCGAACGCCGCGGGCGGCTCGGAACTGGCGGACATCTCCACCACCTACCTCAGCTGGCTGGGAGACCCCAATTTGGGCGGCCAACTGGATCGCTCGGTCAGCACCAGCGGCGCGCGCAGCTGGGACCACAACCGCACGGGCGGTCTGGTCATGGACACCACCTCCGGCGAAAGCTCGGACTACTGGGGCTTCACCAGCGGGTTTTTGCCCGGTAAAGATGACGGCGTTCTCGCGAATCACTCCCTGTGTAACGTGAACCGGGTGGATACAGTGGACCGTACTTGCCCCACCGGCGGCGGCAGCTTCCAGGAAAGCTATGGTTGCGGTTTCCTGTGGCTGTTTACCTGTCATCGTACGCATCATCGCTGGCAGAACTATAACACCGTATTTGTGCGCCCCCGCGACACGCATGGCGGCGCGAAAAAACATTATCGCTGATCTTCGCCCTCCCGGGCGCAGCAGGAAAGCCGGCGTTTCAGCGCCGGCTTTTTTTTTTGCTCGGCCGCGGCCCGGCCACCCGCATCGTGCGTGCGGCGATCCCGGGCGGTTTTTCCGCAACGAGAAAAGCGGCGCGTGAATTCGAGTTGCCGCCTCGCATCTTTGGACGAGGGTTTCCGGATGCGAATTAATCCGGGTTTCTGGCTGCCCCTGTTGCTTCTGGCCGGCGCGTCCCACTGCCGCGTATTGTTCTGGAGCGATCGCTATCAATGGTTGCCGGCGAGCTGGATCGATGAGTCCCGGCTGCTTGAGGCGCGGCTTGATTACGAAGCAAAGCTTAACTGGTATCCGCTCAATCAGAACGAACT
This sequence comes from Leptospirales bacterium, assembly GCA_036170535.1. Lineage (GTDB taxonomy): Bacteria > Spirochaetota > Leptospiria > Leptospirales > Leptonemataceae > SSF53. The sequence goes on along the minus strand of JAVHPJ010000141.1, from coordinate 8,660 downwards.
TTCGCGGGGGATTCAGACGCGCGTTTATCTGCATGAGATCCAGGGCGAGCGCGTCGTTGCGAGTCGCGAGCTTGCGCGCTACGCGGGTTGGACCCTGGCGGGTTCTCTGCGTGCGGCAGGCGATCACTTCTTTGCCATTCGCGGCGCCGCAACGGAGATGGGCCGCGGTCCCCAGGAACTCGTCATATTCCCCTGTTGCAGCGGCGCGGCTGCGCTGACCGAACCTGCGGCTGTGATTGCCGCCGAACAGCAAATGATTGCGGCATCGCCGAGCCCTGACGGGGCCCGCCTTGCGGTGATTGAAACGGCTGCGTCGGCGGAAGGACCGCCGGGCGGCGATCTCGTTGTACGATTCTTCCGTCTGCGCGCGGGCGTCTTTCACGCGGAGGGGCGCGGTCAGATTTATTTTGCCGGCGCGCCTGGCCTGCCCGAGTTCGTCTGGGCGCCGGACGCCTCCGGCCTTTACGTGCGCGATACGCAGAGCAGCGTGAAATTCATAACAACGGACGGCGTCCGGAGCGCGGCGGCGCAATTTCCCGCGTGTTTTCGTCAACCGGGCGACGCTTCGCCGCGCGGAGCGCTCTGGCTGCGAAGCTATGATCCTGAGCGTGAAACGCCGGCGGAAAATCTGGCGGAAGGCGTCGTCGTCCATGCGAGCGGAGCGGGCGCAGTCGTCGGCGCGGCGAACGCGATGATTTCGGATCCTGCACGGATCGGCGAGGGGTGTCCGTGAGCGATGAGGAGGCCCGTGGCGAAGCATCGTACGGCGCGCCTTATGACTTCGGCCTGAAACGGACTTATGACCCGCCGCTGCGCCTGCCTTTGTTGCAGCCGCTGGAAAGCGGCGCGCGCAAGGCCTTCACAGCGGTTTTACCTGATCCGCCGAATGGCGACGTCCAGGACGAGGCGTTCTTTTATCGACTACCGGACGGACGCGTTGTTGGATATTTTAATCGCTGCACGCACATTCGAGCCCCGCTCGATTTTGGCGACGCCGAGTTTCTCGATCCAGCGGGCTTTATCCTGTGCCGACTACATGGCGCGCGCTATGATCTGGAAAGCGGCGAGGTCTGCTACGGTCCGGCCCGCACGCATCTGACGCGCGTGTTGTGTGCGGAAGAACCGGGGACGCTTGTGGTTTACGGCTGGGAAAAGGTGCGCCCGCCCCGGCGGTTCGACGACTGAAGGCCTCCGGGCGCCGCATTGCGGTTTTCAATCGGCCGGCGCGCTCATCCAGACCCGGGCGGCGCCGCGCACATGGGCGAGATAGGTTCCACGAACAGCCGTTTCGAGTAAAAGCGCCGCCAGAACAAATTGGAGCGCAACCGTTGCGGCTCGCAGCCCGGCTGCGCGGCGCGCCGGTTTGTAGGCCAGCACGGCCAGGACCACCGCCGCAAGCGACGCCACAAAAAAACGTTCGCCGGCCGCACGGTGTTCCGCCAGCGCGGAACGCAGCTCCGGTTTTGCTTCAATCCGGCGCGCATCCGCTTCGCCGGTCGTCAGCGCGACCCAGGCGGCGACGCTGGTCAGCAACTGAAAGACGATTACCAGGGCCCAGAGCCGCCAGCGCTCCGGCGCACGACCCAGTCCCCAGGCGCAGACCAGGCCGAGCAGGGGCGCCAGCAAGCCAAGGGCGATTGGCAAGTGTACGAGCTGAGGATGGAACGGGGGAGTGAGCATGAGGGGAATTTCCGTTTGACAGCCCGCTTCTCGCTCGTATACCGCAGACCATGAGCTTTAAGCGCAATGGACTTGCGGCCCTCGCGGCCCTGATCATCACCGTTCCCCTGTATGCGGAGAAATCCGTCGATGAATATATCGCCGATCTGCAATCGAGCGACGCCGCGGTGCAAATTCAAGCCTGCCGCAGCCTGGGCGCTGCGAAAGCCGAAGGCGCCACCGGCGCCCTGGCCCAACTGCTGCTGAATTCCTCCGACGACCGCGTCGCGGCGCATGCCGCCGCCGCCCTGGGCGCGATTGGCAAAAAAGGCGAAGCCTCGGCCGCCCTGGTCCAAGCGGCCGGCGCCAGCAATCGCCCGGCTGTCCAGTATGCGAGCCTGCTGGCCCTCGCCAATATCGACGACGGCGACCGCAAGGAAGACCTGGATCGGCTCCTGGATGCGGCCGCAGCCAGCGACGCGGACGCGCTGAATCGTGATCTGGCGGAAAAACTGAAAGCAGTCGCCGCTCGCTGAGCGCTATCGCACGCAGTCGGCCGGCGAGTTTCGGCGGCCGATTGTCCGGGATTTGAAAAATAGTATTGCTCGCTGGCCGCCCGATTTTTTTTGAAGCCCAAACTCCTGTTTCCAGGAACGGGCCATCCGGGCGGACGATTGAATGATAGAATTTGGCGACGATCTCGACGAGGAACTCGACGACGACCTCGAAGATTGGGACGAAGAACAAGAGGACCTCGAGGGCGTCAGCTACGTCTGCGAGGACTGCGACTATCGCTGGGAGGAATCGTCTCTGGACGAGGCTTCGGACGGCTCGATGGTCTGCCCCATGTGCGGCAGCATCAACGTGACCCAGTTGTGATGCGCGCTACCGAGGTCGTTTGATACCTGTCAGGCTTACACTGCTGCTTATCTGCGTGCTGGGGCTTCTGCTCCTGATCGTAGGCAATCCGGATCCGGCCCCCGTGAACTTTCTGTTCTGGACCGGCGAGTTCGAGCTGTATAAGATCATTATTGGCTCCGCCGCCTTCGGCGCCCTCTTTACTCTGCTGTATACCAGCCAGGCTCGGTATCTCAAGCGGATTCGATCGCGGTTCAAATAAGGCGCCATGGCCGACTCCCTGCGCATCTTGCGCGGCAGCCTGCGCGGTCGCAAAGTCGCCGTGCCGCCCGCCGTACATGGCAACAGCCACCTGACCCTGGGTCTCGTCAAAGAGGCCGTCTTTCAAATTCTCGAAGGGCGGTTAGAGGCGGACCTGAGCCAGTGGGCTTTTTTTGATTTGTGCGCCGGCTCGGGACAAATGGCCATCGAGGCCCACAGCCTGGGCTTTGCGCCCGTTCATCTCAGCGAAATTGATCCCGGCCGCTTGCGGCACTTGTTTGCAGAAAAGCAGCGTTGGGACTATCCCCTGACCATCCATAAGCGGGACTTCCGACGTATGGCGCCCTTGCTGCTCGAATTCCCGCGCGTGGTCGCCTTTCTCGACCCGCCGTACTCCTTCTGGGAGCACGACGGCGCAAGCCCCTCGGTCCAACGTCTGGTGCATAATATTCTGAACGGGACGCCGGCGGGACCCTGTGACCTGCGCTTTATTGTCCACGGGCGGGCCTTTTTCCAACCGGAGGCGGGCGTCGGGGAGGGTATGGAGATTGTCCACACCGAGGAGCGGGACTACCGCGGCCAACGCCTGACCTTTCTTGATTTTGCCCCCCGGGGCGCCGCTCGCCGGCCCGATTCGACCCCGTCGCCCGGTCCGAACGGGCCGCAAAGCATGCCCGGCGCCGCTGATTCCGACGCGCCCGAAATCGCGTCATGAAATGGACATAATCGTAAGTCGGGCTTGACGGACAGAGCCCCATAAAAATCGTGTTCAAAACTCAGGGAGCGCCTGGGTTCCCGATCCGGAGACCTGCGAACAAAATTCGCAGCCCGGAATCGTTCAGGCGCCGGGCGCAGACCTATGGAAACCTTAACTGTTCTACTGATTGTCGTTTACGCCGTCGATATCCTGCTGCTCTTCCTGTTTGGCGTGCATTGTTATGTGATGGTAGGCCTCTACCAGCGTAACAAGAAGTACTGCCTTTCGGACGGCGAAAAGGAACCCCTGGACCTCTCGGTCGCCAACCTGCGCGACGTTCCGACTGTCACCATCCAGCTGCCCATCTTTAACGAGTACTACGTGGTCGACCGTCTGCTGGAAGGCGTGGCCCAAATTCAGTGGCCCAAAAAGCGTCTGGAAATCCAGGTGCTGGACGATTCCACCGACGACACGCGCGACAAGGCCGCCCGGCTGGTCGCTGAATACCGGCGCCGCGGTTTTGACATTGTGCACCTGCACCGTACGAACCGCGAAGGCCATAAAGCCGGCGCGCTGAAAGCCGGTCTGGATCGCGCAAAGGGCGAGTACGTGGCGATCTTTGATGCGGACTTTGTCCCGAACCCTGAATTCCTGATTCGCACAATTCCCTATTTTGACGATCCGCAAATCGGCATGGTCCAGACGCGCTGGGGCCACATCAATGCGGACTACTCCATATTGACGAAAGCTCAGTCGATGGGCATCGACGGGCACTTCATGATCGAGCAGGTCGCGCGCAACTGCAACCAGCTCTGGATGAACTTCAATGGCACCGGCGGCGTCTGGCGTAAGGAATGCATCTACGAAGCCGGCAACTGGCAGGGCGACACGCTGACGGAAGATTTTGATCTGTCCTATCGCGCCGAACTGGCGGGCTGGAGGTTCCGCTACTTTATGGATGTGGAAAATCCGGCCGAGCTGCCAGGCACAATCGCCGCTTTCAAGTCCCAGCAGTTCCGCTGGTGCAAGGGTTCCATCCAGACCGCAGTTAAACTTATCCCGCGCATCCTCAAGGCCGACTTCAACTGGAAGATCAAAGCCGAGGCGCTGGTGCACCTGCTGAATTACAGCGTGCATCCGTTGATGATTCTGAACATGCTCGTGACCTTGCCGCTCTTGCTCATTGACGGCTGGAGCGTCTACAGCATGGCCGATGCGGGCATCTTCGCCCTGTTCGCTGTGGCGGCCTTTATGAGCGTGGGCACCTTTGGCCCGATGATTTTTTATGTGGTTTCGCAGCGTGAACTGTATCCGGACTGGAAACAGCGCATGATCTGGCTGCCGGTGCTCATGATGATTGGCACGGGCATCGCGGTCAGCAATACCCGCGCATGGATTGAGGCTGTCATCGGCGTGCAGTCGTCCTTCAAGCGCACGCCCAAACTGCGCATTGAATCCAAAACGGACAATCTGGCTGATCGCGATCGTTATCGCCTGCCGTTTGATCCGCTTTCTGCGGTCGAAATTGGCATGGGCTTTTATTGCCTCACCTGCGTGTATTATTCGCTGGCCTTTGGCTTGTGGATGCTGACGCCATTTATGACCATTTATGGTCTGGGCTTCCTCTATGTCGGCTTTGGTTCTATCCGCGAAGCGCTCTTGAACGCCCGCGCCCCGCGCCGCTCCGAGCGGCTCGTTCGCGCTGCGTAATCTCGCGCGGCCCCCTTGCGTCATGTCGCCGGGCGGCCCGCCGCTATTGGTCCTCGCGCCCGGCTTCCGGGCGCTGTATGCGAACGGCCAGGTCCTCGAATACGACGGGCCCCTGGCTGTGCCGGATTCTTCCTATTTCAATCGCCTGGAAGCGGCCGAGTTTGAGCGGGCGCGACAACGGTCCTCAGACGCTGACGCGCTGGCCTGGCGCCCCGCCGCTGAATCCTTGCGCTACTTTCTGGAAGCGTGCGAACGGCGCGCCGCCGCCGCCGGCCAGATTCTGATCCATTCGCGCCTGGACCCGCCGGCGCCTCTTGAATCCCTGCGGCTGGATGGAGCAGACTGGGCGGCGCAGTTTGCGCTTGTACGTCTCGCTGGAATCCGCGCCGACGCGCGACCCGCCGGCGGCCGCGCTGGCGCGCACGGAAAACTCCGCCTGTTGGTGTACTGGAATCCGGCCGGCGGCGAAGCGCTGCCGGCGGCCCGGCGGGAAGCCGAAGAGGCCGCGGCCTTGTTTGAAACCCGTGCCGATGTGCGTTTCGTGGCGCGATCGCTCAGTCGAGGCGAATTGGACGAGGCAATCTCAGCCGCTGATTGTTTGTGCTACTTTGGTCATGGCGAGAGCGCTGCGGGTCAGCCGCTGGTGCCAGCCGGGCGCGAGCGGGCGCCGCTGATATCGGCGGCAGCGGCGGCGGCTGGTCCCCTTGCCTGGGTCGCCTACCAGGCCTGCCATGTTGGCGAGCAAGCGCTTCGGCCGCGTGGCGCGCAGGCCTTTCTGTACCCGGTTTGTCGGATTGCTGACCGGGCTACGGCGTACAATCGAGCTTTGCTCGGCGCCCTTGCCTCCGGCGCTGACCTGTCGCGAGCCGCTCACGCCGCCGCCCGCGCCGATGCAGAGCAGGATGATGTGCGGCGCTTCATGTTTCGAGTGCAGTGCGACGCAGTTTAACCTGCCTGAAGCTTCCCGGAAATTTGGCGCGCCGTCCGCAGATTCTTTTGACACATTTCCCGGCGGACTTCAAATTGCGCCCGATGGGTCTGGATCGTTCGCTGTTTAATGATTCCATGCAAATGCGCGATTCGTCGCAGCAAAAGCGCAAGAAAGCGCGCGTCTCGATCAACCTCCCGGCCGAGTACTGCCTGGCCGCCCAAAGCGAATACTTTCCGTGCGTCCTGACGGATGTGGGCGCCGGCGGCCTATCGATGAATTGCAAGGGCAACCTTTACCAGGGCGACCAGGTTAAAGTCCGCTTCAAGCTGGGCTCCCGGATTGTGGAGATGCAGGCGCTGGTCATCCGGGTCAACGGGAAGGCTGTGGGGCTGCAGTATGCCGGGGCTTCCGAGGAGCAAATCAGCGCTATCCAGCACTTCATTCATACCACCTTCTTTGACAAAGATAAAAAAAAGCCTTGAGCCAGGCCGGATTCTATAAAGTGTAGTCAATTCGACCCATTTTCAGGGTCCCGGGTCGTCCTCCGACCCCTACTCAGGAGTAGCTATGGCGGCTGGTGAGAAAGTCTACTGCGCCAATTGCGCGCACTGCATTACGGTGCGGCAATACGAAGCGGAGCACGATAAGTATATTCTGCGCGTTCGGTGTAACAAGAAGAAGTGGTCCAAGCGTTCCGGGGAAGAGAAGCTGTACAAGTACTTCACCGTCGCCCGCCGCATGCAGCCGAACTGCGAAGACTATCAGGAAATGGGCGACCTTCTGCCCTACATCAAAAACCTGAAAAAAGAACTGCCGATCAAAGACGAAATCTACACCGTCAAAAAGCCGGTGCGCTCCGCTTGATTTGTTTTCCCTGATTCAATCCGCCTTTCGTCGTCCGCGCTTCGTTTACCGAACGCCGGACGGCGCAGCCGGGCGTTTCGGCGCTCTGCCGTTGCCCGGACTTCTGCAGATTGAGTTTTCCGAACGCGTCACAGGTTTTCCCTTTGCTGCTCTGGGAGAGTTTCCCCGGCGGGTGCGCGAGGGCGAAGTCATCGCGCGCGCAGGTGATTTCCCGCTGCTCGCGCCGATGCCCGGCATTCTCGATCTCAACGCGAACTCGGATAGCTTTATCCTCAAAGTGGAAGGCAATTTGCAGTTAGGCAAAGCGCGGCCGGGCGAACGACCCATCGACGCGCTGCTTCAGCAAAGTCAACCGCTGCCGGCGCTGCTTGAACTCATCCGTGAAAATGGCCTGGCGTCCCTTGAGTTTCACGCATTGCGCCTTGACGAAGCCCTGCGCAAAACGCTCCAGGCGCCGCGTCCGCTGATTATCCTGGCACGCGTTGATCCCGAAGGCGCCATCGCATGGCCGCAACTTTTTGAGGAACGCGCTGCGGATCTGGCGCAGCTTGCAACTTTGCTCGCGCGACTGGGGCCGGAAGTTGAAGTCGAGATAACGCCGCAGGGGCGAATTGACGCATTTCGCGCGCGCAGCTTCGCAACGCGGCCCGAGCGGCTGCCCGAGACGCTGGTCGGCAGCCTTGCCGGCGAACGCGCCGTGGATCTGAATGCGCCCTTCGCCGAGCAGGGGATATGCTTTCTCGGCCCGGCCACGCTCTGGGCGCTGTGCGACGCGCTGTTCGAAGGCCGCGCATTCACCGGCCGCCCGGCCGCCGTCCTTCGATATACGGCTCGCGGAAAACTCAGCGCAGCGCGACTGGTGCGCGCGCCCAACGGCGCGGATCTGACTCTGCTGCTCGGCGACGAGCACGTCCACGCGGGCGGCGTGATCGCCGGCGATCCGGTCTTTCATCGACACGCGTCCGAGCTGCCGGAAACCATTCGCTCCTTCAATGCGTTTCGCATGTCTTCCTTTTACGCGACGCCCGCCGATTTTGCGCCCCTGCGCGGCGCAAACCTGAGTTGCACGGGCTGTTTCGCCTGTCAGGCGATTTGCCCGACTGCGGCCAATCCGCTGGCTTTGCTGGAGAACCGCAGCGGCGATTTTGATGCAGGCCGATGCGTGGAATGCGGATTATGCGAGTACGTTTGCGAAAGCGGCATCGGCTTTTCGACGGTAGTGCGCTCCGTGCGCGCGGCATCCGGCGCAAAACGCTCGCGCGCAGTGCGAGAGATACATGACCAGGGCTGAGGAAAAATGGAAATTGCGCGCGCTGGTCTTTCTGCCCGCCGTCCTGGTCCCGCTGATCGTCTTCGGTCGCCTGTTCCCTGAGCGGCCGGAGCAGCTGGCAAGTTTTGCTCTGGGAATAGCGGCGACGAGTGCGTTCGTGGCGGCGCTGCGTCTGGCATATTTGCGAGACAGTCTCAGCGCTGCGCAGCGCAGCGAAAATCCGCTGCTGGCCCCGCGCCTGCGCGGCGTGCTGATTTTTGCGGTAATCGAAGCGCTCTGGCTGCGGCTTTTTTTTCCGGCGGACGCGGAGGTCTGGCGCTTTGTCGTGAATGCCGTATTCGCTGCGACTCTGACGCCGGCATACGCCCGACCGCGCCAATTCCGGCCGCCAGCGGTGATGCTTGTCCACC
>JAVHPJ010000140.1:0-10104 GCA_036170535.1 Leptospirales bacterium | reverse complement strand
GTGCATAAGGCGTTCTGCGCGTTCGAACAAATCGGGCGGGGGCGGGCGCTCGAAGACCCCTGTCAGCTCATGACCTTGCGGCGCCCGGCGTTCGCGCGCAAGCGCGAGGCATAGCAGAAACAGGCCGAACCGCCTCGGCCGATACTCCAGCGGTTGCGCTTCAAAAAGTTTGAGCATTTGTCCATGGAGACGAATCCCTTCCCGGATGCGGTCCACAAAGGGGTTCGGGGCCAGCGCAAACGGAGCGCCTATCGAATCGCCGGATTCAAAAAGGAGATCCGTAAGCGTACGATTGCGCGAATTATCCACCCGGGCGCTCAGCGGCGCGGAACGACTGAATACCAATATTTTGTCGGGCGGAACGCCGGATTGCAGTGCGGCTCGAAGGCTGCCGATGAGCTCCAGTTTATAATGCTGACTGGCAAGACGATTCAAAAGGCTGCTCAGCGCCCAGGTGGAGAGGTCCGAACGTTCCTGTCGGTGAAGCGCAATCAAAAATCGACCGGTAGCGTCGCGGAGAAAGCGGTCGTCAAATGCGGACATTGGAGGCCAAAGACTGATTGAGGAAAAGCGTCGCAACTCCGTTTCTTACGCAGCAGACGCAAAAACCACGCGCCAACCCTGCATCGCGCGCACGACGGTCGCACGGCGCGGGTCCGGTCCGCATGCGCCATGCCGCCGGAAGCGAAACCCTTGACGCACCGCGGAAAGCGCGTCTAAGTGACCGGGCCAGGAGCGCCGCCGAACTATGTCTTACAATTTGCGTCGCAACCTCAAGCTCGTCGCGGTCGTCGTTCTGAGCGGCATGACCATCGGCATCGTGATGAGCTCCTTTCAGCAGATGAAGGACGGCGGCTTGACCCTCAGCGCCGTCTGGAACGGATCGATCGACGGGGGCCTGATAAGCCTTCTTTTGAGCGCATACACGTTGCTCTTTGTCGGTATCTTTGCGCGCAATACCATGCGCCGACTGAATTTCACGGTTGTGCTGATGCTGAACAGCGCGGCCTACGTCGGCCTGATCCTGGGCGGGCGCGCCATCGGACGGTGGCTTGCGGGCGAAACGACGAGCCCGGTGTTCTTGCCGGCGGATTCGGCCTCGTTCAATGAGGCGATGGTCGTTGCAGGCTTCGCCGCACTGGGCATCAATTTCCTGTTCGAGAACAGTCGGCTGCTCGGGCCGGCCGTGTTGGCCAATTTCATCACGGGACGCTATCATCAGCCGCAGAACGAAACGCGCATCGTACTCTTTCTGGATCTTGCCGGATCCACCACGATCGCCGAACAACTCGGCAACCGCCGTTACATCTCGTTTCTCGACGCATTCTTCTTCGACCTGTCGGAAGCGATCCTCGAATCGCGTGCGGAAATCTACAAATACGTGGGCGACGAAATCATCTTGAGCTGGCGACCGGCCGAAGGCTTGCGCGACGCGCGCTGTGCGCGCTTCTATTTGCGAGTCCTGGATCGGTTCCAGGCCTTGCAGCCGCGCTATGAACGCGAATTCGGCTGCAGCCCGCGCTTTCGGGCCGCTCTGCACATGGGCGAAATCGCCGTAGGCGAAGTGGGGCATCTGAAAAAGGAAATCGCGCTGATCGGCGACGTCGTGAACTCCACCGCCCGCCTGCTCGAAGTAGCCCGCGAAGTCGGCGTTGGCTGCGTGCTTTCCGCTGACGTGCGCGAGCGCCTGGAATTGCCGCCGGAACTCCGCGCGCGTTCGCTGGGCGAGCGGACGCTACGGGGGCGTCAGGCGGCGTTTGAAGTCTTCGCGCTCGAAGACGCGCGCTGACCATTCGAGGCGTTCCGCCGCCGGGCGGCAACGCCGGCGCGACTAGCGCGGCCCGCCGTCCGGCGCCGCACGCGGCAAATCCAGCGTGAACGCGCTCCCCTGGCCCACGCGGCTCGCCACGCTGAGCGAGCCGCCCAGCAACGCAGCAAAGCGATAGCTGATGGCCAACCCCAGACCGGCGCCGCCGTACCGGCGCGACGTGCCGGCGTCCGCCTGTTCGAAGGGCTGGAAGATCCGGGCCGTTTGTTCGCGCGTCATGCCAATGCCGGTGTCCGCGACGACAAACTGTATCCGCTCTCCGGACGGTCGCACGCGTAACGTCACCTGCCCGCCCTGCGTGAACTTGCAGGCATTGGACAATAGATTGAACAGGATTTGTTTGAGTTTCAGACGGTCCGAGTGCATCGCGCCGGAGCTTCCAGCGTACTCGACGGCAAGGAAATTCGACTGGCGATCCGCGAGCGGACGGATGACGACCATCACTTCGTCCAGGATCGCTTGAACCTCGAACGGTTCCGCATAGGCCTGCATCTTGCCGGCTTCGACTTTTGAGATATCCAGAATCGAGTTGATCAACTCCAGCAGGTGCTGCCCGCCGCTCAGGATCTTCTTGATGTCGGCGACGCAATCGGCCAGGCCGCGCTCCTCGGCCTCCACGAGCAGCAGCTCCGAATATCCAATCACCGAGTTCAGGGGCGTGCGCAGTTCATGACTCATGCTGGTAATGAACTCGCTCTTCGCCCGGTTCGCGGACTCGGCGAGCGCGGTTTTGGTCTCCAGCTCGGTCATCGTTTCGCGCAGGCGCGCTTCGGCTTCTTTCAGGCGGGTGATGTCGGCGAACGAGACGACGGCCCGGCGCTGGGTTTCGCCGGGCAATTGCAGCGGCGCTGAGTTGATCCGAATCCAGACAATCGAACCATCGCCGCGCTGCACGCCCATGACCACGCCGGAGATTGCGACGCCTTCCGCCAGCGTGCGCGCCGCAGGATGCGACACGCCGTGAAACTCGGCGCCGTCCTCCTCGATGGTGCGCCAGCCCGGGTCCGCGGACGTTCGGCCGATCATCTGGTCGTAGGTCAGACCCAGAATGCGCAGTGCGGCGGGGTTTGCGATCTCGATGGATCCGTCCGCGGCATGCAGCACGACCCCCTCGCCCATCGTTTCGATTGTGGCGCGTTGCATGGCTTCGGTCGCGCGCAGCGCGGTTTCGAGTTCCTGCTCCTTCGCGCGCAATGCCAGCAACTCGCGATTCTTCAGGCGACCTTCCATCTGCCCGATCACCAGCCGCGCCAGGGATTGCAGCGCGCCGGATTCGGCGGGAGTCAACCCGGGTCGCGCCTTGTGGTCGATCACGCACAGAGTGCCCAGGGCGTAGCCCTCGCGATCCAGCAGCGGGGCGCCGGCATAAAAGCGAATGCCATCCGGCCGCGTCACCAGCGGACTCTCCGCGAAACGTGCGTCGAGCGTCGCATCGGGCACGATCAGCAGGGTTCCGCTGGCGACCGCGTGCGCGCAAAACGAAATCGAGCGGGCCGTCTCGGTTGCATCAAAGCCGATGCGCGCCTTGAACCACTGGCGGTCCTTGTCCACGAGACTGACCAATGCGACCGGCGTGTTACACAACGTCGCCGCGACACGGGCAATGTCGTCGTATTCGGCCTCGACATCGGTGTCCAGTATGCCGTAGCGTTGCAGCGCAGCGAGCCGCTCCGCTTCGTTCGTCGGGATGGGCGCGCTCATTCTGCAAACCTCAGCGTACACTGGCCGAGGGTTGGATGCTCGGTCAATTCAGGACCTACAAAGTTTTCAAATAGCGAACCGCACAGTTCAACATGGCGCGCGCGCACTCCGAACACGCGCATGATCTCCTGGACAACGAACTCAAGGAACTGCATATAGTTCTGATCCAGCGCGAGCGACGCCTGCACATCCAACGTAACGTCCCGATTGGCCGGCGGCGGCGCGACCAGCGCCTCATGCCGCAGCAACTGCTCGACGGCTTCGCGCGCCTTTGCGTCCGGACAACCGTCGATTCGAATCCGCAGACGGCCTTCGCCGCGACCCGCCGTCAAGACGGAAAACGGGAAGTCCTTTCGGAGCAGCAGGTCCGACGGCTTGAGAACCAGTGCCGACAGGACTCGATCCAGCAGCGTGTCCTGCGTTACAGGCTTCACCAGAAAATTCCCGGCGTGCAATTGGGCGGACCGCAGGACCGTCTCCCGATCGTGCAGCGCGGTAACCATAATGACCGGGATGGACGTAATGTAGGCCGCGCTGGATTCGAGGAACATGAAGCCGTCAAATTGCGGCATCATGATGTCGCAAAGGATCAGATCATACCGGCGGCGGCGGACGCTGTGATTCGCAAGCCGGCCGTCCGTTACGTGATCCACGTAGAAATTGAAGCGGGTGAGATGCCGGATCACAATTTCAGCAGATTCGGCTTCGTCTTCTACGAGCAGCACGCGATAAATGCGCATGTTGCACGTTGCGCGGGGGGCCGCCGACGGCAAGCCGATGCGCCGGCGCGCCAACCGCCCCGGCCCCGTACGATTACCGGCGCCGCAATCCCGACGGCGGCGCCCGAATCTGCTACGTATTACGTAGAACTATCGGCTGCGGCGAACGTCGGGAACGTCTCACCGAATTTTCTCAATCGTCTGTAATTCTGTCGCAGGTATTCGCAACGCCGCGTCGTCTGAAATACTTGAGCCGTTCCCGTGCGAAACAAAACCATGAGCCCGATTCTGACTTCCACATTGCGAACCATTATCACTGCAGCGCTGGCCGATCTGGCCGAGCATGCGGGCGCGGACGATGTCGCCCTCTATGTGCCGAGTCGCGCCGGCGGGTTTCACCGATTTGGCGTGTATGGCAGTCATGCCGCTGCGCGCCTGCCGCGGCGCTTGACCGGCGGCGATTCGCGCGCCAACGGCCTCATCGAACGACTCGCCGAATGGGGCGCTCATCTGATTGCGCCGATTCGGGGTCCGGGCGGAACGCCCGCCTTCGTACTTTTCACGCGCGAAACGGGCCGCCTGCCGACGACGGGTGAGATTGATCCCGCGCTGCGGCTCTTCAGCACCGTCCTCGAACAGGCGATCACCCAGCGCGCCGCCACCGCGCATGCCGTGCGCCAGACGCGACTCTTAAACGCCGTACTGAACAGCACGCGTGGAGCGATCTTTGTGGTAGAACCGGATCGCCGGCTTTCGTTGGCGGGTCGTCCGGTGCAGACCATTCTCGGCCTGGCCCAGGACGAGGTTACGCTGGAAGGCATCTTCGAGCGTCTGCCGCCGGCCGATCAACGCCGCGCACTGCGGGCCTATTTTCGCGCCCGTCGCCGGCGCGCCGCCGAGCAGGTCGAAGTGCGCATGGTCGCCGATACCGGCTTTCACCGCACGCTGCGCGTCACGTTTTCGCCGTTGCAGGGCGCGGGCGGTTCAGGGCGCATTGTGGGACTCGCCGACGACATCACCGAAGTCAAAAAGCTGGGCCTCCAGTTGATCCAGGCGTCGAAGCTCGCCACCCTCGGCGAGCTCTCGGCCGGTGTGGCGCATGAGATCAATCAACCCCTGCACGCAATCCGCATATCGACCGGCCTCATGCAGGAACACCTCGCGGAACGCGCCGGGCTGGACGACTTTCTGAGCGAACGTTTCCAACGCATCGATGCGATGATCGAGCGCTCGCAGCGCATCGTCGAACACCTGCGGCGCTTTGGCCGCACCGCGGACCTCGAAATGAAATCCTGCAACGCCGCCGCCCCGCTGCGCGATGCGCTGGATCTGCTCGACGCAAAACTCCAACGCGTGAATATTCCGGTCGTCTTTGACGCCGAAGACAGTGCGCTGCAGGTCCAGTGCGACCCGGTCGCCCTCGAGCAGGTTTTCGTGAACCTGCTGGTCAACGCCATGGACGCCATCGAGGAGGCGCGCCTCGAACCCGCCCCCGCGAACCGGGCGGACGCCATTCGCATCGAGATCACGCGCACGCCGGATCAGCGCTTTATTGCTTACGCAATTACCGACACGGGCGCCGGGCTCCAACCGCTGCTGGCGGAAGCCGTGTTCCTGCCTTTTTTTACCACCAAGCCGGCCGGCAAGGGCCTCGGCCTCGGACTGTCGATCAGCTACAGCATCGTCTCAGGACATGGCGGCACCATCCACGTCGCCAGCGAACCGGGCCGCACCACATTTACTGTTCTCATACCCCGAGAAAGGAGTCGCGAATCATGACAGCCGGAACTGTTCTGCTCGTCGATGACGAGCCCATCATTTGCGGCGAACTCGCCGTATATCTCAGTCGCCATCACTACCAGGTGCATGCGGCGGCCGACGGACGATCGGCGCTGGAGTTGCTGGCGGAACACGAAATCGATGTCATCATCACCGACTACCGCATGCCGGGCATGGACGGGATTGAGCTGATGCGCGTCGCGCGCCGCCTGAAACCCGACTTGCCTGTCATCCTCGTCAGCGGTCAGGCGGATATCCAGACCGCCGTGCAGGCGCTCAAAGAAGACGCGGCGGACTTCTTGCAGAAGCCCTTCGACCTGCAGGCGCTGCTCCGGGCGATAGAAACGGCGATGGAAGCGCGGCAGGCCCGGCGCCTCGAGACCAGCGTGCAACAGCTCGGCGTACTGACCGTCACCCAGGGCGGCGCGGCCGGCCACGGCATGACCACCCTGCATATCCTGCGGCCACTGGACGAAAGCTCGCGGGGAAAGTTGCTGCAGGCGTTCACGCGCCTCATTGACAGCGGTCAACTGCAGCAGCGCGTTCTGATTTCGCTGAAGTCGGTGCGCTACATCAACAATGTCGGCCTGAATCTGCTCGTGGAAATCGCCAATACCCTGCGCGCCCGCAACTACCTGTGGGGCCTCACGGAACTGAACGAACCGATCACGTCGTATCTGAAGCGGCTGGGGTATTTCGAGTATTTCCCGATCACGCTGCATCCCGGCGAGGCGACCGAGAAACTCACCGGCCGGGCGCCGGCGCGCAGCCGTTAAATTCCTAAATGATCCCTTTTTCGAGGCGGCCGTCGAGTACGTCGCGCACCGTGCGCAACACGTCCGAGGGCAACGAGGGTTTGCGGATCAGGACGTAGCCGTCGCTTAACGACTCGTCCGACTTGAGAAAGTCCGCCACATAGCCGGACATATAAATGACTTTGAGCCCGGGCGCCCGGGCTTTCAGTTTTGCGCCGAGCACGTCCCCCGTGTTGTCCCCGAGCAAAATATCGGTCAGGAGGAGTTGAATGCGCGTCGCGTGTTCGGCGAAACATTGTTCCGCTTCCCGGTAGTTCGTCGCGTGCAGGACCTCGTAGCCGGCCGCTTCAAGCGTCGCGGCCAACGCATCGCGCAGCGGCGGGTCGTCGTCCACGAGCAGGATCACTTCCGAGCCGCCCGCCGGCCGCGCCAGTACGGGCGCCGGCGCTGGAGGCGTTTCGGACGAAAGCCCGGCCGGCAGGAACATCTGGATCGTTGCGCCGCGGCCCGGTTCGCTGTAGGCGCGAATATGCCCGTTGCTCTGCTGCACAAAGCCCTGCACAATCGAAAGCCCGAGGCCCGGATTATTTCCGCTTACGCGGGTAGTGAAGAAGGGTTCAAAGATTTGTTCGAGCGTGGCGGCGTCCATGCCGACGCCGGCATCGATCACCTCGATTAAAAAAAACGGACCGGGCGTGAGGGACGCCGGTTCGCGCGCGAAAGCAGCGTCCAGGCTCACGCGTCCTACCCGAATCGTGATCGGTCCGCCCTCCGGCATAGCGTCGCGGGCGTTCAGGCACAGATTCAGCAGCGCGTCGTCGAAGGCGGCCGGGTCCGCATACAAAGACGGCGCGGGTTCGCTCAACTGCAATCGGACGGGGTAGCGCGCCCCGAAGAGGGCGCCCACATTCTCGCGCACGGCGGCCAGCCGCTCGCCCAGATCGAACAGACGCGGGCTGAGCAATTGCCGGCGCGAAAGCCGCTGCAGGCGCTGCACCAGATCCGCGGCGCTGCGCGCGGCCGTGATCGCATGCGTGAGTTCGCGCGCGGTTTCCGGATTTGTGTCGGCAATCGTCTCGCGGGCCATTTGCGCGGAAAGCATGATGATGCCGAGCTTGTTGTTAAATTCGTGCGCGATCGCCGCTGTCATGCGCCGGATCGTGTCCATGCGTTGCGTCTGGCGCAACTGCTCCTCGACCCGCTTCCGCTCACTGATGTCGAGGGAGCGAATCAGGATGCCCTGCGGATGGCGCTCGATAAACAGCTCGAACCAGCGCCGTTCGCCGTCCGGATACACAAATTCGTTTTCAATGCGACGCGGCTGCCCGGATTCTCGCACGTAGTTCAGATCGCGCCACAGCGGCGTATCGGAAAACCCGGGGAAACAATCCGTAATCCGTCGGCCGAGCAGGTCATACAGGCTCGATCGGGCCTGGTCGGCGGCGGCGCGATTCAAGTAGACGTAGTGCCAGGCTTCATCCAGAATCTGGATGCCCTCGGAATGATTGTCGATGGCGACTTTGAGCGCGTTTGCGGAGTCCATAGCCGGTCGTAATTCCTGCACCGGCGTCGGTAAAAACGGACGCGGAGGCTCTGACACTACCCTTGCACCTGACGCGGTCAACACAATCGCGGCGTTTTCTGAAAATGGCGCCGCCGCCGATCGACCCTTCCTGCGCTGCGCGTCCCGGGACGGATGCCGCGCACCGTACGGGCGGGATTTGGACTCAGCCATAGTGTTCGGGCTTGACGCAACTACCAGACCAGCCGAGTTGTACTATCGCATGCGAAAGATCCACCTGGCGACCGGTTTTGCTTTATTCTTTTTCTTCGCCTACACAGGTACAATTCTCGCTGACGGACGCGCCGCGCAGAATTCCGAACTTTCGCGCGCTTTTTATCGCGCCAACCATATCTATCTCTTTTTCTCTGCGTTGCTGCACTTCATGCTGTTCCTGATGGATAAACACTACGCTTACAAATTTGGACGTACGATTTATATTCTGGCCGTCGCGACGCTGTATATTTCGACGGCGATGCTCGTGATCGGTTTTTACCTGGAGCCTGCCGCGGCCAGTTTTCGACGACCCATTACGGGCTATGGCGTTATCATTCTTTTGCCGATGATCCTTCTGTTGCTACTGGCTGAAACCGCGGAACAGTGGCAGAGACGCAGAACCCTGAGTTGACTCCGGCATTCCTGTTTTTCGAACCGTAGAGCGCCGACTGTACTCTAAAAAAAGCCCGGCCGGCCTACCGCAAGCCGGGCTCGCAAAGCGATTCACGCGACCTTCCGCTCAATCGTCGAACAAGCCGTGATCGAGCATCAGTTCGAGCGCGAAGTCGGACGGCGGCGGATGCGCCTCGCCGAAGACCATCGCGATCGGCGTCGTATCCGCGGTGAACAGATCCGTCATACACACGATGCCGTGCACCGGATGATCCGGATCGGTCCAGACCTCGCGCTCGGCGCGAATGCCGTCCTCATGGATCCAGGCCGTCGCCACGCGCGCGCCGTCGGTCGCGAGTTCCACCACCACGGCATAAACGAAAAGCTCCACCTGACGCAGATACACGCGCAGCTTGTCGGGCGGCGCGAGAGCGGCGGTTTTGCGCAGATAGTGCAGCTCGGCGCCGTCGTAGCGATGGAAGCGACCGGTCCGTTCGTCGTAGTCGACGAGCAAACGCATCATCTCCTGGAAGTCGGTCTTGCGTGTGAGCAACTCGCGAAAGGGCGGCTCCGCCATTTCGCCGGCGGGCTCGTATACGGGATTCGCTGCGTTCGCGGACTCCGGGGTTTCGAGCGCTTGTTTTGCGGACATGGGATGCACCTCAGTTTTGGATTGGGTCGGAGGTTCGGTTCCGACGGACCGGCGCTGGTAGTCCTGGGAGCGCTCCAGTAGCGAAGACGGTTTCTCGGCGAGGGTTTCCAGGGCCGGGCGCCCGTGCTCTTCGTAGAGTTGCCCGAGCCCCGGTCGCCCCGGACCGGTCGTTCCGCGATCCGCTTTCATCTTCCACGTCGCCAGCAGGCGGACGCCGGGCGCGTTGAGCAGCGCGGCGGCCACAAAACCCCCGGTCGGTCGCGGTGTCAGAAACACGCGCAACTGATCCGCGGACGACAGCCGGATGACTTGCTGCAGACCGAGCGGCACGATCATCGCCGGCGATTGCTCGGCGACCACGCGAAACACGCGGTCGCGAACGGGCCGCATGAGTTCCTGGAAGCGCCGGGTGTGGCCGACAATCTCGCGCATGCTTGCGATCGAAGGCGACGCGCCTTTGCCGGAACGTTTCGCGCGGCTCATTTCGACGCCTCCGCCGG
>JAVHPJ010000139.1:0-2178 GCA_036170535.1 Leptospirales bacterium | reverse complement strand
ACATTTCCGTCTCAAACGTGGACCACATTTCGCCTTCCACGTAACTCATGAAGGCTTTCTGTGGTTTGGCGCCGCCGAGGAGCGCGCTGATAAAACCAGCGGGCAGTCCGGTGGCCTCCGCAAACACTCCGGCAATTTTGCTGCGAAATTGCCCCTGAATGGTGGACGTTGCAGCTTGTGCGAACGAGGCGCCCCCGAGCATCCCCTGCGCGATTCCTTCAATCACCGCTTTGGTGAATTGAGCAGACTCGATCTGCTGCTCCATCCGTTTTTCGAAAAGTTCCGCACGTTGCTGTGCGACCCGATCAGCCTGCTTGATGTTGCCGTCAAGGTTCGTCAGGCGCAGCTCGGCTTCGCGTTGGAACTTATCCTGGTTCGCGAAGAACTCGTCCTGCATTTCCTGATAGTTCCATTCGGAAAACAAGTCCCCGGTGCTGGCGAGGCGCACCACGCTTGTGCCTTCAAAGCTGAGGGTCTGCTGTTCAAAGGTCGCATCGTAGTGCGAGGAGTCCGTACCGTCGGTTCCAGCTTTCTGGATGGCATTTCCTGTATGAATCTGACGCCGCCCTACGACCTGGCCATCCGCCGTAATTTCCGTTTGCCATTGGTGTTCAGCAATCGAAGCCTGCTGGCTTCCGATGATCGCCGCAGCGGATTGCAGGACTTGTTGCTGGGCCTGAAGAGCTTCCGAATCCTGGGTACCAGCGAAGGCGAGATTGGATATCCCGGTAAAGGTTCTCGGAATCGCATTCAGTATGCTGTTCAGATTGGTTTCATCCGGGACAGTGATGCTCCGATTCAGGAATTGCAACGATTCGCCCGGCAGACTGGCGCTGGCGGCGCTGGCAATCTGCGTGGCATCGTTTTGCGCTGAAGTCCCAAGCGTCTGCGAAAGCGCGGAAACGGCGGCTGCACCCGCATTCGCGTTTAAAGCGTTCCAAGAATTTTCGCCGCGCTTTTTTAAGGCGTTCATTTGATCCAGCCAGGCGCCACGGCTGCGAATCAAATCTTCCTGGCCGCTCACCAGCGCTTGTTCCGCCCGGGAATGTGCGGTCGCGGCCTCGCCTTGAAAGACCGCATAGTCGGCATCAAAATCATCGGTTTGGTCTTCCCACGCGCGGATCGAATCCAGTATATCATTCGCCCAGGTGTTTGCCACTCCGCCAATGTTACTTTTGTAGCCGGCCCAGGTAAAACGATTGTGATCGGCGTTCGTATCAAACCAATTGTATGTGCTGACGATACTCACATTGGGTGCGGCGCGCAAATGCCACCGATGTTTGCAACCGGCCACCCAGGGCCGTGGCGGGGTGCAGTTTACGCTACCAATGTCATCGATTTGGTGCACCTCAACGAGCGCATTGAAGAGGGGCATGGCATTGTCAAAGGACCCGGGATAGTGACTTGCAACATAAAGGCCGCTAAATGTGGCGTTGCCGACCGATTCGATGGAGCGGTATTCACCTGTCGCACTATACATCTGCCGCAGTCGCGCAATATCGCCGGTTGTATTGTAATCAACAATGCCGCCAATGTCGTTACGACCCTGTAACCCGC
Organism: Leptospirales bacterium; assembly: GCA_036170535.1. Lineage (GTDB taxonomy): Bacteria > Spirochaetota > Leptospiria > Leptospirales > Leptonemataceae > SSF53. The sequence continues at coordinate 621 of JAVHPJ010000139.1, read as the reverse complement.
CAATGTCATACATGGCACTGGTGATACCGGTGAGCGCACTTGCGTTCCATATCCACTCCCAAGCAGGGGGAGGGGATTGATGCTCCACGGTCATCGTGCGGGGAGTCTGATTTATCAGATATCCGCTTAAATCCACCGAAGTGTTGTAATTCGCAGTCCCCCGCAAGCGAGCTTGCCAGAAGTGCTCGCGCTGCTCCGCCCGTTGTTCCTGTTGCTGCAAATACGTCGTGATCTGCTGCGCGAGTACGCTCAGCCGCGCATTGGCCTGAAGGCCGTTGCGCAGTTGCGTAATGAGATCATTTAAATCCTGCCCATCGGCGTTGTATGTGTTCGGGTCGGTCGTGCAAACATTCTGCGCGGTGCAACTTTCCGCATAGAACATGCCGCTGCTCGTCAGCATTTGCTCCAGTTGCGTCGTCGCCTGATCAATCGCGTCGCGGACGATTTGTTCGTATTGGTCAATGCGTTGTTTGTTGGTTGCGAACTCCTGGTCCTTTTGCTGGATATCGAGCAGCACCGCGTTATAATCGTCAAAGAGTCCGGTGAGTGCGTTTTGATAGTCTGCAAGCCCCTTTTCCAGATTGGCGTCAAAGGCGCGCTCCCATTCCTCGCGCGCACGGT
>JAVHPJ010000138.1:764-10396 GCA_036170535.1 Leptospirales bacterium | reverse complement strand
GCGCAGCCGCGGGCGCTGCCGGAGCCGCTGCGGGGGCCGCAGTCTGGGGAGCCGCAGCCGCTGCGCGGGCCTGCTCCGCCGCGCGTTGTTCCGCCGCCTGGCGCGCGCGCTCCGCCGCTTCCTGCGCGGCGCGCGCCATCTGGAGCTTGCGCTGATCAACAAAATCGGGTTCTTCAGCCGGCGATCCGCCTTCCAGAAGATCAATAAATGCATGCAAAGCGCGTTCTGCTACGTCGGGCTTTCCGCCTGAATGACGCGCATATACGACCAGCAACTCGTGTTTTTTAAGGTCGTGGACCGCTTCCCAGTGCGCAGCGTTCGCCGGGTTGATGGTGGCGGCGCCGACATTCGGCTGATGGTAAACAAGCGTCACATCGACGCCATTCCAGCGCTTCATCGTTTCGACAACCCTGTCAAAAGACGAGATCGTTTCTTTCATGTTGAGCGAACGATACGGAGCTTTAAGACGATTCAGCAGTATGAGCGAGACGATCGGCGTTACTTGATCTCGCGTAATGGTTCCCTGTTCCAGGAGGCCGTGCAGCAGATCCGCCAGGTTCAGGCCCTTCTCCACATCGCCAACCAGCGAGGTTACGTTCACCAGGTGACGCAGGGTTTGATTAAACGCATCGCGAGCGCCGAGGACGCTGAATTCTTTGGTAAGGGCTGCCATTCGATATCTCCAGGAGAAACGACTTTTATCGAGTATTTATGTCCCGCGTGCAACAACACAAGAAAAAAACCCGCGGAAAGCTCCACGGGTTTTCTCCTGTCTGGCCGCCCCGGAGGACGGCCGTTGCAAAACTGGATCTCAGAGTTCCTTGAGACCCATTTCCTTGAGTTTGTCCTCGTAGGACTTCGGCGTGACATCCGCCGCGCCGCGAACTCCGCCCGCTCCGCCACCGGCTGCCGGCGCGCTTTGCGCAGGAGCGGAAGAGGCCGGGCTGCCGCCGCCGGCTGCGCCCTCGGCTTTGCTGTAAGCCAGCGCCGCCTGGGTTTCTTTGTGCTCTTCCGAGCCAAAGGCCTGGTTGATGTCCGTGCGAACCGTCGAACGACGACGCTTGAACGATGCGAAGGCGGCATCGGCGAAGCCCTGGGAAATTCCGTGGAGGAATTCGTTCAGAACGTTGGCCATGGCCTTCATCATGTACTGCTTGCGTTTCGTCGTGGTCATGTCCACGTCGAGCAACAGACCCGGCTGCAGATGGTGCGGGTTGATCTCGTAGATGAACCTGTTAAATTCCTTCTCGAGAACGTTGATGCGCTCGTCGATTACAACGCGCTCCACCGGGTTCTGATAGCCGAACATTTCGCGAATCTTATTGCGGAGGTACTCGAGGCGTTTGCCTACGTTTACAATCTCCACCGTATAGGTGCGGTTGTTCTTTTCTACAAAGGTGCTGGCCGGATCGCGGAATTGCAGCTCGTTCCACTGCAGTTCGTCCGGATCGCCCAGGAGCTGTTTACGCTCGCGCACCCACTTGGAAGGCATCAGCTTCTCGGTAAGGTCTTCGAAGTCCTTCATCGTCTTGGAGAGACCCAGGAATTTCTTCTTCCTGTTCTCGTAGAGCGAATGAACCACGTCCCAGACCGCATCGACTTCACGCATAAAAGCGGAAATACGGGTGTCGTAAATGCGCTTCAGTTCGCGAATTTGATTCTGATCGAAATAAACCAGGCGAATCGCGTAGCGTTCGTCAGGCAACGCCGGCTCGTTCAGATCCTCATATTCGCGGATCATGCATTCGCGGGCGTTTTTCTTGTTATCGCAGTACTGATACCCGAGACGCGAGGTGTCGAGGATCGAAGTCAGCGTGTTAACGGCCGTGTTAAAGCCCCGGTTCCGGATATTCTCGGAGTCGATGATCTTCTTAATTTGCTCGCGCATATTAAGCGGGTCATAGTCGTCCTGCTCAATCTCAGCGCGCAGGCCTTCGATCTTGTCCATGAACTTCTTCGCCATAATAGTATAGCGACGGGAGTTCGGATCCGAGGTATTGTCGTCGGTGAACTTTTCGACGAGTTTGATTTTCTCAAACATCACTTCGCTATCGTTCATCTCTTGACGACCGGAATCGACCAACTCTTCTTTAAGCTTGTCGATTTCGCGGTCAATCAGCTCGGTAATGTGCTTGGAGAGCTGTTCTTTCAGCAGGTGCTCAACAGTCACCTGATAGTGGAAGATCGGGCTGATCAGTTCTGAATCAAGGATATTGATTGAGAGCTTGATGTCCGACACCGTCTTGGGACGCATCGCGTTGTCTTTAAACGCGCATTTTACGATCGAGTAAGCATTCTCGCCGCGAACAAACGCGCCGATGTCCGTTTTTTGACGGAGAATCGCGTTGGTCTCGTTTTCGAGATCGTTCATGCCGCGCTGAATATGGCCCTGCAAGTGGCCATACATGTTCACTACGGACTTTTCGAGTTCGCCCGTGTTAAACTTGTCGGAGCCGCCGACCTTATCCAGCAACTCGACGATTTCCTTGGGCGTATAACGCGCAAGGCTCTTGAGTTCTTCCTTGTCCACGAAGTCGCGGACCTTCTTAACCATCTCATCTTCCACCGTTACCGTGTAACGATTGAACATGTTCACGTACGCTTGGTTGATGTAGTTGTAAATTTTGTCCTCGATGGACGCCATCACGTCTACGTCTTTCAAAACTTCCGGAGGAAGTTTCGTTTGAGTATACTCAGAGATGTAACGAGCCGTTTCGTCGATGATCTTCTTCGCTTCTGCGGGCTTGTCACGGCCTTCCCAAACGAGTGACGTGCGTGACGCCACCGCGCTCGGTAAGACCGGGTCTATCTTATTAGGGCTTTTGGGGAACATGCCGCCAGGGCCAGCCATGATTACGCCTCCGAAATAATTCCGTGGATCGGTTCGAGTTTACTATCCGTGAGCGGCCGCCCCTATTTTTACAACCAAAAAAACCGCGAAGTCGCGTACCGCTGGATTTAGTTATCAATTGCTGCGCACGGGCCGGCTCTAAAGGGAACATAATTCGCGCGACCGGCCGGAATCCTTCCGGTTTGTGCGATAACCGGCGCCTTCCGCCCGGCGCAACCTGCATACATCGGACCGGGTACGCGCAATCTTTAAGCGCATGTGAAAACAAATTCGCCCTTTGCGCTCAATTGCCGCGTTTTTCAGCGCAATTCGTCTTCATTGAAGATTTCATCTTCGCTGCGGCGCAGGGGCGGCGCTGCAGCGGGCGCATCCGAGCCGGAGCCGCCGTAACTCTCGTCGCCCACGCTGCGCGGCTGAGTGCCAGGCATATAAATCTCGGTCATGCGCTCGGGGCATGCGCCGCCCGGCAGCATGCCCGTGGTTTCGCAGATTTCCACGCGGACCACGTTCGAGCCGGGAAAACTGAATCCTTTTGACGGCTCCGAGCGCAGCGCTCGCTGCATGTAGCGTCCCCAGACCGGCGCGGCAAGGCCGCCGCCCGTGGCGCCGCCGCCCAGGCTGAGCGGCGTATCATAGCCGATGTAGACGGCCGTGACCAGTTCCGGCGTGTAACCGACAAACCAGGCGTTGGTGCCGCGATTCGTGGTGCCGGTTTTTCCCGCAACCGGCCGGCCGCCCAGTTGCGCCGCTGCGCCCGTCCCTTTTGAAACGGCGTCCTGCAGCATGCTGGTGATAATTTCCGCGACGCCCGGGCTCACAATTTGCGGCCCGGGTTCGCGATGGTCGTCGCGATTGTCGATTACCACTTCGCCGCGCGCATCTTCCACGTGACTGATGATATAAGGCGTGGTTTCGCGGCCGTTCGAAGCGAATACCGCATAGGCCTCCGCCATTTCCAGGGGCGTCACGGCGTAACTGCCGAGCGCCACGGCCGCTTCGCGCGGCAGGCGTCGGCGCGGCGTCTCCTGATCCATTTTCAGGATTTCTTCCGCGATCGGGTTAATGGCGCCGGGGCCGATCTGTTCATAGACGCGCACGGCGACGGCGTTTTTCGACAGGATCAGCGCCTTGCGCAGACGCATGAGCCCGTCGTAGGAACCGCTGTAGTTTTCGGGGGAGTATTCAGAAAGATCGGCGGCCACGAAAGTGACCGGCGAATCATCGACGAGCGTGGAGGCGGTGAGCGCGCGCGGACCGGGGTTGCGGCCGCCGTATTCGAGGGCCGCGCCGTAGATAATCGGCTTAAAGGCGCTGCCCGGCTGGCGCCGGGCGTTGATAAAGCGCAGCTGCTGATTACGACTGGCAAAGCCGGAGCCGCCGACCACCGCCGTGATTTCGCCGGTAAACGGACGCAAACTGATCAGGGCGCCTTCTACCGTCTGGACCTCTTCAATGGCCTGCTGCCCCAGGGAACGATAGGCCTCAAGGGACTTCTGGACATTGGAATCGGAAAAAAAGCCGCCCAGCAATTCAAACTCGGTCTGCATTTCACCTTCATAGGCCCGCATCAGGCGCCGCTCGTCACGGCTCATGCGGACTTTAAACTCCGGCAGATCGTACAGAGTGTAACTCAACTGAACGGCCGCGCTGAATTCGTCGTCGAAGGCGTCAAACTGCTTGAAGGGCGCGCGCTTGCGGCGCTCGGATTCCGCCTGCAGGTAGGGAATCATCGCATCTTCGGCCGCCTTCTGATGGGCGATGCGAATGGTCGTATAGATCTTGTAGCCGCCGCGATACAGCCGGTTGCCCAGGCGGCGACGCATGAGCAGCCGGACGTACTCGGTTACATAGGGATGGGCGTTCAGGCGCTGGTTAAATGCGCTGTCGTTTGGCGAGCGATCGATGACCGCATAAAACTCCCGTTCCAGACGCAGAAACTCGGCCTCGGCCTCGGCCGGACTCAGCATGCCCTGCTCGACCAGCTTCTGGAACACGATCCGCACCTTGCGCTGGGATTCGCCGGGATTCTTGAAGGGGCTGAAATCCTCGGGACGCGTGGTCATAGACGACAGAACGGCCGCCTCGCCCCAGCTCAGTTGATCATAGGTCTTGCCAAAGTAAAACTGCGCCGCCGCCTCCACGCCGTTGGTGCCCATGCCGAGGGGGACCGTATTAAGATAGGTCTCCATGATCTCGCGCTTGCTGTAGCGCAGCTCAAAGAGCACGGCCAGAAACGCCTCGCGCAGCTTGCGCACCAGACTCCGATCGTTTGAAAGAAAGCGCAGGCGGGCCACCTGCTGGGTGATGGTCGAAGCGCCCTCGCGGACTTCGCCGGCCATGAGGTTGACCAGCGCGGCGCGCAGAATGCCTTTGAGATCCACGCCGGGGTGGCTGTAAAAATCCGTGTCTTCCGTGGCGATAAAGCAGCGCACAACCCGGGAATCGAGGCCGGCCGGGCCGCTTTCCGGCAGCTTGATTACGCGCCGGGCGTGCTGGTAATATTCCGCAATCGGGGTGTATGCGTCGTTTTCGTCGAGCGCATATACTATGGAAGGCTGTTCGTAGTCTTCGTAAAACCAGACGAGATAAAAATCCGCCGGAGTAGCCGCAATGAGGGCTCCGAGGGCGACCAGCAGGGCGCCCAACAGTAACACGGCCCGGCCCAGGGCCGAAGCTTCGCCCGGCCCGAGAAAGCGCCGGACGGCCTGACCATAGGCGTAGAATACGCCGCGCGTCAGAAAGTCCGACTGGCCGGGCGGACGAAAAATCGATCTGCGGTAAGGAGTATCTTCCATTATTGAGGCGGCCGGACGCTGCGATTAAACGGAAACTCGCCGCGTCGAAAGAATGTAAAGTAACAATAGAGCAGAAACGCCCAGCCCGCGCACTGGGCAAGCAAACTCGCCCAGGCGGCGCCCAGAATTCCAAACTCGGGATACAGCGCCAGATTAAACAAGAGACCGGCCGTCATGCGCAACCCGGCCTCGATCGCGATCAGGCGCGGCTGGTCCAGGGCGAAAAGCGCCACCCCGAGCGGCGCGAAGTAGATGCGCAGTATGAAGTTTGGATAAAGCAGATAAAAGACCTGCACCGACAGAACGTATTCCGCGCCAAACCAGCGCAAAATGAACCAGGGCAGAATCCAGAAACCCGGCAGAAACAAAACGAAGGCGGGAATCAGGAACTGGTACAGACGTCGAAAAAAGTCCCGAAACTCCTGGGGCGCGGCCAGGCGCAGAAAGCGCGGCAACAATATGGAACTCATCGTCGAGAGCAGGATCAAAAAGCCCTGCATCGGCATGCGCGCCGCGTTAAACAGGCCGCTGTCGCCGGACTTATCGATTATCAACACTTCCATCCAGTCGGACACGATCGCCAGAAAGGCCGCCGCCATGATCCAGAGGTTGTAGCGAAACAGACGCCCGACCCAGGGCTTCCAGATTTCCGGGCGCGAGGGTCGCAGGAAATCCGCAGCCGGATAAAAGAAAAAGAAAACCGCCGCAGCAAGAAAGGGACCCAGTGCGAAGGCGTACAGCGCCTGCTCCGCACGCAGACCGCCGCCGGATGCAACCAGAAAGAGTCCCAGCAAAAGCAGGCGGATAAATCCGACCGAAGGCAGCCACAGGGAGAGTCGGATGAACGATTCGTTGGAAACCAACACGGAATCCAGATAGGTCAGAATCGACATGCCGACTCCGCCCAGCAGGATCATCCAGGCGATGTGCAGTTCATCCGGATGAAAGGCCGGCAGAAATTCCGCCGGCACGCCAAGACGCGTCAATTGCGCCGCGCCCGCCAGGGCGACCATATACAGCGCCGTCAGCACGCTCGCCAGGCCCGAGGCGTAGAATTTGAGCTGCAACGACGCGCGCAGTATAGCCGCAGAGTCTTCGATATTTCCGGATCGAATCGCCGGCGCAAGAAAGCGAATCAGCGACTGCTGCAAACCGACCTCGGCGAAGGCCTGGACGACGAACGCGCGCGCCATGGCCCAGCCATAAATGCCGTGGTCCTCGACCGTCAAGAGCCGGCCTGCAATCAGCGAAAAAATTAAGGAGACGACTGGATTAAATGAACGCGCCGCAAAGAGCACGGCGGCCCGGCGCATTCCCGGGCTGAATAAGGCCGCAGTTGTGTCTGCGTCGCTCACGTTCCCAATTCTCGACGTTCCGTCAACTCGCCGTCGACGTGCTGCACCTGCAGGAGTCGTCCAGGAGTCCAGACGACTGTATGGACGAGGCAGGACGGACGTTCTTCGCTGCGACGCAACTCGACGCCCGGCAACCAGGCCGAACCATGGATTCCGGACAGAACGATCACGCCGTCGCTTTGCACGAGTTCCCGATCACGCAGCTGGCGCCCCTCCAGCTTTAATTCACGCGTTTCACGCGTAGTTTCTTCGTTATGTGGCTGAATACGCCCCAGAAAGCCGGCGTTCGCCTCGCGCGCCATAAACGCAACGACAACGCCCTCCGGCGCGCCGAATACGCCCAGCATCATATGAGTGCGACCCGATTTGCCGCGCAGTATTTCAAAGGCCGCCGAAACGCTGCCCGATTCAATCAGCGCAACGCCCGCGCCGGTGGCGCGCACGCGTTCAATCAGACCGGCGTGGCGCGGCCGGTCCTGGATTACGACGCACAGATCCGCCGCTTGCAGACCGAGCGCCGCCGCCGTGCGCCGCACGATCGTTTCCGGAGGCGTGTCCAGATTCACTTCGCCGTCGAGCAGATGCGCGGCAGCCGCCGGCACAAGCAACTGCTCCATGTACGTGCCGGGCACGCTCTGAATCGAATTTTCCGGCGCTGCGAGCAGCACGCTCATCGAATCCGGAAGTCCGCGCGCGAAATTCGTTGTGCATTCAAGCGGATCGACGATTAAGTCATAGCCGGGCGCGTGCGGCGAGTCTTTGAGTCGGCCCAACTGCTCGCCGGAAAATAACATGGGCGCTTCGTCTTTGCCGCCCTCGCCCAGCACGACCCGTAAGCGCAGTTCCAGCGCATCGAGCATCGCCCGCATCCGTTCCACCGCGAGATGATCAGCGGTATGCTTATCGCCTTTGCCGGAGAGCGGCATGACGGCGCGCGCAGTCGCCTCCGTTACGCGGGCGAACTCGAGGCCCAGGGCCTCCAGGGAAAGTGCGGCGGCGGCGCTCAAGGTCCGTCCAGCCACAGGATCTCGGCGCGGCCTAAACTCACGCCAAGCGAGCTGTAGTCTTCAAATTGATAAAGGGGCCGACGATCGCCGGGCAGCGCCTGCAGGCGAAAATCGCAGCTGACGGTGCGCTCCGGCGCGGCGGGCGTCGCCCGCGTACCTTCCAGCAAGAGCGTATTGCCGCTGATGCGGCCGCTCAGACTGTGTTCGCCGATTTGCGCCTCGACCACGCCTTCAAAATCGTTCTGGTAGACGGCTTTCCACACGAAGCGCTGGGTTTCTTCCTGCTGCGAGTAGCGATACAGGATATGATCTTCGCAGACTCCTGAGACCGTCGCATCGTCCACACGGCAGTTGCGGGTGACCTGTGCAGTTTCGCGGATGGAGTTATTACGATCAAAGACCGTCATATATCCCGTCTTGACGCCTGTCAGGTACTGGCGCAGATCCAGCAGGGGCGGCAGACGCGTGATGGCCGGATCCAGATCGCCGCCGCACGCCGCGCCCGCCAGAAGCAAGAGCGCGACGAGTGCAAATCCCCGGGAGCGCTGGCCGCTCCTCCGGGCCGGACGAAAAAAACGGGCCAGTTCTGTGCCGGATTGACGCATAATCTTTCAGGGTTTGGCAAGCAGGGCCCGGCTTCAACTGATTTCGGCCCCGCCCGGCCCTTTTTCGCGCGCGGACGCCTGGCATTCCGGGTCCGGCGCTCAGGAAATTATCTTGATCTTGTGCGCGCACGGTTCATAGTTGCGCGGGTTTTTACTATGTCAGAAGAGTCGCAGCCAGAGATCGAAGCGCCGGACCTGGAACAGCTTGCCCGCTTGTTTTCGATTCCCCTGGAGCCGGCCAAGGCGCTGGTGCGCATCCTGATCGAAACCCTGCTGTCGATCGAAGTAACCGGCATGGAGTCTATTCCGCCGACAGGCGGCGCCATACTCGTTTCCAACCATACGGACTATATCGATGTGCTGGTGCAGGGTTCGCACTGCCCGCGCAAAATCATCTACCTGGGAAAAGCTGAGCTGTTTGAGCCCGATCGGGACATAGCCAGGTTCCTGTTTCGCGAGGGTTCGCCGCTGAATTTGCCCGGCTTCTCGCTCGCGCGACCCGTCATCGAATCGGCCCTGGCCCTGTACGGTCAGGCGCAGAAGGCCCAACTCAAGGAATGGGGCGGCCATCCGATCATTCGCAACTACCGCGGCGATGGAGCGCGCGCCGCCGTCGAGTACTACCAGGAACTGGAAGAGTACATGGTCCAACTTTTGAAAGACGGCCATTTACTTTCCATCTTCCCGGAAGGCACGCGCACGGAAACCGGCGTCATGGGCCCCTTCAAGGCGATGACGGCCAAACTTGCGATTCGCGCCGGCGTCCCGGTAATTCCCTCCGGCATCAGCGGATCGTGGAAAATGTTGACGCTCGACGCGTTTTTGACCGGCCGACTCTTCAAACAAACGATTCGCTACAACGTGGGTCAGCCCATTCAACCGGCGGAGTTTCCCCAGGGCGACGAAAAGCGGGCCGCAAAAGAACTGACGACCATGCTGGAAAAGCAGGTCTACGCGCTTACCCAGCACTCGGAACGACGCGGTCATCCCCGCACGCGCGCGCGCACCCTGTAGTCGCG
>JAVHPJ010000138.1:0-754 GCA_036170535.1 Leptospirales bacterium | reverse complement strand
CGCGTCCGAATCCGGATCGCACGCGCGCCAGCGTCCTCAAAAAGCGAACTGCAGTCCGGCCTGATAACAGGCTTCGCGCGCCATATCGCCGGCGACGCAGCTCCGCGCGGCGGGCTGCGCGCTTTCAAAGGGATGCGCCTCTTCGCGCAAAAACCAGCCGAGTTCGCCGACTTCCTTCGCCTGATCAAGTGCAAGACCGGTGTAGGCGAAATAGACCGCCGCGAGCAGCGCCGCCGCGCCAAAGCCGGCGCTGACGCGCGCATTGCGCAATTGGGCGGCGGAACGCGCATTGTCGCGCGCAATCAGCTCAAGACCGTACAGCGCCGGAAGCGCGCCGCCGCTGAATTGTTCGCTGAGCTGCCACACGCCAAGCAGCGGCAATCGGGCGCGCGTGCGGTCCAGGATCCGCTCCGAACGAATGCTGAAGTTCACGTAGCCCGCATAGCCGACAAACGCGCTCAGGCCGGAATAAAATGCAAAATCCAGTCGGGTCCAGTCGAAAACGAGATAGTTGGGATCGCGATAAAATTCGAGCGTATCGCCCGGCGCCATGCGCAAATCCAGTTGCGCCGTTTCGTCGTCGCGCAACTGCACGCCCACGCGCCGCTCAACAAAGCCGTCCTTTTCCAGACGAATTCGATGCACCCCCGGCGGCAAATCGCGGCGTTCCAGCGGCGTCTGACCAATGGCGTCCATGTTCAGGTACCCCGTGGCCCCTGCGGGTTCGCTGGTAACGCGCGGGACTGCGCGTTAC
>JAVHPJ010000137.1:2764-41803 GCA_036170535.1 Leptospirales bacterium | reverse complement strand
ACATTGTTTGAAACGGCTCTCCATTTGATCCAGAGGTCGTGCCGAAGCCAGTTCCAGGCTAACCTGAAGATCGGTTGCAACGGGCTGGGTATGCAAGATGTCCGCAAAAATGCAGGCATTATAGCAGAGGAGCTGCGCCAGATAAAAGCTACCGCGCACTGCTGCGACCAAGTCGCTTTTAATGTTTATTCGGACGTTTAGTGCTCCCTCACCCAAGGCAATAAGCTCTTCCACCTTCTCAACCGGATTCGCCTCAAACGTAATCACCTCAATTCGGTTTGCCAGATCATAAGCAAACGATATCAGGTTCTCGCCGGCCTTATTTATACCAGCGACAACAATCTTGTTTTCCACATCACTTTCGTCGGCAATCACCTTCATCAAATCAGCAACACTTTGCTTTACATCGTCAGACAACTTATGGAAATCATCAATGATTACAAAACCAAAAGGCTTGAGAGAAGCAAGCTCCGAGATTATTTCCACATCCGTCGCCTTCCTCGCGGACAGTTTTTGAACCTTCGAATTCTCGGGAAGCTCATTCACTGCCTTCATAAATGCGGTTGTTTTTCCAATACCCGATGGGCCCTCAAGCACAACGCCTTTCCCTGGAGTTCTGAGAGCAACAAGCAACTGCATATATTCCTTTGGTTTCACAAATGTGATATCGGGTACGCCGTTCGTTACGAACACATTCTGGATCTGAAACATAGAATTGGACACGATCTCACCCCTGGTTCCCGCAAAAACAAAACGAGAACGCGCAAACGTAAACCACAAAAAGAAGTATCGGTTATAGACAATAACTTTATTGAAACTACCTTTCGAATTTACATCAATACAGATGGCAGAAACTATGCGCAATCCATATTTTGACGATATTAACCATATTTGGAGCGCCAGAAAAAAATTAGCCGAAACAACTGTTTCAGATTAAGACCTCACTCCAAGATGCATCTATCGAGAACGGAGGGAGAACAATCAGGTCTGACAACACAAGGATTCCCCACAAAAATACTGCAAACCGCTCTCAAATCCCCCCAGGCAAACGGAATCCCAAGAGTTCAGCGCAAACAAAGGTGAAGAGCGACAAAGAACTATGAGCAACGGGAAATACTAGCCGCCAGTACATTGCCGAATTTCATACGATGTACAAAAATCCTTCGTAACCTGCCCCACAATGCAGAAGAAAATAGCAAGACGAAAGCAGAGCAGCATGTTCCCGATCAATGCGTCGCAAACGAATTCCATTTGGTCTGCAGACAGCATGCCAGGTAAATCTCCTTCAGATAGAGTAGATAGCTATCGGCCTCTGGAATAATCGCAATTTTCCATGTGTCGCGCATTCTTTTTTGGATTTCAGAGCGATATCGTTCAAAATTGTTGCGCGCAAACGCATCCCGCGTGCCCATCCATTTTTGATTGCATTCTGTTTCGTAGGTTGCTACGGCCATCAGGTAAGCAAGACTACAAGCATAGTGGCTTTTTCCAGTCATATGCTGCTTAATCCTCGTAAAAATGCTGCGCGAGATCCCAACATAACACGGCTCTAATTCTTCGATAAAAATGTAGAGACCTTTAACCTCCGATGGCTCCTTGTTATTGGCGCTCTTCTTGATATTCGGCGGGAAGCGTTTGAATACCACGTCGGACTGCAACGAATATTCGTCCCGTGCGGTCCGGCTAAACAACTCATTAAACGATACGGGATCGCGAAGGAGCGCGCCCGGAGCGGCTGGTAGTCCGCGAACCAGACTCGAAAAATCAGGAATTGTCTCATTAAAGTAGTTTACTTGCATATTACGCAATAGGCCGGGCCAGATCGGATCCGTCGAACTTTTTTGCCGCCATCCCGCTTGTCGAGCCACCCCGCCCCCGCCAGTCCAACATTATAAACCTGACCGCCAGAACGAATCCCACTGTATACAACCGGTCGCAAACCACGCCCGAATCGGCTACACTCCCCCCAGATGACGCGGCCAGCCATCTACCTCCCGCGCAGGCAAACCCTGCAACGGAACAAATCCAGCCGCGCCAGTTCCGATAAGTTAAATCATTACAAAGTTGAGGAAACCCATGTTTGCAAATCTCATTCGATACGCAGGCGCGCTCTCCGCCCTGATTCTGGGGGTGTCCGCCGGCGCCATGTTGACGGAGGCCTTTATATTGGTCCGCTACTGGCGCGGGCTCGAAGCCGGCGCATTTCTGGAATGGTACGCGGCAAATCATGCCCTGCTCGTCTCGTTTTATCGACCGCTGCAAATCGCGGGTGCGGTGGGGGCGCTCTTGGTCTGTCTGGCGCCGCTCGCTATTCGCGAACGACCGAGCAGCGGCGCGATTGGCGCGGCAGTGCTGAGCGTCGCCGTGCTGGCCTTGTTCTTTGTTTTTTTCCGCGAGGCGAATGCAGAGTTTATGTCCGGAAGCCTGGCGCTGGACGAAGTCGCCGGGCGGCTGGAACGCTGGGAACGCTGGCAGTGGTTGCGTACAGCGATCGGAATCGGCGCGGCGGGATGCGCAGTTTATCGGCCGCGTCGCGCGATTCCTGTCGCGTAGCGCCCGGCCCACGCCGCCCGCATCGCCTCAACCTCACGCCGCCTGGTGATTCGCCGCCGATCGCACCACCAGCCCGGCGGCGTCGAAAAAGAAAACCTCCGCACACACGCGGCGGCCGACGCTCGTATACGTAACCACGCTCGTGTTTACGCCGGCGAACACTGCGAGCAGTTCGAATCGCAAGGGCGGTTCCGCCGCAAGACCGGCTTGCCAGTACGGGCCAATCGCCGCCTTGCCCTGCAGGACCCCGGACGTCTCACCCGTCCGAGCGGCAATCAGCGGAGACGATAACACAAAATCCTCGGCGTAAAATGCCAGAATCCGATCCAGGTCCCGCGCGTTCCAGGCTGCAATCCACTCGCGAGCAAACTCTTGCGCGACTTCCGCAGTCATAGGTTTCATTAAATCATTCTGCATCCGCCATCGCTACCAGAAAAACCGCGCGCCGGCGCCTCGCAGTCGCGCGCCGAACCTGAAGAGCCCCGCTGAAAATCTATTGATGTTTTTAAAGACCTCCGTTTCGCTGCGGCCTGTGGCCATTGATCTGAAACGAACCCAGCCGGGAATCCAGCCCCAGGTGCTGGCCGGCCTCCTGGCCCTGGATGTGGATTCCAGCCTCAGCTTCCGGGAACTGGAACGATTGATCAGTTCCGATCAAAACGTCAGCGCGCTGGTAATGAAGGCCGCAAATTCCACCTTTTATGCGCGCGGCGCCGCCATTACCCAACTGCAGGCCGCCGTGGGCCGACTGGGCTTCAGCGTCGTTCGCTCGCTGGCCATCGTAGCTTCCTCCCAACAAATGTTTGAACAGGCTCGCTACGCCCGCTTCCGTCGCTTTGTCAGCGAACATTGCATGGTTACCGCCGTCCTGGCCAGACAGATCGCGCAGAAGCTGGGCCGCAAAGACATTGCCGAGGAAGCCTTTGTCGCCGGCCTCCTGCACGATATCGCCCGGGTCGTTATGAACGCTCACGATCGCGGCAAGTTCATTCAAACGCTGGACCTTATCGAAAACGAGCAGGCCAGCGGCGTGGACGCAGAGCGACGCGTCTTTGGCTTTGATCATCACGAAGTCGGCGCCATGATTATGGACGAGTGGAAACTGCCCGGCGTGTTTCGCGCGGCGCTTTCCGAACACGAGGGCCGACCGGCGATCCGCCGCGAGAACCGCGCAGAACCGGAACTCGCCATCCTCGCCCTCGTCGGCTATGCGAACGCCGTCGCCCACAAAATCGGCTACGGCGGCGGCGAGACCGATACAAGCGCTGACCTGACGCTCTTCGCTCGCGAGCTCGGCCTGTCGCCGGAACTTCAGGAATTCTACGGCGGCCCCGTAAAGTCCGCCCTGCAAAACGACGAACACTTTAAGTTCTTTATGGCGTTAATCTGAGCCTCGGGAGCGGCGCATTGTGAATCCGAATACGCCCTCATCCGCAGCCAGCGTCAACGACAGCCTCGACCTGCAGTTTCGCATTCTGCTCTACGAACCCGTCGACATTCGCTCCAATCTTCCCGGAAAAATCGAAGGCGTGGCGGAGGCCCTGGGCCGGCCGGAACTGCGCGGCCCGCTGTTTGCGCTGGTGCAGGAACTCGCGGCGAACGCGCTCAAGGCGCTCTACAAGCGCATCTACGAACAGTTCATGATTCGCGAGCTCGGCCTGGAAGACATTGAATACGAAAAATGGATGCAGGTTTTTCGCACGGAAGTGGAATCCAACAGCGCCGAAAATTTCGCGGCCCTGGCGCGGGAGCGCAATCTCTTTGCGTCGGTCACCGGCGAGCTCTTGCCGGACGTCTATCGCTTCGAAGTGCGGAATCCCGGCGAACCAAGCGAGATCGAAACCAAACGCATCCAGGCCGCGCTCCGTCGCGCGCGCGAAACCAGCGGCAGCGGTCTGGGCTTTATTTTCTCCGACACGGAAGGCGCGGACAGTCAGCAGGAAGGCGGCGGTCTGGGCATTCCGCTTCTGATCACGACGCTGCGCGGTCTCGGCGCCGGCGTCGACGCATTGACCATCGCGGGCGAAAACGGCCAGACGATCGCGCGCATTGACTTTCCGCGCGAAATTTTCGCCCATCGCCAGTCGGAACCGATTGCACGCATCGCTCGCAATCGACGCCTGCTCGCCGCAATCTGGAATCTGAATCGCGAACTGCACCACGGCTTTGTGCGCTTCAGCGCAGACGGCGCACTCCTGGAAGTTTCCGACGCTCTGCTGGAACAACTGGAAATTTCCGCCGACAACATTCAGGGCCTGGGCGAGCTATTGCCGGTGCGTTTCTTTGGCGACGTATTTCGCAGCGTGCGCAACGTGCGCACCACCGGTCGCTTCGAGAACTATCGGCTGTGGCTGCGCACCGGTTCCGGCCAGGAAGCGCTCTACAACATCAGCGGCTATCTCACGCGCACGGGCGTCGTGGACACCATCTGGCAGCGTGTGGTCGTCGAAAACGCCGGCGGCCGCCTGCTGGAAGGCTCCATCATGGAGAGCCTCGAGGTGCAGAAACTGATCACGCCCTATATTCCGCCGCAGATTATGAACAAGGCGCGCGAAGTGGTGCGCCAGGGCAAAGATCGACTGCCGGACGAAGTCCGCGACATCACCATCCTTTTCGCGGACATGGTCGGCTTTACGCAAAAAGCGGAGCGCATGGAACCGCACAAGCTGGTCGACTTCCTGAATCTTGCGCTGGGCGCGGCGGTGCGCTCCGTGGAAAAACACGATGGCGCGGTGGAAAAATTCATGGGTGACGCGGTCATGGCGATGTTTCGCAATCCGCACGGCGCCGTCATCGCCGCCATGGAAATTCAACGCAGCTTTGCGCAAATGAACGAGTTTCGCCGTCACGCCGGCGAACCGGAAGTGGAGGCGCGCATTGGCATCCATTCCGGCAAAGTCATCGTCGGCAATATCGGTTACGCCAGCCGCATGGACTGGACCGCGATTGGCGATACGGTCAACACCGCCAGCCGCATCGAGCAGCACAGCAAACCCGGCCAGGTGCTGATCAGCGAGGACACCTACGAGCGCATTCGCGATTACGTCGAAACCAGCGAGCGCTTTCTGATTCGCGTTAAAGGCAAGCGCCAGGAACTGCCGGTTTATTTCGTCGAGTCGGTCGAATACGACGCGGGCGCCGGCGCGCCCCTCAAACTTCGTCGCCTGCCGGGCTGACGCGCCGCCGCGGCGCTCCGCCGTGCGCGATTTGTTCAGAAAAAAGTATCGCCCGGCCGCCGAGTTTTTCCCAGAATATTGACAGTGTCAACCTACTCAGGCGCACGCGGCGCAGGGGGCGTTTATGTCGTTCTTGATGTTTTTTGTACCGGGATCTTTGCTTGCGACGCAGCTTTTCGCCTGCGCCATCGCCACGCCTTTTCGCGGGCCGGGCGTTTCCGGCGGTCGCATCACGGGCGTCGCCGATCCGGACCAGGCGGTCGTGTTGTCGGTGACGCATGCCCGGGTCGATCGCAGCCAGCGCGCGGAGTTTGATCGCCATTCGCGTCGAATCGCCGGCGGCCTCGCCGAACAGCCGGGACTGCTGGGTTATTCGGTGCGCATCGAGTTTTTTGGCGATCAGCTCTGGACCATGACCGTCTGGCGCTCGGACGCGGACCGCGAGAATTTTGTATCTTCGCAGCGCCATCGCGACGGCATGGCGGCCGGACGTCCGGCGGTAAAATCGATGACCTTTGCGCGCGTCACGCTGCCGGCAAGCCGTCTCCCGCTTTCCTGGAGCGAAGCGGAGGCGCTGCTGGCCGCCGAGGGCGAAACCTATCCGGGCGACGCGAACTGAGACGGACGGCCCGCGCCTCAAATCAAGCGCAGGACGCGCCGCAGGGCCTGTTCGCCGGCGCGCAGGCCGATCTCGTAGGTTTCGCGCACGCCCTTCGCGTTGGCGTAATCAAAACTCGTAATCGGCAGCGGCTGCGGCGGCGCAATGTAGAACATCTCGCGGCCCACATCGTCGCCGGAGAGTTCCAGCAGGCGCCGCGTGATTTCTTCGTAGTACACAGCAATAACCAGATCCGAGGGCGGCAGGATCGAAACGGGCAGATTATTGTAAATGCCGCCGTCCAGATAATAGTTGCCGTCGTCGATGCGCTGAAAACGCACAATCGGCGGCGCAGAACTGGACGCCAGCACGACGTCTTCGGCGCGGCGGGCCGTGGCCAGATCGGACTTCCAGAATACGGTTTCTTCGAGCTTCCAGGCGCGCGCCACGTCGCGCAGAAAGGGTCGAAAGACGCCCTGCTCGGCGAACTTCATTTCACGACGGTATGCGGCCATCACCTCGAACAACAGGCGCGCGCGCCGCAGACGCGCCTCCGGTCGATACAGTTCGCGCGGCACGAGCAGCGCATTAATCGCCAGATCAATCGGCGAATTCTTCAGCCGCTCCAGATCCATAAAGGTCGAAAGCGTGCTGCGATACATGCGCTCGTGGGGAAAGGGCCGCCGCCCGCGAAAGAGCCGCGACCAGTAAAAGTTCGATTCGTTGCGCAGGGTGATCGAATAAAAATAGCGCACCACGTCGTCCGCATGCCCCGCGAGCAGCGCCATGGCCATGGCCGATCCGGCCGAAGTCCCGGAGATAACGCGGACCGGCACGCCGCCTTCGATCAGAACTTTGCCGACGCCCAGCGCAAAGAAGGCCTTGCAACCGCCGCCGGACAGACACAGCGCCGCCCGCGGTCCGGTGAAAAGCCGCCGGACGCTCCGGGCCGCCGCCCGCACGCGATCCAGGACCGGGGGCCGATTTTCGATTTCCTTTTCAGCAGTGCGGCCGGACATCTGTGCTACTTTATAGAAGAAAAGACTGCGAGATCGCCCTCTGGAACGAATGGATCAACATCCCGGCGCCCTGCGCCCGGAACTGCGCCGCATCACGCGCGCCCTGCTGACGATGGGCGGCCTGAGCGCGGCGTGGTCCTTTGGCGCGTTTGTATTCAGCGTCAGGCCGCCGGAATTCCTCAGCGCGTTTTCGCACCCGCTGTTTCATCCCGGGATCATCTACAGTTGGTATTCCTGTTTGCACGCATTTTACGTGATTCTGGCGGTCGGGCTGGCGCACTTCCTGGCCAGTCGCGGCTGGCTGCGCGCCGCCGCCCTCGCCTGCCTGATTCCCGGCCCGGGTTTTCTGTTCGGACTCGCGTTTATTGCGCCCGCCGTTCGCATCTATCGCCGCCTTGGCGCGCCCGAGTGGAAACAATTTTTCGAATGGAAAAACCGCCCTCAAGGCGTGAATGATTTGACCCCGGCTAAACGTGGAAAAACACTGCCGTCCTGACAGTCGTCTTACAGACGACCAGAGGTCACGGGGTAGTAGCTCAGTTGGTTAGAGCGCCGGTCTGTCACACCGGAGGCCGCGGGTTCAAGTCCCGTCTATCCCGCACTTCCCGCTGCAATTTCATCAAAGCGCCTTTGAGCAAGCCCTGGACTGCTCAACGTCCTTTCCACTTGCGCCGCGTTATTTGGTTGCACGATATCTTTCCGCTGCGATTTCGTCCTGAGTGAGGAAAATTCCGTGAAGTACGCATTCGAAGACATAAAAGACATGGTCGTTGTGATTACCGGTTCGGGCCGCGGAATCGGCCGGGCCACCGCTGAGCTGTTCGCCGAGCACGGCGCGAAAGTCGTGGTATCCGACATCGACCAGGACGTTTGCGATCAGGCCGCGAAGGAAATCGCGCAAAAGACCGGCGCGGAAGTGCTGGGAGTGGTTTGCAATATTACCAAAATGGATCAGGTCGAGGCGATGATGCAGCAGGTCGTCGACAAGTTCGGCCGCATCGACGCGCTGGTCAATAACGCCGGCATCACCAAAGACGGTCTGTTCATTCGCATGAAGCCGGAGCAATGGAACTTCATCATTGACGTAAACCTGAACGGAACTTACAACTGCACCTTCGCCGCCGTAAATCACATGCGTAAGGCGAAAAAAGGCGTGATTGTGAACCTCACGTCGATCGCTCGCTTTGGCAATCCCGGCCAGGCCAACTACTCCGCCGCAAAAGCCGGCGTCGTTGGTTTCACCAACACCCTGGCGAAAGAGCTGGGCCCCATGGGCATTCGCGCCAACGCCGTGAGCCCTGGCTTTGTCGAAACCCGTCTGACGGACGCCATCCCGGACAAAATCAAAGAAGAAATCACGGAGCGCATCCCGCTGCGTCGCAAAGGCGTGCCGGCGGACATTGGTCACGCGGTGCTGTTTTTGTGCTCGAATCTGTCGAGCTACGTCAGCGGCGCAACGCTCGAAGTCAATGGCGGCATCGGCGGCGGCCTCTGAGCCCCGGCCCTGCGGCTGAAACAAAAAAAGGCGCGTAGCAATACGCGCCTTTTTTTATGCACTTCCGCGTCAGAGCGGGTGTTCGGTTGGAATCGGAAACGTGAGCTGAAAGGGCGTCGCGTGAATGCCGAACTTCCCGAACCCGGCCGCGCGCGGATCAGGAAAAATTGCGTCGTTTACGCCGAGTTCAAGCAAACGCGTGAGCCGCCCGCGGCCCTTGCCGGCGAGTTTCGTTTCCAGATACGAGCCCGGCGCGCGTTGCAGGAGCGAAAAGGGCAGAATCGCCGTAGTCACCGGAAAGCCAAAGCCCATCGTCTTTGAACCCACCCGGAAAAAACCGACGCCCTTCTGACTGACCTCGATGCGCGTCAGCTCGCCTTCGCGCCGCCAGGTAAAGTCGGCCAGTTCCTTGGGGATGGCCCAGTTTTTAATGCCCTCGCGGACAGACAGCATGGACGATACAAAAATGCGCGTGATGCGCTTGTACTTTTTGCCGTTGCGCGTAAAATCGCCGGGAATATACAGCAGTTCATAATACGGCCCCACGTCGGAACTCGTATAGTTCACAAGCATCACCGCGCCGAGGCCGCCCAGGTAGCTGTCGCGATCTTCAGGAGCGATAAAACCGTGTTTGAGATTGTAGTCCCGATTGGCGAAAAACGGGAATACGATCCCTTCGCCGTCCAACTTCCAGGGCGGCGGAAAGGATTGTTTGGGCAGGGCCGCCTCTGCTGCGCCGCGCGCGCCAGTTTTGCGCGTCGCAGTTTTTTTCTTTGCCGCTGGCGTTGCGCCTTTGGTCGTCTTTTTCCGTGCTGCAGCCACGCTGCCTCCGCTCCGTCCCCTGGACGGATAAGGACGGGTCGCGAATTTGCGAGCGGCCGGCAACAGGAAAACGCGTCTCGCGCAGGAAAACCCCGTGCGAGACGCGTTGCAGGCTCAATCAATCGGCGAACACAATCGATGTCAAAAGACTCAGATTCGAAATGCGCGTATCCGCGCCGGTGACGGTGAAGCCCCAGTTCTTGCCAGCGACAGCGCCGGCCGCCGCCGGATCCAGGGCCGCAGCGTCCGAGTTCCAGCTCACGCCGGGCGTGGGCGAACAGACGGCTTTGGCCAGAATCAGGTGCGTGTTGCCGTCATCGTCGTGGATCTCGGCGCAGTAGGTGCCCGTGCCGCCGGTGATGGTGGTGGCCGTCAGGGTTCCCGTCGGGCCTTTTGCGCCCACGTTGCCGGCGTTTGCAAATGTAAAAGTGCCCGCCGACGTTAACCCCGCGCTCGCCTGCCCGTGCAGAATCACGCCGCCGCCGGAGGGCACGGTAAGATCAAACTGCAAACTCAACACGCGACCATGCGGCGCCGAAGCGGTCAACGTGCCGGCGCCGGTCGCGCGCGTACCATCGCAACTCGGTCCCACGGCTTGAAAACCAACCGTCCCCAGAAAACAATTCGGCTGACCGGCGGCCGCCAGAGCCAACAGCAGGACCGCGCTGTTATCTTCTTCGTCTTCCTTGCAGGATGTGGTCAGCAGCGCGGCGGCAAACATTGCCGCCAGACCCAGGCGCGACGGTTTAATCCATCGAGACGTTTTAAATTTCATAGCAGATCTCCTGATCAAAATGCCGCGGCGCGCCGCGGTCCGGCCACGAATAAGAAATTTCTTATTTACGTCAAATCAGAATTTTCCAAATTGACCATATGGCTTTTTTCTATAGTGTCAGGCCGCGCATCAGGCTCTGGCGCATCATGACTATAGAGTCTCCCCGCGGCCGGCTGCCGCCCGGCGCAGTTTTCGCGTTTTTGCTGTGCGTCTTCCCGATCGCCCTGGACGCCCAGGCGGCGCCAGGCGCGCCCAGCGCAATTGATCGCGCCCTGGCGGAAACGGAAGGCGCGGCGCCCGCCGGCGACGCAAGCGGCGGCGACATTTTGCGCGCCCCGGTCGGCGGGGCGGAACTGCGGCTGATCGATTTTTCCCTCGGTTTAAACGGTGCGGCCGGCGGATCGAGTCTCGACGCGGAACATTTAGAGGCGCTGCAGGGCGGTTTTCATGATCCGCGCAAAAAAGGCTTCAGCCTGACCTCGGCGGAACTGTCCATCTTTGGCGCGGTGGATCCGTACTTTCGTTTAGAAGCGCATATGAATTTTTCCGACGGCGCGGAGCTGGAAGAAATCTTCGCCGTCTCGCAGGCCCTGCCCTATGATCTTCAAATTAAACTCGGCCGCTACTTTACCGAATTTGGTCTGATCAATCCGACCCATCCGCACGCCTGGCGTTGGATGGACGCCCCGGCCATACACTCGCGCCTGTTCGGCGGTCATGGTCTCAACGGCGACGGCGTGCGCGTGAGCTGGCTTGCGCCCCTGCCCTGGTTTTCCGAAGTGTACGTGGGCGCGCAAAACGCCTCCGGCGAAAATATGCTGAGTTTTCTCGGCAGCTCGGGCGGCGGCGGACATTCGCATGGCGGCGGAGAAGAGGCCCCGCCCATCGGCGGCTACGATACGGTTGAACGCGAAATCAAGAGCGGATCGGAACTTGTGTACCTCGCGCGTTTTGACAACGCCGTGAATGTTACCGACACGATCACGGCGCGCATTGGTCTTTCGGGACTGGCCGGGCCCAACGCGACCGGCCCGCAGGGACGCACCTTTATCTACGGCGCGGATTTTTACGTGAAGTGGCTGCCGGAAAACAACTTTCGCGGTTTTCCCTTTGTCATCTGGCAAACCGAGCTGATGCGCCGCGACTACGTCGTGCACAAAGCGCCCAACGCCGGACGCCTCGCGCAAACCTGGCAATTGCTGAATGGAGTTTATCCCGAGCCCTTCGATCAGCGCGAGGAATTTACGCGCGCGGTGCTGGAGTCTCTGCTCGCGGATACGATCGGCTCGCGCGACCAGGGCGATCTGGGTCTGCTCATCGATGTGGTCAGCGGCCGCACGTCGTATTCCAGTCTGACCGGCGCTCAACAACAGCAGGCGGTGGAAGCCGCGATTCGTTCGTCGAACGAGTTTGAAACCCTGCACGACTACGGCTTTTATTCCCAATTGCTCTTTGGCTTCCAACAGGGCTGGTCCGCCGGCCTGCGCTATGAGTTCGCCAGCGGCTCCGGCGAAAGCCGGGTGGAAGACGGCGACTGGCTGGGTCGGGATCTCTACGGCCGCGATCGCGATCCTTTACGCGACACGCGTTTGCGCATATCGCCGCTTTTAATCTGGCAGCCCTCGGAGTTCTCGCGTTTTCGCCTGCAATACAACCAGGAACGCGCCGATCATCTGCGGGAAACAAAGTATCTGACTATTAATCTGCGCGACTACAACGCCAGTCTGCCGTCGATCCCCTATCAGATCGTCGTGGAACGCAAGAGCCGGCTCGAGTGGTCAGCCTGGTTCGCCGTGGAATTTATGATCGGCTATCATCCGCCGCACAGCTTTTAAGGAAACCGACATGTTACATCATAGCAAAGTCCGTATCTTCGCCGCGGCGCTTGCCGCGCTGCTGGCTCCAACGCTGCTGGGCGCAGCGCCCCTGCGCGTCTTCACCACCACGCCGGAACTGGCCATGCTCGCGCGCGAGGTCGGCGGCGACGCCGTCGAGGTGCGCGCCTTCGCCACGGGGCGCGAAGATCCGCACTTTGTGGACCCGCGCCCGACCTTTGTGCGCGACCTGGCGCGCGCGGACGTCTTGATCGAGACCGGCATGGAACTGGAAGTCGGCTGGGCGCCGGTGTTGCTCAATCAGGCGCGCAACCCGCGCCTGCGCGCCGGTCAGCCCGGACGCATCGACGCCTCCGCCGCCATTACTCCCCGCAATCGCCCGACGGGCCCCGTTGACCGCAGCATGGGCGACGTCCATGGCCAGGGCAGTCCGCATTATCTGAGCGATCCGTCCGCGGGACTGCTGGTTGCACGCCTGCTCGCCGGACGTTTCGCCGCGTTGGATCCCGAACACGCGGCGCAGTACAACGAACGCTATCGCAGCTTCAGCGTGCGCCTCAGCCAGGCGCTCTACGGCGCGGCGATTGCAAATCACTACAAATCGGAACTGGATAAGCTCGCCTTGTTGCTGCATCGCCGCGGTCTCGGCGGCTTTGTCGCCTTTTTGCAGAGCGAAGGCCGTCTGCCCGCCCTGGGCGGCTGGCTGGGCGCCGTGTCGCCCTACCGCGGCGCAAAAGCCGTAGGCGACCACAATGCGGCGTGGGCCTACTTCGCGGCCGTCTACGGCGTAGAACTGGTCGGGAGTCTCGAGCCGATCGCCGGCGTCGCGCCGTCCACCGCTCACTTGCGCACGCTGATCGAACGCATGCAGGCCGATCGCATTCGACTGATTTTTTCCTCCGCGTATTACGAGCCGCGCTATGCAGAGTTTGTAGCCAGAGAAACCGACGCCGCAATTTTGCCCCTGGCGAATCAGGGCGGCGCGCGTCCCGGGACGGAAAACTACATGGCGTATATGGAATACAATGTGCGTACTCTCGTAGAAGGTCTGAAGAACGCTCGATGAGTGCTGGCGCTTCGACGCCGCTGCTTGAGGCGCGCGAACTCTGCGTCGGCTATGCGCGCCGCGCGCCGGTGCAGACGGTAAGTTTCGCCGTTATGCCCGGCGAGTTATGGTACATCGTTGGACCCAATGGCGCGGGCAAGTCAACCCTGCTGCGAACCTTGATTGGTCTGCTGGCGCCCCTCTCCGGCGAACTGAAACTCCGGCCGGATCTCCGTCGGCGCGGCGCCATCGGCTACGCGCCTCAGCGTGCAAGCCTGGAGCTGAACGCGCCCCTGACCGTCTTTGAAGCGGTATCGCTTGCCGCCGGAAGCGCCTGGCCTCTGGGCCGCCGCCAGCGCGAAAGTGTGCGCGCGCTGTTCGACGAATTGCAACTCAGCGAACTGAGCCGGCGCGATCTCGGCAGTCTCTCCGGCGGCGAGTTGCAGCGCGTCCTGCTGGCGCGCGCGCTCCTTCTTGATCCCGTACTACTCGCCCTGGACGAGCCGGCGGCCTTCCTGGATATCGAAGCGCGGCGACGCTGGCGCGCGAGTGTGGAGACCCTGCGCCGCGAGCGCGGCCTGGCGGCGATCATTGTTTCGCACGAAGATCCGGCGAAACTGACTGCAAGCGGCGCGCAGCTGCTGGCGCTCGACGGCACGGCTGCGAGCGCTGAAACGAATGCCGAGCCCGCCGCCCGATCGGGAGCGCGCCCTTCATGATCGAAAGTTTTATCGATTCCTGGTCCTTGTTCGGGGCCACGTATCTGGCCGGCCTGTTTCTCGCCGCCGCACTCGCGCTGACCGGCGTATTTTCTGCGCTAAAGAATCAATTTTTCGTAGGCGCCTCGATCGCCAACTCCTCCGCGCTCGGCGCTCTGGCCGGCGTGGTCGTCTTTGCAGCAATTGCGCCAGGCGATCTCGCCCACGCAGGACATGCGGGGCACGGCGGCCACGGAGGCGACCTGCTCTTCGCCTACCTGGGCGCGGGGCTCGCCGCGGCGGCGGCCTCGCTCGGGGTCGCGTGGTTCGCCGGCGCGCGGCGCGCGGGCGGTTACGAGGCGCTGAACAGCTGGATTTTCGCCGTGACCGCCAGCCTCACCGGCATTCTCGCGGCGCGGCGCGGCGGCGGCATCGATGAGGCCGAGCAGTTGTTTTCCGGAAACATCATTGGCGCAAGCGGAACGGAGGCCTGGCTCTTTTTCGCGTTGCTCGTCACATCCATCGGGGTGACCGTGTTGCGCGGGCGCGTGCTGGCGCTCGTCAGTCTGGACCCGGACTTCGCCGCCAGCTCCGGCGTGTCGCGACGCGCCTGGGAACTTTTTGGCGCGGCCTGGCTCGGGATCACAGTCGGCTTATCGATCCGCTACGCGGGCATGCTCTTCGCATTCGGCTTTCTGGCCATGCCGGCGCTCGCCGCACGAAACCTGGCGCGCAGCCTGACGCAGATGTTGTTTTTTGCGCCCGCGCTCGCCGCAATCGGCGCCTTTGCCGGTTTTTTCTTCGCCAACGGCCTCGATTTGCCCCTGTCCCAGGCCGCCACCGCGTGTTTGGGCGCAGAGGCGGCGCTCGCCGCTCTGCTCGGACGGCTCAGTCGATCGAGGTTCCCAGCCGAATAAAGGAAAAGTCCGACTCTTCCGCCGCGCGCATGTTCAGAATCATCGCACGCGAAACGGGTTTGCGCAACTGCTTCACGTGCACGACAAAGTTGCGCGCAAACTTCGAGGGGTCAATGCCCCAGCCGCGCGGTCCCGGATCGGCCACATACGCCAACTCGTTAAAAGAAATTAAAAGCGCGCGATTGGCGCCGATCGTAAAGTCTTCCTGGGTTGCAAAGCGGCGTTCCAGGATATAATATCCGATTTCCTTGTTCTCAGCGTCGTAGATTTTCCAGGTGGTGGTGGAGATCGGGATCGTGACGGAGGCCTGGTTGGAAAGGGTCGGCGTCTGAAAGCTGCCATTTTCCACATAGCCGGTGCGCTTGAGCTTGAGTCGCAGCGCGCCGGAGGAAAAGGCGATCTCGTCGCCCAGACCGCCGTCGGGGCCGGCGCCTTTAATGAGAAACTCCCAACCTTCGGAGTAGTACTTCGTCTGGGACGGAAAAATCGGATCTATGTTGCGGATCCGGTACACGCCGCGACGAATCAAATGATAAATGTCCGTGCCGCCCGCTATATAGACGACTTCTTTCCCGGCGTCGGTCTCGGTGCGCAGGGCGTTCAGCGCATCTTCGTGCCAGTAACGCCAGCCGGTGCCGGACAGATGATACCAGATGTTGGACCAGAACAGGCGCGCAATGGAACGATAGCGCGCTTGATCGAGATTCTGGCGAAATCGCGGAAAGCCGCTTTCGGAGAAGGCGTATTCGTACATGCGATTGGCCGCAGCGAGCAAGGCGCGGTCCGTATCTTTGCTTTCTTCGCGCGAAAGCAGCGCATCCAGCAACATGCGGTAGTCTTCACTGGTCGCCGTGCGCTGCCCGGATTCTTCGCGCTGATTCAGCGCTTCCGTGGAAAAACCGGTGCGTTGCAGGCGCGCCACAAAAGCGCCCATATCGGAATCAATTTCGCGATATACCGCCTTGAGTTCCGCCGCGCTGGCGTTAAAGTCGGCTTCCGTCGGCTGGCGGCCCGTGGGCAGGCCGATAAAACCTAACTGGGGCCGGAGTTCGACCGGCAATGCGGTCCACAATTTCAGACTGAGTTCCGCGTCCACATTACGCCCGGCGTCCAGGCGATCATCGCCAAAGAGGTGCTGCCAGGTGAGCCACTTTTTAAAGATGTCTTCCGAACTGCGCGCCGCGGCCCAGACGCCGGCCGTGGAGAAGAGCGCGAAAAGAACTATAGCTATGCGCGCGCGCCGGCGCAGGATAGTACTGACTGACTGCATGATTATTCAGACCGGCCGACAGCGTTCCGCCCAGCAATCGATTTTTAGCCGGAACGGGTCCGCCCGGGCCAAAAGCGCAAAACGCCGCCGCTCCGATAACAATTGACGAACAATCCGGCCAAAGGTTCGCTGAATGCAGGCGTTTTATGCAGATTCAACCCCCGGACATAGTCTGGCGCGCCTGGCAGGCCCTGGGCGACGCGCGCAGCGTCGTCGACGCAACCGAAGTAAGCGCCAACGTATCCACCAACCAGGTGTTTCGCCTCCTGCTTTCGGATGGCGCCGCGGTCATCGTTAAGGTTTCCTCTTACGGTTCGTACTTTCTCTTTCGCGAAGACCATGAGCGCATCCGCCTCTGGCTGGACCGGCTCCAGCGAACGCGCTATCGCCGCCTGCTCGCGCCGGTGCTGGTCAAAGACGGGCGCGTGTTTGTGCATCGCGAAGATCGCATGTGGGCCGTCTTTTACGGCGAAGCCCCGGAAAAAGACAAACTGCCCCGGCGTCTGGATACGGATCAGATCGTAAACCTCGCGGAAGAGATCGCCTATTTTCACAAGGAATGCCGGATTGTGGCTCAGGACATACCGGTCACGTCTAAATCGATCAAGTCCGACATTATCAACCTGCTGGATTTGTTGGGCGACCCGCGTTTTTCGGAGCGCTTCGAACTTGAGCCGGACTACATTCGCCTCTTAAAAAACCAGTGCGAAACCTTTCTGAACGCCCTGGAAGAGCTGGGCTACGATTACATGTTTCGCATACCCCTGCTCATCGATTGGAACATCGGTAACTTTTCCACAGAAGCGCACGGCGGCGGTTTTCGCTTATTCAGTCGTTGGGACTACGACTGGTTTCGTATTGCGCCGCCGGGTCTGGACTTTTATTTTTTCAGCCGCGTCACGAGCGACGTCGGCGACCGCACGGAGTTCAGCTACTTCCCGGACACGCTGCTCGAACCGCGCTTTCGCGTATTTCTCCAGGCCTACAGCGCTATTAATCCGCTCTCCCGCGAAGAGCTGCTGTTCTTAAAGGAGGCGTATCGGTTTTTTGTTTTGCACTACGTCATGCGCATGGGCGAACACTTCTTTAAGGCCTCAATCTGTCGCCGATTGCGCCACGAGGCCCTGGAGGTTTACCTCCCGCGCCTGGATCAACTCGACTTCCGCGAGCTTTTCGACGCCATCGCCGACTGATTAACGATCCGGGCTAACATGGAATCGACGACCTGGATTATGCTCGGACTCGAGCGCACAGCGGCGCTGGTCGCCGCGCTGGATCCGATTGAAACGATCGGCGTAGTTTTTGGTTTTGTGTCGGTGGTTCTGACCGTCCGGCGGCACATCGCCTGCTGGCCGACGGGATTAGTGAACATCGCGTTTTTTCTCGCGCTGTTTGTTCGCGAACGACTCTACGGTCAGGTTCTGTTGTACCTGGTGTTTTTCGCCGTCTCGGTTTACGGCTGGCTGCACTGGCGCACCGCACAGCGCGCGGAGCAAGACCTGCGGGTGCTGCCGATGAACGCCAACGCCTTTGCGCTCCACGTCGCTGCCAGCGGCGCTCTGACGCTCGCGCTCTACATTACGCTGCGCAGCTTCACCAACGGTGCGGCGCCCTTGCTGGACGCGCTCACCACGGCGTTATCGCTCGTCGCCCAGTGGCTGCTGGCGCGCAAAAACGTCGCCAACTGGATCTTCTGGATAACAGCGGACATCCTGTACATCGGCATGTTTCTCCAGCAAAAACTCTGGCTTACGGCCGCGCTGTACGGCGCCGTTCTGCTGCTCGCGAGTTCCGGCCTGATCGCGTGGCGGCGTCAGCTCAAGATTGATTCGCAAACGTAATCGGGAATAATCCCGCTGGCGTCGATGGCGTGTTGCGCTTCTTCCCGATGCGTGTTGCCCGAAAGTACCAGCGCCGTATCAATGCCGAACTTGTTCGCGCCCAGAATGTCCGTCTGGAGCGTGTCGCCCACCATCAAGAGATCGCGCTTGGTCAGGTCGGGTATCGCGAGCCGCGCGCGCGCCAGAGCGAAAGAAAAGATCTGCGGATCGGGTTTGCCAAAACGCAAAAACGCGCGCTTTACAATGGTTTCCACCATGGCGGCCAGATTGCCCACGGCGATGGCGTATTCGCCGCGGCGCACCGGATAAGACATGTCGGCATTGGCGACGATCGTGGGAATATTCCACTGACGCAGCAGATTCACCGTACGATTTAAGTCCGTCGCCCAATCAAAGCCCTCGTCGTCCAGAAAGGCGAGCGCACGCAGATCGGACCGGCCCGCCGCTTCCGCCACCGGCACCGGCGTAAGGCCGGCCTCGCTGATATAATACGCCGAGTCCGGTTTGCCCAGGTACGCGACCGCCCCCGACTTAATTTTCAGGGCCAGAAACTCGCTGGCCAGCATCCCGCTCGATATAATGCGGTCAGCCGGCAACAAGGCGCCGTGTTGCGCATGTTCATAAGCCAGGGCCATGCGCGCCGGCGAACGCGAGCTATCGTTAGTGATTACGTAACATTCTACGCCGGCCTGCTTGAGACTGTGGATGGCGTCGAGTGCGCCGTCCAGCACGCCCAGGCTGTTTTTTAAGACGCCATAGGCGTCAAAGAACACGACGCGGTAGCGACGCGCGATTTCCTGAAACGAGTCGGTGCGGATCATTCAAACATTGCGTTGATTTCAGATTCAAACTGCTCTTTGATAACCGGCCGCTTCATCTTCATGGTCTTGGTCATCTCGCGCTCAAGATCAAAGGCGCGCGGAACCACGTAAAAGCAGTTGCCCGGAATCGATTCGAAGGCCTTAAAGCCCGTTTCTTTTGAAATCAGGCGCGTGATCTCCTTGCGATATAACGCGCGGATCTCTTTATGCTGGTTCCAGGCTTTTGCGTCCGCCGGAGCGTCAGCAATCACGCGTTTTACCTGATCAAAGTTCGGAACAATCAGGGCGCCCAGGGTCTTTTTGTCGTCGCCCACCACCATGATCTGGTCGATGAAGTCCGACTCGATCAGCTTGTCTTCGATCGGCACCGGTTCGACATTTTCGCCGCCCGCGAGCGCAATCGTGTCTTTAGCGCGGCCCGCAAACATCAGCTCGCCGCGCCAGGTGAGCTTCATAATGTCGCCGGTGTCAAAATAGCCGTCTTTATCAAAGACGATCTCGTTCAACTCCGGTCGCTTGTAATAGCCCATCAGGATCTGGTCCGACTTCACCCACAATGTGCCCTTCTGTCCGGGGATGCCGGAGACGTCCTGGCCGGCCTCGTTTTTGATGCGAATCTGATATCCGTCAATCGGCGTGCCGACCGTTCCGCCCGTTGGCCGGCGCAATTCGCGCACGGAGATAATCGCCGAGGTCTCCGTCATGCCGTAGCCCTCGATGACCGGAATGCCGATCGCTTGCAAAAAGCGATCCACAACGGCCGGCAGGGCCGATCCGCCGGAGATGGAAACGCGCAGCTTGCCGCCCACGGCCGCATGGATTTTGCCAAAGACCAATACGCCCGCGAGGCCTTTCAGCGGCGCCAGGGCGATCAATCCCAGAAGGGCGAACAGGCGGCGAAACAAAGCGATCAGAAAGAACGAGCGCTCCACCTGCAAATCGTAGCCCAGAAAAATCGCCTTGAGCCGCGCCCAGCTTGCGCCCACGCTCAAAAAAAACGCGAAGAGCTTCTGTTTGCCGGGCGGCTGTTTTTTCAGATTGGCCAGGATGCCGTTATAAACCGACTCCCAGATGCGCGGCACGGAGGGGAAAATAGTCGGCTTGAAGTCGGCCAGATCTTGTTTCAGGCTTCCAATATTTGAAACCAGAAAATCGATGCCGCAGATCGTGATGGCGTATTCCACGCCGCGTTCAAAGGCGTGCCAGGGCGGCAAAAGACTCACTGCGCGATCCGTTTCGCGAAAATCCACGCGGCCGAGCACGTGAAAGATGCCGGTGATCCAGCCGCTCTGGCTCAACATCACGCCCTTAGGCGCGCCGGTGGTGCCGCTGGTGTAGATCAAAGTCGCCAGCGCCGTCGGGTCCGTGGCGGCGACGCGTTCGCGCACCAGAGCGGGGTTCGACTGGAGGGCGCTCCCGCCCGCCTGGATTAACTCGCCCACGCTGCCGGGGCCTTCGGCAAGTTCGCCAGAGTCGGTTTCAATCACCCAGATGCGTTCGAGTTTGGGAAAGCGACTCTTCAGACCTTCAAGACGCGCGCGATCTTTTTCCTTTTGCACCAGGGCGAAGCGACTCTCGGAATGCGAAACGATGTAAATGATATCGTCGTCGGTCACATCCGTGCCGCGCGGCGTGCTCACGCCGCCGGCCGAAACAATCGCGGCGTCGCAAATCAGCCAGTTCGGCGAAATGTCGCAGAGAAAGGTAATCCGGTCGCCAATCGATACGCCCGCGCCAATCAGTCCGGCGGTCAGCGCGTCCATCAGCTCTTTCATCCGGCCAAAACTGCGTCCGGCGAGCGTTCCATCCGGTAAACGACGGCGAAAGGACTGTTTCTCCGGCCAGCGTTCGGCCGCCTGAGCGAGAAAGTCGTAAAAGTAGCGGGGTTTGCTGTGCGCCATGGGCCGCTTGTCTCGCTTCCCGCTCGCGGCGTGGCAAGTAGAATTCAGGGCGCCATTACGGTGCGCCGCAACATAGGCGCACAGATTCCTGCCGCGGCGCGACGGCTGCGGCCGGAAACTAAACAAAACTGATTGCCGTAAGGGCGTGCACGGGAATTCATTCAACATATCTTGATCGCGCGCCCGTGCGCGCAAGCCGGAGCCGGACCCATGAGCGCAGTCGCCCTTACCCACGAGACTTTTCAGACGGAAGCCGATCGTTTGTTTCTTTTGCAGAAGGAGAATCGCTGGAAGGTCGCCAATTCCACGGCCAAAGAACGGCGTGCAAAATTAAAGGCGCTTAAAGCCGCCCTGTTAAAACACGAAGACGATCTTATCGAAGCGATGTTTCAGGACTTTCGCAAGCCGGCCGCCGAGGTGCAGCTTACGGAAATTATGCCGGTCGTGCATGAGATTAACGACGCGATCAAAAACGTCGCCGCCTGGATGGAGTCCCGCCACGCGTCCACCCCGCTGACCATGTTTGGCGCCCGCAGCCGCCTGGTGTACGAGCCGCGC
Source organism: Leptospirales bacterium (assembly GCA_036170535.1). GTDB lineage: Bacteria > Spirochaetota > Leptospiria > Leptospirales > Leptonemataceae > SSF53. The sequence continues at coordinate 20,479 of JAVHPJ010000137.1, read as the reverse complement.
GGCGTGTGCCTGGTGATCGGGCCGTGGAACTATCCAGTAAACCTGGCGCTTTCGCCCGTGGTGGCCGCCATCGCCGCCGGCAACTGCGTCATACTCAAACCCGCATCCAATACCGCGCACACCTCGCGCGTGTTAAAGACGATTATCAACGCGTGTTTTCCGGAAGAGGAAATCGCCGTAATTCTCGGAAACCGGCACATCTCAAACGCTCTGCTCGAAATGCCCTTTGATCATATATTTTTCACCGGCAGTCCGGCGGTCGGCGCGCAAATTATGAGCGCCGCCGCGAAACATATGGCTTCGGTGACGCTCGAACTGGGCGGCAAGTCGCCGGCGATTGTCGACGAAAGCGCGCATATGCCGAGCGCCGTCGAACGCGTCGCGTGGGGCAAGTTTTTGAACGGCGGCCAGACCTGCGTGGGCGTGGACTACGCCCTCGTGCACGAGTCGCGCCTCGCGGAATTCATTGCAGCGTTCAAAGCCCAGGTGAAAAAGTTCTACGGCGACAACCCGGAGGCCTGGCGCGCCACGCCCGATTTTTGCCGCGTCATCAACGATACCAACTTTACCCGCATCCAGCACAGCGTGGAGCGCAGCCTGGACGCCGGCGCAAAGCTGGAGATCGGCGGCGTATTCGAGGCGGCCGAGCGATTTATTGCGCCCACCCTGCTTTCAGAGGTTCCGCCTGACTCGCCGATCATGCAGGAAGAAATTTTCGGACCCGTACTGCCGGTTCTCGCCTACCGCGACCTGGACGAAGCCCTGCGCTTTATTCAGGCGCGCCCCAAGCCGCTTGCGCTGTACATCTTCAGTACAAAAGACGCCAACATCCGCCGCGTCATGAAAAACACCTCGTCCGGCGCCACCGTGGTGAATTGCGCCGTGGTGCATCCGGGCAATCCGTATCTGCCCTTTGGCGGCGTAAATCACAGCGGGATCGGGAGTTATCACGGCTATTTCGGCTTTAAGGCCTTCTCCCACGAGCGCGCGGTAATTTTTTTCCCGCGCTTCTCGCTGCTTGCGAAGTTGTTTCCGCCTTACTCGGGATTCACGCGCAAGTTGATCACGTTTATGACGAAGTATTTGTGATCGGAGTCGGCGACGCGGCGAAAAGCGATCCGCCTGCCGACCTGACAAAAGGATGCGGATCGCAGGCGACACATCTCGTAAAAAAAATTACCTGTTCAGTTGTCGGTTGCGAAGACATATCCCGGGCTGCTAAGCTCGGGACATGAACCGAAAACCAGACAAACTTGCTGGAACAAACGTTATCCTTCTGCATGGCAGCTGGCACGGCGCGTGGTGCTGGCACAAGGTCGTCCCGCGACTCGAAAAGGCCGGATTAAAAGTCGCCGCGCCGGATTTGCCAGCCCACGGTCGCGAATGGCGGCTGTGGCGCGGCCGAATCACGCTGGGCGACATGGTGCGCTCCGTAACCGATATCCTCGATCGCACGGAAAAGCCGGCGACGATTGTTGCGCACAGCCGCAGCGGCATAATTGCATCGATGGTCGCCGAACGCCGCCCGGCAAAGGTGCGCAAAATCGTCTATCTGGCGGCCTTCATGCTGCGCGACGGGGAACGCGCCGCGTACTACTTCTTCAGCGACGCCGATTCTTTGCTGCGCGGAAATGTCGCTGTGGACCGCATCCGCCTGACCGACATGATCGCCAGTCGGGCGATGCGCAAGGCCCTGTATGCAGACTGCGCCGCCGAGGACGTCGCGCTGGCCCGCTCCCTACTGACTCCGGAACCTGTGCTGCCAGCCTTAACGCGCTTAAAACTGAGCGCCGAAAACTACGGCGCGGCGGCGCGGTACTATATTGAGCTCACGCAGGATCGGGCCGTGAGTTTGAATCTGCAACGCCGGATGATAGAACAATCGCCGGTCCAGGCCGTGCACTCGATTGAGGCGAGCCACTCGGCGTATTTTTCGCGCCCGGAAGAGCTGGCGCGCTTGATTGTGGAGATCGAACGAAGCTGACGGCGACGCCCGCGCCGGGTCGCCGCCGCCTCACTTACGTCGGGTGAGCGGCGCAGTTTTGCCGTCGATCTCGATGGACTCGGCGCGGAACGGAAACTTAGATTTGGACCGGGCAATCACCGTTCGCGGAGCGCCGGCGTGCATCAGGACCGCTTTCAGTTCCACATCGCGGGGCAGCATGATGGACGCAGACGCGACCGTTTCGCCGTCAATTACGAGTTTGATGCGTTTGATCCAGGCATTGCTGATCAGCTCGATAGTGTGACCTTCATACGTCGTAACAAAATGGTCGCCGGTAATACCCATAGGTTATCCTGGTTACGGTCGCGCTCTGTCGAATCCCCGCCCGCGCAGTCCAGCCGACGCAGCGCGCAGCTTCGCATCCGGTTTAACAACCCGCGGCAGGGGCGGCCGAGTCTACTTTTTTTGGGCCGCCCGGGCGCCAGAAAGAGCGCTGCATAGAAGAACCGCGCCCGGTACTATGCCTTATATCCGCCGCGCCCAAAACCCAGAATGCCCGCCAGCACGCCGGTCGGATCTTCCACCTGGGGATAGTGCCCGATCGTCTTCAGCGCAACCACGTCCGCATCCGGCGTGATCAGCTCGCGGTAACGATCCACCAGATGAGCGCCGGAAACCGGATCCACCGAGCCATTAATCAAACGAATGGGCGCTGGACTTTTGCGCAGGGCCGCCACCCAGCGCTCGCGATGTTCGCGCCGATCTTTCATATAGCGAATGAGTTTGTGCGTACGGCGCGCGCGGTCGGGATAATTCAAAAGCCGCCAGAACTCGCGCAGTTCTTCGTCGCTCGCCTGCGTATCCTTGCCAAACACGCCGTTCAGGCTTTTTGAGAAGCGGCCAAAACCGAGCACGCGATTCAGCACGGGCCCCAGGGGACCCAGCAGTAGTTTCTGAATCGGGCGTGCGCGGTGCGTTTCCGGAAACAGGCCGCCATTTAACAGAATCACCGATTCAATCGCATAGTCGCGGCCTTCGCGCTGGCGAGCGAGCAACTCCTGGGCGACGGATACGCCGTAGTCGTGCGCAATCAGCTTAAAGCGCGTAGGACCCGTCCGCCGGATGACCGCTTCGGTAATGTCCGTTTGTTCGTGAATCGAATACGTGTGATCGGCGGGCTTGGAAGAATAACCAAAACCCAGAAAGTCAAAGGCGACGCAGCGATAGCGCCGCGAAAGTTCCGGCCAGATTTTGTACCAATCCCAGGACGAGGTCGGAAAGCCGTGCAAAAATACAATCGCCTCGCCCGCGCCGCTTTCCGTATAAAAGATCTCATACGGCCCAAAGTCGGTATAACGCGCATCCGCGTACCACTGTTGCGCTGAAATCATAGGGACGCTCCCGCGGGAATGCGATCCGTGTGCAGTGCGGCGTCGCGCGGCGCAAGTCGGCGGCCGAACTGTACGCGACCGAGGTCGTCCGTAAACTGATCATTTTCGCGCACCAGGCGCCCGCCAATATAAACCGAACGCACCACCCCGTCCGATCGATTCACCAGTTGTTCGTGTTCAAATTCCGCGCGATACACGCGCGTGACATGGGTTTCGCCGTCGTAAGCCGCGAGGGCCGCCGGATCAATCAGGATCAAGTCCGCGCGCCGTCCGACTTCGAGGACGCCCGCATCAATGTTAAAAAACTCCGCCGGATCGCGCGTAAGCCGGCGCACCATAAAGGCCGCATCCGCTTCGCCGGTGGCGGCCGCAAGTTTGAGGGCGCGCAGGGCGCCGTCGTAAAACGCCATATTCGTTAAATGGGCGCCGGAGTCGTTAAAGCCCGGCAAAAGCAGCGGATGCATTAACAAATCGCGGGTGCGGGCGGGCTTTCGATTGGCCGTTATGGTGTGCCAGATCAGATCCGTGTCAAAGAGTTTCAAAAGATGAATCAGAAACTCGGCCTCATCGCGCAGCGGCGCGGGAAAACCGGCGAACACTGCGCGCACAGCGGCGCCAGCGACCGGTTCGCCCGCCTGGAATCGCAGGAGTTCGGCGTGGATTTGCGCGAGGGTTTTTCCGCGCCACTCCGCCACGGGACAACGATCGATGGTCATCTCCGCCAGATTGCGCGTAAAGGCGTACTGTTCCAGCCGCAGCCAGCGCCGCAGACGTCCCGCGCCGCGTTTGTTTTCGTTCCACATGGCGCGAAAGCGCTCCACATAGGCCGGATCGTTTAATAAACGCAGCCGACCCGCGCGATCGTCCAGATCGAGTTCGTTTAGTTCCCGCAGGGCCGGAATTTCTTCCGCAATCGGCGTGATGGCGCCATCCGCCCAGACCTTAAACGCAGCCGACAGGGACTGCAGCGCGAAGCGGCCTCGCACGAGACGCGAGTTTAACAGGCGCGCGAGCACGAGGCCCAGCACAATCAGAAAGCGATTGGAGGCGATATCCAGGGCCGCCACAACCGTTGTGCGCAACGGGCGGCCAAAGAGTCTGCCGCTGGTCAAAAGCAAGGTGCGAATCACGCCGAAGGCGCTATCTTTAGGCGGCGTCGCCTGCCAGACGCGATCCTGTTCGCGCACCACGGATGTGAGCGCCTTGAGTTCCGCATAGTCGGCGTATTGGGTGGGAATCTTTTTTTGCCGATTGGGATCCAGCGCCAGGTAGTGAAAGGGCAGCGCGTCCGTGGAAAAACCGGCGTAACCCTCCGCAAGACCTTTGCGCAACAGCGCCTGCATGGCGGCGAGTTCGTCCGGGCGCGGCGCGCGCGTCACGCTGTCCTGAAAGCCCATGACTTCAATGCGCAACATCGAATGCGGAATCATGGGCACCACGTTGGGCCCCAGAAAAAGACCATCCAGATGCTCCAGATACTCGCGCGAGTCGGACCAGGTCGCCCGATCGGCGGCGCGACGCAGGACATGGGTCGGAATATTCTCCACGCGTGCAAAGCAGTCGACAATCGGGTCCGCGCCCGGACCGGAACGCCGCTGGGCGCCAAAGGCGAGGCCCAGAGAACAATTGGAAATCACCACGGTGGTGACGCCATGACGGACCGACTCGGGCAGCCCGGGCGCCAGTTCCAGTTCAAGATCGTAGTGCGTGTGGATGTCAAGAAAGCCCGGCAGGGCCCACAGGCCGCGCGCATCCACAGTGCGGCGCGCACGCGCCGGATCGAGAGCGGGACCGATCGCTGCGACCACGCCATCGGCGATGGCGAGGTCGCTTATACGCGGCGCCGCGCCCGTGCCATCAAACAGTCTGGCGCCCTGAATTAACACATCCCAATCAGTCAACATGCGCTTTACTCCTGAACATCTTCACATTATATATAGTGCGTATTGTTTATTAAATTTACTGACTTGATCCGGGCGCGCGGCCGGGCTCGGCGGCGGCGGGAATCAGACTTTCCAGATAACGCGTGAGCATCTGCGCGCCGGCGGCCAGGGCCGTCTCTTTATCCAGCACGGGCGGACCAAAGGCCTGGCGATGGATCAGCCCCTCCGCCATCGACACGATCAGATACGCCGCGGCATCTGCGTCCGCGACCCGCCAGCCGCGCAATGCCGCCCTCACGCGTTCGAGGATAACGCGATCGCCTTCCGCCACAATCGCTTCGAGCGCGGGGTCCAGGGCGCGGCGATGTTCAATCGTACCATGCAGGCGCGGGTTTTCGACATGAAACTGGTAGGTGAGTTCCAGGCTCGCGCGGATGTGCGCAATAATCGGCGCGTCTTCCAGAATGCGCGGCAGGGGCCGGCCGCGCGCATCGACAATGTTATCCGTGAGCCGCTTGAGTCGTGCGCGGGCGACCTCGCACAGAATCGCATCCTTGTCCTGGAAGTACTGATAAAAGGTGCCGGCCGCCACGCCGGCCCGCTCGGCGATCGTCTTCGTGGTGACCTCGGGATATTCGCGCGCGGCGAATTCTTCCGCCGCCGCTGCGAGCAAGGCGGCCCGTTTGTGGCGGGCCCGATCCTGCACAGGCGTGCGACGGGGCGAGGTGGCGGCCGCAGACATGGCCCCATCTGCGCCCTATTGAACTTGACGTCAAGTTCAACTTTCTAGATTCCGGAGTCTGTGACTGATTCCCTGATCCTGCGCCACGGCCTGCAAATTGATCCCGCGCTCTGCTCTTTTATAGAAGAAGATCTGCTGCCAGATAGCGGGGCCACGCCCGATCGGTTCTGGCGGGGGCTCGCCGAGCTGAGCCAGCGCCTGGGCGAGCGCAATCAAGAGCATCTCGCGCGCCGGGCGGCCCTCGAAGCCGCCCTGCACGAGCGCCAGAAACGCGCCGGACCGGCGCCGGCCGCACCCGAGGCGGAGCGCGAGTTTCTGGAGTCGATCGGCTACATGCTCCCGGAGGGCCCGGACTTCCTCATTGAACCCGGCGCCCTCGATGCGGAGTTCGCGGCCGCCGGGCCCCAACTGGTAACGCCGCTCAGCAACGCGCGTTTCGCCCTGAACGCCGCCAACGCGCGCTGGGGCAGCCTCTACGATGCGCTCTACGCCACAGACGCCATACCCTTCCCTGACGAAGCGCCGCCGGCCGGCGCCTACGACGCGCAGCGCGGCGCGCACGTGGTCGCTTTTGTCGCTGAGTTTCTGGATTCCGCCCTGCCCCTCGTTAATGCCCGCCACGCGGAAGTTAGCGCGTATCGCGTGATCGAAGGCGCCGGCAGGCGCGCGCTGGAAGTCCGGTTGCAAAACGGCGGCGCAAGCGCGCTTTTGAATCCCGAACAGTTCGTCGGCTATGCGCGCGACGAACGGAGCCCGGACGACTCCGCGAGCGCGCTCCGCCTGTTATGCCGCCACCACGGGCTGCATATCGAACTACAGCTCGACCCGGCGCATCCGATCGGCCGGACGCATCCGGCCGGGCTGGCGGACGTCGTGCTGGAGGCGGCGCTGACCACAATCCAGGACTGCGAAGACTCGGTGGCGACGGTGGATGCGGCCGACAAAATCGCCGTCTACCGCAACTGGCTGGGCCTGATGCGCGGGGATCTTGCAGCGAGCTTTGAAAAAAACGGCCGCCCGCACAAACGTCGCCTGAATCCCGATCGGACTTACACGACGCCTGCTGGCGAAACGCTGCGCCTGCCCGGCCGCAGCCTGATGCTTGTGCGCCATGTGGGCGCGCATCTTTCTACGGACGCCGTGCTGGATGCCGCCGGCGCGCCTATTCAGGAGACCTTTCTCGATGCCATGACGACCGCCGCCGCCGCATTGCACGATTTACGCAGGACGGATTCGGACCGTAACAGTCGCGTTGGCGCCATTTACGTCGTAAAACCCAAGGTGCACGGCCCCGAAGAAGCGGCGCTGGTCGACGAACTCTTTACAGTCGTGGAAGACGCGCTCGGTCTCGCGCAATATACGATCAAGGTCGGCCTGATGGACGAAGAGCGCCGCACCAGCGTGAATCTGAAAGAGTGTCTGCGCGACCTGCAGCGCCGGCTGGTATTTATCAACACCGGCTTCCTGGATCGCACCGGCGATGAAATCCACACGAACTTTTACGCGGGCCCGGTTCCGCCCAAAGCGGAGTTTAAAAACGCCGCGTGGCTCGAAGCCTACGAAACAAACAATGTCGCCGTGGGACTCGCCTGCGGCCTGGGCGGACGCGCGCAGATTGGCAAAGGCATGTGGGCCCAGCCCGATGCGATGGCGGCGATGCTGCAGGCGAAGCGCGCCCATCCCGAAAGCGGCGCCAATTGCGCCTGGACGCCCTCGCCGTCCGCCGCGACCCTGCACGCCCTGCACTACCACGCCGTCGATGTGCGCGCGCGCCAGACGGAACTGGCCCGCGTCGGCCGCCGGCCCGAACTGCGCACGCAGTTGCTCACACCGATCCGGCTGGAGCGTAAACTCAGCGCGGAGGAAATCGACCGCGAACTGGCGAATAATCTGCAGGGCATTCTGGGTTACGTGGTGCGCTGGATCGATCAGGGCGTAGGCTGTTCGCGCGTGCCGGATCTGAACGACGTAGATTTGATGGAAGACCGCGCCACCCTGCGCATCGCCAGTCAACACGTCGCCAACTGGCTGCAGCATGGCGTCATCAGCGAGACGCAACTCGACGCAGCCCTCGCGCGGATGGCGGCCGTGGTGGATCGTCAGAATGCGATGGATCCGGCCTATCGGCCCTTGCTCGTCGGCGCGCAGGCTTCCCCCGCATTGCGGGCCGCGCGCGAGTTAGTCCTGTCCGGCGCCGGCGAAATTAACGGCTACACCGAACGCGTACTCTTTGCGGCGCGGCGCTCGATAAAAACGGACGCCTGAGCTCAGGACGAGGCTTTGCGAGACGCGCAGATGAGCAGTTGTTCGATCAGGCGCTTTTTGCTGAGCGGTTTGGCCAGATGCGCATCACAACCGGCTTCGATCGTGCGCTCCACATCCGCCGGCAGGGCGCTGGCGGTTAAGGCGACAATCGGCGCGCGCACGCCGGCCCGGGCTTGCTCGCGCGCCCGAATGGCGCGCACAGCCGTGTAGCCGTCCATCACCGGCATCTGCATATCCATGAGAATCACATCGAATTCGCGTTGTTCGAGCAACGCGAGCGCCTCCTGGCCGTTCTCAGCGGTGCACAAATGCACGGACGTTTTCTGGAGATACGCCTGGATCAGCAGTCGATTGTCGGGATTGTCTTCGACGAGCAGCACCTCCAGCGGACCCGGATCGGGCAGAGTCGCCGGCGCAGGTCCAGGGCCAGGTCCAGGTCCAGAGACCGACAGCGGCGGCGCAACCAGATCCATAAGCTCGCAGATTTTCGCCAGAAGATCGCGACGCCGCACGGGCTTGTTGAGCACCGGCGGCAAACGTCCCTCTTCGAAGGGCAAAACGCCCTCGCCGATTACGTGCGAGGTGAGAATTAAGAACCGGGTAGTCACGGACAGACCGCACTCAAGAAAGCGACGATAGACCTGGGCGCCATTCTGGCGCGGCATGCCAAAGTCGAGCAGGACCAGATCATACGGAAGATTCCGCCGCGCCGCATCGGCGATCCGCTCCAGGGCCTGCGCGCCGTCCGCGGCCTCGTCGACGGACATGCCCCAGGCGACCAGGCTTTCGCGCACAATCAAGCGATTGATTTCCGTGTCATCGACAACCAACGCGCGTTTGCCGGCCAGCCCGGCCGGCGCCTGCAGTCCGGGATTTTGAAAGTCGGCCGCAGTGGCGCGCAACGGAATCTCAAACTCAAAGATCGAACCGCCGCCAGGATTGTCGCGCAGTTCGATTTTTCCGCCCATCATTTCCACCAACCGCAGGGAGATGGAAAGCCCCAGGCCGGAGCCGCCGTAGAGTCGCGTTGTGGAGGCGTCCGCCTGCACAAATGCGTTAAAAATTTCCGAACGCCGATCGGCCGGAACGCCGATGCCCGTGTCCGTCACGGAAAAACGCAGACGGCCGCTTGTCGGATACGCGCTCGCATCCACCGCCACCGTGACGGCGCCGACGGCAGTGAACTTGATGGCGTTGCTGATCAGATTGGTCAGGGTCTGCCGGAGTCGCACCGGATCGCCCTCGACGCACACGGGCGCCGCGGCGTCCACGTGGCAGATCAACTCAAGCTGCTTTGCACGCGCCGCGTTCGCCAGAATCTCGACCGTGCTTTCCATGAACTCGACCAGATGGAACGATTCGCTTTCCAGAATCAGTTTGCCGGCTTCAATGCGGGAGAGATCCAACAGATCGTTGATTAAATGCAGCAGGGTTTCGCCGGCGCCGTGTAATACGCGCAAATAACGTTCCTGCTCGGCCGTCGGCTGCGTTCCCTGCAGCTGTTCGACCATTCCGAGAATGGCGTTCATCGGCGTGCGAATCTCGTGGCTCATGTTGGCCAGAAACGCCGTCTTGGCATGATTCGCCTGCTCGACCGTATCGCGCGCGACGCGCAGATCCTGATTGAGTTCCTTGAGGCGGCGGGCCAGGGCCGTGAGGAAAACGGTCGCGGTAAGGCCGACCAGATGCGTCGCGATCAACAAATCCTCGGCGCCAACGCGACTCATCAGCGCCATATTCAGCGCCATCATCGCAACGGCGGTCGCAACCGCAGCGACGTACCCGAGATGCCAGCCGGCATAGAGAATCGGCAGCACGACCAGCACGGGGTAGCCCACCCGGAAAAAGCCGTCGGCGAAAATCAGCAGGAAGCCCGCCGCGTAAACGACGGAAGACAAGACGAGGATCGCGAGGACTCGCTGGCTGTGCGGCATTAGCTTGCGTCGCGACCCGGAATCGGCTTCAAGTGCAACGATTGCGGCGCTTCGCCGTCAAAGACAAGCACAAAGCGCGCCCGGCTATCGGGCGTTTTTTTTACTTCGCGCCGCTCCCGGAGAGCGGCTTTTTCGTCGAAGGTAGAATCGGGCGCAGGCCGTTTCCGGGCCCGAGGAGGCGCCATGTCATCAGATTGGAATGTATCGTCGACGCGCAATCAAACGCAAGGCGCCTGGCGCAAAGCGCGCGTCCTCTGGATATTCGCCTTTGCCCTGAGCGGCTGCCTCACGGCGCCCGCCGCCGAGGCGCCGGTCCGCGAATCCAACCCGCCGCCCGCGGTCGTCGTTGAGAGTACAACGCCCGCCCCGGAAACCACGGCGCCCGAAACGACGAATCCCGCAACCCCGCCCGCCGCAGTCGATCCGGATACGGAACTGCTGCTGCGCGTCCAGGAACTGGAGACCCTGCTTGCGGCGGACACGCCGTCCGGCTGGCAGGTGCGCGCGGAGTTTGTGCGCAATCGGATTCCTTATCAGTGGCAGGGCGCAGCCGGCGACGCAATTCGCGTGACTTATACGCGGCCCGGCGCGCGCGCCCCGATTCAGATTTACGACGAAGCCAGCGGCGCGCGGCGCACGGAACTGATCGAACCGCAATTTATACGCTATCTATATCTTTCGCTCGATGCAGGCTTTGCCGAGCCGCGCAATCATCTGATCCGCCCCGATCGCATCGCCGGTGTGACGCGCGACTTTGTGGTGATTACGCCCTCGTCCACCACGCGCGAGGCGGATTTTCAAAGTGCGGCGATCCAGCCGATTTTTGATCGCATCTTTGAGGTTTCGGAAGCGAACACCCTGCGGTATGCGGTGCGTCTGCCGAGTCTGCCGGCGGCGGTGAACCCGGAGGCGTATCCGGGACGGCTCGCGATTATCGGCGCACAGCCGTCGAGCGAAGGGAATTATAATTTGTGGGTGAAGACTTTGCAGTGAGGGTTGGAGGGTTTCGCGAAGGCGCGAAGGAGTTGGGAGCGGACTTTTGCGTGCTCAATCCCGTGCCCCTGGTCCAGTTGTTTGAGGCCGGAATCCAGTTTTCGGGAAAAATACTCTTTCTCCAGCAATTGATGACCGGAAACAGTTTCCGGAATTCCTTGAACCATTTCTACTATGTGCGGCTTGGGGCTTCCCACACGATAGTTGATCCTGGCGAGACTGTATTGGCAAATACAAATCAGCTGCGCCGTCTGCCACGGAGCACTGCGACGCTCTGATTCGTGAAACTGCGGAGGCAAATCGAACGATACATCTGTCGACGCGTTGACCCCGCGCCGTCCAATTCAAAAGCGACCCCCATCCAGAGACGCGAGCAAGAACTTCGTCAACGTAGGAGTCAACCGCGCCCGCTACAGGGCGCCAGACGGAAGAAGCACCCTTTTGCACTACAAGGAAGCAATCAAAGTGTAGCCGCCGACTATTGCGGAGTATGCGTATATCGTGTCAGCTCAACGATGGATGGGGTCGCAACATCTGTCGACTTCGAATCAAGGTACCCTGTTGGGCCACAATCGTAAATGGACTTCGCCACCTCCAAGAGCAAGGCATTTCGAGTCTGCCCATCGTCTGGCGATATGGAATCCATAAACAACCTGTATGAATTGAGCGCGTTCGCTCTATGATTGTTTAAGGTATAGAGATGTCGGCTAATGGTATACTGCCGGAAAGAAAACCGAATCAGGAACAAGACAGTTCCAAGCAGAACCAACCGCAAAAACCAACCGCTAACACTGGCTGCAATAGAAGAATAGTCTACCGCCAGGGCGACATTGCGAATCGACGGAACAAGGATCGCGATCACAAGTGCAACGACTGACACAACACCGAGAGTAAGCCAACGTTCTGCACGTCCGAACAATTTCCCATCGGACAACGAAGATGATTCCTTCTCGGCTTCCCGCGAGAAGGTTTCCGCGTAGTCGGCGGCTACGTTTTCAACGGCGCGCCTCTCCAGTTCCGCAACCAGGTTTTCAAAACGAGACTGCGCCGCTCGCGCAGCGGCCTTAATTTCGGCTGCGACCGCAGCTTCCTTACGCAGAGACTCGGTAATGACGGCTGCTTTTAACATTAAAATCCCATGGGAACCATACAGAGCGCCGGCAAAATACTCATTAATCATTTTTACATTCTTGTCCCAATTGTCAGAATCGTGAAGCTGAAGCACTGGCTGTTCTGCATAAACAAGTGTAGAAGCCTGCGCGTAAACCTTCGTAAAGTTCTGTTTTGCGACTGTGATGGATTCATCGAACCATTTCCAGCTATATTTGAGCGCGTTATAAATCTCAACAGTGTCAACGATTAGCGTCTGGATTTCGGCCAATTTCTCAATTTGGTGGCGTATCCCATCGGCACGCGGTCCGGCTTTGAGCGCCTCAATGGATTTCGAAGTAACCTCTTCAATGGGAATCACGATACACCTCCTGTGCCGGGTAGCGCGCGCATGATTGCGCACATGGCGCGCCGCCCTGAATTCCTGAGAATACGCATCACAAAGCGATGGATCCGCTCTGGCAAGACAGTTTTAATCTGAAGAAATTAGTATTTGTATTTTTTAATTGAGAATTATTCCCTGCTCAGTTCAGCCGAACAATTCCCTGTGCATTGCGGCTCGCCAATCGATTCGCTTTTTACACGCGCCGCTTCAATCTCGCAATTTTCTACTGCATCGGAATACTCGTTACCAGCGAGCGCCTTGCCCGCCAGATATTATCGACCATATTATATGCACTCGGCCTTACATTGAGGCGGGACAAATGGTTCATAGTGCACTCAATGCAACAGCGAGCCCAGAATTTGATCGAGCCACGCAGCGTACAGCTCCGTTCATCCCCTCCCGCAGCCTTCAACACTTACGCCGCCAGCGAGCCCACGGAGGGGCGAGACCCGGGCGATAAGCACAGGATGTGCGCTTCGCCCGGGCGGCGTAAGCGTTGAAGGCCCCGATTTCCGCCTCGACAAACCACGCCGCGCGCCGTCAGTCGGACCATGCAGCCGAACGTGAAGCCCGCCCCCGACAAATGGACGCAGATGCGCCCGCTCCTCTACGTCATCATTGGCTGCCTTGTGCTGCTTTTTGGCGTGAGCATCGCCGAAAACGGCTCCAACACCCCCGACGAACGCAGCCTCACGGATATCCTCGGCGTTGCGCCGGATGCCGCCACCGCGGAAACCCTCGCGGCCCTGTCGAAAAGCGATCTGCGCCAGGTCTTTCTGCGCGCCGAGGCGCCGGCGGCGGGCGAACTGGTCGGCGACTATCGCGGCGAGCTGATTGGTCCGGGCATAATGGGCTACGCGACGAACTTTTACACGCATCAACTGTTTGGCCCGGGAACCTGGGTCGGCAAGAGTTTCAGCGCCGACGGCAAGGGCATCAATCTTTTCGCTGCGGAAGACGGCCAGGTGCTGCGCGAGCGCGGAGTCGAAACGCGCGTGGAACCGGGCGCCCTCGACGAAAAGCCGGTGCTCTTTGTCGATTATTCCTGCTGCAACTCCCTGAACCTCGCAACGATGCGCGACGAAATTCGACGCATCAATAAGAACCTCTATCTCGGCATGGGCTATATGGCCCTCGGCGGCGGCTCCGTAAATCCCGCGCCCTTTGCGCTTACGCCGATGTCGATCCCGCGGCGCAATCCGGCCAAAAAACTGCCGGTGAACTGAGATCGCGCGCGTGGCCCGGGAGACTCTTAACTACGACTGCGTTGTCATTGGCAGCGGCTTTGGCGGCTCCGTTGCGGCGCTGCGGCTTGCCGAAAAAGGCTACTCCACGGCGGTGCTGGAACAGGGCCGCCGCGTTTCGCCGGCGGACATGCGCGCCGCCGGAAAAAATCCGCTGAAACTTTTCTGGGCACCAGCCCTGGGCCTGCGCGGATTTTTTGCGCAGACTCTGTTTCGTCATGTGACCCTTGTGCGCGGGGTCGGCGTGGGCGGCGGCAGTCTGGTCTACGCCGCCGTGCTCCTCCGGCCCAAGCCGCCGTTTTTTTCCGACGCCGCCTGGCGCGATCTGGCCGACTGGCAGGGCGAACTTGCGCCGCACTACGCAACGGCCGAGCGCATGCTGGGTCTGGCCGTCAATCCGCGTCAGTCGCAGATGGACGTTTATCTCCAGGCCGCGGCGCACGCGATGAACGCCGGCGCAACGTATGGCCCGACGCCCCAGGGCATCTACTTTGCCAACCCCGGCGAGGATTCGCCCGATCCCTTTTTTAACGGCGCGGGTCCCGTGCGGCGCGGCTGCATTCACTGCGGCGACTGCCTGTCCGGCTGCGCCCATAACGCTAAAAATACCCTCGATAAGAACTATCTTCATCTGGCCGAGGGTCTGGGCGCGCAGATCGTGCCGGAAACGCGCGCGACCCTGATCCGCAAAACCCCCGACGGCTACGAGATCGAAACCGCGAGTTCTTTTGGCCTCGCGCGCAAACGCCGGATCTTTCGGGCGCGGCGCGTGTTTCTCGCGGCCGGCGTGCTCGGCACGGTGAATCTTTTGTTTCAAAGCCGGGGCGCGCGAGGGCTCGGCGCGCTTTCGCCGCGCCTGGGCGATCATGTGCGCACGAACAGCGAGGCGATTACGGCCGCCGTTGCGCGCGATCGCAAGCTGGATCTGAGCGACGGCACGGCAATCTCCAGCCACTTTTATCCCGATCCGGAAACCCACGTCACCCAGAACCGCTTTCCCAAAAGCTATAATTTCTTTAAGTTCTACGCCGGCCCGATGGTCGACGAGCCGCGGCCTCTACTGCGCGCTTTAAAAACCCTGGCGGCCTTTATCCGTTCGCCGTGGCGCGCGACGATTTCCCTGCGCGCCGGCGACTGGCGCAAACGTACGACGGTGCTCACGGTCATGCAGCATCGCGATAACGAACTCCAGTTGCGCCGCAAGTCGGCCTGGCTCGCGCCGCTCACGCGCGGGCTCTATACGCGCGCCCCCTCCGGCCGCGCGGCGCCGGCCTACATCGCCCAGGCGAATGCGGCCGCGCGGGCGGTCGCCGCCGCGTGCAACGGCGCACCGCAAAACGTCATCACCGAGAGCCGGCTGAACATTTCGTCCACCGCCCATATCCTCGGCGGCGCGGCGATCGGCGCGCGTCCCGAAGACGGCGTCATCGACGCCAATCACCAGGTCTTCGGCTGCCCGGGACTTTTCGTCGTGGATGGGGCGGCGATTCCGGCGAATGTCGGCGTCAATCCCTCGCTCACAATAACCGCGCTGGCGGAACGCGCCCTCAGCCGGATTCCGCCGCGCGCCTGAGGCGGCGAAAATAATCTCGTCGCCCTACAAAAAAGCGGTTGATCGAAATGCAGGGCCCGATAACGCTCTGTCAACAGCGACGCATGCGTCAGTATTGTGATCGCTGAAAATACAAAAATCGTCCTTTGGAGTGTTCTTATGAAAAAGTCGCTGGTCTTCCTGGCCGCGCTT
Organism: Leptospirales bacterium; assembly: GCA_036170535.1. Lineage (GTDB taxonomy): Bacteria > Spirochaetota > Leptospiria > Leptospirales > Leptonemataceae > SSF53. Next base: position 4,843 of record JAVHPJ010000137.1, on the reverse strand, counting down.
TGCCTTGCCACGCCCGTATTTGCTGGCGGCGGCGGAAGCTCGTCCAAGCCCCTTCAGGGCAGTTATCCCATCGTGCTCTCCCACGGCCTCTTTGGCTGGGGTGACGAAAGCACGGGACTCATCAGCATCACCGAATATTGGGGCGGCATGGATGACTACCTGCGCGCCCAGGGCGCGCCCGTTTATGCGCCGACTAAAACCGCAGCGCAGTCCAACGAAGCGCGCGGCGCCGAGCTGCGGGACAAAGTCCTCTACTATATGGCCGCCAACGGCTACAGCAAGGTGCACGTGCTGGGCCACAGCCAGGGCGGACTCGACAGCCGCTACATGATTTCGAACCTCGGCCTCGCATCCAAAGTGCGCACGCTGACCACGCTGAACTCCCCGCATTACGGCAGCCCGATTGCAGACATCGTCAATGCAGTGATTCCGGACTGGGCGAAGCCCTTCGTCTCGGGCGCGCTGGGCGTGATTGTCAAGATCGTGTGGGGCGGCGGACAGCAAAACGCAATCGCAGCGCTGACCTCGCTGACCACCGGCGGCATGTCGGCCTTCAACAGCTACACGCCGAACAACTCGAGCGTGAAGTACTTCAGCTATGGCAGCGCGATCACGATCCCGGATCTTATTCAGCACCCGCTGATGGGCATTCTGCAGCCGGCCTGCGCGGCGGGCGGACTGTTTAACGGACAGGGCCTGACCAATGACGGTCTGGTGCCGCTCAGCTCGCAAAAATGGGGAACCTGGAAAGGCGGACCTTCGTACGCCTGGTATGTAACCGGCATCGATCACCTGCAAGCGTCGAACTCGCTCGGCTCCGGCAACGCCTGGTATGACGTGGAAGGCTACTTCCTGGCGATGGCGCAAAACGCAAAAAACAATCAATAATACGCCGATCGCTCTACACGACGCCGCGGACCTTGCACCGCGGCGTTTTTTGCGTACTCATTTTTAACTAATTTTCGCGAGAAGGACTTGGCCGCCTGCCTTCCCGCCGCGAAACTCTCCCTGAATGGACAATCGTAAACTGATCGCTCTCGCTGGAGCAGGCGCGCTCGCGCTGATTGCAATCGTCGCGTTGCTTTTGCTGTGGCCGGATAACAACGCGGAATCCCCGACGATGCTGCCGGATCACCAATTTGAAAACTGGGATCAGCCGCTGGCGAACGAGTCGGCGCTCAGCGAAGAAGCGCTGTCCATGTTCGATCAGGAAGGCCTGCTGAGTTTCGAAGCGCTGCTTGAAGCGGCGCGCAAAGGCGAAATCAGTCTGATCTCGGAACTGTGGCGCCTGCGTCGTCAGTGTCCGGAAGGCATGAGTCGTTTTGACTGCAATATTCGCATTCGCCAGTTCCTGATGCAAAAGTTTCCCCCGCCCGGCAACGAGGCGCTGACTGAGATGTTTCGCAATTATCTCGCGTACGAAGAGGCAATGGCCCGCCTGCAACCTCCCGAGGACATGCCGCTGGCCGAACGGTATAAGTTGATTCGCGAAAAGCGCCGCGAGATTTTCGGCGTGGACGATGCAAAACTTTTGTTCGGTCTGGAAGAAGCCAAATTCGATTATAATCGCGAGCTGCCGCGCTTCATGGAACAGTCGCAAAATCTCGGCGGCGACGCGCGCATCGCCGCATACGAAGCGATGCGCAAAAAGGTCTATGGCGACTACTACGCCGCCGTTGTCGCGCGCGAGCCGCCCTTTGACCGCTACAGCACGGAGATCGAACTGCGCGACCGCGATCTCGCCGCCCTTGACGCGGACAAACGCAGCGTCGCTCTGCAGGAGATGCGCACGGAATATTTTGGCGAGGCCGGCGCCGAGCGCATGGCGGCCGTAGACCGTCTGCTCGCGGAAGAAAAAGAACGCACCAGCGCCTATCAAAAGGCGGAAGCGGAATTTCTCGCGCAAAACGCCAGTTTGAGTCCGGAGGAACGCGAGCGCAAGCTGCGCGATCTGCGCGTGCGTCTTTTGGGCGAGGAGGAAGCCGCAGCTTACGAACGGCGCGAAGCCTACCGTCGAACCATGGAAAAGATGAATCAACCCGGCGGTTCCAACTGATCGCTCGCCTCGCTCGGCTTTTT
>JAVHPJ010000137.1:1909-2754 GCA_036170535.1 Leptospirales bacterium | reverse complement strand
GCGGACGCGCGCGTCCGCCGCAGCCTGTGGCTGATTTGCATTGGCCCGGGCGCCCTCTTCGCCCTCGCCCCCTTCGAATCGCAAGCGGCGGCGCTCTTGCACGCTTGCGGCGTACTCGCCCTGGCGCGCGACCTGCGCCGCAGCGGGCTCGCAACGCAGCTCCTGTGGGGCGCGCTCGCCAGCCTGTCCGTGGCGCTCGCCGCTTTCCCCTGGGTTTTCACCGGACTGCGCAATATTGGCGGCTTCTCTGCGCCCGCCGCCGCGGCCGTCTTTTTGCTGCAGGGCTTGCTCTTCCACGCGAAAGTCGGCGCGCTCGCGATAACGCTCGCGTGGCTTATTCGCCGCGGCGGGCTTTCCGCGGTCTGGCTGGCGCCGGCCGCCGCTCTGCTCTTTGATCTTACGTTTTATCAACTATTTCCATGGCGCTGGGGCGACTTTTACGCAACCGCGCCCGTCGCGCGCCAGCTGGCCCACTACGGCGGCGCCCCGGCGCTCACGGCCCTGCTGTTTTTCGAGGCGACGCTGATCTTTCAGTTCGTCCGCAGCCTCGTGCGCCGCAACCGACGGCGACGCCGCGCACACGCCCGAGGCGCGGCCCGCGGAACGCTGCGCGCGCGGAAAGGAGCGGCGCGCCGGCCGCGACTTGCGTTTTACGCCCCGCCGGTAGCCCTGGGCGCCGTGTATCTGGTCTGCTTGTTCCGTTTATTTGCCGGGGCGCCAGCGGCCTCAAGCTCGGTCAGCATGGCGCTCATTCAAACCAACACCGGTCCCGGTTACGAACGTTTACGCAATGACGCCGCCTTTGCCGCCAGCGCATTAAACACGGCGGCGGCGGCCGGCGCCCC
>JAVHPJ010000137.1:0-1899 GCA_036170535.1 Leptospirales bacterium | reverse complement strand
AGTCGCGCCGCCGGTCGGGATCGTGACCGCCGTCCCGTTGACGACGAACTGAAGCGGGCGGCCGGCGCCGCCGCCTTACGCGCCGGCGAGGGTCGCATCGATCTCATTGTTTTTCCCGAATCCGCGGTGCCCTTTTTTGGCACGGACCCCGCGCCCGGCAATGAACGCATTTACAGTTCATCGTACCACGCCGTTGTCGCGTGGCTTGCGCGCCGGGGCGAAGCGGACGTTATCTATAATGAACTGGCCGCCGCGCCCGACGCGCCAGGGCGCGAGCGAAATCTGATTACCGTATTCGGACGCGAGGGCGTGCGTCGCGACTCCTATGCCAAGCGCATCCTCGTACCGTTTGGCGAATATTTGCCGGGCGAAATGCGCTTTCCCGCGTTGCGCGCGTGGTTTCCGGAAGCGAGCCGTTATGCGCCGGGCGTCGGGCCGCAGCTGGTGGAGTATCGCTTTCGTCCTGATCGCGACGGACCGCCGCCTGTGTTTTCTGAAACCGAGGACGCCCGCTGGTTAAACAACACACAGGCCGTCCTCGCCGCCTGGCCGCCCGCCGCTCCGACGGAACGCGGACGCTTTTTACCCCTGCTCTGCTACGAAGGACTCTTTCCCGAGCTTACGCGCGCCGGCCTGCGCGAGGGCCGCGCGGATTTTATACTGAATCTTTCTAACGATTCCTGGTTCGGCGATTATCTCGAGAACTATCAGACGTTGAATTCGGTGCGACTGCGAGCGATTGAAAGCAACCGTTTCCTGGTGCGCGTCACGCTCAGCGGCGTCACCGCTGTGTTTGATCCAATGGGTCGCTCGGCGATTGAACCGATTGCTCCGGCCGTTTCCGGTCTGCGTCTGATCGCCGTGCCGCGCCTGCCGGACGCGCCCGCTCCCTATGCGCACTATGGCGACTGGCCCCTGGGACTGGCGGCCGCGCTCGCCCTGCTGTATGCGGGGATTTCACTCTGGCGCGCGCGGATCAAAGTCCGAAAATAGATCGTCGTACGAGTCCAGCCGGAGTAGAATGTGCTGGCGGTCCATACAATTTAGCGTCGCGCGCTGAAACCTGGACGGCCGGCGCGCGTCCTGATGATGAGCTTAATTCCAGCGAGACGCCCCATGCCAGGATCTTTTCCCCCGCTCCGCCGCCAAACCCGACGCGGACTCTTCGCCGCTGCACTGGCAGCGATTGCGCTGATGGCCGTGTTCGGCTGCAGCGTTCAGGCGGATCGTCGCACGGAACGCGCGCTGTTCGCTGGCGGCTGTTTCTGGTGCATGGAACCGCCCTTTGAAAAACTCGACGGCGTGCTCAGCGTCGTCTCCGGCTACGCCGGCGGTCCCGAGGCGCGCCCCGCCTACGAGGCCGTGGCTTCCGGCGCCACCGGACATCGCGAAGCCGTGGAAATCACCTTTGATCCGGAACGCATCAGCTACGCTGAATTGCTCGAAGTTTTCTGGCGCCAGATTGATCCGACCGATGGCGGCGGTCAGTTTGTGGACCGCGGGCGCCAGTACAGCACGGCGATCTGGCACTACAACGAGGCGCAAAAACGCGCCGCGGAAGATAGCAAGCGGGCGCTGGGCGCAAGCGGAAGATTCCCGCGCGCCATCGTGACGCCGATTCTGCCCTTCGCCAGTTTTTATCCCGCCGAGGACTATCATCAGGATTTTTATAAGAAGAATCCGGATCACTATTATCGGTACCGCCGCGGTTCCGGGCGCGACGAGTTCTTACAGCGCGTGTGGGGCGAATCAGCGCAGGCGTCGACCAACGCTCAGGCCCAGGGCGCGCGCGACTGGAGTCGTTATCGCAAGCCCTCGGCGGAGGACCTGCGCCGACGCCTCACGGCGCTGCAATTCAGCGTAACGCAAGCGGACGACACCGAACCGCCCTTTCGCAAC
>JAVHPJ010000136.1:0-10448 GCA_036170535.1 Leptospirales bacterium | reverse complement strand
CTGAAACACGCGTTCTTCGATCGTGCCCTCCGAATACAGCCGGTAGACAAATACCGGCCGCGTCTGGCCCATTCGATGCGCGCGATCGGTCGCCTGTTGTTCGACGGCCGGATTCCACCACGGATCCAGATGAATCACCGTATCGGCGCGCGTGAGCGTAAGGGCGACGCCGCCGGCGCGCAGAGAAATCAGAAAGAAACGTACGCCGCCGGCCTGGAAGCGTTCGACTTCGGCTTCACGTTTACCGGCCGACGTGGAGCCGTCGAGATAACAGCAGGCGTAGCCCATGCGTTTTAGCAGCACGCGAGTCACGTTCAGAACATCCGTGAACTGGCTGAAAATCAGCGCGGCGGAATCTGACTCGTGTACGCGTTCCAGCAGCTCGGCGAGCGCTTCGAACTTGCCGGACTGCGCGGGATCGGGCGCCGTCGATTTCAGATCGGGATGACAGGCCAGTCGGCGCAGTTGGGTGAGGTGCGGCAGCACCGTCATCAAATAACTCGAACCGGCCTTCTGCAACGCGGCCACGGCGTTGCGGCGCGCTTCTTCGTAAATCGCAGCCTGGCGCGTGGTCATCGAGACCGGCAGATCGGTCTGGGTGCGCGGCGGCAGATCGAGCAACACGTCCGACTTGGTCCGCCGGAGTAAAAACGGCGCGACGCGATCTTTGAGACGCACAAGCGAGTCCTCGTCCTCCGCGCGAAAGTGCCGGACAAACGAGCTCCGCGTGCCGAGCAGGCCCGGCAGCACGAGATTCATCAGCGCCCAGAAATCTTCGAGATGGTTTTCGAGCGGCGTGCCGGTGAGACAGAACACCGCGTCCGCCTTGAGGCTGCGCAGCACACGCGCCGCTTCCGTGGCGTGATTTTTTACAAACTGCGCCTCGTCGATCAGCGCGACGCGAAAGCGCGCGCGTTCGAGGAGCCGCGCGTCGCGGGTCAACACGCCGTAACTCGTGAGCACAATGCCCTGCTTTGGGAACCGTGCGCCGCGGCGCGTGTGGCCGTGCCATACATGGCAGGGCAGATCCGGCGCGAATCGTTGCAGCTCGCGCTTCCAGACGCTCAGCGCGGCCACCGGTCCCGCGATGAGTACCAGCGCCCTGGGTTCTTCCGAGAATAGCTGCGCGAGAAAGGCAATCGCCTGCACGGTTTTTCCGAGGCCCATATCATCGGCGAGAATACCGCCGACGCCGGACGCCAGCCGGCGCGTGAGAAAGCGCGCGCCCTCTTGCTGATACCCGCGCAACTTGCCGTGAAAGCCAGGCGGCGCCTTTTTGAAATCGGCCCGGACGAGCGGTTCCGATTCGCGCCACTGCTGCAGAGCGCGCAACTTAGATCGCTGGCGCAGCTCGGTTTCACGGTCGAGAGCGAGCAACTGTCCGCGATTGAGTTCTTCGAGCGTGCCGTCGAGGCGCATCGTTACGCCAACGCTCGCCAGCGAATCCGTCACTGCGCCCATGCCGATCGCCTTCAAGTCGAGCCAGCGGCCGTTCAGACTCAGATAGTCCTGGCCGGAGCGCCACGCGCGATATACTGCACGGCGCTCTTCCTCGCTCAGCCCTTCGATGACAATCTCCGCGCCAAACCAGTCGATGCCCGATCCCGCGCGCACTTCAATCCGCGCCGCATACGGATTGGCGGCGAGCGGCGCGAGCGCGGGATGCAAACGCACAAGCACGCCAGAGGCCAGCAGCGCCGGCAGTTGTTCGGCAAAAAAAGCCCGCACCTTGCGCGAGGTCACGCGAAACTCGCCGCTGCGCACCTTGCAGGCCAGCGGCAGCCCGGATTCAATGAGTGCGCTTTCTTTGCGCTGCGAACGTTTTACCGCAACGCCCGCCGGATGCGAAACGATTTGCGTGCGGCGGCGTCCGGCCAGTTTCAGCGGCGGAAAGCCGGCGAGCGGCGGCGCATCGCGCACAAACTGAAGTTCGATCGCGGCGCCTGGAGCCGGCGCAGGGCTCGCAGGCGTCGGCCGCGTTTTCTGCGCCGGGCCTTCGTCCGCATCGACGACCAACGCCGCGCCCGGCGAGCTGCGGCGTTTCACTTTCGGCGGCTTGAGATGCGCCGCTTCTTCGGCGTAGACCAGTTCCAGTCGGCCTTCCAGATTGGGGGCGCCGATGGGCGGCTCGCCTTCGTCGGCGCGCATCTCCGGCGCAAGGTGTACGCACCAGCGCGGGCCGCGCGCATAGACGGGCGGCAAGCTTTCCACGCCAGCGACGCCCAGCGATGCCAACAACCCACGAAACTGCAGGGCGTCTTCGAGGGTCAGCCAGTCATGCGTGCGAACCCAGGCGCCATACGGACCCGCCGGCCAGTCGATCCAGTACACCTCGACCGGCCGCGAGCGACGCGGACGCGGACGCGGACGGGTGGGCAAAGGGTTGCGCGCAGCTGCGTGCATCTCGGGCCAGAAAAATTCTCCGGCAAACTGCTCCGAAGGCAATACGATGTCGGGATTCGCACTTTCGCGCCGCAGTCTGTAAAGGGAAGAATCTCGCAACTGCTCCAGAGTAATACGAACCGGCAGTCGCGTTTCTGCAAACTGCGCCGAACGTCCATCGGGCAGAAAGAACTCAAGCGGGGTCGCGGGCGGCCTTGCTTTCAGATACTCCGCCAACCAGCGCACCTTGCAGCGATCGACCGAGTTTTTCGCCAGCACTTCGCGCAACAAGGGCTGATGCGCCGGCGTAATCCGACGAATCTCGGGTTCCTTCTGAAAGTAGATAATTTCCACCGGCAGCGCGCGAAAGCCGTGCTCCGCGCTCAAGCGTACGATGCGACATTGTTCGCCGTCATAATTCAGGATCGCCGCGAGTCGGACTTCGCTTGCCGGCTTCGCCTTCGTGGTCGGCGAAGTTCGGGCTGGAACCCCGTCCGGCGTGCGAATCTCTGGACGGCCCTGTAGAGCGTATGCAAACGCGACGATGTGCTTGCAGGGTTTATACGCCGGACAACTGCAGTTTGCAATCGGCCGGGCCGGGTTGATGAAGACTGCGTAAACTCCGCCAGAACCCCGGACCAGCGCTCGATATCCCTGCGGCAGAGGATCCAATAATTCGACGCGGCCCTCCTGGTAATAAATTCGGCCGCGCTGGCGGGTGATGTCATCGGCGTCGTCGAGTAGTTCATTCAGCCGGTCGCGAGGATCGGGCACCGGACGGTTGTGACGCGAGCAAGTCCGTGCGTCGAGTAGAATGTGGCGGGCGACGTGGCGGGGATTTATTGATGGGATTCCAACTCGGCCCGGAGTTCCTCCCAGAATTTCCCTGGCAGATCCCGTTCTGTCGCGAACCGTTCCAACGCCGGCCGAGCGTCATGCACCGCCGCCCGCGCGACTACATCGATCACGCCATCCAATCCCTGACGATACTCGCATTCTTTCCCTTCGCGCGCGATTGCGGCGAGTTCATATGCGCGCGTGGAGGCGGTCGCCGGCAACGCGTACTTTGGCTTTCGGATTGTAAAAGACCTCGAGTAGCGATGGTCCGGTCAGGATCGCAGTCAATTTACGGACTGCGACCCTTTCGAATTTCAGTCCAACTCGGCGAACTTCCGGTCCGCTATCTCCATAACCTTCCGAATCATTTCTGGAGTCAGCGCATTGCGCTTTCCCAGCGGGCTGTCGTTCAGCGCCGAGTGGTCGTGCTGGTAGGGAATGCCGGCCGGCAGATCGGCGAGAGTCAGGGTAACGGTGCGACCATTACGTGTAAAGGCAAGCGTATCCTGGGCATGCACCGCCTTGTAATCGGCACCGCTCGACATTTCGACGGCGCCTTCGCAGTGGCACACGCCGATCGCATCGCCGATCTGCGCCGTGTAGAAGCGGGTGCCGCGCACCGCCGCAATGGTAGTCGGCGTGCGCAGATAAAATTCCTCGTTTGCGTCGCGACGACGCACATTCAACCAAACGTTGCCGCGATCCAGATGCAGGTCGGTTTTGTTTTCGCTGACTTCCACACGGAATACGCCGTCCGGCTGAATCTCGGCCTGCGCGCGCTGGTCGTTAAACTCAAGCACCGCAACGCCGTCGGCGCCGGTCCGAATCACGTCGCCCGATGCGATTGTGTCGCCGGTCTTAAGCGGCAGTGTTTCACCGGCTCGTTCCAGCGAAACGGCGCCGACAACTTCAATGGCGCGCGCTTGAATCGTGGGCGCCGGCTTGCAGGCGAAAACGGCCGCAGCAAGTATCCCAATAACAAATACGGAACGAGGGGTCATGCGAAACCGGGCCGGCAATTTTGGCAGCCGGCAAGCAAAAAAGAGGCGTCTCAAATCTTGATTCGGCGCGCCCGCAGAGCGAAACCCCGGCCTTTACCGGGCGCGGCGCCGGCAGATTGTAAAGCGGGCGCCACACTGTCGTGCGCTTTCTGGCCCCTCTGGAATTGCCGGACGATTTACGCGCCCGGCTTGCTTGATCCAAACCCCGTACGCTGAGGGGAGCGGCTGGACAATTTCGCCGCTGGCCGTAAACCCGGGTCAGCTGCAATAGACTCAGGAGACCTGCTGTGCGCGCACGTATTTTGTTCGGAGTGATCGGCCTGACGGCGGCCGTTCTTACGATTGCTATCCTGCGACAACACCAGCGCTACATGGCGATCCGGCGGCAGATCGTCCATGATCAACAAACCGCGCTCTACAGTCCGGCTGCGTTCCACGCGGTGAGCTACTTTCGTCTTGCGAACGGAGATGAACCTGTCTCGGCGCTTCGTCCGTTTGTGGCTCATGTACGCGGGCTGCCTGAAACCCGACTGATTTATGCGGGACAGGCGATCTCAACGGCCGTCTCCGTGCAACTGAACGAATCGGACTGGGACGCCGTGCTTGTAATCCAGCATCCTTCGCGAGCGGCGTTCGAAGCAGCGACGTCGTCCCAAATCTACGCCGACTTGCTCAAGCCCTTCGCCAGAACGTATACCCACGGCATGGAGCGATCCATGGCAATGAACCTCGCATTGCCGCAGCTTTTGTTGGGGCGGGTGATAATGGATACGCTGACCTTGCAGGGGCGACCGGGTCCCTTGACGCCGGTCGACATCCGCCAGCTTGAACACTACGATCGAATCGAAACCTTGCTGAAGCGTTTACAACACGCGCGCAGTCTGAACAACGAGGCGCTGGTCATGGTGAACCTTTCCCGAACCGGTTCGCCGGACCAACAGGCCTCGGATGCCGCCTACAACCAGGCCATGTTCCGACGCATGGCGCATCTTGGCTATGGGCCGATTCATATCGGGCAAGCGGTTATGCTGGACGACACCCGCTTTGACAACGTGATGTTGGTCTACTATCCGGGCGCCGGTTATTTTTCCGATTTGATCCGTAGTGAGTTTTTCACTTCGATTTTTGGAGACAAGCAACTCGCTGACTACCAGTCGGTCGCGACGATTCCGTTGCTGCCGCTTCTCGATAACTGACGGAAACCATCTTCTCGCGTGAACGCCCATCCGCTCTCGCTGAGCTTCCAAAATACTGGCGCAACGGTTGCCGCCGCCACCGGAAGAAGTTGGAACGCGGCCGGACGCGTGCGACCTGCGGTGGCAGCGGAAGACTGCACTGGAGACGAGCGCGCTGGCGATCAGCACGCGCGCAGTGCGAGATACATTCCGCTTCATCCCTGCCGACCGGAAACGCGGCGCTCAAATCAGACTCGCGCGGCGCTACTCCCGCTGCAGCGTTTTGCGCATCCGCTCCCAGATTGGATGCAGCGCCAGCCCCAGGCGCGCGCTTTCCGCGAAGAAGTGCGCAAGCAACTGTTTCGCCATTAGCGTCTCCTTCCCCCCGAGCTTGCCCGCATCGCGCGCCGCCAGCAAGTTTGACTCGCTGACCTGGAGTTCGGGCGACAAACGCAGGCCCGCGCGCGCCAGCAAAGCCGGCGCGATCAATGCAAGACTCGTAAACTCGCGGCGCGGAATCTGCACGCCGAGCCGCGCGTACGCCGCGCGATCGACCGGCCGAATTTGCTCCGCTGAGAGCGTCGTTTCGCCCTCCAGGATAAAGTGTTGAATCAGGCTGCCGTCGCTGCGTTGCACGGAGAGGTCGGCCTCGTCGCGCGCACGACGTACAAGGCCGCCGTCACCGTTCAGCCAGACCAACGCAAAGCCGTCGCCCGAACGAACCAGGCTCAAAACGATCGCGGCGCTCATCACATAGTTCTTAAGCAAACGCAGTTGCGCGCCCCCGCCCGCCGCAGGCTGCGCTTCTGATTTTACATTTTCGATGCGACCGCGCCAGCCGGGCTCGGCGACGGCGAAGGTTACGCTTTCAAAGTTGCGCCGTTGCGCTTCGTAGCGCTCGGGCCACAACTGCTGCAAAACGAACATGGGCACATTGCGCATGACCATCCAGTCGAACACGTCGCCAATTTCGCCGGTCCGGGCGAGTTGCGCCTGCAACAGCCGTAAATACTCCGACTCGGAAGCCTGCACTATCGCCGTCTTGAACTCGCTCATGCTTTCTCCTTGCGCATCCGCCGCCGACCGCCGCCGCGCCTGCGTCGCTAATACTCCAGAATCACACGACCTTCGCGATTGAGCCAGCGCTCCTGCTCTTTGTAGCCGGGACAGGCGCGCTCCACTGCGGTCCAGAAGGCGGCGGAATGATTGTTGTGGATCAAATGGCAGAGTTCGTGCACCGCCAGGTAGTCGATTACGGCGAGCGGCGCGCGAATCAGTTTCCAGTTAAAATTCAAATTGCCGAGCGTGGAACAACTGCCCCATTTGCTGCGCAAGGTCTTCAGCGTGATCCGGCGCGGAGCAAGCCCCAGCACCTGCGCGTAGAGCGCCACGCGCTCGGGAATCAACTCCTGGGCGCGAGCGCGCATCCAGCGATCGATGCGCTCGGGCCCCAACGTCGCATCCAGCCCGGGCGGCAGACCGACCGCCAGACCGAGCGCCGTGCGGCGCACCTGCTCATCAACGCGGCGCGATCGGGTTTCAAAAAATTCAAGCGGCAATTCTTCGCCCAGGTACAGCGCAAAACGCCGCCGCCGCGCAGCTCGTTCGTCGCGTTGCGCGCGTTCGGTCTTGTTCTTTTCCAGACGCCGCGCCACCCAACGCGCCTTATCGTGCAGAATCTCGTGAATCACATGGAGCGGCGCGCGCTCGGGCGCGATCACCGTAATGCGATCATCCAGAGCGACGCGAATGGCGACCGTGCGCCGCCGCGGGACGCGCTTGAGTTCGCAAGGAAAAGGCGCGGCCAGGGATTTCAACGGCGCGCGTCCTCGACGGGCGGTCGTAGCGAGTCGGCGACAGCGACCATTGCCGGAAGCGGCGCCGCGAGCTGTGTGCGATCGAGCACGCCTGCAAAGGCGATTCGCGCGGGGCCGCGCATGAGCACCGGCGTCGCCGGCAGGCGGGCCGGGTCCCACTCCAGCTCCAGCGTCCCGCCGCGCAAACGAATCCGACTGGTTGCGCCGCTGCGGCCGGTGAGCGCCGCCGCCACATGCACCGCGCACGCTCCGCTGCCGCAGGCCAGCGTTTCACCGCTGCCGCGTTCGTAGGTGCGCTGGTAGAGTCCGCCGCTCGCGCGATCGAGGGAAACAAACTCAATGTTCGCCCGTTCGGGAAAGGCGGGATGCGTTTCGAGGGCGGGCCCCAGTCGTTCAAAATCCGCTGCATCCGCGTCGTCGACAAACAGCACGCAATGCGGGTTGCCCATCGAGACCAGCAGGGCGGCGCGCACCTCGCGCTCAAGACCCGCCGCAGAAATTCGGATGGGCGTATCCAGCAAGGCCGCATGCGGACCGACGGGCCGTACCGGCGACGCTCCAGTGCGAGCGGGATCAAAGGGAATTTCCGCGGCGGCAAACCGCGGGGCCGGCATTTCAATCTCGATCCAGGCCGGATCGCCGGATAAGACCCGCGCACGGTGCCGGCCGACCGAACTCTCGATCAAGAAGTCGGTTTCGCCCGTTTGTTGGTGAACATGCAGCGCAATGCAGCGCAAGGCGTTGCCGCACATGGCGGAGCTTGAACCGTCGGCGTTAAACATAACCATGCGCGCAAGAGCGCGGTCGGAAGGAGCGATCAAGACCACGCCGTCGCCGCCCACGCCGGTGCGGCGATCGGAAATAGCGCGAATCTCCGCGGGACTCAAGGGCGCATATCCGACGCCGGCGCGCTGATCGAAAAAGACATAATCGTTGCCGGCGCCTTCCATTTTTAAGAACGGGATTTGATTCGCCATGGTCTCCAATTTGGGCGCCGCTCGCCGGACTACGGCGCGCCGCAGAAAAAGTATTGCCCTCTACAAAAAAATACGGCACGATCGCCGCTCGCCTTACCTCTACATTCGACGTCGGCAAGTCAGTCTGGTTACTGCCGATCGGGAAACGGACGATGGTCAGTGAAAGCGAATTGTTGCGCTCCGTGCACTCCTACTGGGACCGCGGAGACCTGGGCCGCTTTATGGAAGGCGCCTGGCCCTTCCTGGGCGCCTACGTCGAACGTCGGCTGCATCGGGACCCGGACGTGGTCGGCGAGTTCCTGGTGTATGTATACGAACGCATGCCCGCCGTGCTCGAGCGCTACAAGGAGCGCCAGGACCGACCGATCCGGGCCTACCTGGCCGTCACCCTGCGCTATGAATTTTACAACTTCATAAAACGGAAACGAAATTCCGCCATACCCGTCTGTTTCACCCCGGACTTTGACGGCGAGTGGGGCCGCAGCGAGGACGATCCGGAGTCCGAGCGCGAGCAGGCGCGTCGTGCGGCCCTCGCTGGCGCCATTCGCAATCTGGACCTCGACCTGCGCGCCCCGATCAAGCTATACCACGGACTCGAGCTCGACACCGCCGAATTGCGCCTGATCGCCGAACGCACGGGCGACGCGGCGGCCGCGGCGCGCTTCGCCGCGGAGTTTCGCCGACGGCGAGCGGCTCAATTGGAACGCGCCGGTCGGTGGCGCGATCGTACGCGTTATCTTGAGCGACAGCTGCATTCCCGCGCGGCCGCCGAAGATCGGCGCAAGCTGTGGCGCCGTCACAAGCGCCGTCTGGAGTCGCTTCTGGTGCAGGAGCGGGGCGTCTTCTCGCTGCAGGAGATCAGCGTATTATTTGGCGTCAGCAAATCCACTGTGAAGCGCAGATTGGAGCGCGCGACGCAGACGATCAGAGAGGAAATCACGTGCGCATCCCGTTAAATCCCAATGAAATCCGCACAGCGCCCGCCTGTCCAGGGGAAGAACTCATGGATCTGGCGCTCGCAGACGGCGCTGTCTCGCCCCGACTGGCGGCCGTGGCGGAACATCTCTTGCAATGCGGCGACTGTCTGGCGGAATTCCAACGCATCGCAGACGACCTGGCTGTGATCGCAGCCCTTGACAGTGCGCGCGGCCCGCGCAGCGAAGGCGTCGGACCCCGCTTTGTGATCCGTGCGGGCGAATTGCTCAGCGCATGGGGCGTATTTCGCGCCTTGCGACCCGCGGCGGCCTTCCGCAGCATAGAGGCGCCCGCGATCCTGCTTTCGGACATTATTCCCGTAGATTCGTCTTATGTCCTGCTCGAACTTACAACGGAAAACGGTCGGTTACGACTTCGTTTGGAGAATGGCGCGAAAAATCACGCCCCGGTGGATATTTCGCTTTACATAAATGACCAGATCGTGGAAAAATCACAGCTCGGGGTGCGCCTCGATTGGGACTTAAGCGGACTCGAACCCGGTGAATACCGGATCGCGTTCAATCACCAAAAAGTCTTACATTTTCAGATTCAGGAATGAAAGTGAAGGTCGTAACGAAAGGCGAAGTCAATATCGTTCGCATTGAAGGTGCGATCAAATCCGGCGACGAGTACAGCCTGGCCGAAAAGATGGAAAAGTACATCAAGCCCGGTCAGGCGCCCAAGTTTATCATCGACATGAAAAAGGTGCCGTTCGTAAACTCAGCGGCGTTGGGCGTGTTCTTGAACATCTACAAGCACGTCGATAATTTGAAAGGCCGCATGGTGTTTGCCGGACTCAACTCGGATGTTGAGAATCTGATGGAGATTACGAAACTCTCATCGGTATTCGAGATCTTCCGCACCGTCGATGAGGCTCTGGAAAGCTACGATTTCTGAGCGTGCGTAACTCGCGTTCAGAATAAAAAGGCGGCTCACGGGCCGCCTTCTTTGCGTCTTTACTTCAGATAGAACTTTCCAGTCTCCGGATCAAAGTGCAGGCGCCGCAGCGGCCCGCCGCCCGCGTCTCCATCGCTGTCTTTGCCCGCCGGCCGGCTCGCGTCGTTTTCCGGGGCGGTATTGCCCGGCGTTTTGCGCGCTGGCGCATCTCCTCCGAGCGGATCCGGCCCGGTAGTTGCGGGCGGCGGCGCCGGCGCCCTGCTGCTGCAGCAGGGTCTCGAGCTCGGACTGGATGGTGGACAGCTCGCCGGACTGGTCGACCGCCGTGCCCGTGCCGGCCGTGGTGGCCGCGGTGCCCTGGGCGCCGGCCTGGTACTTGCGCCAGAG
>JAVHPJ010000135.1:0-10455 GCA_036170535.1 Leptospirales bacterium | reverse complement strand
CGCTTGCGCAGAGCTACTTCTTCTGGTTGCTCGCGATTTCGCTTGTCTTCTTCTTGCTGGAACGCATCTGGCCGGCGCGACCGCAGCAGAGCCCGTGGCGCAAACAATTGGCGC
Source organism: Leptospirales bacterium (assembly GCA_036170535.1). GTDB lineage: Bacteria > Spirochaetota > Leptospiria > Leptospirales > Leptonemataceae > SSF53. The sequence goes on along the minus strand of JAVHPJ010000135.1, from coordinate 10,341 downwards.
AGGATATCTTCTGGCTCATCTGGAACGGCCGATACGTAGGAGTTTTGCTGGCTTTTGCCGCCGATCGATTTATCTGGCCGCTTGCTGGCGGCGCGGCGCCGCGCGTCGACTCCGCGCTGGCCGAATGGCCGGCGCCGGCGCAGTTCTTCGCGCTATTGATCGCAACCGATCTCCTCGACTGGATGGTGCACAATTTATTGCATCGCGTTCCAGCGTTGTGGGCGATTCATAAGGTTCACCACAGCATCACGGACATGGATTTTCTGGGCGCCTTCCGGTTTCACTGGATGGAGCCCGTAATCTACAATACGCTGAAGTTTACGCCGCTCTTGTGGTTGCAGGTCGATCCGGAAGTTGCGATGGCTATCGCGATTACGCAAACCGCCTTCGGACACTGGAACCACGCGAATCTACGCTTTCAGTTGCCGCAGGTTCTGCGCCGCGTGTTTAATTCTCCCGAGTTTCATCTCTGGCACCACGCATCCACGCCGGGTCGACCTTCGAACTTTGCCGTGATATTCAGCGCCTGGGATTACCTGGCCGGCACTGCGTATGTTTCCGCCCGCCCGCCGGACGCGCTTGGATTTGAAGACATGGATCAATTCCCGAAAAGCCTGATGGGGCGATTTCTGGTTCCACTCTCGCTTTTGCCTGCCTTCACGAAACTACGGAGGCCGGCGCGATGAAAGTACGCGAGAGCGGCATGCCGGAGGAGACGTACTGGGAATCGCTGTTTGACGTGCCGGCGATTCTTGCGGCCGTCGGTCCGCCGGAGGGCGCCCACGACGCGGTCGATTTTGGCGCGGGTTACGGCACATTTTCGATACCGACGGCAAAGCGGGTCACTGGCGTAGTGCATGCCTTAGAAATTGACGCCGCGTCCATTACGCGCCTGGAGGAGCGAGCAAGAAGCGCCGGGATTTCCAACCTGCGCATTGCGGCGCGTGATTTTGTAGCCGCCGGCGCGGGTCTGCCCGACGCCTCCGTGGACTATGTGATGTTATTTAATGTTCTGCATCATGCGGATCCGGTCGCGCTGACGCGCGAAGCGGCCCGAATCCTGGCGCCGGCCGGGCGACTTGCCACCCTTCACTGGCGCACGGACATCGTTACGCCGCGCGGCCCGGACCTGGCGATTCGTCCAGATTGGTTTCAGATTCGGAATTGGCTGGAAACCGCCGGACTGTCCGTGGACCAGACCGAGCCGATTATTCTGGAGCCTTATCACTTTGGATTCACGGCGCACAAGCCGGCTGCGCCGTCCGTTCAATAAAGAGCAATGCCGAATCGGCGCAGAACCAGCGCGAGTCCGACGAAGAGCGCAAGCGTCAAGACCGCGCCGCCGGCGAGCGCAATCCAGAATCCAAATCGCCCGGCGAGCCACGGAAAACACAGAAACATCGGTAGTGTAGGCAACACGTACCAGAACGTATAGTACGCGTGGTTTTGAATCTTTTCCAGACTCTGGTTTTCGAACTTCAACCAGAGCAGGGTCAAAACAGTTACAAGCGGTAGAGCCGCAATGAGCGCGCCCGCGCGATCCGAACGCTTTGCGATTTCGGAGACTGCCACGATGATCGCCGCAGTGATCAAATATTTAGCAAGGGTATAGCCCATTCGTCCGCCTCCCTGACCCGGATTATTTATAAGATCCGGAACGAGTCCCGGCCTTGTTAAAGAAACGCTGTGTGCTGCGCGTCGCCGCAGCATAACTGGAGCTTCATGAATAATCCGGGTTAGCCCATCGCGTAGAGCGCGGCCGCTTCCATTGCCTCGTAAACTTTCGCAAGCTCGGACTCCGTGATGCAGTACGGCGGCGTCACATAGAGGGTACTGCCAACCGGTCGCAACAGAACGCCGAGTTCGATGGCTTTTTGCATCAGGCGCCAGCCAAAGTCGCTGGTGTATTGGGCGTTGACATCGAGATCAAGCGCCGCGACCGAGCCCATCGTGCGCACATGTTTAATCCGCGCGCCGATCGGTCGGGCGAGCAACGCGTCCAGTTGCGTCCGGTGCAGATCTTCCAGGCCCGCCGCCTGTCCGAGCGCATCCTCGTTGTCGAACAGATCCAGACTCGCATGCGCCGCCGCACAGCCGAGCGGACTCGCTGTCATGCTGTGACCGTGTAAAAAGGCGTGGCTGCGGTCGTCGGAATAAAAGCCCTCGAAGACGCGCTCCGAGGTCAGCGTCGCCGCAATCGGGAAGTACCCGCCCGAAAGGCCTTTGGCCAGCGCCATAAAATCCGGCCAGACCTCCGCCTTTTGACACGCAAAAAAAGATCCCAAGCGACCGAATCCGGTGAAGACTTCGTCGGCGATCCAGAAGACGTCGTGCTCGTCGCATAACTCGCGGATGCGTCGCAAAAGATAGGGCGGATAAAAATTAAACGGTCCCGATGCGCCCTGCAGAATCGGCTCCAGAGTGATCGCGCATAAACGCCCGCCTTCGCGATTAAAAAGATCTTCCAGCGCGCGAATCACGGGGCGGAGCGCCAGCCGCGCTTTATCCTCGTCGAACAAATCCTCAAACGGACATTGGGGGATTGGCAGGACGTGCGCGGGAAAACACAAATCTTTAAATGCCGTATGCAGAATGCCGCGCGCGCCCAGGGACATTGCACCGATGGTATCGCCATGATAGCCGCCGCCCAACGTGACAAATTGGTTTTTCTCCGGCCGGCCGGCGTTGCGAAAGTACTGATAGCTCATTTTCGCCGCGATTTCCATGGCTGTGGAACCGTTGTCGGAAAAAAAGACGCGCGAAAGTCGATAGTCGGTTAAGGCGCTCAGGCGCTCGCTCAAGGTAACCGCCGGCTCGTGCACAAATCCGGCGTAGATGCAATGCTCCATCTCCTTGAGCTGGCGTTCGATGGCGGCGTTGATATGCGGATGGCAGTGACCGTGAATGTTAACCCACCAGCTGCCGATTGCATCGATAATGCGGCGTCCGCTTACATCGATCAGATACACGCCTTCGCCGCGTTGCAGCACCGTCTGCGGCGGCGCCAGTTTCATCTGCGTATTGGGCTGCCAGACGTGACGCTTATAAAGTTCTTCTAAATATTCCGGTTCTTCCGACACGCCGCAGAGATTTGCGATGCAATCGGGCTGTCAAGCGCACAGATGCGTCGCAAGCAACCCGTCGGGATCCGGATCGGATAGCGGCGCGCCCGGCGCGTAGGTAAAGCATCCCAGCACGGAGACTGCGCCAAATTCGGCGACGGTTCGAAAGTTGTCCGGATTATCCGGAGTTCCGCAAAATACTACGCCTGCGACCGGAATGGCGCGCGCCCGTAGAACCGCCAGGGTCAACAGGCTGTGATTGATCGTGCCGAGGCCGCTGCGCGCGGCGATTACAACCGGCAAACGCGCGCGCTCCAGAAAATCCAGCCACGTATAGCGGCGATTCAGCGGCACAAGCAATCCGCCGGCGCCTTCCAGCAAAAGCGGCCCGCCGCGACTCAGTTCGGCGTGGCGCTCCAGCAACGCGTCGAAATTCACTTCTGCGTTTTCCAGCTCCGCCGCGCGATGGGGGCTCAGAGGCGCCTGAAACTTGTAAAGATTCAGGCATGCGCGGTCTTCCGCCATTCCGGAAAGACGCAGCACGTCCGCACGATCATCATCGTCGCCGGTTTGCACGGGCTTCCAGTAGCGCAAGCCCGGATTTTCCGGCGCATAGCGTTTGAATAACGCCGCCGAAAGGATCGTTTTCCCAACGCCCGTATCCGTTCCGCATACAAAGACCGACATAGCGCATTTAATCCGGATAGCGCGGCGCTGCGCGTCCGTTCAGGGCGAGTCCAGCGCGAGACCGGGCGGCTCAAGTCCGGCGCGCAGCAACTCAAGAAAACGAAACACCGATGCGCCGGAACCAACCACGGTTTGCGGCAAGAGACGCCCCTGCCGATCGCGTATGGCCGCCGCGGGCAGCGCGGTCACGCCGTAGTTTTTCTGCACGTACGCGCTCCACTTGTCAAACTCGCTTAAATCGACGCGCACCAGCGCATACTCTTGCAAGAGTTCTGCGGCCAACGGGTTGCCCAGTACAAAACGTTCGAAGTCGGGGCACTCGGCGCACCAGTCGGCGTGAAAGTAGTAGAGCACGGGCCGCTTGTTGGCGCGCGCAGTTTCGCGCACGCTGCGTTCCAGTTCCGGCAGCCAGAACGGATTGTCCGCGGTTGGCGCGGGCGTCGGCTGCCAGGTAAGCGTGAGCGGCCGCGCTATCGAAAACGAACCAAACGAAATAATCAAGAACGCGGCGCCGACTCCCCAGAGCGCGCCCGCGCCGCGCAGTCGCCGCGTACGATCGCCATCGCCCGCATGCCGCCGCATGATCAGAGCGCCGACGCTTAAGACCAGACCCGCAGCGGCGAGGGTAAAATCGTAGCCGCTTTCCCAGGCGTAGATGCGTAGAAACACAGGATCAAAGCGTTCCGCAAGCTGCGCGCGCAGGAAGCGCGCCAGTGCAAAGGCGACGCCGCCCGCGACGATACCCGAAAGCCAGACGTCGCGGCCGGATTTGAAGGCCAGAAGCCAGTTGCGTACGCGCGCCATGAATTAGTTTGACGCGCCACCGCTCTGCGCGGTTTCAGCGGCGGCCGGCGCGCGCGGGCTTTCGCGCAGTCGCGGGTACAAGGCTTCGATGAGTTTTCTTTCGAAATCCGCAAGCCGCAGTCCGGTGGCGCGCTCGAAGGCCTGCTGAAAATTGGGATAGTCGCGCGCCAGTCCGGCCAGCATGTAGAGCGTTTCCGGATTCAGCAAGCGCGCAAGCTCCAGACAGCTCAGCGCAGCCTGGGCGTAGACTCCGGTCGCGTTAGCGCGAACCGCGCGTTTCCAGTCGCCCTGGCGTTCCAGGCGCGCCAGCGGCGTCGCCCCGTCGGGATTAAAGTTGCGCGCGTAGTGCGCAAACATCGCACTTTCGTATGCGGCGCGGTCCATCGCGCTGGCGCGGCCCCACGCGCTCCAACCGGCGTAAGCGGCGAGCCCCGTTTGAAACCACTGCGCGTCGCGCAATTTGTCGCCGCTGATCTGCATGGTGAGCCGGCGCGCTGCGTCGATAAACAAAAGCCGCAGGAGTCCGTCCGGATGCGAGCCGCTCGGGTACAATATGAAAAGATCAGTCTCCGTTTGGTAAAGCCCGCCCGCGAGCGCGGCGCGACGTTCTTCTGCGGACAGACGCGGCGCGGCCTCGCTCAGGGCGGCGCCAAGTGCGGCGTCATTGGCGGCGATCCAGACCCGCGGACGCGTGCGCAATCCGGTCGCGCCGTAACTGGCGTTGAGATAATTCATGCCGGCGTCAATTCGCGCGCGCTCCGGCTCAAGCTCGATCTTCAGCGCGTCCGAAACATACAGAGTCAGCGGTCCGGAATCGTGACGCGCAAAGTCAGCCGGCAAACGGTCCGCCCGGGGAGGCTTGCGCCGGGTCTCGCCGGGTTGGGCCGCAAGGCCGGCGACGGAGAGCGTAAGCGCGGCGGCGATGCAGACCGCGCGCGCCATCGAAATGCGAGCGGCGGCGACGGCTTCTCTTGACAGGCCTTGATTCGACGGCAGCTTGTGAATTGGGTTCATCGGGTGGTCGTCCCGCGGCGGCGCGCGAGCCTGTTAGGATTGAAACGAGCATGACCCTCCTGCGGCAATCACTTCTCATTGCGTGCTGCGCGCTTACGCCCGGCGCATACGCGCTGCTCGCGACGCCGCAGGCCGAACAGAAGCCGCAGGCGACGGAGTCCAACACAACGCCCGCCTCCGAAGCGCTGAGCCGGCGCGCGCTGGTACGCGGCGAATCGCAGCTGATTGCGCCCACGGACTTTAACGCGCCCGCCTTTCAAACGCGGCGCTTTGCGGGGACGCGTTTTAGCGCAACGCTCTTTGCGCGCTCCTTTGCGCGCGGCGAAGCCGTCTACATGGAACTCATCCCGACCGGCCCGGCGGCCGCGCAACTGGCCAGCGCGAGCGCGGAACTCCTCTGGGACGAACGCGCGGCGCCGCTGGAGAAAACGCGCTGGGGCTTTCGCGGCTTCGCCGGAGTGGCCGCTGACGACGCGCGGCTCGCCAAACGCTTTGCCGTCGCGTGGCAGGACGCCGGCGGCGCCGAGCGGCGCGAGTTTACGGCGAACTTCACGCGCACGCAGTGGCCGGTGTTTCGCGGACGCATGGACCTGGGCCGCTTTTCGAATGCCGCCAGATCGCTTACAACGGAGGAGCAGGCCCTGATTCAACGCGCCACGCAAAAACGCCTGCAGGTCTTCGCCCTGCGCACAGAGTTGAAACTGGACGCGCGCCTCTCTCATCCGCGCGATATGCATCGCATTACCTCGCCCTTCTGGGCCACGCGCGTCACCGAGCAATACCGGATGCAGAACAATCGGCGCATCCAGTTGCCGGCGCGGACCAGCATCCATCGCGGCCTGGATTTTCGAGCCGTTACCGGCGCAAACGTCTTCGCCCTCGCCCGCGGCCAGGCCGCCATCGCCGAGCAGTTTTTCTACGAAGGCAAATTCACTGTGCTCGATCACGGACATGGCCTGCTTTCGCTGTACATGCACCAGGACGAAATTTTGATTCGCGAAGGCGACCTCATTGAGGCCGGTCAACTGATCGGACGCGCCGGTGCGACCGGCGCCGTGACCGGCGCCCATTTGCACGTCGCGCTGTTGGTGCGCGGCGCGGCCGTGGACCCGCTGTCCCTGCTGGCATTGCCGCTGCGCAATTGATTGCAAGCGCGCGACGGCTTAGTCTAGGCCGCCGGCTTACAACAATCGTAATGACCGCAGGGCGCGTTCGAGGGAGGGATGCCGCGGAAAGCCCGGGACCTCCGGATCGTGAAGCAAGACCACCCGTGCGCGCCCGGCGCCCGGTCTCGCGATCCAGACTCGCAAGCGGACGATTTCTTCAAATATAAGGTCGCGGTACTCGTAACTGAAGGCGCTGTGAAACAACTTCGCCTGTTCAAGCGAAAGCTCGTCTGAACCCAGATACTTGAGTTCCGCAGTTTCCCCGGCGTTGCGCCGTTGGCCCAGAATCATCTCGACTTCGCGGCGCAGGGCGGCCGCATCGTAGGGCGAGTCCGACTCGTAAATGGCCAGGGCCGGCGCGGCAAAGGGATCCCGTTCGCTGGCGGAGAGAAACGCGACCGGCGAGCCCGCCAGCGGCAAACCATACACAAAAGCCGTGACGCGGCCGTCATGAAAACTCAGTTCCGGCGGGAGCTCGAGTTCGATATCCGGAACGCCTTCCACAAAGCGACGTCGCACGGACGCGCCGGACGCTCCGCGCGACTCTTCCCATCGAACCAGATCCGGCGAATTTTCCGCCGAATCGATTCGCGCCGCGTAATAACGCACGTACAGATAGAGACGTTCCTCCAGATTCAAAAATACATACGAGCCGCCGGCGATAAGCCACAGGGCCAGCCCGGCAAAGCTGGCGTAAAAGACGCCGGTTTTACGGAGGCGTGCGAGGATGTACAGCGCGGTCCAGGCGACGGCCGCAAGGATGGCAATCTGCAAGCGATTGGGTCCGGGAACGAGGGCGATCGCGAGCGCCAGTGCGCCGGCGAGCAGGGCCAGTTCCGGCCACGGGCGAAACTCCGCCGACTGAAGGCGCAGCACGGTGCGACGCCGCAGTTCACGCAGGATTACGTAATTCAGCGCGAGCGCCGGCGTAAGAAACAGGCTGAGTTGCGGCCACCACCAATGGCGAAGATGATAAAAGTAAAAGAACGCGATTATTATAAGGGCGGCACGCTCGGGATATTTCACGACGCTTCGCCATAGAGACAAAATTCCCGGAAACCGATGGACCGTGAACCTTTTCGGAGAATTGTGTGTCAAAGATGCAGTCCTGAGCGGGACAGGCCGCGACGCAAAACAGGTTCGCGCTGGCCGCCGGGGCCGTTCGCAGTTATTTTCAGAAGAACGCCATGTCGACGCAAATTCAAATCGAAGACGATACGCTGCGCGTCAAGGTCGACCATCCGCGCATGGACGGCGAGAACTTGATTCTGAGCGCGTTGCGCGACGGCGACTGGTTCGACCGGTCGTTCCTGCGCCTGGAAATCGACTTCGAACATGTCGAGTACCTGAATTCGTTGGGCATCACCGAGCTCGTCACCATCCATCGAACCTTGCGCGATCGCGGAAATCGCGCTCGCATACGCTTCATCCATGTGGATCGTAAGGTCAATGCAATCCTGGAACTGGTCGAGCTGCAAAAAATCGCCGATATCCAACTCAAAGCCTGAACCGAAACGCGCCGCGCTCCCCGCGCGCGCTCCGGCCCGCGGCGCCGCCCTGCTTTTTGCCGCACTGGTAGTGCTAACGTGCGCCGCTTGTCCCCAGATCCGCCCGTCCCCGCCGCCAGGAGTCGCCCATAATTGCTCGGCGGCCGCCGTCGTCGTCCATGTAAACGGCCCGCGCGGGGCGGATCCCTGTCCGGCCGCGCTGCGCACCCAGGGCCTGTATATAGAACTGCTGAAGGCGTGGTTTCCGGACGGACTGGAGACGGCGCCGGCCATGCCGGGTCTGGTTTTTTATGCCGGCCCGCTGCTCCTCGAAGGCTACGGGCTGCCGTCCCATGCGCGCTATGTCAGCCAGCGCTACGAGATCCACGCATTGCTGGACGCTTCGGACGCGAGCCTGCGCCACGAATTGACCCATCACCTGCTCTTCATGACTCGTCCGGACGCCCCCTACTGGCTGCACGAAGGCCTGGCTCGTTTCTCCGAGGCCGGTCCCGTGCATAGTTCCGACTGCACCCGGCGACTCGCCCGCGGCCTGAGTTCGGAACTGGAATCCTGGCGCGAAGATCTGCAGCATTTTGGGGATATTGGCGCGACCGGTCCGCTGTTTCCCGACCGGCCGCCCGACCCATGGACCCAGATACGTGCGAGTTTCTTCATTAAATACGTCTGGACGCGCGGCTGGCTCGGCGCCTGGCAGCGCGCCCTCGCGGCCAGGCCGGGCTCGTCGCCGGAAAACTTGCTCGAATCCGTGAGCGGCGAGACATGGGATGCGCTGACGTCAGAGTTCCGACGCTGGCTCGCCGATCCGGCATCCGCCGGTCCGCAGGCGGGCTGCTAATGGCCGCGCCTGCGGAATCAGACCGCGCTCAGGGCGCGGGCGGGGGCGTCGGGCCGTCTTCCGGAGTCGTTTCCGGAGCCGGAGTTGGAGTCGGGTTTACGTTCGGCCGATTGCGCCGAATTTCGTCCAGCGCGTCCCGGGCTTCCTGACGCTGACGATTGACCGCATCCTGGGCTTCCTGGCGCACGCGTCGGAACTCTTCAAAAATGCGGAACTTGTCTTTTTCGAACTGCTCCAGAATCGCCGTGCGCGTGCCCTGGGCGTCGCAAATCGCTTTCTGGCCGGCCGCAATCGCGATCTCGGTCGGGCTGGCCGGCGAAGTTACGCCGACTTCGCCCTCGTTTACCAGGACCGACGTGGTGGCGGCATCGCCCGCACCGGCAGTTTCCACTATGAACTGGGTGCCGCGCACGCCCGCGATTGCGGTGGGGCCGGCGATGCTCACCTGGCTATTGGTTCCGCGATCCACTTCCGTGGCAACAGAACCGCGCGTGAGGCGGGCGCGCAAGCGCGGCGCTTCCGAGCCGGTGTAGAGATCATCAATGACGAGCGCGGTGTTTTCCGCAATACGCACGCGCGTGGTGGGGAAAGCGAGAATGACGGCCGACGCCGCGCCGGTGCGAATCTCGTCTGCGCCCTGTAGCGCGACAAATTTATCGCGCGCGATAAGCTGGGCCAGGTTCTGCGCGTTGCCGCCGCGCACCAGCGTGACGGAACCCGCCATCTGGTAGACAAAGGCGCGATTTGCAGCCGCGGGCGGATCGGCCTTGAGGCCGCGCTCGCCAACAAAGCAACCCATGAAGGCCAGAGCCCCGAGAAGGCTCCAACGCAGTGCAAGCGAGGAATGGATTCGTACGTTCATAAGACTCTCTGACGGCGCCGATGCGCCGGGGGTTAATATTTTTTAAAGCTTCGCCGGGACGTGGCAAGCCGCTTTTTGCCCGCCGCCGGAAATCAAGCGCGCCCCGCCGCGAAATTATGCGAACCCGAAAAGAAGCGCTTGCCACGACTTCGCGCGACGCGCCATCGCATACCTATGTTCGATAAGTCCCTGTTCCCCGCCGCGCCCGAGTTTGTTGCACAGGCCAATATCAACGCCGACGAGTATAAGAAACTCTACGAGGAATCCCTGCGCGATCCCGAGGGGTTCTGGGCGCGCATGGCGGAGCGCCTGACCTGGTTTGAAAAATGGCGCACGGTGCTGCATGACAACTTCGCCCGGGGCGAGGTGCGCTGGTTCGAAGGCGGCAAACTCAACGCGG
>JAVHPJ010000134.1:0-42305 GCA_036170535.1 Leptospirales bacterium | reverse complement strand
CCCACGACAAGCTCGCCGGTTACCCCCGGCGGCGCCGGGTGGCCGAATCGGTTGATGATTGAGAGTTTCACATTCTGGATCGGTCTGCCAATCGGAATCTGGTCCGACCAGGCGGCGGCCTCTCGTTCACCCGCATCATAGCTCGCTATCACGCCCGTTTCCGGCATGGAAAGTTGATAGCGCACTGTGCAGCCGCGTAAATCGGACAGCAACTCCAGCGTCTGTTGGCTCAACAATAGACGTTTACCTGAGATAATGATTTCTCTTAAATACGCCGGGCGCAGAGATTTTTCATCGGCGCCTTCGGTAAGTCGGGTCAGTTGCGCCGGAGTCAAGAAAACCCGCTCAATCTGATGTTGCGATAAAATTCGATTGAGGCCCGGATCGGCGGCGTCGTTATCGTCGCGCAAACAAATCAGAGCGCCGCCAGACAACAGAGTTGAGAATATCTCAAGAATGCCGTCGAAAGAGCCGCACGATGTATGCAGTAGCGTGCGGGCGCCCAGGCGGGCGCCGCGTGTCGTGCACTGCCATTGCACGGAATTCAGAACAAGCCTGTGATTTACTACAGTTGCTTGCGACTGCGGACCATTCCATGAATAAAACTTGAATGCTGGCGCATCCAGGGCGCCTGCAGGCGATTTAAAGTCGGCACGCGTCGGCCCATCCTCGATGGACAGCGAATGCAATTCGACGTTCAGATCCAGCTTTGAAAATCGTTCCAGAGAATCGGCGCATACGAGCAATATTTTCGGCGCAGATTGTTCTACAAGAGCAAGCACCCGTCCATCAGAGTAGTCAGGCGCGATGGGCGCACACAGACCGCCCGCTTTCAGTATTGCCAGCATTCCGAGCGCCGCTTCGGCGCCGGGCGGCATGCACAGGCCTGCGCACTCGCCTGGTTGCAAACCTCGTGCAAGCAGTTCGGCCGCCGCGCTTTCCGCCAGGCGGTTCAAAAGTTCATAAGTGATCACAGTCTCTTGCGCGGATGGATCTCCGTGTTTCGTGATCGCCAGAGCGGCTGCACCCGGAAAGTTGCGGACGCTTGTCTCAAATTCTTGAGAAAGAGAATTGCCTGAGATTGGACGCAGCGGACCAGTCAGAATCCCCAGCGCTCTGTGGTCGGCTTCTGTCAGATACGAAAGGTCCGTAATCGGCATTTGCGCGGCAAGCGAAGGATCCTGCAGCGAATGTTCAATCCGCTGAGAGATTCCATCGATAAAATCCGATTCAAAAAGCGAAGCATCGTAGAAGAGTGTTGCTTCCGTAAAACCATCCGATTTACGTACGATGCTGAGGCGAAAGTCGACAGTTGCGATTGACGCCTGCAGATCTGCAAAACTCAACTTGAGACTTGCGCAACGAGGCGTCGAAGCTTGCGCCTGCGGCGTTTCCAGGACGATCTGAAATAGAGGCGGGCGCTCGGGATAGCGAAGCGGGGCGACCGCTTCCACTATTGAGAGCAGCGGTGTCGTACTATGGACCTGGGCTTTTTGTTCGGCCGCAAGTATTTCCTGGACAAAATCTCCGATGTTAGCCTGGGACGCGACGCGAACGCGCATCGGCGCATAGTTCGTAAATGGGGCGATTGCGTTTTTTTCCGAGGCTTGTCGCAATGAAAAGCTGCGGCCAATTACAAAGTCCTCCTGACCCGAATAGTTGCGCAGAATCAACAGGAAGGCCGCCAGCAGAACGAGATCGTCACGGTCGCCGTAGGACTTTGCAAGTTCATAGAACTGCGGCGGCGGGTTGACCCGGGCGCAAGCCTCAAGCGATTTACGCGTCGGCTTTCTGAGCCCCGGAGTGAGCGCCTTTAAGGGAACGGCATCGAGCAGTTCGGAGCGCCAGAATGCGAGCGCGGCCGGATCACTCACTGCTTGCGACTCGCGCGTCACGTATTCTTCGTAAGATGGCGGACTGCGGCGCGACGCATCGGCCGGCTTCTCCCCCGTTTCTTCATCGTACAGTTCAAAAAGCGCAGTCAGCAGCGCATGCAGCGCTTCTTCGTCCAGCGCGATCCGATGACCGCAAGCCAGCAGGTGATGGCGGCGTCCGGTTTGTGATCCAATGCGAATTCGGATCGGGTGTTCCTGTTTCAAGTCAAATGGACGCAGGGCTTCCGTCTTCACCTGTTCGATAAACTCATTCCAGCTCCAGTTTCCAATATTTACTTCCAGGAAATCCGGAGGCAACTCAGGCGCAGCAACCCGCAGGGGTTCGCCGTCCTTTTCAAGGTAAATGGATTGCAACAAGGATTCGCGATTCAAGAGTTTGGCATACGCTTTTTCCAATGCGTCTCGATTCAGTTCGCCCTCAATCTCCAGAAAGACGGAAACATTGCCCGCGCCGTCATGCGGAAGCAATCGGCTCTGAAGCCACGCTGCACGCTGCAGTTGCGAAAGGCTGGCGCTCAGGTTCCCGCTTGTCGCCGTATGCGAAACCGCCAGCTTTTCAGAGACGAGGTCTGCAATGTCTGTCAAGCTGGCGCCGCCGGTGAACTTTGGCGCTGGTATTTGGACGCCGAGCGATTCCACCAGTCGGGAACTTGCTTCGACCGCCATAAACGATTCCATGCCCATCATGTTGAGGGGCGTGCTACGGTCCAGGCGTGCGGCTGGCGTCTGCATTGTATTGGCAAGAGTCATGAGCAGATGCGCTTCTATCGCTTCGCGTCGAGCCTCGCCGACGGCTGACAGGATCTCGTTCAAACCGCCAGCGGCTTCGACTTCGGTTTTTGTCGATTGCGCACGGCGCGCGGTCGCTTTACGAGGCGCCGAGGACGTGCCGGAAAGTTCGGTCGCCGGATCGTAATCAGGTACGAACGACTCATGTTGCCATTGATATACCGGCAGGCGGACGTGCTTTGAATTTGCGGCCTGCAACTGCGAAAAATCGATCGGATAACCGTAAGTGAACAGGCCTCCAAGGCTTCCGGTAAATGTCTGACGTTTGTCCCTGTCCCGATGCAGGGATGGAAAGGGGGCGCCCTTTTTCTTCGCGGCGCTAATACACTGCGAAATGGTGTATGCCAGAGCAGGATGAGGAGCGATTTCTACAAATAAAGTGAAGCCGTCATCCAGAAGAGAAGCGATGCCTTGGGAAAACCGGACGGGCTCGCGAATGTTCCTGAGCCAGTAATCGGCATTCAGAGTTTGACCATCCAGACGGGCGCCAGTAACAGTACTGATGAAGGGAATCTTCGACACGCGCGGTGAAAGGCCGAGAATCGCCTGTCGAAGTTTGGGTTGAATCTCCTCCACCTGCGGACTGTGTCCAGCGAGATCAATCGCTTCGAGTCGCTTTGCAAAAACGCCCGCGGCCTTGAGCTCTTCGAGAACTTCCAGAATAGCATCGGGATCGCCTGAGAATACGACGGCTCCCGGGCTGTTGAAGGCGGCTATCGAGATTTTCCCGGGATGTCGGGCTACGTAATTGTCGGCTTCCTCAAAGGAAAGACTTGCGATCGCCATCAAGCCGCGCCCCTGGAGGCGCTCCATCAACTGGCCGCGCGGATTTACCAACTTGAACACGTCGCTGAGCGAGAGGGCGCCGGAAATGTAAGCCGCGGACGCTTCGCCGAGGCTATGCCCGATTACGGCGTCCGGCGTAATGCCGCGAGATCGCCACAGCGCCGCGATAGCAATCTGATACGCAATTACGCCGGCTTGCGCAAATCGCGGATGTGACATTCGAGAATCTTCGCGTTGCAGCTCCGCTATGATTGACCAATCGGCGAACTCCCGATGCGCCTCGTCGCAACGCTCCAGCGCCTCTCGAAAAGCGGGCTCCGTTTGCATCAGCTGCGCAGAGATCGGCCAGAAATTTGAGCCCTGACCGGAACAGACGAAGGCAAGCTTCGGCTTGTCGCCGACGCTGCGTCCTTGATAGAGCCCGTCCAGCTTGTCTTGCCCTTCAACATACAGCTTGAGATTCTCTTGCAGTTCGGTTCGAGTGTATACCGCAAATGAGAGCCGGTGTTCATGATGAAAGCGGCGCAGGTTCGAGGTGTAGCAAATGTCGGCCAGGCTGGCGTTTTTGCTGTATTCGCTGTTCAGCCACTTGAGATTTGCGCTCGCCAGCCGCCTTAACGATTCTTCGCTCTTCGCCGACAGCGTGAACAGTCGCGGCTGACCATCTTCGGTCTGTTGTTCGGCTGGCGGCAATTCCGGAGCTTCCTCGAGCACCAGGTGCGCATTGGCTCCGCCGGCGCCAAATGCGCTCACTCCGGCGAAGCGCCGCTGTACGTTGTCCGGATGCCAGGTTTCAACGGACTCTTCCAGAACGCGAAAACGCGTGTCGGCGATTTGTATCTCCGGGTTCAGAGATTTGAAATGCAGGTTTTTTGGAAGCTGCTTGTGTTTCAGGCACAACAGCGCCTTAATTATCGCGGCCGAGCCGGCCGCGCCTTCGAGGTGGCCAATGTTCGTCTTGACTGCGCCCAGGTGCAGGGTTGAGCCTTCGGCGCCATAGACGTCGAGCAGGGCGTCAACTTCGATGGGATCGCCCAGAGACGTGCCGGTGCCATGCGTTTCGACGTAAGTAACTTGTTCAGGAGCGACTCCCGCATTTTCAAGCGCCGCGCGAATTACTGCGCGTTGCGCAATGCCGTTGGGAGCGGTCAGTACATTTGTGCGACCGTCATGGTTTGTCGCTGCGCCGCGTATTAATCCGATAATGTCGTCTTTATCGCGAATTGCGTCCTTCAGGCGCTTGAGCACAATGAGTCCGGCGCCTTCCCCGCGAACTATGCCGTTGGCTCTGGAATCGAAAGTTTTACAGCGTCCGTCCGGCGTCATGATGCCCCACTTGGTGAAGGTCACCGTAATGTGCGGGGTCAGAATAAGATTGGAGCCGCCTGCCAACGCCATGTCACAATCGCCGTTTCGCAAACTGCGCACTGCATGATAGATTGAAACGAGAGAAGAGGAACATTGCGTTTCAACGGAAAAACTGGGCCCGTGCAAGTTCAGAAAGAACGAGACTCTATTGGCGATGACGCCTGTGCTGACAAAGCTGTACGCGTCGATTTCTTCCATCGCGCTTCGATTTATGTATGAGTAATCGGCGTCCATTACGCCCAGAAACACGCCCGTTTTTGATCCCGATATCCGGTCCGTCGGAATTCCCGCGTCTTCACAGGCTTCGATGGCAAGTTCGAGCATGATTCGCTGTTGGGGATCCATGCGCAGGGCTTCCCGTGAACTGACGCCGAAGTAGTGGGCGTCAAAGCCATATACGTTGTCGATCAGTCCCGCGTAACGCGTAGTCATGCGTCCAGGTTTGTGCATGTCGGCGTCGTAATAGTCTTCCAGATTCCAGCGCTCCGGCGGAACTTCGACGATCGAATCCTTTGCGGCTGTCAGGTTATTCCAGTATTCATTCGGGCTATTGGCCCCGCCGGGAAATCGGCAGGCCATGCCAATGACCGCGATTGGCTCGCGGGAATGGCGTTCCAGGTCGTCCAGGCGGGCGCCCATTTTCTTCAGCGCAACCAGCGCTCTCTTAATGGGAGACAGTTCGGAATTTACGGGGGACTGTGACATATTACCTGGCTCGTGTCCTTGAGGCGAACGTTCTCTACTCGAATCGTGACAGCTCATCGAGGAGCATGGACTCAGCGTCTTCTTCGGAAAGCGTTGCGACGCTCTTTTCGATTTCCTCCGCCGAAGGGATCGGGGAGCTGACGCTCGCTGCGGCGCCTGCCGGGACAGGCGTCCGGGCGCCGGAACCTCGCTGGGGCGCGGAGCCGGTCGCTGCTGCAATCGCTTTGGGCGGGGCGCCCCCGCTCAGCTTGAGTTTTTCGGCCAGGAACGGAGTCAGTTTTTCGATGGTCGGATAGTTGAAGAATATCGTGGCAGAAAGCGTAACTTCCAGATTTCTCTGGAGTCGGTTTCGAAATTCGATGGTCATCAAGGAGTCCATTCCCATGGCCCCGACGGCTACTTTAGGATTAACATCCTCTGGTTTTAATTTAAGAATTGATGCTATCTGCTGGCGCAGGTGCTCCTGAAGCAAGGCGACACGTTCCTGTTCCGGCGCGCCGCGCAAGCCATTAAGGAATGAATCGCCGGTCGGCGCGTCGTCCAGGGTCTCAAGCGGTTCCGATTCGCGCAGTCGTGCAAAGAATGGAGCGAGCGCTTGCGACCGGTAATACTTGCTCCATTCCGCGATCGAAAATGGCATTACGCCGACCTGTGTAAGGTTGGCCGCGAGAGTCAGTTCCAGGAGTTCAAAAGCCTCCGTCGCTTTGAATGCGCCCATGCCTTTGGGGGCGACATTTTCGGAGCCCTGTGCAATGCCTTCGCGCACGGCCATGCCGGCATCCGCCCAGAAGCCCCAGTTGATGCTTGTGGCGACCAGGCCTTCGCTGCGACGTTTGTGGGCGAGCCCGTCAAGGAACATATTGGCCGCCGCGTATCCGCCCAATTGCGGCGAACTGAGTACAGCGGACGCCGAAGAGAACATGACGAAGAAGTCCAGCGGCTCGTCTCTGAACAATTCGTGGAGCGTCCAGGTCCCGGCGATCTTGGCGTTGAATTCGGCTTCGAGCGCGTCCGGTTCAAGTTCCTGCAGCAGTTGCATGTGACCGACGCCGGCGGCGTGCATGATTCCGCGAATCGGCGGATAATTGTCCGCTTTGTATTTTGTAATGAAGTCCTTGAGCTTCACTCGATCTGCCGTATCAAGGAAGGCCAGGTGTACGCTTACGCCTTTACGCTCAAGCGAAAGGACGCCCTGTACTCGATCATAATCGCGGTCATCGCTTTTTATCGTATGCCATTTACGCCGGGTGGGCAAGGGGGTGCGGCCCAGCAAGATCACGCGGCGGGCGCCGCGCGACGCCATCCAGTGCGCCGTGGCCAGACCGAGACCGCCCAGTCCGCCCGTGATGAGGTAGGCGCCGTCCGGTCGAAAGGCAAAGGAGCGCCGGTCCACGTCGAGATCCGTTTTGCGCGCAAGACGGGCGACAAAACGGATATTCCCACGGTACGACGCCTGATCTTCACCGTCCGGCTGCGCCAGTTCTGCGAGCGCATGCATTGCGGATTCACGGGCGTCGGACATCGGGTCCAGGTCGACTGCCCCGCCCCAGAGCGTAGGATTCTCCACCGCCAGCGTCCGTCCAAAACCCCAGATGGGAGCTTGTGCCGGTTCGCTTAAATCGGAGGAATTTTTGACGGCTTGCGCTCCGCGGGTCACGATCCAGAATTTGGGCGGCTGATCCGGCTCAAGTTGAACCACTGACTTCAACAGGCGAACAGCGCTTTCGAAGCCGAGTTTTTGCGA
The DNA here is from genome assembly GCA_036170535.1 of Leptospirales bacterium. Classification (GTDB taxonomy): domain Bacteria; phylum Spirochaetota; class Leptospiria; order Leptospirales; family Leptonemataceae; genus SSF53. Next base: position 35,018 of record JAVHPJ010000134.1, on the reverse strand, counting down.
ATGCTTCAGCGATTTAATGTCGGAAGCCGCAATGTCCAGGCTCCAGAAATGAAGAATGGCTTTGACCGGACCGACCTCTAGGGCGATGTGCAGCGCCTTGTTGTAGTCCTCCTGAGCGTCCAGACGAATTGTGATGTGATTGCTTTTCTCGGAATAACTTGCGCCGGGCTGAACGAGAATTGGCTTTGCGTTCAGCGTTTTAAGCATCGCGGCGGCAGCGTCGCCAACGCCGTGCGAGTCTTGCAGAATTATTACTGCGTCACCTGCGTTGATTTTTTCCGCGAGTTTGCCGCCATCCGATTCTTTAGGTTCCCAGAGTATTTCGTGGAGCCAATCTTCCGGACGTGCAGGCAGAGTTGATTCGCGTTCTTCTTCCAGAAGCCGCACTCGCACATTGAGCACTTCGGCGGCCAGACCTTCAGCATCGTATATGTGAAAGTCGCAGAGGATTTCACCGGAACGGGCGCCGTCTTTGCGGATCGTCGAATGGGCCCGGAGGTCTCCTTTCACATGGTCGCGCAATATCCGTACGGACCCGAGTTGAATCGGCATGAAGGAACTCTCGAGCCGATTTTCGTCGCTCCGAAAGGCGAGCGGCGATATGAACGCGTGTAAACTGGCGTCAAAAAGCGCCGGATGAAAACGATACATATCCAGCTGCTGCGCGATCCCTTCCGGGGCTCGTACTGCAGTAAGCGTCTCCATTTCGCTGATGCGAATATCCTGGACGCCCTGAAACGTCGGACCGTAGTCGTTTCCAAAGCGCGTGAGACTCTGATAAAATTCCGCCGGGTTGGCTTCAGCGGGAGTAGTCTGACCGCGCAGCGTTTCCAGTTGTTCTTGCGGATCGAAACGAGCCGGTTCCGAGGCCAGCAATCTGACTTCGCCCTGCACGTGATGCGTCCAGCGGTCCTGCGGTCCGTTCGCCGGGCGACTGAATATGGAAAATGATGCGACCTCGTCATTTTCACGACTGAGGACGATCTGGACGGTGCGACTGTCGTCGTCGCTGAGTATCAATGCGCTTTTCAGATCGATATTCTGCAGCTGAAAGATCGAGTCTGGAAAGAATTCACCGGCTGCGGCGGTTGCCATTTCCAGATAGGCCGTTCCCGGAGTCACTATGGCGCCGCCAACCTTGTGGTCTGCAATCCAGGGGAAGTCTTCGAGGTTCAGATCCAATTCCCAAAAACAATCCGCTTCGTTCTTGGCTGACCGGACGCGCTCGCCCAAAAACGGATGCGTGCGGCCCGTTCTGCGGCGTGCATCGCCTGGCGCTGAGGGCGAAGTGTCCGAATGATCCAACCAGAATCGTTCGCGCTGCCACGGGTAGGAAGGCAACGACACAACCGTTCCCTTGCCGTACAGACGTTTCCAATCGACGTTTATGCCGTTGGCATGCAGACCGCCAAGGGCTGCCAGAAAGGCGGCGTAGTCGTGTTCACTGCGACGCAGAGTCGGAATTATCGCACCTTCTTTGCTCTCCGACTCAAGGCATTGTTCCATGGGGATCGACAGGACCGGATGGGGGCCGATCTCCAGGAAGACATTGAAGCGATCCTTCGCCATCGCGCTGAGGGCCGGTGCGAAACTTACGGTATTGCGCATGTTTCGTCCCCAGTAGAGCGGCGCGAACTCCGCCCCGCTTTCGCCCAGGCGACCGGTCACTGTGGAATACAAAGGAATTGCGGGTTCGGCCGGCTTTAAGCCCGCGAGTTCGGTTTCCAATTGTTTTCGAAAGGGCTCCATCTGCGGGCTGTGAAAGGCGTAGTCGACGGGCAGCAGTTTTCGGTATGTATCTTCGGGCAGCTTCGCGAGGATTGCTTCAAGCGCGGCGGTTTCGCCTGCAAAAACAATGGAACCCGGACTGTTGATGGCGGCGATTGCTACTTTGCTTTCAAAACCGTCCAGCATAGATCGAGCGGCGTCGACATCAAGGCCGACCGCGGCCATTTTGCCGAGTCCCGTCGCGTCATTCATCAGTCGCGAGCGATGATAGATGACGAGCGTCGCATCTTCAAGTGTAAGAATGCCGGCGGCGTAGGCCGCAGCCACTTCGCCGACGCTATGGCCGACCACGCCCTGCGGACGGATTCCAAATTCCTTTAAGAGTTCGACCAGGCCGACCTGAACGGCAAAGATTGCGGGCTGCGAAATCTGAGTTTCGCCCATTCGTGAATCGGCCTCCGATTTGCCGATCTCCGCTGCAAGCGACCATTGCGTCGTATGCTTGCGCAAGAGTTCATCTATGCGCTCGACAGTCCGCCTGAAGGTCGGTTCTTGTTGGAACAGTCGAGCGCCCATGCCCTGCCACTGGGAACCCTGTCCGGAGAATACAAAAGCGAGTCTGTAATCCACGCCCTGGATCGCCTGGCCGCTATGCAGTTGATTTGACTTATCTTCGCGCAAGAAGCTATCGAGGCGCTCGGCGCATTCTGCGCCGGTCGCGCCGACAACCGCTATGCGATGATCCAGATGACTCCTGCGGCGGGCGGTCGTATATCCTGCATCGTAGAGCGCGCTATCCGGCAAGTCGCGCAAGTAAGCGGCGTACCGTTGCGCGTAATCGTTCAGGGCGGATCGCGACCGCGCGGAGATTAACAGTATTTCTGCGGCGCGAGGTTCGGGCGCCGCCGTCGGATCATCCGGGTTGGCAGCTGGAGATTCTTCCAGAATAACGTGCGAATTGGTTCCGTTCAACGCAAAGGATGAAACGCCCGCGATTCTTGTTCCATTTTTAGGATTCCAATCGGTTAGAACTCGCGGCACCTCCGCCGGCACCGCGGAGAAATCGATGCGCGGGTTCACTTCATTCAAATGGAGGTGCGGGGGGATTTGCTTATGCTGAAGACTCAGCGCAACTTTGATGAGACCGGCGACTCCAGCGGCGCTTTCGAGGTGGCCCAGATTCGTTTTCACGGAACCGAGCAGGAGCGGAGCGTCCGCCGGTCGGTCCTTGCCAAAGGCCGCCGCGAGAGCGTTGACCTCAATCGGGTCGCCAAGCGGCGTTCCCGTGCCGTGCGCTTCCACATATCCCACTTCGTTGGGCTTAACGCGTGCATTCTGAAGCGCCTGCCGAAGCAAAGCTTGCTGCGCCACGCCATTGGGAACTGTGAGGCCGCTGCTGGGGCCGTCATGATTTACGGCCGAGCCGCGAATAACGGCGACGATGTTGTCTCCGTCGCGCCTCGCATCCGATAACCTCTTCAGTATGACGATACCGCAGCCTTCGCCCGGCACGTATCCATCAGCCGATGCGTCAAAAGTGTGACAGCGGCCGGTCGGCGAAAGCATGCTGGCTTGAGCGCGCACCAGATATGTTTCTGGCGTGAAGAACATATTCACGCCTCCGGCGATGGCGATTTCGCTCTCACTGTTCCGCAACGATCGGCAGGCTAAATCTATCGCAACCAGAGATGAAGCGCAGGCTGTATCAACGGCGATACAAGGTCCCTGGAGTCCGAGAAAGTAAGAAAGGCGACCCGGGATTACGCTGAAGGTTCCGCCAGTCGCGGAATATGCGTTGAAATCCGCCACGGTTCGCTGGCGAAGTTGCAGCAAATAGTAGTCCTGATTCATTACTCCTAAGAAAACGCCGGTTTTACTGCCTGTCAGACTGCGTGCAGGCAGTCCGGAATTTTCAAGCGCTTCCCATGCGACTTCCAACGATACTCTTTGCTGCGGATCCATCCCCACGGCTTCTCGAGGAGAGATTCCGAAGAATTTCGGATCAAACTTATCAGCCTCTGTGAGGAAACTGCCCCAGCGTGCATAACTCTTGCCAGCTGCCCCCTTTTCCGCGCTGAAGTACGCGTTCGCATCCCAGCGATCCTGTGGGACTTCGGTTACGGCATCGACGCCGTTGGCGAGCAGATCCCAGAACTTCTGCGGGGAGTCTGCGCCGCCTGCGAATCGGCAGCCGATGCCGACAATCGCGATCGGCTCTTGTCTGGATCTTTCAGATTTGTCGAGACGTTGTTTGAGGTCTTTGATGGCTGTGAGAGCCTGCTTCACCGGGGATTGCTTTATTTCAGTGGACATGGTTTCTTCCTTTCGCCCGACTTCCGTGGCGCGCGCTACGCATCATCGCCGATGCCGGCGAGTTCCTTCAGCAGTTGCGCCTCAGCCTCTTCGTCGCTAAGACTATCGACTTCGGCCGCGATTCTCTTCCGATTGAGCTCGTCTTCGTCTTCACCGGATGGCGCAGCGCTTGCGCCGGCGGAGCTCCACCCAAATACCTCGGCGGCAAGATATTCGGTGATCGCACGCACCGTTGGATAGTCGAAGACAAAGGTAGTAGGCAGGTTTTTTCCCAGCGCCGACTGCATGCGATTCCGCAGTTGCACCGATGTGAGCGAGTCGCCGCCCAGATCGAAAAATCCCTTTTCGGCATCGATTGGCGCTGTGACATCGAAGCCAAGGGTGCGAGCGACCTGTTCCTTTACGAAGTTGGCCAGCAGTGTGCGCCGATCAGCCTCGGCGGCGTTTTGAATCTTTGCGAGCGCTTCGTTTTGATCCTCCGTCTTTTCTGCGGCTGCTGGGGCATGACGCTTGGCGAGTGCGGCGAAAATCGTTTGCTTCGCCATCAGCGGGAACTGTTCGAAGAGTCGCGGCATACGGAACGGCGCCACTGCTATATGCGCTGCATCCATGCGCAGGACCTGGCCGAGCACATTCAGTCCGTTTTTTAAATCCACGGCGCCAAGACCTTCGGCTCGCCAGCCGCGTTTGGCGGCCGCTTCTTTGATATTTGCGGCCATGCCGACTTCCGCCCACGGCCCCCAGGCGATTGAGACCGCCGGCAGGCCTTGCGAATGCCGCCACGCGGCGAACGCATCCATGAAGCCGTTTGCCGCCGCGTAGTTCGCCTGGCCCGGCGATCCAAACAGCGCTGCGATCGACGAAAAGAGCGCGAAAAAATCAAGGTTCAGGGAACGCGTCGCAAGGTGCAGATTCCAGACCGCGCGCACCTTGGGATCCAACGTCCTGGTAAAATCCTCCCAGGCGAGTTGAGTGAGGATCCCATCTTTCAGTACTCCGGCGGAATGGATTACGCCGGCCAGCGGGGGCTGCGCTTTCAGATCGGCGAATATGCGTTCGACGTCCTGCTGCCGCGTTACATCGCCCTGGAATACCAGCACGCTCGCGCCGCGAGCCTCCATTGCAGCGATGCGTTTTTGCGCCTCCGCTCCCGGCGCCGATCGCGCGACAAGGGCGACAACGCCCGCGCCGCGCTCAGTGAGCCAATCCGCAACTTCGAGGCCCACTCCGCCCAGGCCGCCGGTCACCAGATAAGTCGCCTCTTTGCGAAGACTGATTTCACCGTCCGGGAGTTTGCCTTTAAAGGGCGCGAGCTCTGCGACAAGGCGTTGCGCTCCGCGGAGCGCAACATGGTCTTCGGCGTTCTCGGCGAACAATTCCTTGAGCAACTCAGCGACTTCGCCTGAGACTGCCTCGGGAGCAAGGTCAATGGCGCCCGCCCAAACATCCGGATTTTCCAGGGCGATAACGCGACCCATGCCCCAAAGCGAATTCCCGCCGGGCTGTGTTGCGTAGCCATCGATGCTTTGTGATCCGCGCGTGACAATGCGCAGACGCGGCAATACTTTCCATTGCACCTTGAGCATTGCCTGACCCAGGCTCAGAAGTCCGCCCGTAATGTAGGCCTGCTCTTTATCCAGCGAGTCTGCATCCGCGCTGGTCGCCCTGGCGGCGTCCGCTCCCCAGAGATACACGATCTGATCCGGCAAGCGATCGCCAAAACTTTCGCGTATGGCGCGTTCAAAATCAGACGCATCGAGCGGATTCACGTTGATCGAACTTTCCGCCGCCTGAGCGTAGGAGTCGCCGGCCTTTACGACGACCGCCGCGCGCCCCTGCTTGACCAGCGCCGCCGCGAGTTCGTCTCCGACGCCGCTGCGGTCGGCGACTATCAACCAACGGGCGGCCTTTTCCGCCGGTCGGGGGCGGGCGTTCAACCGCGCGGGCTTCCAATTCAACTGATAGAGCCAATCGCCCGTCTTACGAATCGACCGCAGCAGTGCGTCGCCATTGATTCGTTTGAGCGCCCAGTCTTTGATAGCTGCGACGAGTCGTCCGTTTTCGTCGTAAATCTTGCAGTCGCCCCGGAAGACCTCCTGGCCGCGTTTTGCTGTCGTCGGCTTGTCGTGCACTGTAAGGTGACACCAGAATTTCGAGCCATCGCCTGAATAATTCCCAAAGAACTCAACACGCGCCTGGTTCCAGGGCACATAAATATGCTCCGCGTCCGTATGCGCCGCAAGTCCTCCAAATGGATACGCTCGAGTACTGGCCTGGAAAAACGCATCGATCAAACTTGGAAACAAAATGTAGCGTTCGGAGTCGTAGACCCCGGGCGGAGCAGTGTGCCAGCAAAGCGCCTCACATTCGTTCCAGTACAGCGTGTCTACCCACTGAAATGTATCGCGCAAGTCGTAACCATTTTCCAGGAAAAACTGATAAAACTGTTCGCGGTTGCATGATTCTTTAAAACGCGCCTTGAGTTTTTCCGCATCAAGCGTTTCGTCAGGAGACTCGGCCGGGCTAATTGTCATTTTTCCGGTTGCATGCAGAATCCACTCGCCGGCGCCGTTTTGATCGGCGGCGTCGAGACTGGAAACGCTCCATGCGTATCGTCCTGTCTCATCCGGTTTAAAAAGTAATTGCACAAGACGGGCTTCGTCCTGTGGAAGAACCAGCGCCTGGTGAAAGAACGCATCTTCGATCGTGTACTTTTGAGCGCCAAACGCTTCGCGCGCTCCGGACAGCGCCATCGAAAGGTGACTTGCGCCCGGCACGACGATTTCCCCGTAAAGCACATGATCTTTGTAGCAGTACGGCATTTCCGCAGTGAACACTGACTCAAATTGAATAACATCGAGCGGAGAACGAATGCGGCGTCCGAGAAAATAGAAGTCGCCCGGGGACGCTGCGGGCAGAGTCGTTGATTTTCCGTTCTTTTTGGCTTGAGCCCAATAAGACTTAAGTTGCCACGGATAGCCCGGCAGCCGAACAAAGATTCCGCCCTGCGGATACAGATGTGAGAACAGCGCCGGCAATCCGGATACGTGCAAAGCTCCCAGCGCCGTCATCATGCTCAGGCTTTCATCAACGTTGCGCTTGAGTGAGAATGCGACGCCGCCCTGAACGCCGGCAGCTTCAAGCGAGTTCTGAACATAGTTCTGTAAAACGGGGTGCGGGCTCAGTTCAAGGAAGATAGTAAAGCCATCCCGCGCCATTTCCTGAATCGCCGGTGAAAAGCTGACCGCCTCGCGAATATTGCGACCCCAATAGCGCGCATCAAAGTCGCCGACCGCCGCCGCTTTGCCGGTTACGGTTGAGTAGATCGGAATCTCCGCCGGGCGCGGATTCAACCCGCTGATGAGGCCGGCCAGTTCCGTCTTAAACGGCTCCATTTGGGGACTATGAAAGGCGTAGTTGACCGGCAGAAGTTTTACATACACGCTGCGCGCCTGCAGCCTGGCGAGAACTTCATTCAATGCTTGCTCGTCGCCGGATAATACGCAAGACCCCGGACCGTTTATCGCGCCTATTTCCAGCCGGCCTTCGTAACCCTTGATCTCCGGTTGCAATTTTTCCGCGGGCAACTCCACGGCCGCCATCTTTCCAAGACCTGTCGCCTTTTGCATGCAGCGGGCCCGGTAAAAAATCACCGTTGCGGCTTCTTCGAGACTGAGCACGCCGGCGGCGCATGCGGCGGCCACTTCGCCCACGCTGTGTCCGACGACCGCTTGAGGCGTTACGCCGCGCGATTTCCAGAGCTCGAACAGCGCCATTTGCAGGGCGAATATCGCGGGCTGCGCAATTTCTGTTTCGCTGAGTCGCGTGGACGATTCATCACGCTTGAGTTCTTCGAGCAGGGACCACTGCGCCAGTTTCGATAAGTGTTGCGATATAGCTTCAATCGTTGCGCGAAACACCGGCTCGCGTTCGAGTAGTTGGCGTCCCATCGCAAACCATTGCGGACCCTGTCCGGAAAAAACAAACGCGAGTTGCGGATCGCCCTTAACGATCCTTCCCGGACCGGCAATCCCTTCCGCGGGTTCGCCGCTCAGATTTAATTCAAGTTTACGCACGAGATCCGCCGCGTCCGCGCCGGCTACGGTGACGCGATGTTCATAATGGCTCCGCTTCAGGCTAGCCGTGTAACAGATGTCCGCCAGGCTGAAACTCGCGGTTTCAGGCTGTTGCAGAAATGCGATATAGTCGCGCATGGCGCTCTTCAGCGCCTCCGGACTCTTCGCGGATAGGGGCAGGAGGTACGGTCCGCCGCGGTCCAGGGCCGGCTTGCGCGGCAGCGCCGGCGCTTCTTCGAGGATTACATGCGCGTTCTGTCCGGTAATGCCGAACGAGCTTACGCCCGCCAGACGGCGTCCTCCCGGCGGACTCCACTCCGTAGCTTGTACGGGAATGCGCGCTGGAATGGCTTCAAGGTCGATATGCGGATTCGCTTTCTTGAAGTGCAGGTGCGGCGGCAATTTCTTGCGCTGGAGCGCCAGAGCTGCTTTCATAAATCCGGCGACGCCTGCGGCCGTCTCCAAATGTCCGATATTAGTTTTTACTGAGCCGATCCAGAGCGGATTGTTACGATTGCGACCTTCAGCAAATACAGCGTTAAGCGCATTGACTTCAATCGGATCGCCCAGTGCGGTGCCTGTGCCGTGAGCTTCAATATATGTGATTTGATCGGCTTCAACACCAGAGTTCACGATGGCCTGGCGCAGCAAAGTTTGTTGTGCGACTCCGTTAGGCACGGTGAAGCCCTGTGCAGGCCCGCCGTGATTTTCAGCCGAGCCCCGCACGAGCGCGACAATGTTATCGCCATCACGCAATGCGTCAGACAAGCGTTTCAGCACCACAATACCGCAGCCCTCGCCCCGCGAATATCCGTCTGCCGATTCGTCAAAGGTTTTGCAGCGACCTCCGGGGGAGATCGCCTTAGCGCGAGATAGCCAGTTGTATATCTCCGGCGAGGCAATCAAATGAACGCCTCCCGCTAGAGCCAGGGATGATTCTCCGCTGCGTAGACTCTGGCAAGCGCGATGAATAGTTATTAAAGATGACGAGCATGCGCCGTCGATAGTCTCAGAGGGGCCGTGAAATCCGAATGCATAAGAGATGCGTCCAGAAATAGCGCTGAACAGCAATCCGGTCCCTGTGTAGGCGTTTACATCACGGGGATCCCCGCTCCGCAGTTGATAGTTCGCGTAGTCGTTCTGCCCGACGCCCATAAACACGCCAGTATCTGAATCAATAAGACCGGGAATATTCAGCCCCGCGTTTTCCATCGCCTGATGGGCTGTCATCAGCGCGAGGCGTTGTTGGGGATCCATAGCAATCGCTTCGTTCGGAGAAATGCCGAAGAACTCGGCATCAAACAAATCGATATCATCCAGAAATGCGCCAAACTTCGTAGAAATCTTGCCCGGAGCGTCGCGGTCCTCGGAATACCACTCCTCGGCGTTCCACTTGGATGCGGGCAGTTCTCGCACAGCATCCACGCCGGCCATCATTATTTCCCAGAAGGCTTCGGCGTCTTCCGCACCGCCCGGAAAGCGACAGCCCATGCCGATTACCGCAATTGGTTCGATTGCGGAATATTCGATTCCCGGCACTTCGTTTCGTATTTTCTGCGCAAGCAGCGCTAGTTTAACGGGAGTAAAACCGGACACTTTCTTATTGAGATCGTTCATTCTTCGTTTCCTGAGTGTGCTCTTGCGATGATTTTGTTTACTTCTGGCCAAGGAGTTCCGCCAGAGCGGCGTCGTCGGAAAGTTCGTCCAGCGCGTCCATCATAGCGCCCACGGACGGGGGGGATTCTGGCGCAGCTGTCGCCATTGCTGCCGCGGTCGCAGCAGTCGCTCCCTCGTTTGCGCCAAACACGGCGCCGGCGGCTTGCTGGTTGGCGGGAACCTCCGGCGAGCGGGCGGCAGGCTCGTCAGATTTAACATGAGGGACGACGACCTCCAGCGGCGCTTTTGGTTGAACTTCGGGAAGTTTTAACGCCTGTTTCATTAAGAAGTCGGCCAGCGATTTTGCAGTGGGATAGTCAAATGCCAGCGTTGAGGGCAGGCTGGTTTTTAGCGAGTTCTGCAATCTATTGCGCAATTCGACGGTCATTAATGAATCAAGCCCGAGTTCTTTGAATCCGCGTTGCCCGTCGATTGCGGCATTCGAATTTGCGCCCAGAATTTTCGCCAGCTGACCGACTACATGATCGTACACCATGCGCTGCCGCTGCGGTTGCGGCGCCAGCGCCAGTTCTTCCAATAGGTTCGCGGGCGTCGCAGCGCCTTCCTGCGAAGCGCTTGAAGACGCTGCGCTGACTTCATCGAGGAAAGCGGCGGTTTGCGCGCCTGAGTGCCTTTCAATGTAGCGCGACCAATGCAGATGAATAACGGCGGCCTGAACGCGTTGTTCTCGGAGCGCACGCTCGAATGCGCGTAAACCCAGTTCCGTGGGCAAAGCGTTGATGCCACGCCGAAACAGCTCGCTCGTGATGCCTGTGACCATGCCGATCTGCGCCCAGGGCGCCCATTGTATGCTGAGTCCGGAGTTTCCCAGAGCGCGGCGGTGTTCCACCAGCGCGTCCATGAATGCGTTTGCCGCGGAATAGTTTGATTGCGCCGACAGGCCCAATACGGCCGCGATCGACGAGAAAGTGACAAACAGATCTAACTTTCTGCCCCGCGTATGTTTGTGCAGGAGCCAAGCGCCGCCGACTTTCGAGGCGAAGATATCTTCGAAAAGCGCCCAGTCCTGTTGCTCAAGCGTGCGGTCTTGCAAAACGCCCGCCGAATGAATCAAGCCGCGCAAGGGCGGCAGGGTCCGATCAATTTCGTCCAGTATGCGGACCACGTCGGTCTCTCTGGAAATATCCCCCTGCATTGGGACAAACAGCGCGCCGGTGCGGGCGCTCAAATCCTGTAAAGTGCGATTCACATCGGGCGAGGGGGCGTTGCGGCCGGTCAGCACGATAGTTCGCGCGCCCTGATTGGCGAGCCATTCGGCGAAAACCAGCCCGAGCGCGCCAAGACCGCCGGTTACCAGATACGATGCGTCCGAGCGGATGCCGACATATCGCGGCGCGACGCCGTTTTCACGTGCGCCTAGTTGCAGGAGTATTTTGCCAATGTGTTTGCCGCGCGCCATGTACCGGAATGCGTCGGCCGCTTTCTCCGCGATAAAGTCGACGTGCGGGATCGGCTTGAGGCGTCCGCTGCCGAAGTCGTCGATCAAATGCTGAAGCATCGAGTGTATCAGGTCCGGCTTTTCGCGAACTACCTCCATCAGATCGATAATGAAGTAGGAAATGCCTTTTTTGATCTTTGCGACTTCCTTCGCTGTAAGAATGTCCTTTTTGCCGATTTCAAGATATCGGCCGCCTTTACGCAAGAGACCGATGCTGGTCGGGATCGCCTTGCCGGAAAGGGAGTTAAGAACCAGGTCGACCCCGTCGCCGCCCGTATCTCGCAAGACTTCGCCGGCGAAGTCCAGGCTGCGGGAGTCGTAAATACGCTGCACCCCGAGCGAACGAAGGTAATCGCGTTTCTCATCAGTGCTGCACGTTGCAAAAATCTCGGCGCCGGCTAACCGGGCCAGTTGTATCGCCGCAAGTCCAACGCCCCCGGCGGCGGAGTGAATCAGCACGCGGTCGCCGCGACGCAGGCGCCCGAGGTGTTCGAACGCGTAGTAGCAGGTCAAAAAGACGACCGGAATCGAAGCCGCTTCCTCGAAGGACATTGCGTCCGGTTTCTTGATCGCCAGGTCTGCGCGCGTGACGACGTAGTTGGCGAAAGTCGGCCGGGAGCTGATCGCCAGAACGGAGTCGCCGACCTCCAGATCTTCCACATTCTCGCCAATTGCGGTTACAACCCCCGCGCATTCCACGCCCATGGGAATCGGGCCGCCCGGATAGAGATCCATCGCGGATAGAACGTCGCGAAAATTCAATCCCGCGACTCGAACCTGTATCTCGACGTCGTCGGGGCCGGGCGCGCTCCGGGTGAGCGGACGCCAGGCAAGATTATCGAGAATGCCGCGCTCGCCGATATCCAGGATTTGCAGCGGATCTTCGCCTTTTGTCGTAGAAACTTCCGGCGGCTTTACTTCGCCGCTGCCTGCACGGACCAAACGTTGGCCGTAGCGTTGGCCATCGCGATACGCGACGCGGTTCTCCCGGTCGTTAGCCTGGATTTCCGCGAGAATCGCTTCCGATTGCGTCTGACTATCGTTTGGATCAAGGTCAATGCGTTTGCACTTGAACTCCGGATGTTCCTGATCCAGCACGGCGCCAAATCCCCATAACGTCGCCCGGCTGAAGTTGTCGCATTCCGAAAAAGCTAGAACGGATTGCGCGCCTTCGGTTGCAATCAACAAGCGCGGCGCATTGGTTTTCAAGTGGCGCGTCAGGGCCTGGGACAGGTGCAATAATCCGCCGGCGACAAAGCGCTGGTCGACTCGCCAGTCTTCAACGCTTGCTGCATCGGCGCCCCAGAGGTAAAGCGCTCCCGAGAGCGGTCCGTCCGTTGCTGCGTCTGTGAGCAGCCGATCGAAGTCGGGCGCGGAATGCGGCGCCAGGGTAAACTCTGCGCCGCCGGCGAAACTGTAAGCCTCGCCGGGCCGGACCAGAGCGACAATCGCGCCGTGCGTTTGCATGAGCGCCGCCGCCGCCTCGGCCCGCCCGGACTGATCGGCAAATATAAGCCAGCGCTGATCGGCAATCGGCTCGGCCGCGCCCCGCGCAACCGGCCGCCACTCCCGCTCATATATCCAGTCCTGAAGGCTCTTGTGCGCAGCCGCCAGCAGCGCCGGGCCGTCCATCAGTGCGATTTCTACGCCGTCGCAAACGACGGCTGCGCGCCCTTCCTCATCAAAAAAAGTTATGCGGCCCTTGCCTTCACTGGCGGTTTTCGATGTAAGTTGTATGTGCGCGGCGACCGCTTCGCCGCGGCCGCCGAACGCCGTCATCGTCTGAATTTTTTTGACAAATCCGGCTGCGGAACCCGCGTCGCCCGCTGTCAGCAAGGCGAGGGCGGCCAGCGCGTTTTCCAATCGATCAACTCCGACTGTCCAGGCGCCTTCGGTCGCCGGACCAAACTGCAGATAGGCGGCGTCGTCTCTGCGCCTGAATTCGATTACAGTGCGGAGCGGGTCGCCAAGCGCGCAGTTGCGCTGGCCGAGCGTCTCGTAGAATTCCTGGCCGCTCAGCTCGCGGGAGAAGCTGGACTTCAATCGAATTAAATCTTCGACCGGGCCTGCCGCCGGTCCCGGGCGGATCGCGCCGCTGAAATTGCGGTTCCACGCAAGCTCGTCGCCGTCGGCGCCGAACGCATCATAAGCGCGAATGCTCCATTCCGAATCATTGTCGTGCGAGGTTACAAGTTCGATCAGCAAGTCGCCTTCGGTCGGCGTTGCGGCCGGGCGCGGAATGCGCACATCGTAGAGTTCAACGCTGCGGCCTGCGCGCTGCGCGTTCTGCCGCGCCACCGCCAGGCCCGCGTCGAGCAGGGCGCCGGCTGGCGCGACGCCGATGCCATGTTGCGTCAGGCCGAACAAGGCCGGCGCCGACCGGGGGGCGGCCGCGGTACGATAGGTTGTTTCTGCGCCGTCGACAACAGCCGAAAGCAGAGGGTGCGCGTCCGCGCCGCTGCTGACAGCGCGTGCGCCGCCAGTACGCGGCGTTTCAATCCAGTGGCGCTCGCGCCGCCATGCATACGCCGGCAATCGCGTGCAACGCGCCTGCGGAAAAAAGACGTCCCAGTCAAATTGGAAATTCCAGACAAACAGCTGCGCCGCATTCGTCATGAGCGTCGCTCGCTCGGGCTGCTGGCGTCGCAAAGAGAAAACTGTCAGGGCGCGCATGTCGCGCTTTTCGCCGCACTGCTGAATGTAGTTCTGCAGAACCGGATGCGGTCCGATTTCCAGAAACAGGGTAATATCGTTTTCGAGCAGGGTGTCAATCGCCTGCGCGAAGGAAACGCCCTCGCGAATGTTATCGCCCCAATATGCGCCGCCGTAGTCTTCGCCGCGCGCAAGTTTCCCCGTAACCGTTGAAACGATCGGCGTCGACTCGGGCTGCGCTTTGAGGCCCTTCATCGCGCGATTCATGCGTTCCTTGAACGGTTCCATCTGCGGGCTGTGAAAGGCGTAGTTAACCGGCAGCATTTTCTGCTGAATTCCGGCGGCGTCGACTTGTTCGAGGATCGTTTCGAGAGCGCGAGTCTCGCCGGAGAGTACGGTGCTCAGCGGACTGTTGGACGCGCCGATCGACACCAGATGCTCGCGACCTTTAAGGAATTCGCGCACTCGTTCCAGCGGGGCTTCGATCGCCGCCATTTTGCCGAGGCCGGTCGCTTCATTCATCAGCTGGCCGCGATTGTAGATGACCTTGACGGCCTGCTCAAGACTCAACGCGCCGGACGCGTGCGCGGCTGCAATTTCTCCGACGCTGTGGCCAGTGACCGCGTCGGGCATTACGCCCCAGGATTTCCAGAGCTCGGCCAATCCGGTTTGCAGAGCGAAAATCGCCGGTTGGGCGTAGCGGGTTTCGCTCAGGCGCGATTCAGCTTCGCTCCGCTGCAGTTCTTCAAGCACGGACCACTTTGCATGTTTCTGCAGCAAGCGATCGATCTCTTCCACTTTTTGTCGAAACAGCGGAACTGTCTCAAGCAGCTCGCGTCCCATTGCCCACCACTGAGGCCCCTGTCCCGAAAAAACAAACGCGATGCGCGGTTTTCCGGATTTCAGCAGCAAGGGCGGCAGCGTGGTTTTGCTGCGCAACGCGTCCAGATTGACCCGGGCGCCATTCTGATACAAAGCGGACAGCGTTTCGCCGCATTTTCGCGGACCATTTTCATCGCGTTTCAGCAGGGCGAAAGTTTCGCCTTTCATTTCGTGCGCGCGCAGGCATTCCTGAATCGATACCCCGACAATCGGATGCGGGGCGAATTCGACGAACAGTTCATGCCCGTCGTTTGCAATCGCATCGATCACGCTCGCAAATTCGACCGGGCGACGAATATTGTCGCGCCAGTAGGCGCTATTGAGTTCCGTTCCCGGAAGCAATCGGCCGCGCACGGCGGAGTAGAACGGCAAGGAATTTTCACGCGCTTTGGTTTTCCCAAGGGCTTGCAGCAGTCGTTGCTCAAGCGGCTCCATCTGGACGCTGTGAACGGCGGCGTCGGTGTTGACCTTGCGGCAGAATATGTCTTGAGCGCTCAGCTTTTCGATGAGCTGATCAATGGCCGTCGCTTCGCCGGAGACGACGCACGCTTCCGGACTCGATTCAATTGCAACGCTGAGTCGATCGGCGAAGGGTCGGATTTCCGCCGCAGTTTTTTCCCGCGGCAGGCCAATCAAGGCCATGCCGCCCTGACCGGCCGTTTCCTGAACCAGTCGCGCCTGCCAGACTATGACTGCGACTGCGTCTTTTAACGTTAGCGCGCCGCAAGCGTAGGCCGCAGCGGCTTCTCCGATGCTGTGGCCGACCACAGCGTCCGGACTTACTTCCGCCTTCGCAAGCCAATCAAAGAGGCTTGCTTGAACGGCGAATATCGCCGGCCACATAACGTTGATATTGGCCAGCTTCGACTGCGCCGGATCTTTCTTGATTTCAGCAAGGACGGAAAAGCCTCCGGCTTTTTTGATTTCCTTATCAACGGCGTCGAATGCGGCTGCGAAGGCGGGATCGGAATCGTACAGATCCATCGCCATCGCGGGCCACTGCGAACCCTGACCGGAAAATACAAAGACGACTTTCTTCTTACGCGCCGGCGCTGTGCGCGCGGGCAAGAACGCTTCGCCGCTCGCCAGGCCCGGAGTTTCTTCGTTGCGTACGAACGCTTCCAGCGACTGAATGAGATCGGCGCGGGAGTAGCCGCCGACCGCCGCTCGTTCTTTGTGGTGCGCGCGGCGGGCGCCGGCGGTGTACGCAATGTCCTGGATCGGCGCAGTCGAAGTTTTGAGGAATTCGGCAAAACGCGCGGCCTGATCTTTCAGGGCGGCCGGGGTCGTCGCCGTCAGACCGAGAAGGATGGGAGCGGCGCCCTCATCCCTTGCAACCGTCGCCGGGGTTTGCGGCGCTTCTTGTAATACGATGTGCGCATTGGTGCCGCTGATGCCGAAGGAATTCACGCCGGCGTATAACACCTGCGAATCCTCTTGCAGTTCAATGAGGCTGCCGGGAATTTTCAGGGGCAGCTGATTCCACGGTATATTCGGGTTAGGAGTCTTGAAGTGAAGGCTCGCCGGAATCGCGCGCTCATGCAGGGTCATAGCCGCCTTGATCAAACCGCCGATTCCGGCTGCGGCCTCCATATGTCCCACATTTGTCTTAACTGAGCCGATCCAGAGCGGGTGATCCGAACTGCGACCTTCGCAGAGCACATTGGCAAGCGCGCGCACTTCCACCGGATCGCCGCGCCTGGTTCCTGTGCCGTGCGCTTCGACATAAACGACTTCGCGCGGATCAACTCCGGCGTTTTTGTATGCGAGGCGCAGCATCGCTTCCTGCCCGCTGACTCCGGGCGTGCCAAAACTGCCGGAGCTGTGCCCGTCGTTGTTAATCGCGCTGCCGCGTACAATGGCGTAAATTGGATCTTTGTCCGCGATCGCTCGTGCGAGCGGCTTCAGCAACACGAGACCGGCGCCCTCAGCGCGAACATAGCCGTCGCCGCTGGCATCGCCGAACTTGCAGCGACCGGTAGGCGACATCATTCGCGACTGGGAATAGGCGATCGTCACCTGCGGTTGCAGCAAGAGATTTACGCCGCCGGCCAGAGCCACATCGCAATCGCCGTCGCGGAGACTCTGACAGGCCAGGTGAACCGTGACCAGCGACGATGAACAGGCGGTGTCGACGGCAAGACTGGGACCTTCGAGACCGAGCATGAATGACAGGCGTCCGGCCGCCGTATAGCGCCCGGTCCCCTGTGTACGGTAAAAATCGATATGGGCCGGGTCGGAAAAAACCAGATCCTCGTAGTCGCCGCTCCACAGACCGACGTACACGCCAGTGCGCGCGCCCGACTCGCGGTTAATGCGCTGTCCCCCGTCTTCGAGCGCCTCAACCGCGCATTCGAGCAGCAGGCGTTGTTGCGGATCGACCGCCGCAGCCTCGCGGGGCGACATCCCAAAGTAGCCGGCGTCAAAGCGATCGATATCGGCGAGATAGCCGCCCCAGCGCGTGTACGTGCGACCGGCCTTCGGCTGCGGATCATAATAATCTTCAATTTTCCAGCGCGAAGCCGGCGTTTCCGAAATCGCGTCAACCTGATTGCGTAACAGGTCCATGAACGCGCGGGGGTCGCCCGCTCCGCCCGGAAAACGGCAGCCAATCCCGATAATTGCGGCTGCGCTTTCGAGGGGACCGCTATGCGGTCTTTTCGTCATATCTGAATAACCGGCCATACTGGATCCCCGTGCTGAGATGAAGAGTGCGATTTGCCTGGTTCCGGACGGCGACAGTTAAGCAATCGGAATCGATGCGCTGAGACGGCGAAACCGCTGCAATAAAAGGAGGTTCGGCGCGTTCGGAAACCCGGCAAAAAACGCAGCTTTTCAAACGCTGTCAAAGCAGCGCGCCCGCAAGCAATATTTGCTAAATTGCCTTATACTTTCATTACTTCGGCCAAAAAATTTTGGCTACGAAGAACAGCATGTGAAAAGGGCGCTTTTGCAGTGCGATTAAGGGAATCAGTTTGTGCGACTCAAGCGGTCTTCGGCGAGAGTTAAGTAGAAGTTTAACTTTTTGTAATCTCCCGCTTTGTCCTTGAGCAGGCGCCATACTTCGCGCGCGTCTTCAAACTTTGTCTGATTATACAGCACGATCCCGAGCTGGTAAAAGCCCTGATAGTATTCCGGATTCAGCTCGGTGACGGTGCGCAGATGCGCTTCGGATCGCGGAAAATCTTTCAAATGCAGGTAGGCGCGGCCAATGAAATAGTGCGCGCGGAAGGACTGGGGATCGATTGCCAGTATTTTTTCAAATACCTGGATCGCATCCGAATAGCGCTGGCGATCCAGCAGGCCCTGGCCGGCGTTAAAGAGCTCCCGGATCTCATTGCGCGAACTTGCGCCGGCCGGCGATTTTAACACTTGCAGGACGAGCAGGGTGCGGTCGTCATTCGGTTCGGCGCCGCGGTAAAAGGCGTCCGTGGCGGCCAGCAGGCCCTGGACAAACTCGCGCGAGGCCAGATAGTGGTTTTGTTTGATGTAGTTGTGCAGGCGTTCGTCGCCAAAGAACTCGTTTTCCGGTCCGCGCGCTTCGGGGATGCCGTCCGTGAAGTAGACGAGGGTGCAGCCTTCCGTCAGTTGATTGGTTTCCGATACGAACCGAACCTCGCCGGGTTCCAGGCTGCCCAGTATCGCGCCGCCTTCCAGGTTTCCGATCGGGGTAAGCTGATGCGTCAGCGGATCGTAACACAGCGGATTTTCATGGCCGGCGGTCGCCGTGCGAATGGTCAGCCGATCCAGATCAAGCACGCTGTAGACCGCGGACATGTAAAAGCCCGTGCCGCGAAAAATCTTTTCGAGATCGGCATTCACCCGGGCCAGCACATGCGCTGGATCGTTGTACAGGCGCGCATAGCTGCCGAAGTATACCTTGGCCATGGCCGTAATTAAGGCCGCGTGCACACCATGACCGGAGACGTCCGCGATCAACAGGCCGAGTCGATTGCGGTCCAATTGAAATACGTCAATGTAGTCGCCGCCCAGTTCGCTGCAAGGGTTGGATACGCCCCAGATTTCGACCCATTCGTTTGACGGGAAGCTTTGCGGAATAATCGCCTGCTGCACGCTGCCGGCGATGGTCAGCTCATTCTGGATTTTGCTTTTGTATTCCGCGAGTTTTTTGCTTTGCTCTTTAATTTTTTTGAGCGCCGCATCCAACTCGATCGTCGTCTGAATGAACTTGTCGAAGCTGGATTCAATGACGCGTTCAAAAGCCTTGCGGTTCGAAATATTCTGCAGCACAAGCAAGGCATGCGAACCAATTTCGCTTTCGAACAAGGTGACAGTTACATTGATGTCGATGTTCTCGCCGGAGCGGCGCTTGATGGTCAGATCAAACTCGGGAACCGGCTCCTTGAAGACTCCGAGCACCTTTTGCAATTGGGCCTGGGCCGCCTCCGGCTTCAGCACCAGCTCGAAAAAGCCGCTGCCAATCAAGTCCGACGGAGCAAAACCGCTCAGCGATTCGAGGAACTGATTGGCGTAGATGACTGCGCCCTGGGCGTTGTAGAGTAAGAAGCCGACGTTCGCCCGATGAAAAATTTGGGTGAAGTCTTGCTTACGCTCTTCGTCTACAACGTCAGTTTCCCGCATTCCGCTCCGCCGCTCGGTTATAAATCAGACCGCTTGCACCGAAACAATTTCCGGGTGCAGTTTATGCAGCACCGGAAGGCTGGAGCCCTGCCAGGTGATAGCGCTTGAATAGGTCAGCACGATTTTGTATTTGTGAGCCGCGCCGTTGACCTTCATGATCCACTGCACCAGTTCTTTGATGCCGCTCGAGTTCATGAACGCCAGGTTCTGGAAGTCGACGTTGATTTGCGCGAAAGTCCCGGCGACCAGGCCGTCGTGCAATTTATTGAAGAACGGCTTGAGCGCTTCGCCCGGGTTCTCCATATCGATGTCGCCCACGATCTTCATATCGACCTTGTCGCCGTTTTCGACGATTGTGATCTTGACCTTGTCGAGGCTCAGGTTGTCCAGGTTTAGTTTACCCATAGTATGTAATGCTCCGTGCTGTATGTTGGGGGACGCGTTTCGTCCTCAGAGTTTGAAGGCTGCGCGCACTTTCATCACATTGTTTTCGTATGCAATGTTCAGTTGCGCTTCCGCTTCGTAGCGGATGCGCGCCAGGCCCAACTGGCTCTTGCCTTCCGGAGCGTTGGCCGACCGACGCATCATTTCCATGTAGCCTTCGAGCGCCGGGAATTTTTCCAGCTCGACCATAAACTCTTTTAACTTGTTCGCCTGGGATTCTTCCGTGTGGTTATAAACCGCCACTTCAATCGCCGTGCCGTCCAGTTTTTGTTCCAGACGGATAAACGTGTCTTCCTGGTTAGAATACTTCACCGCATTCTCGACCAGTTCGCTTACGGCCATGGAGATCTTGTCGGCCTTGATCTGGTTTTCCAGGGTGATGGCCAGAAAGTTCTGGATAAAGGTCCGCACGGTCGAGATGTACTTCCACTTGGGTCCAAAGCGGAGCTCGATAAACGGACGAGACTTCATTGTGTCGCTCAAGGTATTCGCCTCATTCGAAAAATTTCGGAACGCTTGATTGGAGCCGACATGCGCCGGCCCCCGCGCGCTGATTTTCGCTATCAGAATAGTCGCGGATGCAGGGCTGCGTCGCCGCCCCCGCGTCCGGTTGTTCTATTCACTCTGTAACGGACTGGCGCAATTCTTTTTCTTTGGAAGGGCTCAAAAATTCCCGGAAGCAGGCGCCGCTGCGAAAGCGGACCGGATGCGCCCGATTTTTGAGCCGCGCGCGCTCGGTGAAAGCGTCCTGGCTCTGCATTTCATTCTACTTGCCCGTCATGCCCGCTCCCGCCGATCTGACAGAATTCTCGCCGCCCGAGCGCGCGGGACGCCCTCCCGGCGAGCCCGATCCGCGGCGGCTTCCGCCCGGCAGGGCGTGACGAGGCCCCTTTATGCAGCGATTTCGCGAATTTTCCAGCAAAGAGCCCGCGGCTGAGCGCGAATTGCGCCAGCTACGCTTCTGGAAAGACGCCGGCATCTTTCTGAAAAGCGGCGAACAAAACAAAGCCGGCCCGGTTTTTGTGTTTTATGAGGGCCCGCCTACTGCAAACGGCCGACCCGGAATCCACCATGTCCTGAGTCGCGTATTTAAGGATATTTATGTCCGCTACCAGGGCCTGCGCGGCAAGCGCGTGCCGCGTCGTGCGGGTTGGGATTGCCACGGCTTGCCGGTCGAACGCGAGGTCGAAAAGGAACTGGGCATTTCCACGAAGGCCGAAATTGAGCGCGACTACGGCATCGAGAAGTTCAACGAGCTGTGCCGCAAGTCCGTGCTGCGCTATGTCGAAGAGTGGAATCGTTTCACCGAACGCATGGCCTTCTGGGTGGAT
The DNA here is from genome assembly GCA_036170535.1 of Leptospirales bacterium. GTDB lineage: Bacteria > Spirochaetota > Leptospiria > Leptospirales > Leptonemataceae > SSF53. The sequence goes on along the minus strand of JAVHPJ010000134.1, from coordinate 13,875 downwards.
CTGGACGATCCCTATTTCACCATGGACAACCGCTTTATCGAAGCGGTATGGGGCTTGTTGAAGATTATCTGGGACCGCGGGCTGATCTATCAAGGCTTTCGAGTCACGCCGATTGATCCGGTCATGGGCGCGACCATGTCCGACGCGGAAGTGGATCTGGGCTATCGCGAGGTCGAGGATCCATCGTTATACGTAAGATTCCAGGTCGCCGATGATCGCTTTGGCGCGAATGCGAGTTTTCTCGTGTGGACCACGACCCCGTGGACGCTGCCGTCGAATGTCGCCCTGGCGCTAAATCCGGATGAGACGTATGTGTTGGCGGAGCGCACGCGCGCAGAAGGCGAGGTTGGCGCCGGACAAATTGAACGCCTGATCTTCGCCGCTGCGTTGCAAGAGTCGGCCTTTGGTCCGGCTGCAGAAAATCTAACAATTATTAAACAATTCAAGGGCGCGGAGCTGGTCGGCGCGCCGTATCGTCAGATTCTGGAGTACATCGCGCCCGATCCTGCATGGAAGTGTTTTGTTACAATTCCGGCGGAATTCGTGGCGATGGACACGGGCACGGGCATTGTGCACATCGCGCCGGCCTACGGCGCGGACGACCTCAGCGCCGGTCAGGCGCACGGCCTGCCGGTGATTCACGCCGTGGGTTTGGACGGCGCCTTTGTCGCCGGCACGCCGCACGCGGGCGTTTTTTTCAAAGACGCGGTCAAGGCGATCCTCAGGGAACTCAAAGAGCGCGGTCTGGTCTGGCGCAGCGAGCGCTACAAACACAATTATCCGTTCGGTTATCGGACCGGCGCCCCCTTGCTCTATTTCGCCAAAAACGCCTGGTATATTCGCACCACGGAAGTGCGCGAGGAGCTGATCCGCAACAATGACTCCATTCGCTGGGTGCCGGAGCATATTAAGGAAGGTCGCTTTGGCAACTGGCTGCGCGCCAATCGCGACTGGGCCCTTTCGCGCGAACGGTATTGGGGTACGCCCCTGCCGGTATGGACGAACGGCGAGGGCGAGTTTCGCATCATCGGGTCCGTGGCGGAGCTGGAGGCGCTGAGCGGCGCGAAACTCACCGACATGGACCTGCATCGGCCCTATATCGATCGCATTGGATGGACGGACGCCGCCGGCAAGACCTGGCAGCGCGTGCCGGAGGTGATTGATTGTTGGTTCGATTCCGGCGCCATGCCTTACGCCCAGTGGGGCTGGCCCAATCACGGCCAGGCCGAGTTTGCGGAATATTTTCCGGCGGACTTCATCTCCGAAGCCATCGATCAGACGCGCGGCTGGTTTTATACGCTGCTTGCGATCTCCACGATGGTCTCCGATCGCGCAAGTTACAAAAACGTGGTCTGCCTGGGACATGTCCTCGACGAAAAGGGCGAGAAAATGTCCAAAAGCAAAGGCAACGTGGTGGACCCCAACAAGGTCTTTGAAAGCCACGGGGCCGACGCGATTCGGTGGTACTTCTTAACCAATTCGCCGGCCGGCGCAGCACGGCGCGTGGGTCAGCCGGGCGCAAAAAACGATCCGGTCGGCATCGTGCACAGCTTTCTCAATATGCTGACCAACAGCGTGAATTTTTTCACACTGTACGCGAACATTGACAGGATTAAAATCAGCGCCGACTGGGAAGCCAATCCGATCGCCGGCGCGCCCGAGTTCGCGCGGCGCGCGCCCGTGGATCGCTGGATCCTCTCCGCCAACACGCAACTCGTCGAAACCGTCACGGCGGCGCTCGACGACTACGACTGCCAGAGGGCCGGCAAAGCGATCGAAGAATTCGTCGATGCGCTATCCAATTGGTACATTCGCCGGAATCGGCGACGTTTCTGGAAAGGCGCTCTTGATGAGGATAAACTCGCTGCGTACGACACGCTGTATCGCTGCCTCGTTACCGCGACGCGTTTGATTGCGCCCTTCGCTCCCTTTATCGCCGAAGAACTTTATCAGCTGCTGGTCGCCGAGCCTTTGCAGGGGGCGTCGGCGCGCGCGCCGGAAAGCGTGCACCTGGCGGGCTGGCCGGCGGCGGAGCGCAAGGCCTGGTTTGACGAAGACGCGCTGGCGGAGGGCGAACTGATCAAGCTCGCGGCCTTTCTGGGCCGCGCCGCGCGCGCCGAGTCGGGCGTAAAAGTCCGCCAGCCCCTGGGACGTTTGATGATTCACGTGCAGCGATCGCAGGATCGGCGCGCGATCGAGAACAACGCCGAGGTTCTGCTCGACGAACTGAATGTTAAGCAGCTGGAGTTCATCGATGACGCGGCGGGCGTGCTCGAATATCGCGTAAAGCCCAACCTGCCGCGCATTGGCAAGCAGCTTGGACCGCGCGTGCGCGAGGTGCAGCAATATCTTGCAAAGGCGAATGTGCGCGAGCTTGCCCTGGGCGTGAAACGCGGTCAGGGCGTCGCCATCCCTTCGCCGGAGGGCGTCATCGAACTTGCGCCGGAAGATTTCATCGTCGAGTCGACTTCGGCGGAAGGGGTTTCCGGCCAGGAAGCGCAGGGCCTGCTGGTGGCGCTGGATACGCGTCTGACGCCGGAACTCATCGAAGAAGGTTTTGCCCGCGACCTGGTCCGTAATGTCCAGGAGCTGCGAAAAAATTCGGGATTAAACGTGACCGATCGCATCAAACTCGTATTTGCGGAGCCGGGTCCGACCATCGCGCGGGCGATCCAGGCTTTTCGCAGTTACATCGCCGAGGAAACCCTGGCGGAGTTGCCGGAGTTTGCGCCGCCGGGCGACGCCCACGGCGAAGCGTCCGCGGAAATTGAGCAGGAAAAAGCCGTGATTCGCATCTGGAAAACGCACGTCTGAGCGCCGTTCCGAGTGCGCGCCGCCCGCGGCCTTTTGGGTCGGATACCCGCAAAAAGTCATTTACGGCGAGGCGGCCGCGGGTCAGGCTCGGGCATGGGTAAGTTTAAACCGGTCAAGAAGACCACCTTTCTCGAAGCGGTCGCCGCTGCGATTCAGCACGAAAAGGAAGTCTTCGACTTTTATCTGCGCAACGCAGAATCCCTGCCTGCAGGACAAATCAAACAGCTCTTTTATCAGCTGGCGGAAGATGTGGAAGATCACATCGAAATGATCAAAGAAATCTACAGCTCGGTGCAGGGCGGGGAAGCGCTGCCCAATCTGAAGATGGTTTCTTCCGTTCACAAGTTCCATACCACTTCGCTTTCCATCCTCATGCGGCGCCTCGATCGGAACACCCAGACCGACGCGCGCGGCGATGAATTGGAAGCCGTGAGCCTGGCGACTCGCGAGCATGAAGACTCCGCCGACTTCTATAAGAAAATGACGGACAAGTTCGAAGATCCCAACATTCGCATGTTGTTCCAGCGTCTGGCGAACTTCCAGGACGAAAACCGCATGTTGCTGGAGTCGTACTCCGCTTATCTGACCCAGGGCACGCCCTACAGCCAGCCCAGCGCCTACTGGGACGACGAATCCTGAATTGCGCCTGCGGGAGCTATTGAAGCGGCTCCGTCCGTCGTCGCCCTGAAGCGTCGTCGGATGGGCCCGCCTGCGGTCCCCGGGAGCGGCGCCAGTTTCCGCTTGTTTCCCCGTGCGGCGCCGGCGAAACGGCTATCAGCATGGTTCAAATCCGCACGTTCCGCGCCCTTCGCCCGGCGCCAGAAATCGCCGCCAACCTGGTCAGCCTGCCCTACGACGTTATGGATCGCGAAGAAGCGCGCGCCATGGCCCAGGGCGAGCCCTACAAGTTTTTGCGCATCACGCGTTCCGATCTGGAGTTTCCGGACTCGGTCGATCAATATGACGATTCCATTTATGCGCGCGCGGGCGAAAATCTGCGCAAGTTCGTCGCCGAAGGCAAGCTCTTGCGCGAGTCCGACGAGCGGCTCTACATCTATCGCCTGAATCGCGGCGCCCACCAGCAAACGGGCCTGGTGGCGCTGAGCTCGATTGAAGACTACCTCGAAGATCGCATCAAGAAACACGAGCTGACGCGCAAAGACAAGGAACGCGATCGCACCGTGCATATCGATCGTACGGGAGCGAATACCGGACCGGTCTTTCTTCTATATAACAGCGCTCACGCGGCGGGACTTGCGGCGCTGATGGACGGCTACGCCGATCGCGAAACGCCGCTTTACGATTGCACCTTTGACGACGGCGTGCGCCACCGCGTCTACAGCGTGGGTCCGGGCGACTTGCAGAGCCAACTGCTTGCCGCCTATCGCGCCCTGCCGGCGACCTATATCGCCGACGGACACCATCGGGCCGCTTCGGCGGTGTCGGTGGGCAAGCAGCGTCGCGAACGCGCCGGCGCGCACACGGGCGACGAATTGTTTAACTACTTTTTGTCCGTTACTTTCCCCGACAATCAACTGGCGATCTTGCCCTACAATCGCGCTGTGCGCGATTTAAACGGTCGCAGCGAAGCGCAGTTTCTTGCGGAGATCGAAGAGAAATTCAGCTTGCGGCCCGGCAAAAGCGAAGCGCTGAAGCTCGACGAGGCGAATCTGTTTTTGAACGGGACCTGGCGCACCCTGCAGGCGCGCCCGGGAACTTTTGATGCGCACGATCCAATCGAGTCGCTGATGGTCAGCGTATTACAATCCAACCTGCTTGCGCCGACGCTCGGCGTCAGCGACCCGCGCACCTCGGACCGCATTCAGTTTGTGGGCGGCATCCGCGGAGACGCCGAACTGGAAAAGCTGGTAAATTCCGGTAAACATCAGGTCGCCTTCGCGCTGCCGCCGGTCAGCACGGCGCAATTGATCAGCGTCTCGGACGCCGGCAAGATCATGCCGCCCAAGTCGACCTGGTTTGAACCCAAGTTGCGCTCGGGCTTTCTCGTGCATCTGATCGACGGCTGAGCGGGGCAAGCGACGCGCCCGAACGGCGTCGCTGCTACCAGCCCTGGCGCTCCGGGGCCGCCGAGTTCGCACCGGGCGGCCCCGCGTCGCGCACTGGCGCGCCGGCCGACGCAGCGCCGCTTTCCCGCGGCGCGTCGCCGACCGGCGCCTTTTCCATTACCACGCGATTTTTGCCGGTATTTTTCGCTTCGTACAGCAATTCATCGGCGCGCTTGTAAAGACTTTCGCTCGTATCGCTCGGACTCAAGAACGCCAGGCCGATCGAGATGGTGACATGGATCGCCGCGCCATCCGGCAAAGTGATCGGATGAATCTCGACGAGTTTGCGTATATCGTCCGCGGCGTGAAAGCTGTCGTCCGGATTCAGGTTGAACAACAGAATGCAAAATTCTTCGCCGCCCAGCCGAAAGATATAGTCGTCGCGGCTCGTGCGCAGGGTGCGTTTCAATCGTTGGGCGACTTCGCGCAGCACGGCGTCGCCGCCGTCATGGCCGTACTGCGTGTTGACCTGTTTGAAAAAGTCAATGTCGATCGCGATCAGCGAAACCGGCTCGCGTTTTTTGTTCTGCAGCACGGTTTCCATGAATTCATTAAAGTATTTACGATTATAGACCTCGGTCAGTTCGTCCAGAATGGCGCGTTCATTCAAGCGCGTCAGCACCTTGACAAAACGTGAAAGCCGAATGAGCCCGGTGCCCGGATCCACGCCGGTGAAACTCTCAAATTCGCCGTCATCCAGAAAGATCCCGGAGCAATTCGAGCAGATATCGATTTCAACCTCGTCAATCCGGCGCAGCTCCATTACCGCGCTGCATTTGGGACAGTTCACCGTGCGCTCCTGAAAGCGGCGGCCTGCTGAGCGACCGCGCTTCCTTCGTCACAGTCGATTTTGCGCGAAACGAAGATCAAGCGCGAAACAGGGGCGATTTAGAGGTCAACGATTTCACCGGGCGTCCAGACTCGCCCCGGGATCGCGCTCGTTTTCAGCAGCTCGCCCAGATAGAGACCCGCCTCCTGGGGCAGGTCGTCGCCGAGCGGAAAGGTCGCCCAGTGGATCGGCAGCACGAAGCGCCCCCCGATAATGCGCGTCGCTTCCAGCGCCTCGGGCGGATCGATATGCGCCGGCCGCATGAACCAACGCGGCTTAAACGCGCCGACGGACATCAGCGCAACGTCAAAGCCTGCTGGATACGCGGCGCGCGTTTCCTCAAAGTGGCGCGAAAAACCCGTATCGCCGCTGAAATAGATCGAGCGGCCGCCGATCTGGATGGCATAACTGCCCCAGTGAAACTGGAGATGATCGTTGAGTCCCATGCGACTCCAGTGAAACGCCGGCAAAAATTCCAGGGCATATCCGTCTGCCGCGACCTTTTGCTCCCATTCGAGGATCACGGCGCCGCGCAGGCCTTCTTCGCGCGCCCAGCGGCCCAGGCCGGACGGCAGATAAATGCGCACTTCCGGATTGCGCGTTTGAATCTCGCGCAGCGTGCTCCAATCCAGGTGATCGCGATGCGCATGGCTGACTACGACCGCGTCAATACGCGGCAAGGCTTCCGGCGCGATCGGCATGGGCGTGTAGCGTTCCATCCACAGCGGCGCGTCAAAAATCGGGTCTGTGATAATATGCGTGCGCTTGCCATTAATGTTGGCGGCGATCCACACGCTTGCATGCCCGATCCACACGAGTCGCAGGCCGCCTTCCGGCGCGAGCAGGTCTTCCGTGACGCGCGGTTGTATGGTCGGGCCGCCGTCCGGCAGGGGCTGAACGGAGGGCGGGTCTTTGTCGCCAAAGAGTTTCCACATCAGCACCGTGCCAAAGCCGCGCGCAGTGAGTTCCGAATCGTCCGTTTTGTTTTGATAACGTCCGTCGCGATACCAGCTGGAACGAGTCCGGTCGGGATCCAGCGGACTGTAGGCGATGCAGCTCGCGGTCGCCGCCGCAGCGACGCATACCGCTGCGATGGAAAGCCTGGACATACTGGCAGGCTTGCGTTTTTGAAAGAACATCAGAATGAAAGATACCGCGCTGGCGCGCAGACGGCGCTAAATTATGCGCGATCGCCTATGGGCGCGCGCCGCAGTACTCAATGGCGAGAATAGTCACGTCGTCCTGCGGTCGGTCGCCCACCCCGCTGAAGCGAAACGCCGCGCTGCGAATTTCCCGACAGATGATTTCCGGCGTCTCGCCGTGCTGAACAGCGGCGGCGCGGCGCAGTCGGTCCTCGCCAAAGGCCTCGCCGGCGGCGTTCGCCGCTTCAATGACGCCGTCGGTGTACAACAGTATCTTGTCGCCCGGCGCCAGTTGCGCCTGTACGTTGCGACTCTGCGGCGTAATGGCGGCGTGCAGGAGCAGCGACTCGCTTTCAAGCGCGTCAATGGCGCCGTCGCCGCGCAGAATCAAGGGCGGCAGGTGTCCGGCGCTGGCATGACGCAGCAGGCCGGTGTTCAGGTCTACAAAACACAACGAAGCGGTCAGGTGCTGACCGGACAACTTGTCGCGAATCGCAGCGTGCAGCTTGCGCACGGCCAGGGCCGGATCTTCCATGCTCTCGTAGACCACGGGCAGCGCCATTTTGATCATCGACGCGAGCAGGGCGGCCGGGACGCCGTGCCCGGTGACGTCTGCGATCATAAACATGGCGCAGTGATCCTCGCGGATGTGATAGTCCACAAAATCGCCGCCAACCTGCTGCATGGGTTCGTACAGAAACGCAATACGCAGGTCCGCGCGCTCCGGCAATTCGCGCGGCAAGAGCGAACGTTGAATTTCACGCGCCAGATCAAGCTGGGCGGCGATTTCGTTTTTCTCTTTGTCCAGCTGGCGAATGCGCGCAGCCAGACCGACCGACAGAAGCGCCACCGCGCCGGCCGCGCCGATCATGATGCCGTGATTGAGCAAGAACCCGTTTGTGAAGAATCCGAATTGCATGAGGCCGTGCACGAAAATCGCCGTAAAGAAGACGCCCCATGAGAGCAGGTAATAGCGCGCCGGCTGAAACTTGCGACGAATCCACAGGTACGCTGCGCCGTACGTGGCCGCCCCGGCGAGCGCAAAGGACGCCAGCGTCCCGAGCAGCGCGGTCAGTCGGACCTGGCCTGTGAAGTTAAAAATCAGCGCCAGCGCGAAGGCCACATTGAGAAACTGAAACAGGCGATTCAAGCGCGGCAAATTCTTCTTCGCGTTCAGAAAGTCGGCTGTGAATACGGTAATAAATATCAGACACAACACGCCGGCCGCCGGCAGGGCCTCGCTGTTGACGGCCGGCCAGTCCGGATAGAGGTACTGGTAGTTCAGGCCCAGAAATCCGCCGGCGAAAAAAGCCATGCAGAACACCGCAAGCGCGTAGTAGAGATGATTGCGATCGCGGAGCACGAAGAAGACGGCGAGATTGTAAATCGCCAGGGCCGCCAGCATCCCGAAGTAAAATCCGTACGCGTAAGCCTTGAAGGTGCGCGACGCTTCATACGCGGCGGGCGCGCTGAGAATCAAGGGCAGCTGCAGCGTGGTCGTATTGCGGAAGCGAAAATAGAACGTGCGCGTTTCACGCGGTCGAAAATTGAGCGGAAAGTGAAACGATGCGGCCAGCACCTCACGTTCCGCGAAGGGCAGTCGGTTGCCGGTGCGGCTCAAGCGCCGCGGGACGCCGTCGACGACTTCGTACAGATCGAGTTCCCACATGCGCGCATTGGCCAGTTCGAGCATGCGCAGGGTCGGCTGATCGCGATCGTTGTACAGGCTGAGTTTCGCCCAAACGGCGCGGCTGGTCAGTCCGTAGTTTGGTATGTCCGCAAGAGCCGGCGCGAGCCGCGCCTGGAGGCCCGGCTCCATGAGCTCGCGAATCTGGATATCCCCGCGCGGGTCTTCCAGGAGCGCGAGGGCGCGGCCGACGTATGCTGAATCGCCAAAACGCGAAAGCGGCGCGGCGCCAACCGACGCGTCGGCGGGGCCGGGGACCTGCGCCGGCGGCTCCGCCCGCAGCGCGGTCGCCAGTAACACGGCGAGCGCGCCGATCAGTGCATGTTTCATAGTTCCGCCTGGCCCCGCCCGGCCGAGTAGAGCGCCGTGCGGGCGCAAATTCAAGCGGAATCGGCGGGCGGTTCCGGCGAAGGGGCGGCTTCTTCGTCCGCTTCCACGTGCGCACCGCCCGTCGTCTGTTCACGCAGGTCCTGGGGGAGCGTGATCGGTTGAAAAAGGGTGCGCCGTTGTTCAGCGCGACTGCGCTCCAGAGAGTCGAACTCGCGATTGGCTTCCTCGCGAAAAAAGCGCTGGGACGAGAAACGCGGCTCGTTGGCCGCCGGCCGCAGCCGTTCGTAGCTGCCGTCCGGAAGGATCCGCCGGCGATTATGATTGTCGCGGAAAATTGCGTCAAGCACGCCGATCATCGTCTGGATATGGTCGGGGTCTTCCACCGGAAACAGGATCTCCACCCGGCGATTGAGGTTGCGCGGCATCCAGTCCGCAGACGAGAGATACACGCGCGGGGCGCCGCCGTTTTCAAAATAGAAGATGCGACTGTGTTCGAGAAAGCGGCCCACGATCGAATACGCCACGATATTGTCGCTCACGCCCGGGAGTTCCGGGCGCAAACAGCAGATGCCGCGAATATTAAGCTCGATTTTTACGCCGGCCCGCGAGGCGCGATACAGCGCAATGATCATGTCCGGATCGACAAGCGAATTCATCTTGAGTCGCATGCGCGCCGGCTTGCCGGCCTCGGCGAAAGCGATCTCACGATTGATCAACTTTATCAGGTTTTCGCGCATGTTGATCGGCGCGGCGGAGATCTTGGCGAAACGGGCCGGCTGTGCGTAGCCGGTCAGGCTGTGAAAGAGGTTGGTGATGTCGTCATTGATTTCCGGATCGGCGGTGAACAGCGAGAGGTCTGTGTAAATCTTGGCCGTGATCGGGTTGTAGTTGCCAGTAGAGAGATGACAGTAGGACTTTACGCCGTCCGCTTCGCGCCGGACAATCTGCAGCATCTTGCCGTGAATTTTAAGGCCGACCAGTCCGTAGAGCACGTGGACGCCATGGCGTTCCATTTCGCGCGCCCAGTTAATGTTGCGCTCTTCGTCAAAGCGCGCCTTGAGTTCCACCAGCGCCGTGACCTGCTTGCCGTTTTCCGCCGCCTGAATCAGGGACTTCACAATCGGACTGTCGGTGCCCGTGCGATACAGCGTTTGTTTGATCGCCAGCGTCTTTGGGTCGCGCGCCGCATAGTCGATTAAATCGATAATCGGTTGAAAGCTGTGATAGGGATGATGCAGCAAAATGTCTTTCTTGCGCAGGGCGGAAAAGAGCTTTTCCGGCCGGTAGTTGGGCAAAACGTTATGCGGTATGTAGGGCTTGTCGCGCAGGTCGTTCGTGTCCGGCGTAGCGGCGTAGAGCTGCCACAGATCCTGCAGGTTCAACAGGTCGGCGCGTTCGTAAATTTCGTCGGGCTCAAGATCCAGGCGCGCCCGCAGGAACTCGCGGATATTTTCCGGCATGCCCTGACGATAGGTGAGTCGCACCGCTTCGCCCCAGCGCCGATTCTTCAGCTCTTCCTCAATGGTGGACAGCAGGTTGTCGGCGGCGACCTCGTCGATGGACAGGTCGCTGTTGCGAATGATCACAAAACCGTGGAAGCTCTTGACGGTCGTCCCGCTGAACAGCTCGGCCGTATGCATTTTGATGACTTCTTCCAGCGGCAGGTAGCGCTGACGGGTCGCCTCGCGCCCGTGCGCAGGCAGCTGTAAGAAGCGCGGCAACACGTTCGGCACTTCGACGATGGCGTAGTGATCCGGCGACTTCGCGGGCGCATTTTTACGGCGCAGCGTGACCGCGAGGTTCAGGCGGCCGTTGGCGATGTGCGGGAATGGGTGCGACGGATCGATGGCCAGCGGAGTGAGAATGCGGAACACTTCGCGTTGGAAAAAATCCGTTACGAACTTGCGTTCATTGGGCGCCAGGGCCCGATAGCTTTCCAGCAATTGAATGTTATGCGTTTCGAGGCCGCCCAGAATCTCGCGCAGGATGCGGTGCAGCTGCGCGTCGGTCTGGTGACACATGCGCGAGATTTCACTCAGGGTCGCCTGGGCGGTCTTGCCGTCGGCCTGGACTTCGGGGATGGCGGAGGCTACGACCTGCTTCAGGCCGGCCACGCGAATCATGAAAAACTCAAAGAGATTCGACTCGAAGATGGCAACAAACTTGAGGCGTTCGAGCAGCGGGTTATCTTTGCGCGCCGCCTCTTCCAGGACGCGGTTGTTAAACTGGAGCCAGCTGATCTCGCGATTCAGAAAGAGTTCGGGATTGGACGGCGAGAGCGCCGGCCCGCGACCGCTGCGCGCTGGCGCGGCCTTGCGGCCGCCGCGGGCGCCAGAGTCGGCCCGCGCCGCCGATTTTGATTCGCGTTCGGCCATGGAATTGGGGAGAGGAAAATTCAGGGGCTTCGCGGGTCGAGGAAAACCGGGGTCCGGTCGGGGCTCTGACATACAATAGTAACGGCGCAGGCTCCGGGGACGGACAGGGCGGCCGCCCGGGGCGGGTCGCCGGTCCGGGTGCGTTCGCTTGCAGTCGCAGGTTCAGGCTTATCGGGCCGCGTTGCGGGCGGCGAGGCCTTCAATCAGGGCGGTCTCGCGTTTGATAAAGGCGTCCGTGAATTCGCGCATGTCTTTGATGTTGCGCGACACGTTATAACCGGCTTCCATCGTGCCTACCAGATCGAGGGCGCCAACCATGGACGCCGCCACCTTGATGGGCGCCATGACCAGCTTGATCAGCGGCAGTTTGGACAGGGTGAAAAAGAAGCCGAGGGAATCGGCGACCATTTCGACCTGGCGCACCCGGTCCTCAAAACGACCGGCGACGCTCACGCATTCATTGAGTTCTTCTATAGAAAAGGTCGCCTCGCTGAGTTCGCCATTGTAGCCGCCGAGCGGGCCCTGCAGGGCCACGCGCGCCGTTTCCAGGTCCAGGTCGTCCGTCAGCCGATTTAAGAGAATCAGCTTGTGGATGTTTTCGGTCATTTCCTGACCGGTAATGGAACGCAGCTTGCTGTACAGCTGATCCAACGCGGCGTCGCGCGCTTCTTTGTTTGGCGGTGAATACAGATGCTCCCGAAAGAATTCGGGAATCTGTTCGTAACCTCGGACACCCTGAATAAAATCGGAGTAGGTCAGGGTGAGACGATCAATCATCGTCTGCACCACGAGGTGTTTCGCCTGCTTCTCTTCGGGCGTCACAACACACTCATCGTCCGTACGGGGCTGTACGACAAGTCGAAATCCTGTGCGACGCACGAAAGACGGACGCGCTTTTTTTGCGCTTCGCCCGCGCGGGGCGCTCAAGTTTCCTCGGTAGCGGTTTCCGTGAAGCCAGGTATGCGCGTTTCAGCAAGCGAACCAACAGCGGCGGATCAATCCGCAACCCGCATGGGCGCGTAGTTGTGGGAGCGCAGGCGATCCTCGACGGGACTCAGTTCTTGCGAGGAAGCCGCCCGGCCGACGCGCACTACGTGCGAATCGCCGGCGCTCTGGATGTACGGGCGAAACCCCTGGGAGCGCAAGGATTCCGCCATGCGGTCCGCCGCCGCTCGGGAACGAAAGGCGCCAAGCTGCAGACTGTGAGTTCTACGACTTTCCTGGGTTTTTTGCGGTTCTGTGCGCGCGGCTGGCGTCGGCGTGCGACTGGCGGGCGGCGTCTCGCGCGACACGGCCCCGCCTTCGACGGTTAACAGGGCCGAGCCCGCGTCGGCGCTTGCATTACCGGTCTCGCGCGACGCGGGCAGTGTCCGAAATTGTTGCGTTTTGTTTTGGGATTGTGCAGTCCGCTCCGTCGGCGGCGCGGCGTTCGGGCGCTCGGCTGTGCGCGGCTCGGCGGCGCGTTGTTCGCTGGCGCGACGCTCCGTACTGCGTCGTTCGGCGGCGCGTCTTTCTGCAGCGCGCCTTTCTGCGGTACGGCGTTCGGCCGCTCGACGTTCGGACGCCGCGCGTCGCTCGGTAGCCCGACGTTCGGCGGCGCGCGTTTCACGGGCGGCCCGCGAATCCGCCGCCTCGCGCTCCGCTGCGCGTTGTTCAGCGGCGCGACGGTCAGCCGCGCGCCGGGACTCCGGCTCGGGATTCACATCCCGCTCCGCGACGTTGGCGAGCGAAGTGACGCGCGCGTCCTCGTCTCGCCGGGTACTCTCGGCGCGCTGAGGTTCACGGGCGCGTTCGGAATACACGCGTTCTTGGCGGGGTGCGCTGCTGCGATCGTCGGGTTCTTCGTTGCGCCCTGCGTTCAGGGCGGCGGCCTCGGCGCGCAGGCGCGCGTCGAGATCCGTTTCTGAGAGCGCAAGCGACGCATCGGGCGACTCCGACGTGTTGGTCGGCGCGTCGGCTGGCGGATCAATCGCATCCGGTTCGATCAGCGCGAGCGGACGCTCGGCATCGCCGGCATCGCCGCTCACGCTGGAACGGCCGACGCGCATGCCGATGCTGAAGACGACAAGCATACACAACGCCGCTCCGCCAGCCAGAACGTAGATCCGGCTGCGATCAAGATTTACCACGTAGAATACTCGTTTCTTCACGACCTGGACTCCCTTGCGGCGCTTTGACCGGCTGCCGCTATCTCACGGTACACATGCTGCACAGCCGCTTCGAGATCGGCTGGCGCGCCGACGTTTTGCAGCGTCAGATCCGCGCGGCGTTCTTTTTCGGCGAGCGGCGTCTGGGCCGCCTCGCGGCGCTGAAATTCTTCCACGCTCCAGCCGCTGCGCTCCTGGACGCGGCGCAGGCGAACTTCCGCGGGTGCGCTGATCACGATCGTCAGATCAAACCAGGCCTCGCGCGCGTTCTCAAACAAGAGCGGGATGTCGCAGACGAGAATTTCGCCCGCCGGCGCGCCGACGATGCGCTCCTGCAAGCGCCGCCAGACGGCCGGATGTACGAGCGCATTCAAGCGTTCCCGCGCCTCCGCGTCGGCGAAGACCTGCGCCGCAATACGCTCCCGATCCAGCGCGCCATCCGCTCCGACGATAGTTGCGCCGAGAGCGCCGATCAGCGCGGCCCG
>JAVHPJ010000133.1:0-2241 GCA_036170535.1 Leptospirales bacterium | reverse complement strand
AAAATCCGCAAGGTGGTGGCGCTCGCCGTGCAGGCGGAGCTGGGCATTTCGGCCGAATGGATTCTGAGCGGCAAAGGACCGATGATGGCCTCGGCGTCGCGTCCGCCACTGCCGCCGGAAGCCCTGGAAATCGGCGCGATCTTTGATGAACTCCCGCGAGCGCGCCAGGCGGATGCGGCGCTGCTGCTCACGGCGCTGAGTCGGTTGAAAAGTGAGCGGGACCGGTAGGGATGGGAATCGGCGCGCACCGTTCTGTCGTCGCGGAACTCCTGCGCTCGGTGTCGGCGGCGCGTTCACAAAACCGCAAAGACCGGCACGATTTCCGTAACGTCTTCGAACCGGTCGGCATCCAATACGAGTCCCGCGCTGCAGCGGCGACGACTCCGACGTGAACCAGCGATTGTTTTCATTCATCGGCGGATCAACGGGGCCGTGGCGTATCCAATCCATTCGCACCATTGCGGGCGATCCAGTTGCCGGAGTTCCGCGCCTCGACATAGTCTCTGGCGCCGTCCCCGCCACGCTGGCGGGCGTCAGCTGGGTGCTGCGCGGAATCAAGAGCAGCGACCGCTACGTGACGCGAGCCGAGAAGAACGAACTGGTTGCCCGGCAGGCCGCGCTCGGGCGACCCGAGGCCACATGCGCGGCGCTTATCCCGATTCGCAAAACCTCTTCCTGGTGGGCGCTCGCGCAAGACGAACGTCGCCAGATTCTGGAAGAGCGATCGCAGCATGTGGCCACTGGCTTGCGCTATCTGCCGGCGATCGCGCGCGGGTTGCACCATTGTCGCGATCTTGGCGAGATCGAGTCGTTTGATTTCTTAACGTGGTTCGAGTTCGCGCCGGAACACGTGGCCGCCTTTGATGAGCTGCTGGCGGAACTGCGTGCCACGGAAGAATGGCGCTACGTAGATCGAGAAGTCGACCTGCGCCTCGTGCGCGATCCGGGCTGACAAATTCCGATCGACAGGCCCCGCGTCGCCGACCAGGCCGGAGGCAGCGGGCAGGGGATGGCAAAGCGAAAACGTCCAGCGAAATTGCCAGACGCGGGCGATCTCTACGCGGTCGCCCGACGGACCTATGAGAGTCTATGCGCTGAACTCATGGACGAGTATGAGACGGAACTCGACCTCGTCCGCGAAGCCTGGGCCGACTTCACGGGCGGGGCCGGCGAACTCGATCCGGAAGACCCGGACGGCGAAATCTTCTTTGACTGGTTGTTGTGGCACATTCGGTTTGAAGCCGACAACGGTGAATTCGCAACGATGCCGGCAATTCTGGCCGCGACGGATCCGACCGCCTTTGATCCGGCCGAGCACGATTTTATCGAGCGCAGCCAGCGCGCCGCCTTGAGTTTCTTTACAGTGCTCGCAACCACTCCCGGAGACTCGCTCGCGGTCCGCGATATGCTGGTCGAGGATGAGTTCCTTGTCACCGAACGCAGCGCGTCGGAAATACTGCAGCCAGGAGATATGGTTTTTGGCAGCGTGCAGGCGCTGGCCGACGTGAACCTGTTCCTGGCGATCGGCGCTGCAAAAATCCCGCCAAAACACGGGCTGCCGATCGTTACACTCAGAAAAGAATTGCGGAAGCGGTATGGTACAATAACCCGCGAACGCATTCAAGCGGACGACCTGGAGTTGCTGCGCCTCTATCGCAACATCCTGCAACCCCTGCGCGAACCGATTGCACGGCGTATGGCCAACACGGACGGCGATCCGCTCGAGTTTCGCAAGCTTCACTTTGAGCTGAATCTATCGCCCCCGGACGCCGTGCAAAAACTGGCGGCATTGACGCATCTGGAAACCGCCGATGTGATTATGGCCCGGGGCGCCGCCACAGGCGCATACGATATCGCCTGGACGGTGCGAGGCGCGCGCGGCGGGAAAAAAGCCGCTACGGACCATACGATTTTCGGACAGATCCGCGTGTCTGCCGGTCAGGTGGTCGCGAGCGTCAATTCCGCCCGGCGGGAAGCGGAAGTGCGCAAGCTGATTGAGAAACAGCTCAAGCGATCGGTGCGCTATCGCGCGACGGCCATCGAATCGATGGAGGCTGCGATGCGTGCGGCAGAAGCGCGCAGCCAGCGCGGTCCGCCCGAGCCGGACATCAGCCAGAGTCCCGAAATCCGTGCGATCCTGGCGGAACACGTGCGTTTGCATTATGAGCGCTGGCTCGACGACAAAATTCCGGCGCTGGGCAACCGTACTCCGCGCGAGGCGGCGCGGGATCCGGATTTGCG
>JAVHPJ010000132.1:0-10655 GCA_036170535.1 Leptospirales bacterium | reverse complement strand
GGCCCAACGGCGCCGGCAAGACGACGCTCGTCGAGATGATTGAAGGCATCCAGACCCCCGACTCCGGCGCCATTCGCATATTCGGCAAAGACTGGCGGCATCACGAGCGCGAGCTGCAAACGCGCATCGGCGTCGCGCTCCAGGAAACGCGCTTTTACGAACGTCTGAATGTCGGCGAAACCCTGCGGATGTTTGCGAGTTTCTACGGACGCGGCGCGGACCGAGCGGAGGAAGCCCTGCGCCTGGCGGATCTGACGGACAAACGCGCGGCGCGGGTGATCAATCTGTCCGGCGGCCAGCGCCAGCGCCTGGCGCTGGGCATTGCGCTGATTAACGAACCTGAGTTGCTGCTCCTTGACGAACCCACGACGGGCCTGGATCCCAATGCGCGCCGGAGCATCTGGGAAATCCTCGGTCGGCTGCGCGATCGGGGGGTGACCTTGATTCTCACCACGCATTACATGGAAGAAGCTGAGCAACTCTGCGATCGCATCGTCATCATGGATCGCGGCAAGATCCTCGCGGACGGCCGTCGTGAGCGGCTGCTGCGCGAATTAGGCGGCGAGATAATCGAGCTGGATACGCGGCGCGCGCCGACCGAGTTCCGGCGCCTGGCGGGGTTGAAGTCCGCGTCCCTCGCCGCTCCGGGACGCGTACGGCTTGAAGTGGAAAACAGCGTGCGCGCCCTGCCCGGGGCGCTGCGCCTGACCGCCGGAGAAAAGGGGGATCGCAACCTTGTCGTGCGGCGGCTGCATCTGGATGATCTATTCACGCAAATGACCGGGAGACGCCTCGATGATTCGACAGCTGTATAATCTGATCACAGTCAACTTTAAGGAATTTTTCCGCGAGCCGGGCATTATCTTCTGGGCCCTGGCCTTTCCGCTGCTGTTATCCGGCGTCCTGGGCCTGGCTTTCAGTCAAAGCGAACGGCCGCCCATTGCCGCAGCGGTCGTCGCTTCTGCGGACAGCGCCGAGTTTCGCGCACTGACGGCGCGACTCCAGAAACCGGCCGCAGCCAATCCCTTTGACGAGGAGTTTCGTCTGATTCCCGGCGACGAAGCCGCTGCGCGACTCGCGCTCAAGCGCGGACAGGCGACGCTCCTGCTCTACCGGGAGAACGGCGTCTGGCAGGCGCGTTTTGATCCTGCCAACGGCGAAGCGCGTTCGGCGTGGCGCGCCCTGGATCAGCGATTAAGCGGGCGCGCGCCGACGGCGCCGCCGCAGGTCCTCGAATCGCGCGGCGATCGCTACATCGATTTTCTGATACCGGGCCTGCTGGCGCTGGGCGTGATGAACTCGTGCATGTGGGGCATTGGTTACGCGCTGATCGACATTCGCTCAAAAAAGCTGCTGCGACGCATGGCCGCCAGTCCGATGAGCAAGCCGGCGTTCATGCTTTCGCATTTTATTGCGCGTCTGAGCTTTATTGCGCTTGAGTCGCTGCTGCTGTTCGTGTTCGCACGTCTGGTGTTCGACGTGGAGTTTCAGGGTTCGCCGCTGGCTCTGATTCTTTTGCTGGCCAGCGGCGCTGCGGCCTTCAGCGGCATCGCCATCCTCTGCGCCAGTCGCGCCCAGAGCCTGCAGGCCGCCAACGGAGTTGTAAACGCAGTTACGCTGCCAATGACAATTGTGTCAGGAATATTTTTCAGCTATCAAAGTTTCCCGGACTGGATAGTCGCCCTGCTGCAGTATTTGCCGCTGACCCTGCTGGCCGACGCCGTGCGGGCCTGCTTCAATGAAGGCGCCGGCCTCGCTGCTGCGGCGCCGGCCATTCTGGCCCTGCTGGCGGTCGGCGCCCTGAGCTTTTTGCCGGGCCTCAAGCTGTTTCGCTGGCGTTGAAAGACGGTCCCTGGCGGCGGCGCGGTCTGCGCCGGAAAAGCCGATTGACGTAACAACGGCGCGTGCAATTAGCTTGCGGAAGTATGGAAGACAGCGTATTTCGTCCGCCCCAGGCCTCGATCGAACCGACCGGCGACGGCGGCGGCTTTGGCGCGTTTAATCTGTCGCGCGCCTTTGATATTGGCTGGAAGGTCTTTGAAAAGAACATGAGCCCCAGCGTCACCGTGGGACTCGTCTATTTTCTCGCGTATCTGGGCGCAACCTTCGCCGCCATTTTGTGCGTCGGGCTGTTTCTCCTTCCGCCGATTGCGGCCGCCTATTCCGTGATCGGCCTGCGCATGGTGCGCGGCACGGTGCGCACGGGCGATGTGGGCGCGGGATTCAAAGCCTATGGTCCGGTGTTTGTCGCCTCGCTGCTGATCGGCCTCGCGCTGATTGGCGTCTATTTGCCCGGCTATGCGCCCGGCATGGGTCTGATGATCGCGGACATGGTTAAAAACGACGGTCAGCCTGGCGCCGGTTATTTCTTCGGCTTAACCCTCGCCACGTTTGGCGGCTTTGTCGTGATGCCTGTGCTGTACTACTTGATGGCGCGTTGGATGCTGGTTTTCCCGCTGATTGTGGAACGCAAGTACGGCGCCATGCAGGCTATGCGCGCGTCCTGGGGCGCGACGCGCGAGGCGGGCTGGAAGCTGGCGCTGTATATGTTCCTCGTGTACATGATTTCGAGTTCCGGCATCATATTGTGCGGCATCGGCGTCATCTTTTCCTTTCCGCTCTCGATGTCGTTTTTGGGCGCAGCCCTCTATCAATTGATGGGCGAAGATCAGGGCGGCGATCCGCCGGGCGTGGCGCCCTGGAAGATGAGCTGATAGAGCAAATTTTGTCCTGGCGGGAAGGCGGCGAGTTGCGTCGCGGTCCCGCGCCGGGCGCCCGCGGGTACTGTAGATGAAACGTTTCCAATTGCTTACGATTCTGCTCTTGATGATTGCCGCGCCGTTGGTCGGCTGCAAAGACGACGGCAAGTCAGCCGAGCAGGAGTTTCTCGAAAACCTGATATTGAGCGCCATCCTTCAGCCGCCCGGCGAATACTGGGCGCGCATTTATCGAGTGGATCCGCTGGCCAATACGGATACGACTAACATTAACTTTGTGCGTCTGGCGGTTCCCTCGGATGTTAATGCGGGCCGCAAGAATGTCGTGTTGGTCTCCGGCTGGGATGTAAATGATCGCAGCGACTTTGTGTATCCTGGCGAGGATGTATTGCGCAAGCGCGCGCTGACCACTTCGTGGGGCACTTTCATTTCTTCGGCGCAGTTCACCGCGCTGGTCGCCGGCGGGTACGACTTCTATATCTTTGACTACCTCACGTCCGACACGGTCGATGTCAATGGCGCGCGGTTTCGGGCGCGTCTGGATGCTGTGTTCGGCGGCGCTTCAAACGACAGCGTGTTTATCTATGCGCACAGCATGGGCGGCATAGTTTCGCGTTTTGCCTTGTATCAGGGCGACGCGCGGCCGGCGTACCTCAAGCGCCTCATCTCCAACGGGACGCCCTTTCACGGCTCGCCCTGGGCGAGCGCCGAGTTCCAGGCCACCGCCGGAGCGCTGGGCGCAATTGCGACCTTTCTCACGCAGACGGCCGGCGGGCAGGATCTGCGCTGGGACAACTTCAATGGCAGCCTGGCCGGTTCTTCCAATCCGCGTCTGACGGCAATTAATGAGCGCAAGGATCGCGACGTGTACATTCACGCGATCTTCAGCCAGGTTCCGGGCGGAACTACCTTCGCCGGCGACGCCTCGCCGGAGTCGATCATAGTCACCGGCTGCCCGCTTTTAAACGCCTTTGCGCCGCATGATTGCGTGGTCCCGGTGGTCAGCCAGACCTTGAGCGGCACGACGCTGGGCGGAACTACGGATTTTGGCAACTATGACCACGTCAGCCAGGACCTGCGCAATAATACGACGCGCAACTCCTTTGTGACGCTGATCAACGGTCTGTAAAGGCGGCGTCGCGCGGCGCTCCGTATCGTCGCGCCGCCGCGCCGGTCTGGCGATTCAGCCAGGCGGAGTCTGCGAATCGGCGCCGGCGTCCTCTTTGGGGAGCGCGCCGTCCGGCGAAAGACGATCAATCAGATTGGGCAGAGTCTGCTGTAGAAATTGCGCCGCGTTTTCTTCGGAAACGCCGGCGCGCAGGGCGAGTTCCTTGAGGCGCTCGCTGCCCAGCGCAGCGCGAATCTGATCGGTGCTGATGATTGCGTTGGGTCCCTTGCCAACCCACGACGATGCAATTTCGCCCAGGCCTTTCGTCTTGAATTGCTCAAGCATGCCGCTCAAGCCGTCCTTTTTTAAGAGATTCACCAGACCGTCCGTCAGTGCCGGGCCGCCTTCGCCGGCTTGCTGGCCCAGGGAATTGGCGGCGGATATAATTTTGTCAAACAGGCTCATTTGCGGCTCCCTGGCGCGTTCCGCCGAAAATCGGCGTGATACGGCGCCAATTTCATTTTAATTCGAACAGGCCTTCAATGGAAAGATAACGTTCGCCGGTGTCATAACAAAAGGTCATAATTTTTGCGCCGTCGGCTATGTTGGGCAGCGACTTATGTACGGCGGCGAGCGAGGCGCCGGAAGATATCCCGATAAAGACGCCTTCTTCGCGGGCGCTGCGAATGGCGAATTCAAAGGCCTCCTCTTTTGTGACCTGCACCACGCCGTCGAGCAGGGAGCGATCCATAATCGACGGCACAAAACCGGCGCCTATGCCCTGGATCGGATGCGGGCCGGGCTGCCCGCCGGAAAGCACCGGCGACGCGGAGGGCTCGACCGCCAGGACTTTTAAGTTGGGAAATTTTTTCTTCAATACTTGCGCGCAGCCGGTGATGTGTCCGCCCGTGCCGACGCCGGTGATCAGATAGTCGAGACCGTCCGGAAAATCACGCAGGATTTCGTCCGCCGTGGTGCGCACGTGCACTTCCGTGTTCGCCTGGTTATCGAATTGCATCGGCATCCAGGCGCTGGGCGTGGACTTGACCAGCTCCTGAGCGCGTTCGATTGCGCCGCGCATGCCCTTTTCGCGCGGAGTCAGCTCAAAAGCGGCGCCGTAGGCGGCCATCAGGCGCCGGCGTTCGATCGACATGGATTCGGGCATTACGAGGATCAGGCGATAGCCTTTGACGGCCGCGACCATCGCGAGGCCAATCCCCGTATTGCCGGACGTGGGCTCGATAATGACGCTGCCGGGCTTCAGAATGCCGCGCTTTTCCGCGTCCTCGATCATCGCCAGAGCGATGCGGTCCTTAATGCTCCCGCCCGGATTGGCGCGTTCGAGCTTCATGTACACTTCGAACTTCGCCGGAAAGAGTCGATTCATGCGGACGTGGGGAGTATTGCCAATGGTGTCGAGGATGGTTTGAGCCTTCATGTAGTCGAGCCCGCCAGACCGCGCCTGGCGCGTCAGTCGATTTTAGTGCGAATCAGATCGAAAAGTCGATGACCTGATCCAGGTCTACGCGCCGGTCGCGGACCCGGTCGGCGCTTTTGTGATACACGATTGAATGGGGCGCCACGCTCGCTGTAATCCAGACGTTGCCGCCAATCACGCTGTCATGCCCGATTACGGTGTCGCCGCCCAGAATCGAGGCGCCGGCGTAGATTATGACGCGATCTTCGATAGTCGGATGGCGCTTGGTTTGCGCGAGCTGCTTGTCGACCGCGAGAGCGCCGAGCGTCACGCCCTGGTACAATTTCACATGGTCGCCAATCACGGTTGTTTCGCCGATGACGACGCCCGCGCCGTGGTCGATGCAAAACGACGAACCGATTATGGCGCCGGGATGGATGTCGATCCCGGTTTGACGGTGGGCGTATTCCGTGATAATACGCGGCGCCACCGGCATGCAGAGACGGTGGAGCTGATGGGCGATGCGAAACATGGCGATCGCCAGAAAGCCGGGATAGGTCAGGATCACCTCGTCGACGCTGGCGGCCGCCGGGTCCCCCGTGCAAATCGCTTCGGCGTCGCGAATCAGCGTTTCGTGCAGATCCGGCAGACGATCAAACAGCGCGCCCGCGTCCGAGCAGGTCGTGTAGGGCAGCGTCGTGGTGATCAGGTCTTCCAGATGATGCAGGTCCTCGCGCAGGCGGCCGAGCTCAAGTTCGATCTCGCGCTCCGACGCGAAGGGCCGGTCCGAGTGGTGCGGAAACAACAACGCCAGCAGGTCCTGAATAAATTGCTCCGCCGCCCGGCGCACGGTGTGCAATTCCGGAAAACGCGCGCGGCGCGCCAGAATGTTGGCGGCGACGCTGTCCGGCGCCTTTACAATACTGATCTTGCCGTTCATGTGGAAGAGGACTCCGCCCGGATTCGACCGCTATCCGGGTCGCACGCGATAAACGCCGGTAAATAAAAGAACCGAAGGCCTGGCGCTTTCGTCAAGGTTTTTACCCGGGAGCGTCGGGACGGCGCCGGCGACTGCGGTCGGGATTGACGCCTGGCGTAAAGCCGGTTGGTAGTGCCTGCGGCAAGACTATGGAAGACCTGCGAGCGGAAAACCTTGCGTATCTTGAGGCGCGACTGCGCGAATGCGGCGGCCGGCCGGATCTGCACAAACGCACGATCGCTGAATATCAGCGATTGATCGAGTGTAATCGGAACTCGGCGGATGGCGCCGATTACATTGACCGGGTCGGCGACATGTTCGAGCTTTCGCGGGCCGAACAGCTCGATCGTCGCGCGAATCTTGGCGCGCTGTATGAACGGCTCGAATATCCCGAGGCCCTGGAGGCCCAGCGCGAACGTTATCAGGCGATTCGCGCTGCTGAAGGACACATCAATCTGCACGAACAGATCCAGGCGGTGAATCAGCGCACCCAGGAGCGCTCCGGGCTGCACTTTGACGTTCTCAATCAACTGTCGACGTTCATGGCCGTGCTGGCCGGCTGCCTGGCCGAGCCGGAGGCCGAGCGCCGCGGCCGCTCGGGCGTCGCTATGGAAGAGTGGCTGAAACTTAAAGCGCTCGACCCTCTCATGGATTGGACCCGCATCAAAAATCACCGCATGCTGCGCGCCTCCCTGATCTGGGACGATGAGCGGCTGGGCGAGCTGGAGCGTTTTTTCGAAAGCGTTTACCGGGAGTTTACACGCTGATGGACGCCGCAGTACAATCGGTTCTTGATTCTTACCTTTCGACGCTGGAAAGCTACCGGCCGCGCGTCGAGGCGACCAGCGCGAATCTCGCGCACGCCGACGCCCTGGCCGCAAAACTCAAGGCCCTGGCGGAAGACTGCCGGGACGCCGGCGAATTCATGACGCGCAACGGCGATCTGTTCACGGAGTTCTCCGGCGCGCTTACGGAGCTGGCGAAAGAGGCCTTCTCCCGCCCGACCACTTCGAAGAATTTTCGCATGCCGTCCGTCAAAGACGTCGCCCAGGGCTATCACGCGGCGTACGATGCAATGATGCGCGAATATCCCGGCGAGGCGGAGTTGCGCCGGGAGCTGGGCGAGACCGGGCCCAAATATCCCGCTGCGCGCAAGGTCTATGAGCGCGTCTTCGCCCTGGAAGCCCGTGCGAAAAACGCCGCCGAGTTTTTGCGCGATCTGGCCGTGGAAGGGCTGCTGCTGGCCATGACTACTGCGCCCCTGCGCGAGAAATTTGCGCCGCTGGTCGCTCATGCGGAGAAGGTATCGCAGCCGGCCATGGCCGCGCATAACGAGGCGATGCTGGCGCTGCTGGACCGCGCAAAGAGCGCCATTGAACTGGAGTATGAGTCCGACCGCCTGGTGGAACTGAACCATGTCGAGAAGCTCTGGGATATGCAATTTGTGTCCGAAGTTTTCACCCGCGTGGGCGGGGCGGTGTCCGCCTTTCTGATGGCGTCCACTGAAGAAAACCGCGCGCGCGTGGAGTCCAACGTGCGCTACGCGGCGGCCCAGTTCGCCCTTGCGCCGGCGGATATCTTTCGCGTTCCGCGGATCGTCGATCATATCGAGCGGATACTCTTGCCGGCTCTGAATGGTCAGGGACTGAAATACACCTACGAGAGCTTTGTCAGAGAGCAGCTCGACACAATTGCGCGCTGCCTCGCCAGACGCCCGCCGGTGGAGATGGGTCCGCCGCACAGAAACTCGGTCGTGCACTGGGGAAAACGTCTGCCCCTGGCCGATGTACTGCATACGGTGCGGCATCCCGATCGGCCGGCGGACCTGGACCGCTGAATGGCGTCCGTTTGTGAAAAAATGCCAATAATTCGAGATCGAATCGAAATATAGTGCAAGCCGCACAAACGGGCTTTGTTACTTGTAGTACTACCCATGGACGGCGCCCTGAGTCAAACGCCCCTGCAGAATGGCGGCCCGGTTAGCGCCGGGAACGCGTTTTTTGACCTCTCGCCGGATCTTCTGCTGGTGCTGGATCCGCGGGGTCGCGTGGCGCGCGTAAACCCGGCTCTGGCCCGCATCTACGGTCGCACGCCGGACGAACTCGTCGGCGCCAGCTTTGGCGAACTGGTTCAGCCGGAGGACCGCGAGGCCAGCGAGCGGCGCCTGCGTGATTTGTTCGAAGAGCGCCGGCCGGATACGTCCCTGGAGCATCGCCTGGCGGGTCGGGAAGGGCCGCGTTGGGTCAGCTGGCGTTTTTTACGCGATCCAGCCGCGGGTTGCATCCTGGGCAGCGCGCGCGAAATTCACGATCATATTGAATCCCTGAGCACGCTCAAGAAGCACGATCACTATCGGACCCTCGCGCGGCATTTGCCGGAATGCGATACGTTTTTGTTTGATCGCGACCTGATGATTCTACTCGCGGAGGGCACGGAACTGCAACGCTACGGCGTGGTTCACGACGGCCTCGCCGGCCAGCGCGTGGTGGAAGTTTTTCCGCGCCGGCTTTCGCGCCAGATCGTGCCCCTGTGCCGCGCGGCCCTCGACGGCGAACGCCTTTCGCGCGAGCTGCGTTTTAATGAGAGCCACTACCTTGTGCACACTCTGCCGCTGGTGAACGAGCGCGGCGAAATCTACGGCGGCATGGCGTTGTCGATCAACATCACGCAGTTAAAGAACAACGAGACCGCCCTGCGTCTATCGCTTGCCGCCACCGAAATGGCCCGCGAAGAACTGGCGCGCGCACACCGCGAGAAATCTTTACTCTTAAAAAAACTGGAAGAGCAGGCGGCCCTGCTTGAGCTGCAAAACAAACAGGACGATCTGACCGGCGTCTTTAACCGGCGTTATCTGAATAATCGCCTCAAAGAAGAATTTCAGCGCTCTTTGCGCTATGACCGCGCCCTGACGGTCGCCATGTGCGACGTGGACCATTTTAAGAAGATCAACGATCGTTTCCTGCACAGTACGGGCGACAAAGCGCTGATTCGCGTAGCCGAGATACTGACCGCTGCAGTCCGCAAAGTGGATTGCGTGGCGCGCTTTGGCGGCGAAGAGTTTACCCTCATTTTCCCGGAAACAACCGGCGAACAGGCCGCCTTGATCGCCGAAAAGATTCGTTTGCTCGTACAGGATTTTGATTGGGCCTCCATACATCCCGACCTGGCCGTGACGGTCAGCATTGGCGTGGCGGAGCGCGCGGGGCAGAAGACCCCGGACGAACTCCTCATTGCCGCTGACCGCAACCTGTACCAGGCTAAAACCAGCGGACGCAATCAGATCTGTCTGCGCTGAGCCGGCTGCGCAGATCGGTCGCGCCGGTGCAACCCATCCGGTCGGCTGCGCTTCCCGCTTTACAAGCGGAACCGGCGGCCTTCGCTGCGTCATGTCCCGCATGCCCCGTAAAGCCCCGACGCTCGCAATCGTCGGCGCCATTGTCGTAGCGCTTTTTTATTTGAGTCAACGCACCGTGCGCGAAAACGCCGCCGACGCGCCGGGCTATGCGCCCCTGCGAGACGACGCGTTGGCGGCCGCACACGCCCCGCGGCTCCTTGCGCCGCGCGGCCCGGAGTTTGGCCCGGCGCCGGCCGATCCCGAGGCGCTGTATTATCGCGCGAGTCGCGACGACCAGGGCCGTCTCCACCTGGCATATTTTTTCGCCTGGCCCTACGAACGCAATGAGAGTCCCGGCCTGGCGCCCTGGCTGAATCGGATGCTCTACACCGGCGGACTCAGTCTGCAGCGCGTCCTCTTTGGTCCCGGCGACGTGGAGGTCGTGAGCCTGGTGATCCGTCCCGACGGCCGCGTGGAGAGCGTGGAATACGAGATCGCAGAAAATTACGATCCCGCGCGTTTCGGCGTGAAACACAAGGCTGTGACTGAGACCGAGAATCTGGCGGGAGAACTTTACTTTCGGGTTGCCTCGTGGAATCACCTGTTTGTACGGGTCCGCACGCCTGCGCCGGACGACCGGGCGCTCGCGCTCAAGCCGCAGTATTTTACTGAAGAGCTCTGGGAGCGTTACCGCATGTTCAAAGCGCGCGAGACGGCGCTCAGTCGCAATCGCGCGCATCCGCTGTTTGCGCGCGAGGCGGCGGCCGACTGAGCGGTCCGGATTGCCGCGGCGGGCATAAATCTGGATTTACAGCCGCCGGCCGGCGTGGCTCGCTTCGTTTGAGCCCCTGGCTGAACGATATTGCGCCGCCCTGGGTCTCCGGCCGGATGCGGACGAAGGCGCAGTCAAGGCGGCTTACCGTCGTCTGGCGCGCGAGAATCATCCGGATCGTTTTCCCGTCGAAGAGCGCGAGCGGCAGGCCCGGCGCATGGCGGAAATCAACGAGGCTTATCGGCAGTTGCGGCGCATGACTCGCGAAGCGGCGGCGAAGCCCCGGTCGGAGCTGCAGCGGCCGGCCAGAGATCGCGGACCCGCCGCG
>JAVHPJ010000131.1:0-2264 GCA_036170535.1 Leptospirales bacterium | reverse complement strand
GACAGGTGGGCAAACTGGTCGGCTCCGTAGTGCGATGCCGCCTGACTCAAGCCGCTTAATTCCTCGCTGCCGGGCTTGCGTCCGGCCCACACGCCAAAGGTGCCTATGTCGGCCAGTTGCTGGCTGCGTTTTCTATCTTCTGCATTTCCGCGGCCTACGATTTTGTAGAACACGCTTTCCATCTGGAGTTTCGCTACGGAGAAATACGCTTCAACCTCGACGTCGTTGGCGCTCTGCAGAAAATTCACCAGCGCTTCGCCGTCCAGCATGGACTGGCCGCTCTGGCCTTGTTCGCCTTTCAGGCGTGCTACTTCACCTTCTACGTCAAAGTTCTTGTACGCGTTTACAAATCCGCCAAAGCCGCCCTGTGTCGCTGCGCTCGCCTTCACAAAGGTATCGCCCATCTCGAACAGTCCCGCGCCCAGTGCGGCCATTCGCGTCTCTTGTTCGATCGCTTTGTCTTGCCGTTTGATTTGTTCGATGAAGTTGTCTTCGAGTTTCTGGTACTGCTCGAACATCCGGGCGTTTGTGTACACGCGCATGTCGCGTTGGTGTTCTCTAACTTGCGCTCGGAATTCCGCCCCTAAGGCGGAGAGTCCAGTAAGGTCGGTTCCCGCCATTTGTGAGAGCGCCATCGTCGTATTGAAACTCTGGATGCTCGCATTCACATTCTGAAATCGTTCCGTCAGGCTCGGCTGTTTCAGTTGCAGGTCGGCGATCGCCTGATTCACAAACGCCTGCCGATCCACCTGCGGCATAGATAGGCCGGTGCTGGCCTCGAACTGCGCAATCTGGTCGTTGATGCCGCTTACAGCTTGCGTCAGGTTGTTGGATATAGTTCCTGTGGCGGCTGCGTTGCGGACCTCCGTTTCCCACTGCTCACGCTTGCTGTAGTGGCCAGCGATGGCCTCGTCCCATTTTTGTTGCGACTCGGCCGCCTTGCGGTCTTCGTCGCGCTCCCAGTCGCGTTGGGCCTGTAAATAGCGGTCTTCACTCCGCTGCCAGGCCTTGGCGCCTCTTTCGAGGACGGTCGTCATTCTTCGTTCCCAGGCGTCATAACGGCTCTGGAGTTCGGCGGCGCGGTACTCCCATTCCTTGCGCTGCACTTCCTGGCGTTGTTGGAGTTCGCCTTCGAACACGTTCTGTACGTTGCGCTCGTAGTCCTCGTACGTCATCACGTAGCCGCCAAACTCACGGCCGCCCTGGCCGCGTTGGGTAGCTTCATCGTACAAATAGTCGTACGTTGCGTCGCGTTCGTTTAATACGAATGTTCCGTCCTGTGTGGTCGCCGCCGCATTGGCGCCGGCGCTTTCGTATCGGTCTCGGCGCAAATTGCGCAGGCCCATGCCGTGTGAAACGGCTGCATCAAAGATGCTGTCCATGCTGTAGACTTCGTTCGCCGGGTCGCTGTCGTCGATCTTCCGTGCGTACACGTATTCCGTCGCGCCATTCGGCAACTGCCGCGTGATGCGTGTATGCGTCCCGCCGTAGAGTCCATTTACTACGGGGCCCGGATACGCCGTTGTGATCGTATTCGGATCGTAGCGTCGGCCGTAGCTGTCGTAGAACTTGGTTGTATCCTTCTGGGCGGTTAAATCAAGGGCCTCGGTTTGCTCTTCCGCTGTCAGGCCGCTCATGTTCCCGTTTTCGATCAGGTACTTCAGGTCAGCGTCCGTTAGTTCGAAGAGCGCTTCGCTGCCGTCATCCGGGTCCGTGTGTTGTGCGCCCCATGCCTGCGCGCGGTCTTTGAGTTCTTCTACGTTGCTTACCTTTGTGAAGTAGTTCAGTCCGGCCTGTGCATCTTCGTACTCTCTTTGTTTGCTGCGAACTTCTTCTATGCCGCTCACCTGTCCGGCGGAGAGCGTGCCAAAGAACATACTCGCCATCATCAACAGTGAAATGTGCCACTGCAACTGTGCGCTTACGATTTGCGCCATTGCGGACACGGCCATCGAGGCCAGTGCGGCGTGGATAATCGTCAGCGGCAGCGCCGCCGCCGCCAGTACGATCGAACTCTGCAATACCTGGATCTGGATCTGGATCGGTATCGCTGCGGCGGATGCGATGCTGTACACCGGCCACATGATCGCGCTGACGATGCCGTATTGCATCGCCATCAGA
The DNA here is from genome assembly GCA_036170535.1 of Leptospirales bacterium. Lineage (GTDB taxonomy): Bacteria > Spirochaetota > Leptospiria > Leptospirales > Leptonemataceae > SSF53. Next base: position 143 of record JAVHPJ010000131.1, on the reverse strand, counting down.
TCCTGTGTCATCGCGCTCATCAAAAAGTTTGTGTAGATGCTTTGAAATCCGGAGTACTCGGCCAGTCCGCCGCTGGCCATGTACAGGCCAATCGCCGCCTGATCTTGCGGTGGGATGCCGCTCGCATACGCGCTGCCGGCGAT
>JAVHPJ010000130.1:0-2302 GCA_036170535.1 Leptospirales bacterium | reverse complement strand
TTTAAGAAATGCTCGAGGAGGAGCGGAATGTCGCCGGGACGTTCGCGCAGGGGCGGCATATTGATCGGAATCACATTCAGGCGATAATACAGATCTTCGCGAAAGCGCCCTTCGCGAATGGCTTCTTCCGGATTGATATTCGTCGCCGCGATGATGCGCACGTCCACTTCGATGTTTTCCGAACCGCCTACGCGCGTAAAACGCTGTTCCTGCAAGGCTCGCAAGACGCGCGCCTGGGTGGCGAGCGACATGTCGCAAATTTCATCCAGGAAGAGCGTGCCGTCGTTCGCCTGTTCGAATTTTCCGATGCGTGTTTCGGTAGCGCCGGTAAAGGCGCCCTTTTCGTGACCGAACAATTCGCTTTCAATCAGCTCTTCCGGAATGGCGGCGCAGTTCACTTCCACAAAGGCGTTTTCCCGCCGCTTGCTGTTGCGAAAAATTGCGCGGGCCACCAGTTCTTTGCCGGCGCCGTTTTCGCCGTAGATGAACACGCGCGCGTTGGTGCGCGCCGCCTGGGCGATGGCGCGCTTGACCGCCAGGACCTGTTCCGACTTGCCGATCAGTTCGTCGTATTCGAGTTCAACCGGCTCCGCCGCCTTGCCGTTCCGGCCGGAACGCTCCGCCTCGAGAACTCGATTCACTCGATCGAGAACGGTTTCGAGCGACAACGGCTTTTCCAGAAAATCGATGGCGCCTTTTTTTGTGGCGGCCACGGCCTGTTCGATAGTGCCGTGCCCGCTGATCATGATGACCGGCAGCGTGGGATATTGTTCGCGCACTTTATCGAGTATGTCGATGCCGTCTTCTTTGCCCATCCAGACGTCGAGCAGGATCAGCGACGGACGTTCGCGTGCGAGCGCCTTTAACATGGTGCGACCAGCGGCGAAATCTTCCACGCCAAAGCCCTCGTCTTCGAGAACGTCGCGCAGGGTTTCGCGAATGCTTTTGTCGTCGTCTACAATATAGATCGTCATAAACTGCCGTCAATTTTCCGGGCGGCGAAACCAGACGCTGAACGCGGCGCCGCCCAGCTCCGAACGCGTCACCATGAGGCGGGCGTCGTGTTCCAGCGCCGCCCGTTCCACCAACGACAGCCCCAGTCCGGTGCCGTATCCGCTCTTGGTGGAAAAATACGGTTCAAAGATCCGATCCAGCAAAGCCTCATCGACGCCAGGCCCGGTGTCTTCCACTTTGAGCGTGACAAACTGACGCGCGCCCTGTCGCACCAGCTCCGTCGAGATCAAAATGCGCGCCGGCGCGCGACGCGCCTCGGACGGGATGCTGTAAATCGCTTCCGCCGCATTTTTCACCAGGTTATTGATCATGCCGATCAGGATCGTTTTGTCGATCGCGATATCCGGCAGATTCCCGGAAAGATGCATGTCCAACTGGATGCCCGGAATGGCGCCCTGAAAGCCGTGCACCGCTTCGGTGACAATCGCGTCGACGGACTGCGGGCTAAGCCGCGCTTTGGGCAGACGCGCAAAATTGGCGAACTCTTCCACCAGGCGCTTGAGTACTTTGACCTGTTCAATAATCGTTGCGCAGCCGCTGCGAACCACGTTTTTCACATCCCCGCGTTCCGGATGATCCAGGCGGCGCAGCATCCGGTCGGCCGAAAGCTGGATCGGCGTCAGCGGATTCTTGATCTCGTGCGCCAGGCGGCGCGCCACTTCCTGCCAGGCGGCCAGGCGCTGACTGTGCAGCAAACGCGCGCGCAGACTGCGCAGCTCGGCGGTCATCTGGTTAAAGCTGTCAATCAGCACGCCCAGTTCGCCCACAGCGTGGGTTTCAATGCGCGCTTCCAGATCGCCGTCGGTCACCTGCCGCGTGGCGGCGGCCAGTGCGACAATCGGCATGCTGATTTGACGCGCGATCAGAATCGAGAGCATCAGCGCCGCGCAGATCATGAAGATGTACAGCAAAGCGAGGCCCAGACGCAGAGTGCCAGGCGCGCGTTCCTGCCAGAAGCTCTCATCCTGAAAGCTGGCGTACACCTGTTCAAAATCGCGCCGCTCTTTTTCCAGCCCCGGGTGCAGCCGGCGGCCGACAATCATCCAACCGTCTCCGCCGGTCAGAGGAAAACGCAGCAGCGCATAGTCGGCTTCGCGCAGGCGGGCGCGCACAAAAGCGTCCGGCTCGGTAGAAGCCCCGGCGAAGGCGCCCTGCTCTCCGAATAGCTCCAGGGCCCCGGTCGATACGAGATTACGAGATTGCTGGACGATTTTTCCGCCGCGGTAGACGCCCGCGTAGTCGCGCTCGCCGTCGAGCGCGCCGGCGCGCCCCAACCGAACAACCGCAA
>JAVHPJ010000129.1:0-2334 GCA_036170535.1 Leptospirales bacterium | reverse complement strand
ACCGTGCGCGCGAGGAATGGGAGCGCGCCTTTGACGCCAATCTGGAAAAGGGGCTCGCAGACTATCAAAACGCACTCGCCGGACTCTTTGACGATTATAACACAGTACTCTTGGACATCCAGCAAAAGGACCAGGAGTTCGCAACCAACAAACAGCGCATTGATCAATACGAACAAATCGTCCGTGACGCGATTGATCAGGCGACGTCGCAACTGGAGCAAATGTTGACGAGCAGCGGCATGTTCCATGCCGAAACCTGCACCGCACAGAATGTCTGTACTACCGACCCCAACACATACAACGCCGACGGACAGGCCTTAAACGATCTGATCACGCAGTTGCGTAACGGTCTCCAGGCCAATGCGCGGTTAAGCGTGCTTGCGCAGCAGATCACGACTTATTTGCAGCAACAGGAGCAACGGGCGGAGCAGCGGCGCCAGTACTGGCAGGATCGCGTACGCGGCAATGTGAATTATGATGTAGTCGAGAACACCGCCGCCTGGCGCTACGATGGCGTTCATCTTGGCGGCACCGCGTATGACGCCCGCACGGATGTGCGCGCATTGCAGGACTATTACTCTAATGGATCCACAACAGGGCTGCGTGCGCATTTCGGGGAAACACGGACGATCGAGAGTGTAAGTTCTATCGACATGATCGCGTTGGACGCACTGCAAACCACTGAGTCTTTTGTGGTTGCTCAGATTCCGCGTGAACAGTGCACGCAACTGAATCCGCGAGTTGGGTGCCAACGGGCTTGGACTCACCACCGCGATGTCACCACATGGCAGACAGCCGTTTCAGGGCACACCAGCGCGCGCTCGTGGAGCAATGAGGGGATTGATGCCCTCTATTTTCGGGAGAACTGGCGGGCGATCACTTCGGAGTATTCTTGTGAGTTGCCGCCGTATTATGGCAGCCGGTGCGCCCGCGATGGAAGCAATGCGACCAGTCGCATTACACGCATCTTCAATGATACCGCTGATTTTACCGTGACTTCTTCGGGATATCTTACTGGTCTCACCTGCGGACCGGGATGCGACTACGCCACGCGCATCCGACCGACCCAAAACGTTCGGGTCGTCTTTAACTATAATTGGTACGATCCTAATGCCGAGCACAATGCGAACACCTGGGCCGGTTACCGCGACGCGCTCACGCCAATGGCGCGCACGTGGGGCGACGACATACTGACGGCGATTCGCGCCTGGGAAGATCAGACCGATGCGTTTGACGCGAGTTACGCGATTCAACAGGCGGAGTCCGCCGTGGCCCGTGCGGCGGCCGAGCAGGCGCTCGCGACCGGACAGGGGGCCTTGATCCAGAGTCGGAGCGCCTGGCTGGATCAGATGCAGACCCTGCAGCGCCAGGGCGAACGTCGTTGGGACAGCCTGGCCGAGGACAACGCCGCTGCAGCAAGCGTACTGAGCGCGGTAACGGCCGAACTCAATACCGCAACGCCCGCCAACGATGCCGCAGCGATCCTCCAGCAGAATCGCCAGACGACGGCTGCGTCCAGTCCAACGCCGGCCGGAACGGCTCCGCCGGCGGTGGACTTTACGCGACTGGACGCTCTCGCCGGCAATATCGAAAAAACATTCACAGGCATTCAAAACCTGGCGCTTGCCAGTACGCTTGATTCGCAGGCAACGGCAACCGAGCAGCGTACGGTACAAAACTTCGCCGCAGCGATTCAATCGGCGAGTACGGGCATCGACGGCGATTCTAACTTTCGCACCGAGATCACCGCCGACGGACGCATTGTGGCGCGGCGTGACATTCACGAGGGCGTCGCAATTCAAAACACGGGGACGGACGGGACCTCGATCGACCACTATACAGCAGCCCGGCGCACCCAGACCTTGCAGTTTCAGAGCGCGGCCAGTCTGCGCCTGGCTTCCACGGGGGACCTATTTTCCGCGTGGAATTATGAGGACGTACTTTCGGAGCAGGAAAAAAATCAGGCCGCCTACGACGCCGATCTGGAGAAACGATTCGAGGCGCTTAACAACCAGATCCTTTCCGCCAATAGCGAGGCGGTCGAGCGCTACAAGGCCTTCCAGTCGAGCGCCGAGAAACAAATCGAGCACAATGAATTTGTAAAGTCCATAATTGAATCTGCGGCGCAGGCGATGTTAGGCGGCGCGAGTCTTGGGGATGCATTTAAGTCTGCGATCCAGGGCAAACTGCGCGGCCAGGTCGCCGGCGTGTTTGCGGAGGCCACCGGACTGCCGGCTGGATTTATCAGCGCATTGTTGGGCGGCGCAAAACCGGACAAGGCCTTCATGAGTTACGTGGAAGGCGAAATGTGGTCCACGTTTGAGACGGAAATGT
>JAVHPJ010000128.1:2380-43751 GCA_036170535.1 Leptospirales bacterium | reverse complement strand
GTTCCGAACCAGGAACTGACGAAGGCCTCAGCGCGCCGGAAGACCCGCGCTACCTCGCATTTTTTGAAGAAGACTACGTCGCCAGTCGCGACGCGTTTCGCGCAGAAGCGCGTGATCTGGCCGCAAAATTCCGCGGGACGCGAATGGAGAGTATTGCGCGACCTGCACAGGACGACGCGACGCTGACGATTGACGCGTTTTACGTACCGGCGCAGCGCACCCCGCGCGGGCTGGTGTTCGTCACCAGCGGCCTGCACGGCGCGGAAGGTCTCGCAGGCGCCGCGGTCCAGCGCTACATGATGAAAGAGCTGCTCACGCCGGAACTCGTCGCCGAGACGGGCTTTTTGTTCGTGCACGCAGTGAATCCCTACGGCGTGCAGCGCTTTCGACGCGTAACCGAAAACAACGTAGACCTGAATCGCAATTGCGATCGGGATCCGGCGCTTTTTCAAAACCAGAATCCGGGATATCGCGCCGTAAACGAACTGCTTAATCCCGAAGGCCCCGTCGATCTCGATTCCTGGTCGAACCGCCTGTTCGCCGCGCGCGCCGTGTACAATATCGCCACGACGGGAATGAAGGCCCTGCGACAGGCCGTCCTGCAGGGCCAATACGAGTATTCGCGCGGGGTATACTTCGGCGGCTCGGCCCCGGAATCCAATCACCAATCGATCGCCGACCTGCTTGATGCGACAGCGCGAGGCTACCGCGCTGTGCTCTTGCTCGACTTACATACAGGTTTTGGCGAACGCGGCAAGCTGCACTTGTTTCCCGACGAAGCGGACGCTGCGACGCGTACGGCCACCGAGACTGTATTCGCCGGGCATCCGATCGACTGGCCCGCAAAAGAAGACTTCTACTCGGTAACGGGCAGCTTCTCGGTGTGCGTCGGTCAGATGTTGCCGGAAAAGACGACCTATATTCCCATGGTGCTCGAGTACGGCACGCTCGACAGTCAGACGACCGGCGGCTCCATCGAATCCATCCGTCGCGTGATACTGGAAAATCAAGGCTTTCATTTTGGTTTCGCGAGCGAAAGCGATGCCGAGCGCACGCAGCGACTCTATCGCGAAATGTTTTTTCCTTCTTCGGGCAAGTGGCGCACCAGGATCCTCGCCGATACAGGGGCGCTGCTGCAGTCCGCATTGCCGGCCTTTGCCGATTACGCGCGAGCGCTCTGATTCGACTGTACGCGCCGCGCTGACCCCGCGATCTTCGGCAGCGCCGTTCGCCAGCCAGGCGCTCGCCGGCCGCGGCCGGCCGGTGGCATGCCGGAACGGCCGTTGCAAACTGGCCGTGCGTACGAGTCGTCGCCGGACCTCTCCCCTTCGGGACCTTTTCGCCGGAAAAGGATTTGCCGCGCGATCCGGTCCGTCGGATGTGGTTTCTCGTGAGCCCTTCACGGTCGCACGCGCGACCACGGCGGGTTCCAGAGACTCATCCGCCTCCGTAGCTCAGCTGGTAGAGCACATCACTCGTAATGATGGGGTCATCGGTTCAATTCCGATCGGAGGCTTTGTCGCTTTTTCCAGCCCATTTCGCGCCGCCGCTTGACTTCTGAATCCCGCAGCATGCGGGTCGCGCATCACAATTCAGGAGTCTCCAAATGAACCGTTTCTTAAAACTTTGCGCCCTGGGAATCTTTGCGTCGACTTCGCTCTTCGCCGTCGACCTCAGCAATGAGGATTTCGTAACCTACAACATCCAGGTGGAAGAAGGCTCGACGGTCACCAATGCCTCGATCAGCCCGAATACCACGGTGAATGGAATCTGTTCCAGCTGTACGATTCATGTCGAAGGCGTGGGCCGGATTTCGGCGTCCGGCGGCGAACGCGTGGTCATTCGCGGCGGCGCGGTATCGAAGTAATTTCACCGGAGAGCCGCGCCGCGGGAGCGCGGCGGCATCGGAAAAAGGCGGCGACCTTCAGGCTCCGAGAAACTCGCGAATGACGGCCGCTGTCGCTTCCGGATATTCCATATGCATATGATGTCCGCCGGGCAACTCGGCGGTGCGCATGCCAGGCGTGACGCGCGTACGATCAAAGAGCATTTTTCCGTACTCGCCAAACTCCGTGTCGCGACCGTACAGAAACAGGGACGGTGCGCTGATGCGTTCCAGAAACGCGCGAACCTGCGCCTCGGTCATGCGCAGCGGGGAGCTTAACTTCAGACGCGGGTCCGTGCGCCAGACAAAGCCGCCTTCGACGGGTCGGAGGTTTCGTTCCACCAGCAGTCGCGCGCAATCCAGGGGCAAGCGTCCGACGCGCGCGCGTACGGTAGTCGCAAGCTCGATGGAGCTGTAAACCGGTTCGGTCTTTTTCAGCTGCCGCTCCTCGATGGCTTTGCGCAAACGCTCGGGCCCTGTGTCGCTTTCCGCGCTGATCGGTCCCAGGCCTTCAATCAGGACCAGTTTAGCAATGCGCTCGGGAAATACGCCGGCGAACAAACTCGCGACCCCGCCGCCCATGCTGTGGCCCAGCAGCATCACGCGCTCCAGCTTCAGGGCGTCGAGCGCCTCGCTGACAAAACTCACGTAATCGACAAAGTGGTACGCCGGCCCTGCAGCGAGCGCATCGCTGCGACCATGACCGGGAAAATCAAGGGCGATGAGCCGATACTCCGGCAGCGCGGCCGCGAGCGGCGCAAAGCTGGCCGAGTTATCCAGCCAGCCGTGCAACGCGAGCACGACCGGCGCATCGGCGGGGCCAAAGGCCTGCGCCGCCGCGCGCGAGTTTGCGAGCTCCAGCGCGATGTCCTGAACGACCACTGGCACGCGTCAGGGCGCCGGTTCGCTCAGAGTGCGCGCGGATTCCGGTCCGCATTTAAGAGTGCGCCCGTTCAACTCACAGTCGCGGGCCGCATTGTTTACAACAAGGGACCCCTGGCCGGCCTGCCCGTCGTTTTGAAATTGACCGCGAAAGACTGCGCCGTCCTTGAATCGATACACGCCCTGCCCGGCCCGTTCGCCGTTCTGAAACTCGCCTTCGTAGACGTCGCCATTGGCGAACGTGTACATTCCGGTTCCCGTACGGACATCGGCCGCATAGGCGCCGGCGAAACGATCCCCGTTGGCGTAGTCAAAGACGCCCTTGCCCGCGCGTTGCGAGTTCTTAAACTCGCCGGCGTATCGGTCTCCGTTGGGATAGATAAAGACGCCGGTTCCGTTCTCGCAGTCGCCTTCGATGCAGCCCTGGCCGCTCGCCGCCGTTCCGCGCTCGCTGGCGCCGCCGGGCGCGTCCGTTGCGCCGCTACCGCCCGACTTACAGGCGACGCCGACAGAGAGCGCCCCCACGGCCAACCAGAGCAGAGCCGATTTACGATACAAAAACGAGTCAGCGCGAACAAACATCGTGTTATCTCCAGGAATCTATTTTGTATGCGGTCTCAATACCGCCCGCGGGCGGTTCGTCCGGCCCGTGAACCGACGGCCGTGAAATTTATCCATTGACGCCGCGGGCGTCATCGTTGGATTTTCCGGATATGCAGTCTGCACGCAGCAACGCGTCCCGGCTTCTGAGTGTAAACCAGAAACCAGCCTGCGCCGCCAGTCGAACGATTTCCTGATAGCCCCTATGCAAACCCTCGTGCGCCGCGTCCGCCGGCTCGTATTCGCGCTTTCCCTGACCGCTCTGTGGACTCAGGCCGCGCTCCGCGCAGAGCCCGTGCGCGAGCCCCAGGGCGTGGGCGTCGACGAAAATACCGGCCAGGTGATTCCGCTGGACCTCGTATTCACCGACGAATCCGGAAACGTTCGTCCGCTGCGCGAGTACTTTACGCCGGGCCGACCGGTGGTGCTGATTCCGTCGTACTACGCCTGCCCCAGATTGTGCAGTTATATATTCAGCGCCGTGCAAAAGGCGGCCCAGGCCACAGCGCTGGAGCGCTATCGCCCGGGTCGGGACTATCTCATTCTTTCGGTCAGCTTCGATGATCGGGAAACGCCCGCGCTCGCCGCCGAAAAAGGCGCGAGCCTGCGCGCCGGGTTTCGCGGCGGCCTCGCGGCCGACGCCTGGCCCTTTCTCACGGGCAAAGCCGACTCAATTGCGCCGCTGATGGATTCAATCGGATATCGCTATCGACCGGACGGCGCCCGCGACTTCACGCACGCCGCCGCCATTGTCTTTGTCGCCCCGGACGGCAAGATCACGCGTTATCTCTACGGCATCGAGTTTCCGGAACGCGAGTACCGATTATCCGTTGTGGAAGCTTCCCAGGGAGTGATCGGCTCGGTCTCCGAGAAAATCTACATGTACTGTTTTCGTTACGACGCGCTTGAGGGCAAATATACGCCCTACGCGTGGGCCTTTATGCGCATTGGGGCTGGACTGACGCTGCTTGTTGTCATCGGTCTGCTATTTTTTCTCCGGCGTAGCGAGAAAAAGCAAAAAGGCGCTTGAAACAGGGAAAATGAGCAGAATTCTGGAATCAGGACGGTATCGCATCCATGTGGATTGAAGGCGGATCAACTTACGCCCCCCGGCATGACCTGGTTATGCTGTGGATCAATATCATCACTATTGCTGCGTTTCTTCTCGTTAACGCTGTTCTGGTGTACTTCATTGTTCGTTATCGGCGCCGCAGCGCAAACGACAAAACCTCGCGACTCGCGCACAGCTCGACTATTGAAGTCGTCTGGACCGTGATTCCGACCATCGTCTTTTTCGCCCTGTTTGGCTGGGGCATGTACGACTTCTACTGGATGCGCTCCGTCCCCGCCAACGCACGCGAGATCGTCGTCACCGGCTCGCAGTGGTCCTGGGAGTTTACGTATCCGGCCGAACTGCGCAGCGAACCGGAAAAAGGCACCCAGCTCAAAAGCACCAACGTCATCTATCTCGAAGAAGGCGTGCCGGTGAAACTGGTCATGAACTCCGTGGACGTGCTGCACTCCTTCTTTGTGCCGGCTTTCCGGGTAAAAGAAGACCTGGTGCCGGGCCTCTACACTTACGTCACTTTCACGCCCCTGATCAGCGCGGAGCAGAGCAATCGCCCGCAACCCGCGGCGGCCGCCCAGGTAATCACCGCCAATCCGGGCGGAGTCGAACATCCGGCGCTCAAACAATACTGCGGCGAATTTCAAAAATGCGCTGAATACGTCGTCTTTTGCACGGAATACTGCGGCAAGGACCACAGCGTAATGGAAGCCAAAGCTGTGGTGCTGCCGCGCGCGGAGTTTCTCGCTGTTATGGCGCGCATTGAAAAAGAGGCGGGCGACATCAGCCCCGAACGCGGCGCCGCAATTTATGCAAATAACTGCCGCGCCTGCCATTCGATCGATGGCAGCCGCGTGGTGGGTCCCAGCTTCAAAGGCCTGTGGGGCGCAAATGCAGAGCTGGAAGGCGGCCAGGCCGTCCCGCGCGACGCCAACTATATTCGCATGTCCATCCTGAATCCTGCGGCGCAGATCGCAAAGGGGTATCCCAACGCCATGCCGGTGCAGAACTTGAACGACGCGCAAATTGCGTCGATGATTGAATACATGAAGACCCTCCAGTAAGGCGGGCGCGGCGAACGGCTCGAAGTTTCGAGCCGTTCGTTTTTTATCGGGAACTTTTCAAGCAGACTGGCGAATACGCCGCAACGGGTAAAAACGAACTATGGGACACGCAGACGCTTCTGTTTCCTATCTGCAGACCGGCCGCAGCTTCTGGGGCTGGGCGCTTACCACCGACCACAAAAAAATCGGGATCATGTATTTGTACACGATCCTCACGTTTTTTGTGCTGGCCGGCGCATCGGCGCTGCTCGTTCGCCTGGAGTTGATCGCTCCGGGCGCAACGCTGATGAGTGCGCAGACGTACAACGTGCTCATGACCTTCCATGGCGCGGCGATGGTCTTTTTGTTCATCGTGCCTGGCATCCCGGCCACTCTGGGCAACTTTCTCCTGCCCCTGATGATCGGCGCAAAAGACGTCGCCTTCCCGCGACTGAACCTGGCCAGCTATTATGTGTATGCGATTGGCGCGCTGATCGCGGTAATCTCGCTCATGTCGCCTGCGGACACGGGCTGGACCTTTTACGCGCCCTACAGCCTTAAGTCCAACAGTCTTGTGATCTGGCTGACCCTCGGCGCGTTTGTGATGGGTTTTGCGTCCATCATGACCGGCTTCAACTTCATCGTAACCATTCACCGTATGCGCTGTCCGGGGCTCACCTGGAACAAGTTGCCGCTCTTTATCTGGGCGATGTATGCAACGTCGATCCTGCAGGTTCTGGCCACGCCGGTTGTGGGCATGACCCTCGTGATGCTGATCACCGAGCGCGTGTTGGACATTGGCATTTTTAATCCGGCCAAAGGCGGCGATCCGATTCTCTTTGAATCCTTTTTCTGGTTCTACTCGCACCCGGTCGTCTACATCATGATTCTGCCTGGCTTCGGCATCATCGGCGAGATTCTGCCGGTGTTCTCACGGCGGCCCATTTTCGGCTACAAGGCGATCGCGTACTCCAGCCTGGCGATCGCGCTGGTCAGCTTCATCTTGTGGGGCCACCACATGTTTCTCTCAGGCATGTCGGACTGGTCGCGCTGGGTCTTTTCGTTTTTGACCTTCTTTGTGGCGATTCCCACGGCCATTAAGATCTTCAACTGGATTGCGACGCTCTGGCGCGGCTCGATTACCTTTAACGCGCCCATGCTCTACGCGCTCGGCTTTGTCTTTATGTTCTCCATCGCCGGCCTCACGGGCATTCACCTCGCGGTTCTGGCGACGGACGTGTTCCTGCACGACACCTACTTCGTTGTGGCGCACTTTCACTACACGATGCAGGGCGGCACTGTTATTGCGCTTTTCGCCGGTCTGCATTTCTGGTTCTCCAAAATCACCGGTCGCCACTACAATGAGCGCATTGCGTTCTGGGGCTGGCTGACTCTGTTCGTCGGCTTTAACTTGACCTTTTTTCCCCAGTTTTTCCTGGGTCTGGAAGGCATGCCGCGACGCTATTATGATTATCTGCCGGCCTTTCAAACCTGGCATGCGATTTCGACCGTGGGTTCCTGGTTCAACGGCGGCTCTTATCTCTTGATCATGGGCCACCTGCTCTACAGCGCGTTCCGCGGCAAAAAAGCGACGGACAATCCGTACAATGCGCTGTCCCTCGAATGGCAGACTTCCAGTCCGCCTCCGACGACCAACTTTGCACATACGCCGACTTTTCCTGAGTCCATTTACGACTACGGCACCGAAGACGACGGCCACGAGCCGGCTCGCGAACGTAAGGCAGGCTGAGAACTCCCATGTCACAAACCACTCACGCAGCGCATCGCGAAACACATCCGGTTCACGAAGAGCTTGGCGGCTACGAAGGCGCCAAACTCGGCATGTGGCTCTTTCTGGCCACGGAATTGCTTCTGTTCGGCGTATTGTTCGCCCTGTTCGCTATGTTCCACGGCAAGTTCCTGGAACCCTTCAAGGCCGCGCACCATACGCTGGACAAGATTATGGGCGGCCTGAACACAATCGTACTGCTGATTTCAAGTTGCAGCGTGGCGCTCGGTCTGGACGCCATTCAACGCGGTCGGCGCAAGCTCTCCATGTATTGCATGGCCTTCACCATCGTACTGGCCGGCGTATTCCTTGTGGTGAAATACTTCGAATACACCGAGAAGTTCTCGCACCACATCTATCCCGGCAACGCGACGATGATCAAAGACGATGAGCTTCACAAGAAGATCACCGTGGATGAGTATATCGCGCGTCACAACGTGCCGGCCGAAGAGGCCGACGCGTTCAAGAAAGGCGTGAACCTTTTCTTTACTTTTTACTTTGTTATGACCGGCGTCCACGGTCTGCACGTAGTCATCGGCATGACGGTGCTGGGCGTCCTGCTCTGGAAGATGAGTCGGGGGCGCTACTCGCACTGGTACTATACGCCCGTCGAAAACGGCGCACTTTACTGGCACCTTGTGGATCTGATCTGGATCTATCTGTTTCCCCTGTTCTATCTGATTTCGTAGCTCCAACGCGCGAATACGAACTACAACCGAGGACCTTATGCATATACCTGATCAGGAAAGCCGCGGGCACATTTCGCCGACGCGCTCCTATTTTGTGATTCTGGGAATACTCCTGGTGCTGACCATCGCGACGGTAGCCGCCTCCTACGTGAACTGGGGCGCGCTCATCGGCGGCGGTTTTGGACTCAACATCACCATCGCGATGATTATCGCCAGCGTGAAGGCCTATCTCGTCCTCATGTATTTCATGCACATGAAGTACGAGGACAAGCTGGTTTGGGGCTACGGGATCTTCTACCCGATCATCCTGTTTGCAATCCTCCTGGGTTTCCAGATTCTCGACGCTCCGTTGCGCCGCGTACCGCCGACGCCGAAGGTCATTCAGGAACAGGCCGCCGGCGCTCCGGCTGCGGCCAGCATCGGTCAGGCGAACGAAAGCGCGCCCTGACGCGACATTTCTACATTTGAGGGAACAGAGGGGCGGGTCTTCACTCGCCCCTTTTTGTTTTTACGCTTATTCTAATCGAGACCCATGACCGCTTCCGACCCCAAACGTCCCTCCAACCGACTCATCCACGAGAAGAGCCCGTATCTACTGCAACACGCGCACAACCCGGTCGATTGGTGGCCCTGGTGCGACGAGGCCTTTGAAAAAGCGAAACGCGAAGACAAGCCCGTGTTGCTATCGATCGGCTACGCGACCTGTCACTGGTGTCATGTAATGGAACGCGAGTCTTTTGAAGACGAGGACACGGCCGCCACGCTGAATCGCCTGTACGTGGCGATCAAAGTCGACCGCGAAGAGCGACCCGATGTGGATCAGATTTACATGCGCGCGCTCCAGGCCACCGGACAACACGGCGGCTGGCCATTAAACATGTTTCTCACGCCCGATCGACTGCCGATGACCGGCGGCACCTACTTCCCGCCGCAGCCGGCCTACGGGCGACCGTCCTTTATTCAGATTCTCGAATCGATCCATGGAATGTGGACAAACGAACGCCAGCGCCTGCTGGATTCCGCCAATGTGCTGTTTGACTTTCTCAAGCAAAATCAGCGCGATGCGGAAGAGAACCTCCCCGCCGAATCCGCATTCAGCGCCGCGTATGAACATTTTTCGCGACATTACGACGACTATCGCGGCGGATTTGTTGTCAACGGCCCCAACAAGTTTCCGCCATCGATGAGCCTGTTGTTTTTGTTGGAGCGCTACCGGCGCACCGGCGAAACGCGCGCCCTGGCGATGGTCGAGGGCACGCTCGATCACATGAAACGCGGCGGCATTTACGACCAGATTGGCGGCGGACTTTCGCGCTACTCGACGGATCACGATTGGCTCGTCCCGCACTTTGAAAAAATGCTCTACGATAACGCCCTCTTCGCCTGGGCGCTCGTTGAATGTTTTCGCGTCACGAAGAACGAACGGTATCGCGGGTGGGCGCTGGACGTCTTTGAATACGTCCGACGCGACATGACTGCGCCGGACGGCGCGTTTTATTCAGCCGAAGACGCGGACAGTGAAGGGGAAGAAGGCAAGTTCTACGTTTGGACCCTGGATGAAATCAATCAGGCGCTCAAAGAAGCCGGCGTTGAACTCGATGACCGCAAATTGTTGCTCGGCTTCTGGGGCGTGACCTCGCGCGGCAACTTCGAAGGCAAAAGCATTCTGTTTGAAATGCAGCCGCGCGAGCAGTTTCTGGCCGGCGTGGGGCGCCCGGCTGCGGATTTTGATCGTCTGCTCGAGCGGGCGCGCGCGGGACTGCGCATGGCGCGCGACAAACGGGTGCGCCCCCTGCGTGACGACAAAACGCTAACATCCTGGAACGCCTTGATGATTACGGCGCTGGCCCAGGCGGCGCGCGCCTTTGATCAGCCGGAACTCGCCACGCGCGCTGCGCGGGCGGCCGAGTTCATCTGGTCGCGCATGCGCGACGATAAGGGCCGGCTCTTGCGCCGCTATCGCGACGGCGAGGCGCGCTTCGACGGAGGCCTGGCCGACTACGCGTTGCTCGGCTGCGCCTTTCTCGATCTTTATCGCGCAAATTTTCAGCCGGAACATCTCGCGCGCGCCGCGGAACTTGCGCGTACGGTTCATGAACATTTTGCCGCGCCCGGCGGAGCCTATTACGATTCGGCCGGCGAAAAATCGGATCTCATTATCCGCGCAATGGACGCCTACGATGGCGTCGAGCCAAGCGGCGTATCGGCGGCTGCGCGTCTGTTTTACGGACTGTCGCTCTACGGCGTCGATCATCTGGAGAATCGTAACCGGGCGGAGTCGATTTTTCGCTACTTCGGTTCCAGTCTGGAAACCAACGGGCCCTCGCACTCGTTCAGCTTGTACGTTTATTCGCATCTACGCCATGGCGCGCCCGAAATTGCCGTGGTCGCGCCGGAGAAAAAGGTCGCACCGGACTCGGAAACCGCGCGCATCCTGGCCTGGATCGGTCAGAATCTGGACAGCGAAGTCGCCGTGGCCGCAGCGTCCGCCGATGCGATCGCCGAAAGCGCCGCGATCGTTCCGCTGCTGCAGGATCGCACGCTGCTGAACGGGGGCCTGGCGGCGTATGTGTGTCGCGAACGCGCGTGTGAACGTCCCGTCGGCGATCTGTCCGCGCTGCAGACGCTGCTCGGCCCCGCCTCCGCGCCCTGACATGCGACCCTTCCCGGGCGGGAAAGACTCGGAAAGAAATCAGGACCAGCCGGGTTTTTCTTCCGTGAGGACTTGACGGAGCAAGCCCCGCCGGCCGGGCTCCCGAAGTGCAGCCCAATGTCGGGAATCCGCAGTATCGCCGATTCGGCGCGCTGCTATTTGCGGCCGCCGCGTTTCTATTCTCCGCTTCCCTCGCGGCGGACGTAGTGTATATGAAAAACAGCGAGGTGCTGATCGGCCGGATCACCGCCCAAACGCGCGAAGCCGTCACCCTGCGCCTGGACAACGGCGCGACGCGCAGCATACCCAAGACCTCCATCGCCCGCATTTCCTACAGCGCCGATGAAACGGCGCGGCTCCGGGCCGAACGCGCTGCCGAAGAAAAGCGCCGTGAAGACGAGGCGCGCAAAAAAGCGGAGAACAGCTCCCGACCCCAACCCGTCGGGCCGGCCGCAGAAAGCGAACGCATAACGCCGCTCGGCGCCCTGTGGCGCTCCGCCCTTCTGCCCGGCTGGGGTCACTATGCGCTCGGCGAAACCTGGACGGCTGCGGGACATGCCGGCCTCAATGCGCTGGCGCTCGGCTATGTGCTGACTTCGCGCAGCGCGGCGCTGGCGGCGGAGAGTCAGCATCAGAGCCAGGTGACTACGAACTTTTTACTCGCCTTTGGACCGGAACAGATCGGCGTGGAAACGCGTCTGGCGCTCAACGTCATACTCAATCAGAACTCTTACGCTCCCTACCAGGAGAAAGTCGACGCACATAATCAGTCCTGGAATTTTCTCGCGGCGGCGTATCTGATTCAGCTGGCTCACGTCTACTGGACCGCGTCCTCCGCAGCAAACGCCGCCGTCCGCCCGAGTCAAGCTCCCGGGACTGCATTCACGTGGAATCTTGGACAGCGTCCGGTCCCGGACTCGACCGGGCTTGCGGGCGCCGGCCGCAGCGCGTTTGAGAACTACGCCGAAGGCGCGCTGCTCTATCGGTTTTGAAGAACCCCGCGCCGAATGATTCGGGCGCGAATAATCCCTGGATGCGCTTGACTCGCCAGGTAGCAGCCAGACACTGTCCTCGCTAAGGAACGGCGTCGTAGCCAAGTGGTAAGGCAGGGCTCTGCAAAAGCCCCATCACCGGTTCAAATCCGGTCGACGCCTCAGTCAGCCCGTCTTCAGGCATATCCCCGACGAGCAACTCCTGCCCCTCGCCCGGGTGGTGGAATCGGTAGACACACAGGACTTAAAATCCTGGGACTTAACGGTCGTGCGGGTTCAAGTCCCGCCCCGGGTACTTCGGGTTTCGCGCAGGCGCGTTCGCGAAGGCGCGAAGGGTTGGGTGCGAGGGTTTTTCGCCGGCCCGTGTTGGGTTGTTAGCGTCGAGTTCTTCCAGTTCTCACCGGTCCGGATTCCGCGCTTCAAAGCACCCGACCTAGCTCACACAATCAATCTATAGAAATACTTGTCAAAAACAAGTAGCCGGCTAGTGGTTTACATGCATGATGCAGAACCAATTGGAAGATCACTTACAAACGGCATATCTACGCATATTGTGCAAACCTGCAGCGCATAACCCGTTACTAAGCGACCTATTGGAAGCTGGAATTGAAGCCGAGAGTTTCGGAAATCGAATCTTTATCAGGAAAAATGCGCCTGGCATCTTGCATAGTGACGCACTGAGTGGCGCGAACCTGTCCGCCACTTTGCCGAATTTCGCCAATGCTTTAACCGAAGTTCTCAGCCGACACAAAGCCATAGTCGAAAAAGGAAAGACCTATCACTTGGTGCGCCAAGCTGTCGATCAACTCGACACCAGCACACTTATAGAATTCTTTCAACACAACCTAACCGCCTGGATTTTTTTCCATGGCATCCGAATAAAGAGACTAAGAATCGACGCGCCAAATTTGAATCTTGAGTTTGAGACTTGCCAAATCACCAGCCTCACACTCATCCACATGGCTTCATTTCAACGGTGTCATTTCCACCATGTCATAACGACAGTGAATCTAGACTGGCCTCCCAGCAATGTAACGGATTTTTTGACTGTGGACATTAAGTCCCGCAAGGGGACATCGGAGCTGGACGAATCGATCCCGCACATTGGAGGAGGAGTCTTTCGTCTGATACTACTCCAAACGATTCCAGAGAAGCTTAATATCGGCCGAACAAGTCGGATTGAATTCAGGGAGCAAAGCATACGAGTTTGGTACGGTGACAACAAACATCAAACGGCATGGCATTCGTGGCCTTTAATATGGCACTTAGGGTTGGGCAATAGAGAAGCCGGACATCCAAGACACCCGGACCTTGCATCCGACGAAATCGTCCGTATGATGGTTAACTCCTACAAGTTCATGCTGGAGCAGCCAACGTTTCAGGCGCATGAAAAAGCTCTTCAGCGATATCTCGCCTACTTTCGGGCGCGCTCCAGTCGAATTACTAGTATCCTGTACGGGATTCACGGATCTTATTATAAGCTTTTGTGTCCAAGCATCTTCACCTTGCTTTGCGCAGGTGTACTGAAGATTGCTCTTGGCGATAGCGACTCTGCCGCTATCGGACAATATATTGTTAATCCGGCCAAACTCTGGGGCCAATTTATCCTACGAGACTTTATGGCCAGCCTTGCACCAGATTGGTCTAAGATACTTGCGGGAGTAGCCAACATCGGCTTTCTATATTTTCTATTCTCCGCCGCCGTCGCCATCAAACGACGCTTCGGCTTCCCCAAAGAATAACGCCGATCCCGAAACCCACGCCCAAACCAAGACCCGCGGCGGGCCCCAACTTCGCGCCTTCGCCCCCTTCGCGCTTAACCCTGTGCGGCAATCACTTCCGGCGGCGCCTGCACCAGCTCCACCAGCACGCCCACGCCCGAAAGCGGAAACTCATCGTTGCCCTTGGGATGAATAAAACACACGTCGTACCCGGCCGCGCCCTTGCGAATACCGCCCGGCGTAAAACGCACGCCCTGCGCCGTCAGATATTCCACGCAGGCCGCAAGATTGTCCACCCACAGACCAATATGATTGAGCTGGGGCACGTGCACCTTAGGCGATTTGGTCGGATCAATCGGCTGCATCAGGTCGACTTCGACGGCGTGCGGTCCGGCGCCCAGGCGCAGGATGTCTTCGTCCACGTTTTCTTTTTCGCTTTTGAACGTGCTCTCAACCTTGCAGCCCAACAGGTCGATCCAGAGTTTCGCCAGGTCCGACTTGTTTTCCGCGCCGATGGCGATTTGTTGTAATCCGAGTATGCGAAAGGGACGTGCGCTCATTTCTGGCTCCGCAAAAAATTCCAATTAAAGACTATTCCCACTCGATCGTGCCGGGCGGCTTCGAGGTCAAATCATAAAAGACAAGATCCACGCCGTCAAGCGCAAGCAAGCGGGGCGCCAGTTCGTTCAGCTGCTCCGGCCGCATGCGATATACCGACGCCGTCATGGCATCAATCGATATGATCGGACGCAGGATGATCGACTCGCCGTCCGAACCAGCCAGACCGGCCGGCGCCAGAACGGTCGGAAACTGCCAGATTTCATCGTAAATACCGGCCTCGCGTTGAAACGTATGCACTATGTGGTCGGCCCGACGTAAAAGGGCCGTCCGGGCGGGGCTCAGATCGACGGGCGTGCGCGCGACGATTTCCAGGGCAGCGAGGGGGCCGCTGGATTTGCGCGCCACATTTAAGAGCGTGCGGTTTAACAGCCGGTAGCGATTGGGTATGCGCCGGGCGATGTCAAAATAAAAGTCCCAGTCAATCCGGGTGAGATCTTCCGCAAACAAGGCCCCGCAGCGCGCGTAACTGCGCTGATCGCCCTGGACGCCAACTGAGAGAAGCGGCAACACGCGAAAACCCAAATGCGCCCGGGCAAGCGCATCTTGAATGCGGGCGGCATCCGCGTCGCCAGCGATTTCGCCGCGTTCGAGGGCGTTTTGCATCGCGACTGAATCCGGAGTATCCGCGAGCGGTTTTTCCAGACACAAAAGCCGCACGGCCAGGCCGGGTCCGGGGAAGGGATGCCGCTCTACGATTTCCGACGGCAGGCCGAGCAGGCGGCCGAGGCGGCGCACCTCGTCTTTATACAGATCACGCAGCGGCTCGACTACCTTGCCCGCGGCGATGAGGGCTTCGATCGCCGGCACGCGGTTGTGATGCGTCTTGATGCGATGACTGTGTTTGGTCGCGCCCGACTCGATCGTGTCGGGATAAATCGTGCCCTGGCCCAGGCGCCAGTCGGCGTCGTTTAAGCCGAGCTTCGCCGTTTCCTGGGCCTGCACCTCGAGAAACAGCTCGCCAATACGTTTGCGTTTTTCTTCCGGATCGTAGACGCCGGCCAGGCGCGCAAAATACTGATCGGAAGCGTCCGCGGTGATGAGGCGCACGCCGAGTTCGCGCAGCGCGCGCTCGACTTCGACGCCCTCATTTTCGCGCATAAAACCGGTGTCCACAAACAAGCCCAGCAGGTGATCGTGCGGCAGACAGCGCGCGAGCAACGCAAAAGCCACTGTGGAATCCACGCCGCCCGAAATTAACAAAAACACTTTGCTGTCGCCGACCTGGGCGCGAATGCGCGCGGTCTCCGCTTCAAGGAAATCGTCCAGATTCCAGCTGCCGCTCAGACCGCAGATAGCAATAAAGTTCTTTAAATATTCATCGCCGCGTTCGCTGTCTTTGACCTCGGGATGAAACTGAATGCCGTAGATGCGACGCTCTGGATCGGCGACCGCTGCATAGCGACAGTCTTCAGTGCTGGCGACAGCAGAAAAACCGGCAGGCAAACGCGCGACCTCGTCGCCGTGACTCATCCAGACTACCGGATGACGCTCAAGGTCTTCGCCTGCGAATACGCCGACGCCAGCGGAAAGTTTGAGCCGCGCGGGCCCGTATTCGCGGCCTTCGGCCGCTTCCACCGCGCCGCCGGCCTGCAGCATGATCAGTTGATGTCCGTAGCAGATTCCAAGAATCGGCACCTCGCATTCCAGAAGCTCGGGCCGACTGTGCGGGGCGCCTGGTTCATAGACCGAAGCGGGACCGCCCGAATAGATCAGACCGGCGTATTCGCGCCGCGCGGTGTCGCGATCCAGATCCGCCGGCGACACGATCTCGGTATAAGCGCCCAGGCGGCGCACGCGCGACGCGATCAGATGGGCGTATTGTCCGCCAAAGTCGAGAACTGCGATTTTTTTGCCTGCAGGAGCGCTCATGGAGACCGAAGGGGCCGGCTGGCCGGTTGATATGACCAGAAGCCGGGGGCGCGCCGCGACGGCAAGCGCGCGCCAGGTCAGAGCGCGGCGCTGATTTCAGTTTTCGGGGCGCTGAGAGCCGAGCCCGTAACCCAATAGCGGACGCGATATTTAAGCCCGTAGTTCTGTCCCTGGCTTACATCGCTGACGCGTCCGTCCGCTTCCACCCACACCAGCGTGGGATACAGGGATATGCGATAGGCGCGGTGGGCGACGGACAGGGCGTCGAGCGCCGCCGGAAATGAAACCGGATGTTTTTCCAGATACGCCCGCACAGTCTGGGGGTTCTCCTCGGAAATCGCCACTATAGAAAGGCCGGCCGGCCCTAGCTCCGTTTGCAGCGCGCTCAAGTCCGGCATCTCCGCCACGCAAAAGGAGCACCAGGTGGCCCAGAAAACCAGCAAGGTCTTGCGTCCGCGTTGGTCCGCCATCCGAAACACCGGCGCGGTCGCCCCGGCGCCCGTATTTAAAGTCGCCAACTCAAGATCGGGCGCGACTTGACCGTGCAGCGCCCGCGTCTCCAGATAGGCCGGCAGTCGGGTGTAGGCGATATAGCCAACGACGAAGCAGAGGAGCGCGAGGGTGAAGAAGTTTGATTTCAAATATGCGAGTAGTGCGCTCATTGGAACTCTGCGCGGCCGCAGCCCCGCTCTACAAGAACGCACTGCAGGCCCGGCCCGGCAAGCAAAAGGATTGGGCCAATTCCGGTCGGGCCCGGCAGGTTTCGGGCGGCGATCGACCGCCGGCGCGCTTGCCGCCGGCGCACTGTTCTTCGCCACTGCTTCGCTTGCCGCCGAAACGCGCGCGGGTGCGTTTGCAGGCGCTAACGCCGGCGAACAGATTTTTGAGACCGGCAGTCGGCAACCGGATCTGCGCGGATTCGCCGGGGGATCGCGACTCACCTACCCGCGGAATTTCAATTATTTTGGAGCGTATTTGCTGTTTCTGGAAGGCCCGCTCGAGTTTCGCGCAGCGCTCGGCGGCACCGGCTGGTACGTGGAGAGTGGTGAAGCGCGCAACGAGGACTTTACGCTGAATGAACGCTCAACCGTACGACGCAACGGCTTCGACGAATCCAATTGGAGCTTTCGCGACTCGGCCTACGTGATCTCCGGCAGTCGCAATTTTGCTGATGCAAAAGGGCGCTCAAGTCTGATCGATTGGCGCAGCGATTTGCTCGTACGCTTTTTTCCCTTTGCGCCGCGCGCAACAACGCGGGCCGAAGGTTGGTTCCTTGAACTCGGGCTCAGCTACTGGTACAATAAGCAGTACGTCTACGATGCGACGCAATTCATAGGTTCCGGTGCGACCCTGCTGATTGCGCCAATCGGCCAGGGTAATAGCCTGAGCAATGTGATCTGGGAGCTTCCCTTTGGCGCGGGGTATCGCACAGGGGCCGGCGATTGGTCCTTTGATGTCGCCTTCGCCGTAATTAACGGCTACAATTACGGACGCGACTTTCATTTTCAGCGAAACATTACGTTCGAAATCAAACATGGCTACGGCACGGGATTCTATTTGCGCAGCGGCGCCGAGTATCGGTTGAGCGACGCTACTTCGCTCCGCTTGAATCTCTGGACCCGGCGCTATTACAGCGAAGGCTTGCTGCACTCGCGCGGCGGCCTGGGCGAAGAAGCGCTGCTCGTCGCTTTTTCCGGTTCGCAACGCATGTGGCTTTCGTCCAAAGAAAGCTCATTTGATTTGTCGATTGAACGCCGCCTGAGCTGGAACGCCGGCTCCGCCTCCGACCCGGAAGCGGAGCGGCAAACGCCGCAAACGACCCAACCAGACGGCGCCCCGGATACGGCGCCGGACGAGCCCCCGACTACGGGAATTGATTGACCGGCTTCCAAAAAACGGAACTCTGTCATTGTGGAAATTACGCGGGCGGTGCAAACAAAGGCGCTTCTGATCTTAAAACTGGCGGGTAAGTTTGATCTGGAGCAAACGGAATACTTTGAGAAGACTCTGCAGGAATGTACAGCGGAAAAACCCGCGCGCGTCGGCGTCGATCTCGTCGACGTTAACTTTATCGACAGTTCCGGCATGGGAGCGTTGATCAAGGGACTGAACCTGGTCAAGGCCTACGGCGGCGAAATGACGCTGATCGGCCTCAAGCCGAATCTTCTAAATGTATTTCGACTGGCGCGCCTCGACAGTTTCTTTAAAATTGCCACGCCCGAAGAGTTTCCGGCCCCGTAATCCGGCCGGCGCGCGACAGACGCGGACGCGCCCTCAGCTTTCCCGGGCCGCCGCTTTGCGCGGATCCAAACCCGCCCGCTCGATCACTTCGCGGGCCTGTTCCAGAAAACCAAGTTCCTCTTCCTTCGAAAAGGGTCCAAACACGCCGTCCAGGAAACGCCGCGCGAGCGCCGCGTATTCGAGACTGCCCGCAATTGTGAGCGCCGTTTTTGCCGCGCCCGGCACAATCCGCAACTCTTCGCCCTTGCTCAGGACCAGCGCCCCTGCGGGGATTTTTTTGCCGCCGCGAATCAAACATCCGGCTGTCACCATGGCGCCGTCGCCAATCTCGGCGTGATCGAGCACGATGCTGCCGATCCCGATCATGCAGCCGCGGCCAATGCGACAACCGTGCAGCATCGCGTTATGGCCGACCAGCGTGTAATCGCCGATCTCGATCGAGCTGCGCGAATCCGTATGCAGAGTCGTGTTGTCCTGAATATTCACCCAGGCGCCAAGCCGGATCGTATTCATGTCCGCGCGCAACACGGCGCCGGCCCAGATGGAGCAACCCTCGCCCAGCGTGACCAATCCGTCCACAGCGGCGAGCGGATGAATAAAGGGCAGGCGCGGAAATTCGGCGGAACTCCCGGCCGCGGGGTAAGGCGTGCGTTTCGAAAGCGTCATAAAAAGTATCCTTTCCGCTCGGCGATTACATGGCAGCCGCGTTGTGATGTCTGTGAATCAGCTCCGTTACGCGACCGGCCATAAGCTGGGGGAGTTCCGCATAGGTTTCGCCGCCGACATGCAACGAATCCGTAAACAGCGCATCCGCAATCGCCCGCGCGCCGACGCCGACGCCCAGCAGTATCACGCCGCGGCGGGTCAGCTGGTCGGCCATTTGTTTCAGCCGCGCAGTGTCGTCGCTGCTCATATCCTTTTCCAGCGTCACCTTCGCACGCGCGCCGCGGAAGTCGGACACAAGCACGATAATCCGGGTGCGCGCGTCCGGACTGAAGGACGCGGTTAACTCTTCCAGCAGCTGCCACTCAGCGACCGTATCGCCGTGCCAGTTGCGCGCCAGGCCGTAGAAGAGATCCTCTTCCGGACCCGAGCCGAAAAGTTCGTGCAGGGTCTTATACCACATGATGTCGACCGACGACTTCATGTTTGAAAGATCCGAATAGCCGGCCACGCCGAAGGGTATCTGGTGATTCTCAAGTATGGTCGCGCAGCTCATTATTGCGACCAGCGTTGCGATCGAATATTCAAAGTTAAAAATCCGCCGGCCCTTATTTACGGCGAAAATAATCTCCACGCCTTTGAGCTTGTCGTCGTCCACGGTGACAGTGGTGCGATCAAAAACGCGGCCGTCGCCCCGTCCGGCGATGTACGACAGGTAACGCCGGGCGTCGACGCGCGATCCCTGCGACAGGTAGCGCCGCGTGATATCCACCTGGGGGTCCAACAAGCGGTCAAAATCCACCGTAACGCGCTGGATTTCCGGCCCAAAGATTTCTTTGAATTCTTCGAGCGAAACCGTGATGTTGTAGTCCCAGAGGGCGCGGCGCTTCTTTAAAAACTCTTTGTAGAGCTCCTCCGTGCGGTAGCCCCAGGCCCCGCCGCCGGCGCCCGGCTCGCCCTGCCCTTGATTGCCCTGCGTATCCGAGCCGTACCAGGCGTCTTTGCCTTCTTTCGTCTGGCCGCCCGTTTCCGGCGTGTTGATATCCACGCCGGCTTTCATCGAACGACCCTCGAGTTTCGCCTTAAACTTGCCGGTGTTTGCGGGTCGCCAGTTTTCTTTCTGGTCCCACCAGATCTTTTTAGTTTCGGATGATTGCGTGATCAGTTTTTTTTTTGAAGCCGCCCGCTCCAGTTCTTTAAGAATTTCATCCGCCGGCAAGCCGCCGAGCATGGTTTCAAGCACCAACGCCATTTTATCGCGCTCGCGCGTCTCGGCGATCTCGTTCAAATAAGCTACGCCAGCGCCGCGCACCACGACTTCCAGGGTCTGAAATTTCTCGCCGCCGCCTTCGATTTCGAACTCCGCACGAATATGTTCGCACCAGCGCCGCAGATTCGTCAGACCGAACTGATACGGCTGGATCTGCGCCGCGCCGATCTCGCGCTTTAGCGAACGTTCGCGAATCATCAAATGAAACTGGGTCATGGCCCGGAGCAGCTTTTCGGCCGCGCCGTCTTCTTCCACGCCCAAACGGCGCGCGGCGATTTCACGCAGGCTCTCGGGATCGACGACAGGCGCAAGCGTGAGCGCCGTAAAGCGGTTGCGGAACGCGCGCGAAATGGACGGCGTGCTGCGCTGCATCCGAAAAAACTTGAGGCCAAAAATGCGCGCTTCCGGGCGCAGACGCAGGGGCGCCGTTTCGCCAGACTCCGGCGGCAAAGCGAGTGCGCGCGCATCGTCGAGCAGCATGTTCAACTTTTCCACCAGTTCCGGGCCGGCCGCTTCCAGGCCTTTCAGCAGTATAAAATCGCCTCGCCGCACCGCAGTCGTGAGCGGACCGTCCACCCAGCGCACCGCCTCCCGTTCGTGGGCCGCATCGGGCGCAGGCTTCAGGCCGCCCAGCACGTCCGCCGTATGCATGCCGCGCGAAAGGGTAATGACCGCGAGCGGACGGTCCAGAAGCTCGGCAAAGAATTTCACGTAATCTTCCGGTTCCACGTCAGCTTCGCATTCGAGCAGCGCGTTTTCGCCGAGCTCAATCGAGCGCATGAGCGATTCAAGCGAAGGCCGCACGGCGGGCACTGGCGGCAACTCATCAAAGGCGCGCTCCACGGATTCGGCAAATGGACGGCGCGCAGCAGCGCTTGAAAAATCAGCGCGCTTGAGTTCGGCGCGGCCGACGCGCACTGTTTCGGAAGCAGGATCAAAGAAAAGTTCGACCGCCGCGCCCGAGCGCTCGTTACGCAGCGCCATGACGTCGCCAAAGCCGGGCGCGTCGTGAGCGAGTTCCGCCATGCTGTTGCGCACCAATCGGCGATCCTCCTCCGACCGGAACGTCGCCACAAAGATGTCGCTCAGTTCCAACAGCCCGTCGGCCCGCTCGTTGCTGAGTCGCGCTCCCAGACGCGAAAGATTACGAATATTAAAGTGAAAGCGTTCGAGATCGCGCACGCCGACTTTGCGCTCATTGACCAGCGCCTCGACGGCGGTGTTGATGCGCACAATGGTTTCCACCGCGCCGCGTTCGATGTCCGGAAACAGCCCGACCAGAATCTCCACCAATTCCTCGTGCGGATACGAATCCACATAAACGGTCGCAAAGTGCTTTTGAATTTCGCGGGGCAAATTTTTGCGTCCCTCAAAGCCCTCGGCCGGATTTTGCGTCGCGACAAAAGCGAAGCCCGGCGCCGCCTGGATCAGGGTTGAGTCGCCTTCCAGAAGTTGCAGACTGCGGTCCGTGAATACCGAGTAAAAACGTTTGAGCACTTCCGGCGGGCAAAGATTCATTTCGTCGGCGACAAACACAGCGCCGGTGCGCATGGCGTGGGCCAGCGGACCGTCCGACCAGACAAAGCGATGCGTCACCGGATCAATGCGATACGCGCCGACCAGGTCTTCCGGGAGCGTGTCTTCATTAAAGCTGTAGCGCACGGTAGGGTGCGCGCGCAGCTTGTTGATATAATAAATGAGCGCATTCTTGCCCACGCCCGCATCGCCCACCAGCAGCAGATTACAGCCCTGATTCAGCGGGTGCAGGATCTTTTGCAGATTGCGCCGCGCGGCCGGCGTCAGGATCAAGCGAAGGTCCGGAATCCAACCGGCAGTTTCGTGAAAGAGGGGCGTCCGAACGCCAGCGATCTCAACCGTACGCATACCGGCCCGGTTTCCAGGTCATTGATCCGTGAGTCAATCCCTTTGGCTCGTGAACAGACCGTTCGGTCTATTTTTGGATGCGCGCGGCTCAGGTGCGGCGAATTCGCTTGCCGACTCGCTCGTGTCGCGCGTCCTGACGAAGCGAGGCGCGCCATGTCCCGGACCGGTCAGGATTTGAATGTTTTTTCCGAGCGCATGAATCGGATCGACAGCTCCGAGATCCGGCGCGTGTTTCAGCTGGCCGGCGCCCTGAAAAATCCGATCAATCTCTCGATCGGTCAGCCGCATTATCCGGCGCCCGAACCAATTCGTGAGGCGATCAACCGCGCGCTCGCCGAGGGCCGTACGGCCTACACGGAAACCCAGGGGGTTCTGCCGCTGCGCGAGCGACTCGCGCGCAAGTTTCGCGAAGTGAACGGCTTTGAGGCGCCGCCGGAAAACATCCTGGTGAGCTCCGGCGTATCCTCTTTGATACAGTTGCTCTTTCAGGCGACCATCGATCCTGGCGATCGCGTCATACTCACGGACCCGGCGTTTCTGATCTATCGCAGCCTGCTGCAATTTATGAATGCGCAGGTCGACTATATCCCGGAAAATTTCTCGCACGCGGATCTCGAGGGCCTGAACGTCGACGGCGTAAAGCTCATCATCTACTGCAGTCCGTCAAATCCCTCCGGCCATGTAATGTCTGCCGATCAATTGCGCCTGCTTGCGGAACTGGCCGATCGCTCCGGCGCGCTGCTCGTGGCCGATGAGATCTACGAAGCCTTCGATTACGAAGGTCGCTTTCAAAGCGCGGCCGCGCTGTATCCGCGCACGCTGACGCTCATGGGCTTTTCCAAAACCTACAGCATGACCGGTCTACGACTGGCCGCCGCCGTCGGCCCCGCGCCGATCATCAAGGCGATGACGACGCTGCAGCAATACACGGTCGTCTGCGCGCCGGCGCCGGTGCAATGGGCGGGCGTGACCGCCCTCGATCTCGACATGAGCGCCTATGTGGCCAGCTACAAAAAAAATCGCGATTATTGCGTGGAGCGGCTTACGGGGCGCCTGAACTTCAACGCGCCCCAGGGCGCCTTTTATATTTTTCCGGAGATCCCGGGGAGCGATCGGGCCTTTGTGGAACGCGCGATCAAGGAAAAGGAACTGCTTTTGGTTCCGGGACGGATCTTTACGCGCGCGGAAAATCGGATACGCATCTCCTACGCCACGGAGCCGGCCGTGCTCGAGCGCGGCATGGACGCTTTGCTTTCACTCGTCGAATGAATCTGTTCAGTCAGGATTTCGCCGCGGCCACGGCCCCGCTGCAACTGGCTCTCGCGATATTTATCGGCTTGTGCCTGGGAAGTTTCTACACGGCCCTTGCCTCGC
The DNA here is from genome assembly GCA_036170535.1 of Leptospirales bacterium. Lineage (GTDB taxonomy): Bacteria > Spirochaetota > Leptospiria > Leptospirales > Leptonemataceae > SSF53. The sequence goes on along the minus strand of JAVHPJ010000128.1, from coordinate 20,509 downwards.
GCATTTTATACTTCTGTTACGGCCCCGGACGCAAGGCGCCGCGGCGCTGGCGAACCATACTCACGCGCCCTTCCTTCTGCTTCGCTTGCGAAAGACCGATTCGCGGCGTGGAGCTCTGGCCGATTCTGGGATATCTGACGACGCGCGGACGCTGCGCCGGCTGCGGGGAAAAAATCGGACCCTTGACGCTCGCCGGCGAATTGTGGCTCGCGGCGTACATCCCCGTCGCGCTCTGGAGCGGCGCAAGCTGGCCGCTCGCGATTTTTTCCGCCCTGTTTCTGGGCCACCTCTACACAGCGCTCGCGGTAGATTGGAGCTTTTTGCAGCTCGATCACGAAAACGCCCTGTTTCTCGTATTGTGGGCGGCGGCCGCCAGTTTCGAGGCGAGCGGTCGCAATGGCGCGCTCTTTCTCGATCGAGTGTGGCTTGGTCTGGGCGCTGCGGCGGTCTTTGGCGCGCTGTTCTTAATCAGCCTGCTGCGCCGCCAGGGCCTGGGATTCGGCGACGTGATTCTCGTCGGCATTCTCGGACTTTTTCTCGAATTCTGGCCGCTGTTCTTTGTCATCCAGGCCGCCGCGCTGTTGAGCCTGTTGCACCTGGCCTACATTGCGCGCGATTGGCGCGCTCCCGCGCCGCTGGGCGCATATCTGGCGCTCGCAACGCTGATCGGCGCGCCGTTTTTTGCAGCGCTACGCAGGCTTTATCCGGACCTGAATTGATTTTCGGCCAGCGCGCCGGGCCGGCAAGGCCTCAGCGACCGTAGATGTAGTTCAGGCGCATGTAAACGCCGGGATTGTTCGTAATGTAGCCGATGAGATCCTGGCGCTCAAGACGATACGCCTCGAGTTCCGTGGTGGCTACAAATTCGTACGAAGACGGCGCTTCCTTTTGCAGATTGTAAATCTCGCCGCAGAAGTCGCCGCGCCCGAGAGTTTCTATCAGGCGGCCCTGTTGCAAGACGTCGACCGAACCGCTCTTGATGATGAAGGCTTCGGCAAACGTCGCATTTTCGCGAATCAGATGTTCGCCCGCGCCAAAGCGACTGATTTGCATCAACAGTTCCAGCTGCGTTTTTTGCGCCGATGTAATGCCCCGAAAGAAGCGCGAGCGCGTAAGCACGTCCCAGGTGCCAGTTTTACGCATTTCATTCAGCATCAGGAATTTTTGGTTCAGGCCCGATCCTTTAATGAAATTTAAGAACTTCGTTTTTTCAATGGTCAGTGCGTGCACGTCCGTCTCGGCGATAACGTCGGCGCTGCGCGGCTGATCGAGAATCAACGACGCTTCGCCAAAATACTCATACGAACCGAAGCGCTTCATCTGGTCGCCTTCAAGATCGTGGTTCATCCCTTCCACGCGTACATTGCCGGAAACAATGATGAAGAACTTATCCCCGGGAGTGTCGCGCCGAATAATGTAAGATTCGCGAGGAAAATTTTCATGTTCCACAATCGTCAGAAACTCTTTCGACTTTGCAATCGGGAACTCGCGGAAAATGTCAATATTCGAAAGAATATCCAGCAGGCGATACGCCTCTTCGTGCCGGGGCGGCGTGATCGGCGGATAAGAGGTGTTTTCAATGCCAAAGCGCGCAAGACTGAGAAACACGTCTTTCGGCATGTCCTTCTTGGCGATATGGTACACCGTTATGCGCTTTTGCACGTCCTCCGGCAAGGTGCGCAAATAGTCAATGCGCGTGTGGAGCGGCGGGATGCCCGCTTCGTGATAGATAATCTTATGATGCCAGGGAAATTCGACCAGATCGCGATAACGCGTCTCCGGCAGTACGCCCTTCTCGTAAAGTTGCTTGAATCGTTCCGGATCATTCAGGTGATCCGAGGAGTAGATAAAGCTCTGATCCTGAAAGGTGAACTCAAAACTCAAGCTCGGAATGGAATGCAGCGCGTAGTTGAACCGAAACTCGGCGCCGCTGATCATGTACGGCTTGCCGATGACCACCGGCACAAAATCAAAGAGAGAGAATAACTCTTTGATCGGAATCAGGGTCAGACCGTGGTATTTTTTGATGAAGGAATACATCACCGTCTCCGTTGAATAAACGGTGATCTTGCCCTCCTCCAGGATTTTCTGAAACGTGCCGGCGTCATGATCGGCGTGGCAATGCGTCAGGATGATCGAATTGATCAGCTTGGGATTCACATTAGATTCGCGCAGCCACTCCGTAGAGTTGACCGGCGGATCGACCATGATGCCCTGGTGATTGATCCAGATCAGAAAGCCGCTGGTATTTTCCTCCGGATCAAAGCCGTGACTGGGGCCCAGGCAGGTAATGCCCAACAGCGGCGGCTGATACGGTTCCGGGGGGCGCTCGCCAGCTTCGTAGATGATGTTAAAGCCGACTTCGCCGGGCGTCTCAACGTCGCGGTCCCAGTCCTCGTCGATCATGCGCAGCACGCCCTGATCGGACTTTTCGATGACGAGGTTATTCAGACGGACGCGATTGTCTTTAAAGACGACGAACTTTACCAGGTCCTCCAGCTTGCGGTCGCCGCGGAAGTGATCCATCTCCGCCTTCATGTTGGGAAAGCCGAACGTATCCTCGCCTTCCACATACTCGGAGCGCAGGTCGATGACTTCGGGACCAAACACCGCCTCGTTCAGCACGATCATCAACTGATCGCGTTGCTCCCGCGTACACACAATGTAGGTTTTCTTCTGACGCAGGAAGTGATTATAATAAATCGGAAACTCAAGCTCCGCGACGGAGATGCCCTTTTCGACATGAAAAAACTTGTTCGGTAGCACGAAGATCTGCGGCGTGCTGCGGGGCAGCATCATCGTGTCCTTGATCGTCTCCGGCGGAGAACCCACCTGCACGTAGCCGACGGATGTCTCGACAAGATAGCCGCCCCGCGGCAGGGTTGTATAGGGGGCGGTAAGTTCCACCTTTGTGAGTGCCATAGGGTGCGCCGTTCGGTCGGCAGAATCAGGGCGATTCCCGACGGATCAAGGAAAATCCTGATTAATGGACTGATTTGCCTGCTCTGTTATTTAAGGGAAATCAGAAAAAACGCAATCCGATGGAAGAAACCTGCGTAAGCCCGTCGGCCCGACTCTGGCGCCGGACCGCCCGCGCCTTCTGCACCGCCGCCATTCGCGCGGGGCGTAATTGCGGCGCGCTTGCGCTGCTTTGTTTTTCAGCCGCTTGCACCAGCGAACCAGACCGGCCCCGCCTCCAGGCGTTTGTGGAAGAACGCCTGTTTCACACCCACGCGCTGCGCATAACGTTTCGCTTGCTGGAATCCGGCGTTCGCAGCTTTCCCCTCGAGGAGAATGCAGGACATAATCACACGCTTGAATTAAGCGAAGAGGAAGCCGCGCTCTTGTTGGTCGGCGCCCCGGTCGCACGGGAGTCGAGCGAATCCGCCGGCCACCGCCACGGAACGCTCTTGCAGGCCTTTCAACAAACGGACTGAGCGAGGGCCGCGCGACGCCCGCCATTGGCGGGCCGCCCGCTGCGCATCCGGTTCGCCACGCAACCGCAAGCGTTCAGTTCATGTGTTTATTGACGAAATTCTTCAGCTGCGGCTTGGGCATGAGGCCCACGACGCGATCCACCGGCTGCCCGTTCTTATACAGGATGAGCGTGGGAATCGAAGTGATGCCGAGCTTTTGCGCGACCATCTGATTTTCATCGACGTTCAATTTGCCGAACGTGACCTGGGGAATTTCGTTGGAGAGTTCTTCAACGATCGGCGCAACCATGCGACACGGCGCGCACCACTCCGCCCAGAAATCCACCAGAACCAATCCTTTCGAAACGTCCTGATCGAAACTGCCATCGGTTAGATTTTTTACTGCCATTGTCTCGTACCTGTTTTCGCCGCCCTCGCGGCATTGTTTGTAACGCAATTCTCTAGCTGATTCCGCATCACGGACGCAGCCCGCGGAGCGGGCCGCCTCTTCGTCCAGCGCCGACCGACAGCCTCCGCGACTGTCAAAGCCGTCTTCCGCCCAGCGACCCCGGCCGCCGCCTTCCGGTCAATAGCGATGCAGCGTCTGTGTATAAATAAGGACGAAAGATACCCCGGCGGGTTTCCAAAAAAATAAAATCCAACGACTTTTCGCCGACAAAGGGGCGGCGGTCGGCTCCCCGCGCGGGACAGCCCGGGGAAAAGAGAGGCGACGATCGGTTCAGGATGTCTTTTTCTTTTTACCCGATTTTTCGGCCATGATCACGTCGATCTTGTTATTGATGCTGTCGAGCGTCGTCGCCACGCGGGCGGTTTCGTCGCGCTGGCCCAGAAACATATAAACTTTCTTCTGCAATTCCAGGATCTTGCGAATCACAATCAAATCCGCCACCTCCTGCGTGGAAAGCTCGTATTTGCTGCGATAGTCCTGCGCCGCCACCTGACTCTCTTCCAGTAAAAAGCGCATGTATTCCTGATACGCGCGATAATCGGGATCGTTCGGATCTTTCGTCTTTTCGAATTTCTTAAAGTCGAGCAGGTTACGCGCAAGCACGGTCAGCTTGTAGTACATGTCGGGGAAGTACCAGCGCCACTTGGAGGTTTCGCCCATCGCGTCCTTCACGTTTTCAATCGCCTGCTTGAAGCCGCGCATCAGGGTCAGCTTCTGGGTTTGAGTCAGGCTGCCCATGCGCGCCAGGGCCTCCTGGTTGTCCGTCAGACCCGCATCAATGTCTTCGCCGACCAGCTTGGTCAGATCCGTCATGCGTGAGCTGATTTCCTTGCGCGCATCGTTAAGATAGCTGTCGTTTTTGATATTCTGGATGTCGTGGGAGAGACGAGACATGAGCACCAGGGTATTTGCGCGCTGCAGCCCCAGAATCGCTGAGCGCACCTGCACATAGGGCTCAAGCGACGGGGACTTGCGCGCCAGCGACTTGAGCATCGCCATCTCCTTGGCGACGTCTTCGGAGAAACCCTTGTACACGCGGACCTTGTCGTTGTAGAGTCCCTTCTGTTCCTTGCTGACCGCCATGCGTGGACCGCCTCTTCCTCTTATCGGAGCGCGCCCCGCTCGGGCCGCCACAGAAATTTGCCCCGAATCCCATAAAACCGGCGTGCCGAAAATGGGCCGCAGCCGAAATCTGTCCGGGAACGGAGGCCCGAGCGGCCCTCCGCCGCGACGCGCGCGCAGGCCGTTCGTCCGCGAGGTGAAGCATGTTCGGCAGTTTCAACTTCTGGGAAATTCTGATTATACTGGTAATCGTGCTGGTCCTCTTTGGCGGGAAAAAGATTCCCCAGCTGGCCAAAGACCTGGGCACGGGCATTCGCGAATTCAAAGACTCCCTCACCAACCCGCAACCTGGTTCGCGCGACGAACCCCGCTCCCGCAGCGCCCTCGAAGACCAGAGTGACGATCGCCCTTCCGCACCGTCGGGCGACGCGCCCCGGAAAAAGGCCTCCCGTAAAGCCTGAGCCGGCGCATGGCGCGCTCACGTAAATCTGACGACGAGTACGCGGCGCCCGTCCCGCGGGTGGCGCGTACCGGCGCCTACCGTCCCCGTTCGCGCTCGGCCCCTGAATCCGCGGGCGCTCTGGCGCCGTCCGCCGACGCAGGCGCACTGGACCTGGAAGATCCCCGCGAACGGCCGATGACGATCGGCGATCACCTTGAGGAGTTGCGCCGGCGCGTCATTATGATCATCGCAGTCGGCGGAACGGCTACGGTCGTTGCGATCTTCTTCAGTACTGACATCCACGGTTTTCTGGTCGCGCCTTATTTGAAACTGACTTCGTCGCAGTTGCTGCTGCAGAATGTTTATGGCGGCATGGAAGTGCTGCTGAAAGTCGCGGCAGCCACGGGACTCACGCTTACATTCCCGATCTTAATCTACATTCTCTGGGGCTTTGTTACGCCGGCCGTCAGTCGCAAGACGGCTTTAATCGGACACTTGATCGTGGCCTCGTCCGCCACATTGTTCTGGATTGGCGTAGTTTTCTGCTGGATTTATGTGTTTCCGCTTTCGCTGAAGTTTCTCTTCATCGATTTATTGCCGCCCGGCGTCTCGCCTCAGACCTCGGTGGAGAAATATTACGGCTTCCTGTTCCTGTTGCATATGGGCGCAGGCGTCTCCTTTCAATTGCCGCTGGTGTTAATCCTGTTGGGCGCCCTCGGCGTGGTCACAGTCGCAGCGCACCGCCGCATCTGGCGTTATGTGATCGTAGGCATTTTCATTTTTTCCGGCGCAATCACGCCGCCGGATTGGGTGAGCCAGGTCGCCTTTGGCGGCGTGCTGACCAGTCTGTACGTGCTATCCGTCGCGGTCGTCGCCATCATCGAGTTTGTGCGCCGCCGCGCCGCGCGCGCAGAGTTAAGCGAAACCTGATGGGCCGCTGGCGCCTGTCGGCGCCTCCTGAATCATCCGCCGTCGATCCAGTTCGCCCTTGGGCGTATAGCGAAACGCTTCGCGCGGCGCATAACGCACGCCGCTGAAAACCGCCTGCGCGCCCCCGAGGGCCTCCGCCAATCGCCTGCGCGACGCCGCGTCTTCCAGCGCCACGCCGCTGTCACGCGGCACCCAGATCTCGATCGAGCGCCCGTCCGGCGAAAGCGCACGCGCTTCCCGCGCCGCCGGCAGCGCAGCCCGAATCCGCAACTCCAATTCTTCCAGGCCCAGCCAGCGTCCGTTGGGCAACTTGAGCGCGCCATCCACGCGCCCTGAATAGTACAGGCGGCCGTTCGACGCGCGCACCAGATCGCCCGTGCGCGCCCAGCGATCCGCCGGCAGCGGGATCAAGCCGCTCTCTGTGGACCACTCGGCGAAGCAGGCGTTAGACCCGGAGAATTCCAGTTCGCCCCCCGGGTCGATCCGCACAACGCATCCGAGCGGCGCTCCCAGATAACCCGCCTCCAGGTCCCCCGGAGCGCCCAGGCAGATGCCAGGCGCGGCTTCGGTCTGACCGTAGCCCACGCGCAAATTCAAACCCGCCAGGGATTCGGCAAGGTCGGGCGCGAGCATCGCCCCGCCAATGACGCCGCCGCGTAATTCAGTCAGCGTTAAACGACCGGCCGGGTGCGCGAGCAGACGCTCGAACAGCAGCGGCGGACCGCACAAATGCGTGGCCGCATGCACGCTGAGCATCGCGAGCAAGCGCTCCGTGTTCCGACCGCCCTGCGGATCACGCCAGATCGTCGCCCGCGAAAATAGCGCCGGCAAGAGCTCGATTAATAATCCAAAAGCGTGTCGCCAGGGCAGCGCCGAAACCAGGCGCGCATCTTCGAACCCGAGCGCCGGTTGATGACTGTCCAGATTGGCCGACAAATTTCCGTCGGACAGAGGAATCCAGCGCGCCACCCGCACGCTGCCGGAAGTCGCGAGCAAAAGGCGCAGCTCTGGCCAGCGGACGAAGCGCATGGCGCCCGGCGGCGGCAGGCGGACAGGAAGCTCGTCCGGCCCGAGACGCAGGCAGGGCGTGAAAGTTGCGACAGGCGCACGCGGAGTCGCAGGCGCCGACTCTCGCGGAGCGATCCACAGCGCGGCATCTGCAGCCCTGACGCGCGTCTCGGGCTGCGACTCGCTGGAATCGATCAGCGCGAGCGAAAGCCCCTCCCAGAGAGCCGCCAGCAGCACCCAGAGAAAATTCGGCCCGGGCGCAAGCGACACTGCAATTCTGTCTCCGGTCTGGTAACCGCCCTCGCGAAACAGCCGCACCCACGCACGCATGCCCGACCAGAGCGCCGCGGCGGAAACCGCGCCGTGTTCAAATACGACGACGGGTCGCGCCTGCTGCGGCAGAAGGTCGTGCAGCCGCGGGCGCCACCATTCACTCATAATCCATCTAAAGCATCGCCCTCGCGCCCGGCAAGCGGCGCAAAAAATTCGCCAGCCCGGATTATTGATGAAGCTCCCGCCACGCTGCGGCGACGCGCGCCGCCGCAACACACAGTGTTTCCTGAACAAAGCCGGGACTCGCTCCGGAAAAGCAGGACAAACCGCCCGATGAGGCGGTATTTCTCGATAAGTTCCCAATCTCATGAATAATTCGGGCTGGCGACTGGCCGCGGCGCGTCGGAAGTCTTACCCTGTCAGGAAGTCGCCGCGCGCGACGAAGGAATTCGAAAAACAATGTCAGTCGCCAATGTGGAAACCGAACTCCGCCGCCCGGATATGCTGCGGCAATGGCAGTCCATCGTCGCCGAAGCGAATATCAGCGATGCGGCTCGTGCGCATCTGTTGAGTTGGATATACAGCGAACGCGACATGTCGCTGCGTCAGTTGCAGGACGTGGACTCCGATGCCGGTCTGGAACTTTTGTTGCCCCTCAAGTATATTGAGTTTAAGTCGCACTGGATCATGGCGAACACGCAGTTGCAATTCTGTCTCTATCGCGGCATGGAGTCGGATCAGGAAACGGCGACGCGCGCCTCGTTGATCAGTTTGCTGCAATCCTGCCTGGACCCATTTATCAGTGAGACGGATCGCGAGCAAATTGATCGATTTTTGTTCAAACCGCTGGCAGGCGCGGACCGCGACGAGGTGCGCATTGAAAGCGACCGGATTGTAATTGAAAACGCAAAAAGAATCATCATTAAGAAACGTAAAACGAACCTTTCTTAATTTTTTTAATTGATCGCCGGATCGGGGCGGCCACAATCCGACCGCGGCCTGCTTGCGCAATTGCGCGCAGGCCGTATGCGAGGGCGACCGATGGATCAACGAGACCCACAGCAGGACCGGCTTGCCCGGGAATTTGAAACCTTGCGGAGCCGCTACGGCGTGGATTCCGCCGACGAACTGCAGGACATGCTTACCAGCATGGAAACGCAGCTCTGCGCCTTGTACGCTGAAGTGGAGCGCGCGACCCGCCCATCGGCGGAGGATGGCGCTTTTGAAAACCTGGAGTTTCAATTGAAGGCGCTGTACGCGGAACGCGAGCGCCTCACGGAACGCACCGGCGTAACCGCGTTGGCAGACGTGGAAACAATGATCGAAAGCCTGTCCGCGCAGTTGAGTAATCTCTATGCCGAACGCGAAGATTGCATAATCATCGACGGACGCAATATTACAATTCACGGCCCGCGACGCGTCGTGATTCGCAAGAAGAAGTAAGTCAATTTACCAGTGGCAGGGACAACTACATGAGCGGTTTGGAAGAATTAATTGAGAAGATGCGGCAGACGGGACGTTCCATGGCGCAAAGCAGCTTTGCCGGCGCAGATCGGCTGCAGGCGCTGCCTTCCATGACGCGTGAGCAAATCGATGCGCTGGATTTTGGGGTCGTGCAGGTGGACGAAACCGGCACAATCAAACTGTACAATCGCTACGAGGCCGAGCTCGCGGGCCTTTCGCCTCAGGCGGTCGAGGGGAAGAACTTTTTCACGCAGGTCGCTCCCTGTACGAACAACGATATTTTCTACGGCACTTTTCGCAAAGGTCTGGAAGACAGCGACTTAAACGTTCTGTTTCTTTACACTTTCACCTATAAGATTGCGCCGACCAACGTAAAAGTGCACCTGTATCGCCACCCCGCCAGCGCGACCAACTGGATTCTGGTCAAGAAACGCTGAGCCCCCGCCAGCGCCAACCCTCGGAATAACGTCGGGCGAAAGGCGTCAGTGCAGGCGCGCATGCAAACGTACGCAATTCGGACTCTCGCATCGGCCGGCCTGCCCGCTGCCGCTTTTGTTCTGCGCGCCTGGGACTATGGACCGGGCGTGGACGCGGGCAATCTGCTGTGGATGTGCAATGCCGCCAACGCCATCCTCGCGATCGCCTGGTTCGCCGGCTGGCGGCGACTCGCCGGAGCGGCTGCGCCCTGGCTCGTGATCGGCCTGGCCCCCTGGCTGCTTGATGTCGTATCAACCGGCGCGACGTCCTGGCCAAGCGTGCTTTCGCATCTGGCCGGTTTGGGCGGCGCGCTTATTTACGCCTCCCGTCAGCGCCTGGACGGATTTGACTGGCTCGGCGGCATCGCATTATATCTGGCAATGCAGCTGGCGGCGCGCGCCTGGACGGCTCCTGAACTCAACGTAAATCTGGCGTTCCGCCAGTACGACGGCTGGGAGCGCGTATTGCCGGACTATCGAGTTTATCTGGCGCTGACAACCGCGGCCGCCGGCGCGCTGCTGGGCGGGGCGGTCTTCGGATTGCGCCGTCTGTATCGACGGCGCTCCCTATCAGGCTAACTTCTCTTTCTTGCTCTCTTTTTTCGGCGCGTCTTTCTTGAGGACGAGCACCGGCTGGTCATTGTTCTCAATGACAGCCGGCGTGATGACAACTTCTTCAACGTCGGTGCGCGACGGAATCGAGTACATCAAATCCATCATGACCTGCTCGATAATGCTCCGCAGTCCGCGTGCACCGGCTTCGCGTTTGATTGCCAGCTCGGCGACTTTGGTAATCGCTTCGTCCGTGAACTTAAGCTTCACGCCTTCGAGTTCGAAGAGTTTCTGATACTGACGAAAGAGCGAATTCTTGGGCTCGTAAAAAATACGGCGCAGGGTCTCAACATCGAGGTCGTTCAGCGTAGCGATAATCGGCAGGCGGCCCACAAATTCCGGAATCAGTCCGTATTTCATGAGATCGTCTGGAATGGTGTTGGCGAGCGCCTCGCGACGATTGGTCGCGCGCCTCGCATCGTCGCTTTTCTTGCGATCAAAGCCGATCTCGCGGCGCCCCATGCGATTCTCGACGATTTTTTCCAGGCCGACAAAGGCGCCGCCGCAGATAAACAGGATGTTGCGCGTATCCAGCGCAATGAAGTCCTGATGCGGATGTTTGCGGCCGCCCTGGGGCGGAACGTTGGCCACGGTGCCTTCGATGATTTTTAAGAGCGCTTGCTGAACGCCCTCGCCGGACACGTCCCGGGTAATCGACGGGTTGTCGCCCTTGCGTGAGATCTTATCGATTTCGTCGATGTAGATTATTCCAATTTCGGCGCGCTTGATATCGTTGTCCGCGTTCTGGATCAGCCGCAAAAGAATGTTTTCGACGTCCTCGCCAACATAACCCGCTTCCGTCAGCGCAGTGGCGTCCACAATCGCAAACGGCACTTTTAAGAGCCGCGCGAGGGTTTGCGCCAGCAGGGTTTTCCCCGAACCGGTGGGGCCTATCAACAGGATGTTCGACTTATCCAGCTCGACGTCGGCCTTTTTCTGGTTCTGATTAATACGCTTATAGTGATTGTAAACCGCAACCGACAGCGCCTTCTTGGCGGAGTCCTGACCGATCACATATTGATCGAGGATCGTTTTGATTTCCGTCGGCTTGGGCAATTCGCCCTGCAACACGCCTGCGGTTTCCTGCTCGCCCTCTTCCGCAATAATCTCATTGCACAGTTCGATGCATTCGTCGCAGATATAGACGCCCGGTCCGGCGACGAGCCGGCGCACCGCGTCCTGCTCCTTTCCGCAGAAGGAACAATGGAGCTTTTCCCGATCGCCGCTTTTTTTCCTTACGCTCATCCTCTGCCCCAATTCGCCGCCAACCCGGCCGCTCTCAGCGTGCCCCGTCAGCGCGCGTCGTCAATAGATTTACGCGCCGACTCGCGACTGCTCGATAACGGTATCGATGATACCGTAGTCCCTGGACTCTTCGGCGGACATATAAAACACCCGGTCGGTATCCTTTTCGACCTGCTCCAGGGGTTTTCCCGTATGGGTCGCATAAATGCGATTGATCTTCTCTTTCATTTTCAGAATTTCACGCGCCTGGATCTCAATATCCCGGGATTGGCCGGTGACGCCGCCAATGGGCTGGTGCATCATAACCCGCGCGTTCGGCAGGGCCGAGCGTTTGCCCTTGGCTCCGGCCGCCAGCAGCAGGGACGCGAGGCTCGCCGCCTGGCCAATGCAGATGGTGCGCACATCCGGCCGGATGTATTGCATGGTATCGTAGATCGCGAGGCCGTCCGTCAGATAGCCGCCGGGGCAGTTGATGTACAAATAGATGTCTTTTTCCGGATCTTCCGCTTCGAGGAACAGGAGCTGCGCAATAATCAGGTTTGCGTAGGTATCGTCGATCGGGTAGCCGAGAAAGATGATCCGATCTTTGAGCAGGCGCGAATAAACGTCGTACTGGCGTTCGCCGCGGGCGGTTTGCTCATGGACAATGGGCATGATAGGCATAAGAGCTCCTCACGAATCTTTTGGTGTACTATAATCGCTGAATGCTGCGTTGACAGCAGTCGCCTGGAATCCAGACGCCGGGTAGGGGCGTCGGTTACATAATACCAGAGAAACAGCTGCGAAAGGATCTGTCAACCCGGCGACTGGGCCCCTCAGTTCAGGATGCCCTGTTCCCGCAGGGCGGCAAAGCCGACCCGGGCGCCTTTCCGAACCTCGGCGTTCTCATAGAGAAACTCAAGGCTCTTCCAGAAGAGCAGCCGGCCTTCCACGTCGTCCCGGAGCTGCTCGTTTTCGAGCAGGGTCGGCAGCTGGTTCTCAGGTAAATACGCGCCAAACCGATTGCGGATCTCCGCCAGGATATCCTCGGGACCGACCTGGATGGATTCGGTTTCCGTCAGTTCGCGCAAAACCAACCGCTCCCGAATCGCCTTCTCCGAGGACGCACGCAGTTCGGCGTTCATCTTTTCGACGTCCTGGCCGGCCATCGCGGCAATGTCCGCCAGACTGGCGTTTTTCTGGCCCAGTCGCTCGCGCATGCGCTCCAGGCGCCGCTCGGTTTCCGAGTCGATCAGGGCGTTAGGCACAGCGAACTTTACGCCTTCCACAACCTGATCGAGCAGGTTCTGCATGGTCTTCTGTTTTACGGCCGTCTTCGCCTGTTCCAGCAGGGTTTCCCGCAGCTTCGCCTTGAGCTGGTCGAGGGTTTCGTATTCGCCCATATCCCGGGCGAACTCATCGTTAATTTCCGGATACTCCGGATACTGATTTTCCGTGAGGACGACTTCGACGCTCAGGGTTTTGCCTGCGAACTTGCCGTCCGGGAAGGTCTCGTCGATCGTGATTTCGAATTGCTTCGATTCGCCGACTGCGAGCCCGTAGAGCTGCTCGTCCACGCCCGGGAGAGTGTTCGACCCGCCCAACTGCGCGCGCAGCTCTTTGTTCTTATATAATACCTTTGCGCCGTCTTTGACGACGATATCCAGGATCGCGACATCGTCTTTTTGGGCGCCGCCCTCGCGGCTCACCAGGGCGCCGCGTTCCTTTTGCAGCCGTTCCAGTTCGGCCTGGATGTCGGCGTCCGCCACTTCAACTTCGTCTTCGTTAACTTTGAGTTTTTTGTACTTTTGCAGCTTGAACCGCGGCAGAGTCTCGTACTCGCCCTTGTAAACCGCGCCTTTGCTGCGATCAAAGCTCTCGAGCTCAAAACGCGGTATGCTGATTGGCTGCGGATCGAGATCCTCGACGATTTGCTGAAAGGTGCTGGCGATCAGTTCGCGCGCGGCGTCATCGGCCACGGAATCGCCCAGGTGCTTTTCGACAAGCTCAAGGGGAACCTTGCCCGGACGGAAGCCCGGCAGCTTGAATTTCGCCTGGGCCTTGCGATAGGCCGCACGAAACGCCTCGTCGACTTCATCGGCGGTGTTTTTGACGGTGAGCTCAACGGCGACGTCGCTGAGTTTTTTAGTTTTGAAATCCATGCAGAGCGTAAACCCTCCGCTCCTGGAAGGAAGGATTATGAGCGGGAAACGGGACTTGAACCCGCGACCCCCTCCTTGGCAAGGAGGTGCTCTACCACTGAGCTATTCCCGCGGCATGTGCGAGCGAAGGGACTTGAACCCCCACGCCTTACGGCATCAGATCCTAAATCTGACGTGTCTACCAATTCCACCACGCTCGCGCGTTGGCCGGATGCAGCAGACAAACAAGACAAGAGTTTCAGCGGAGCCAGGCCGTCAACTGATTTCAGTATGAAGTCCCAAAACCCTGCGAAAAACTTGAATTGGGCGAGCGATGGGGATTGAACCCACGACATCCAGAGCCACAATCTGGCGCTCTACCACTGAGCTACGCCCGCCATTTTATCCGCCTGCTCCGCCGTTGGACGCCGGAGCCGACGCGTCGCATTTACGACGTAGACCTCGAAACCGCCCGGAGCGAACCCCGATCGATTCAGGCCTGTGCGCCAGGAGGGAGTCGAACCCCCGACCCGCTGCTTAGAAGGCAGCTGCTCTATCCAACTGAGCTACTGGCACTTCTGTGCGTGTCGGGAAGACCCGACCCGCAGCGTTCGGGATGATTGGATTTGAACCAACGACCCTCTGCTCCCAAAGCAGATGCGCTACCCCTGCGCTACATCCCGTCGTGAACGTTCGCCCGGTCGGAGATCCCGACCGGATTAGCCGCCCTGAACGAGCTGTAACGGGGACCCAACCGGCGCATGCGCCCGACCGACCAATTCCTGAAAATCGGGCCCCCGGTCCACAAGAAAAAAGGAAACCCCGCCGCGGAACATTGCTCCCGCAGGGGACGATAATGGAAGCATGAGTCGGTCCGTTCTCTGGGACAGTCTGAAGCCCTTTCGCGGGAGCGCGGAACAGGAGCTGCGCGAGCGCCTGCGCGACTGTCCGGTCTTTCAGGATCTCCCCGATCGCGCCCTGGCCGTCGTGCGGAGCCTGTGCCATATTCGCCAGTACAAGGCCAATGAACATATCTTTCGCCGCGGCGAGCCGGGCGTGGGCATGTATATAGTACTCGAAGGCGATGTGGAAATTTACCGCCACGAAGGCGAATATCGCCGTACCTTCGCCAACCTGAGCCGGGGCGATTTTTTTGGCGAACTGGCGCTTCTCGAAGACGCGCCGCGCACGGCCTCCGCGCGCTCCGTGGGCTACAGTCGCCTGCTGGGCTTTTTTCGGCCCGATCTGCTGAGCCTGGCGGCGCGCAAACCACGCCTGGGCGGAATCATCATTCTGAATATGGCGCGCCTGACCGCCCGACGCCTCATCAACACCAATCGCGAACTCGAAGAAATGGAAGCGCGCTCCGCCGGCCTGCGCGGGCGCACGCCGGAATCCGCCGAGGTTCTGGACGAAATCTCCGGCGACGCCTCGCTGGCCTATGCGGGCGGCCGCGATCCCGACTGAGGTTCCGAAAATGTCGCACGAATCCGCTCCAGTTCAAGGACTTCGCTTCGAAATCTCAACGTTGATTGTGCAGACCGCATTTTTTGGTCTGGTGCTTGCGTTTTTGATTTTTATGGCCGCCGGCGTGACGATGCTCGCGGCGCCGCTCGCCCTCGCCTTCTTAATCGCTTTCGCCCTGAATCCAGCGGTAGATTTCCTGGAAAGCCTGGGTTTGCCGCGCATACTTGCGACCACTCTGGCGCTGCTGCTGCTGGTCGCAGCGCTTGTACTGCTGTTTGAATTTGTCGTTCCGCTTGCAACCGCTGAAGTTCGCGCCTTGCTGGAAGACGAAGAGCAACTGAAAAAACGCATCTACGCCGGCCTCGTCAATTTGCAGAGTCTCAGTCGCGGCGTTCTGCCGGAGTCGGTCGTGCTGGGCGAACTTGCGCCGGACAAAAATCTTGCACGCATAGACGAAATCGCCGGCTCGCTTCTGCCGAAAGACTTCGCCTGGCTCGGGGATGCGCTGACCTACGCGATTATCACGCCAATCCTCACCTTTATCTTTCTCCTGCAGGGCCAGGAGATTTACCGCAGCCTGATCGGCATGGTGCCCAATCGATATTTCGAGATGGCCGTCGCGCTGGTGAATAATATGCGCACGCAGATCATCGCGTACCTGCGCGGCCTGAGCATGCAGTGGTTGATTATGCTGGTCATCGCTGGCGCGGGCTTTTATATAGTCGGCCTGCCGTATGCGCCGCTGGCGGCGTTCCTGGTAGCAACGACCAATCTGGTGCCGTACCTCGGACCGATGATGGGTCTCGTGTGCGCAGCCGGCATCGCGCTGCTGCAACCGGGCGCCGCCCTGCTCGCGCCCACCCTCGCGGTAATCGGCGTCGCACAATTGGTCGACAACGTATTCACGCAACCCGTGGTCCTGGCCGGCTCGGTGGAAATCCATCCCGTGATCGCCGCGCTCGCGGTAATCGCCCTGGGTCAGTATTTTGGCATGGCGGGCATGCTGGTCGCAATTCCGCTGGCCAGCATTGTGCTCGTTTCAATCGAGATCATGTACCGACAGCTCAAAGCCTTCGGCGTTATCTGAAACGTTTCACGGTCCGGGGCGACGCGTCTGCGGCAGTTCGCGAAAGAGATACCGCTTATAGTCGTCGTGCACCTGGATAATATAATCCAGCGATGAACAGAATTTCACCAGAGTGCGTATAAACGTATAGCGGTCGGGCCGCGCCACGCGGCCGGCTTCGTCTTTTTGCTCCGCCAGCAGCGTGCGGATTTTTCCAATGAAGGCTGCGCGAATGGCGGCGTCGTAGCCGTCGCGCGAGTAGCGATATGGGGCCAGCTCTTTGATGAAGCCCTCGGCGTAACGAAAGAACTCTTCCACGTTGGTTTCCAGCGCCACCTGCTCGCCGGCCGCAAAAGTGCTCAAATAGTTGCGCAGCAGTGTGAGCGCCGCCGCGCGCTCCACGTCGCCGGTGCGCTCCAGGGCCACGGCGTAGAAGTCGGACATCATGCTGAACTCGATAAAGTCGCGCCAGCCGTCGACGCTGGTCTCCACGGTATTGAGTTCGTCGACGTTTCGTACCATGATCCAGTCCGCTGGCGTAAGGTACGATCGCGCCCCCGGAATTTCAATTCCTTTTCGTACGTATTCGCCGCCAACGCGATTTTACCAGGGCCGCGCGCAGGCCGCACGACGAAAGGCGGACTTTTTACTTTACGACGCAAGCGGCAAGGCCGGGAATCGTGTTTTCCGCTCCGCGCAGCGCGCGAGACTCACAGTGAGGGACCCATGTTAGGCGACGAAGCTATAATTACTGATATTCGAGCCCGCGAAATTCTGGATTCGCGCGGCAATCCCACCGTCGAGGTGGACGTCGTGGTCGAAAACGATCTGGTCGGGCGGGCCTGCGTCCCGTCGGGCGCCTCCACCGGCGAACACGAGGCGCTCGAACTGCGCGACGGCGACAAAGCGCGCTACCTGGGCAAAGGCGTGCTCAAGGCCGTGGCCAATATTCGCGAGAAGATCGCCCCGGCGCTCATCGAAAACAACGTCTTTCGTCAGCGCGATAACGATCTACAAATGCTGGCGCTCGACGGCACGCCCAACAAGAGCAAGCTGGGCGCAAACGCCATACTCGGCGTCAGTCTGGCCCTGTCGCGGGCGGCGTCGCTTGCCGCGGGTCTGCCGCTCTACCGCTACCTGGGCGGCGCCAACGCCTACCGTTTGCCCGTGCCTATGATGAACATCATCAATGGCGGGGCCCATGCGGATAACAACCTGGACTTCCAGGAGTTCATGATTCTGCCGATCGGCTTCGACACCTTCCGGGAAGCCCTGCGCGCGGGCGCGGAGACCTTCCATGCCTTAAAGAAGATCCTCCACGACAAAAACCTGGCGACGGCGGTCGGCGATGAAGGCGGCTTTGCGCCGAACCTGGGCTCCAACCACGAGGCCCTGGACGTAATCCTCCAGGCGATTGAGGCGGCCGGCTACAAGCCGGGCGAACAGATCGCCCTCGGCATGGATGTGGCCGCCTCGGAGTTCTTCGACAAGCAACGCAAGGTCTACAAGCTGGCGGCGGACAATATCGAACGCGACGACGCCGGCATGATCGCTTTCTACGAAGACCTCTGCGCCAAATACCCGATTCTTTCGATCGAAGACGGCCTGGACGAGAACGACTGGGCCGGCTGGGCGAAGTTCACAGCCCGCCTGGGCGCCCGGGTACAGCTCGTCGGCGACGACTTCCTGGTAACCAATACCGCCCGCCTGAGCCGCGCCATCGAAGAACGCGCGGTGAACTCGATCCTGATCAAGGTTAACCAGATCGGCTCTTTGACCGAAACTTTAGAAGCGGTGCAGATGGCCCAGCAGGCCCGCTTCACCGCAGTGATCAGCCACCGTTCCGGCGAAACCGAGGACGCGACCATTGCGCATATCGCTGTCGCGATGAACGCCGGTCAGATTAAGACCGGCTCATTGTGCCGCACGGACCGGGTGGCAAAATACAATGAACTGCTGCGAATTGAAGAGGATCTGGGCGCGGAAGCGCGGTATCCGGGAAAAGCCGCGTTTTATAACATCGCGCGCTGAAGTCCGGCGGCGGGGACAAGGGCAAGCCCCTTCCGGGGATTCAGTGGG